>DAIDJF010000001.1 GCA_027451525.1 Ktedonobacterales bacterium
TGGATGAAAACTGCTGACTGGTCAGAGCATGGCAGATTGCGTTTTCGTAAGTCGAAAGAGATTGTGCCTGATCCCACAGTTTCGCATAACGACTATCCAGCGGTTGTCAAAATCGAGGGAAAAAATGATGAAGATGAGTCCGAGCAGGTTGCGTGCTGTATTCAACAGCTTAAAGCAAGCGGGGCAATTACGGACTACAATCAGATAGCGATCTTGTTGTATAGCGTTAAGACTCAGTACAGTGATGGCTATGTCAATGCTTTGAAAGCGCGTGGTATACCTACTTTTTGTCCACGCGCACGTTCCTATTTTGAGCGTGAAGAGGTGCGCTTATTGATGGCTTGTTTTGCTGTATTGTTGGAGTATACGGGGGCGGAGCAGGAACAAGCCAGTGAGGAACAACGAGGTTTTGATCTGTATATACGTAATAAATGTGTAAAATTTTTACGAGAGCAGTATAACTCCTTATATGAAAAGCTTGTAGAAGGTCTGGTGATAGAATCTGCCATGCGGCAGGACAAGTATGACACGGGCATGATGGAGCAGGTGAAGCCTGAACCTGCATTGATGAATTATTTCTATCGCTTGCTGGCTTTGGAGCCGTTTGTGAGCTTTATCAAAGAAGAAGCTTGTATGCGCAATCTGATGCTTTTCTCGAAGAAATTGCATGTTTTTCAAAATTTCTACCATATTACATCTATCAATGAACAAACGCTGAGTGAGATACGGAAAACGTTCTTTACCATCTTTTACCGCTTATTGAAAGATGAAGGTATGAATGAGTACGAAGATATTGAGGAGGCCTTTCCTACTGGTCATGTTTTGCTTATGACTATTCATCAGGCAAAAGGTCTGGAGTTTCCGGTCGTGATTGTTGGGAGTCTGCGGCACTCGCGCAATGGCGCGGATGTAATAGGGCGCGATATGGGAAAATTTTATAATCGGGACGAGACCAATTTTGAGCCAGAGTGCCGCATTCCGGGTTTTGATCTGATGCGTTTGTATTATGTGGCCTTTTCGCGTGCAGAAAAACTTCTCATTCTGACCTATCATTTGAGCAAACGGCCGAATAAAGAATTTGAGCCGCTTTTACAAGGATTGCCAACGTGGGGCGAGGCCCGTGATCTGTGGAAAGATCAAATTTCGTATAGCCATAAAGATCTGATACAGATGAAACATCGCTATAGTTTTACGGGCGATATTCAACGCTATGAGACCTGTCCGCGCCAGTATCAGTATTTTCGTGAGTATGAATTTGTAGAAGGGTGCCAATATAACTTTTTGCTCGGCCTGCTCGTGCATCAAACTCTTGAAGAGCTACATCGTCGCGTTCGTGATGGGCAATTTGGTGAGCTAAATTGGCGGAGCATAGAGCACATGGTGCGCAAAAACTATGCCCGCTTGCGCCTTAGTTATCTGGATGAAGAAGAAACAAGGGTTGAAGAGCGCGCTTTTACACAAGTGTATAACTACTTTGAGCAGAATAGGCGCGAACTACAAGGTGTACGCGAGGTTGAAAAAGATATCATTTTTGAGCAAGAGCATTATATTCTCACGGGCAGAATAGACCTGTTGCGCGAAAATCGCGGTCTTTTGGAACTGGTTGATTTCAAGACGGAGCCAAAACCTCGTGCGGACTCTGCTCGATTATTTGATTATGAACGGCAACTCTGTATCTACGCTCATGTGTTGGAACGCCGTTATAACCTGCGTCCAGATAGGTTGTTGCTGTACTGGACGCAGGAAGCAGAGCGTGCAGATGCAATCATGGAGATTTCCTATCAACCTGATCTAGTCAGGTGGGTCGGGCAGAGTCTGGAGCGCGTCGTGCAGAAAATTCGTCAACAGGATTTTCAGGTGGTAACTGTCCCAGAGGAGCATGTCTGTCAACGCTGTAGTATGATGCACTATTGTACTCAAGACGGCATTTTTGCGCGTTCGTTGTGCTAGAAAAGAAATTTCTCTATCGCTACCGCCACGCCGTCTTCCGCATTGGTGCTTGTTACATAATCTGCCGCCGCTTTTACCTCGTCATGTGCGTTGCCCATTGCTATGCCGAGACCAGCGAAGCGCAGCATCCCGATATCATTATGGTTATCGCCAAAGGCAATGACTTCTTCTGGTTTGATTGCCAGTTCCTGTGTGATCTGCTTGAGCGCGTTGGCTTTGGAAACGGTGGGATGCATAAATTCTAGCCATTCGCGGGCCGTCTGTGTCACATAGAGTTGGGCTGCGAAATGCTGCTCCAGTTCACGCCGCTTTTCGCGCAATGTGCTGGCGTCACCAAAGGCTGCCAGTTTGATGCACGGCTGCGGATAAATGTTGATAATCTTGTCAACGATGGCGACTGGCGCACTTGCCAGATACCAGTTGTGCAGATCATACAGAGCTTGTTCGACAAAAAGCGACTCGTGGGTGTAATAGCAAGGTTGCAAGTCGAACTTGTTTATGGCTTCAAGGGTCGGGAGGATATGGTGTGTGGGAAGTAATAGCTCGTGGATGATCTCTTTACCATGTGCGTCGATGATAATAGCCCCGTTGCTGGTAATCTGTGGCGCATTCAGCGGGAGTTGCTCAGCGAGGAAGTGAAAAATGTAGGGAACGCGGCCTGTGGCGATTACGAGTTTCATGCCTGATGCCACGGCGCGTTGAAGGGTATGGAGCGTGTGCGGTGAGATCGTATGCTGAGGGTTCAATAATGTGCCATCCAGGTCTATTGCGAGGAGACGATACATGCCGGGTGATACTCCTGACTGCTTATGTGATAGGGTGATTATATGTGATGAAGCAATAAAAAATAGCTTTCTTTCTGATTATATGCCCGTTTGCTGTGTTTACGCAAATTCTTTGTTAGAACAGAGCCGTTCGCCTTTGTTTTATGGTACACTATCTCATGAACGCAAGGATGCTCTTCAGCCGATTGATCTTTTGAGTATGTTGCAATGTGAGATGCGTCTCTCTATACTTTCACTGACGAAAGGACATGACATTGTACGATTACGTGATTGTCGGAGCAGGCTCCGCTGGCTGTGTACTTGCTAACCGTTTGACCGAAGATGGTCAGACTACCGTGTTATTGCTCGAAGCGGGTGTCTCGGACGAGGCCCCAGAAATCCACATCCCCATTGCCTTTAGCAAACTGTTCCAATCGCCTCTTGACTGGAACTATAGCACCGAAGAGGAAGCGCAACTCAATAATCGTAAGCTCTATTGGCCGCGTGGCAAGATGCTCGGTGGCTCCAGTTCAATTAATGCCATGGTCTACATTCGTGGCAATCGCCATGACTATAATCACTGGCACGAGTTGGGCAATGCCCGATGGAGTTATGCTGATGTATTGCCGTATTTTAAGAAGGCCGAGAATCAAGAGCGTGGTCCCTCGGAGTATCATGGCGTGGGTGGTCCCCTCAATGTCATGGATCGCCGCTACACATCACCGCTCTCTGATGCCTTTGTCGAGGCGGGTGTAGAGCTGGGCTGGTCTGCGAACGACGATTTTAACGGGGCCACCCAGGAGGGCTTTGGAAGGTATCAGGTGACGCAACGTGCTGGACGCCGTCATAGTGCCTCTGTTGGCTATCTGCACCCTGCCCTCAGCCGTCCTAATCTGACCGTGCAGACACAGACCTTAGCGATGCGTGTGCTGTTTGAAGGCACGCGCGCTGTTGGTGTGGCATATCTGAAAGATGGCGCAGAGCAGCAGGTGCGCGCGAATAAAGAGGTCATTCTTTCTGGCGGTGCTGTCAACTCGCCGCAAATGTTGTTGCTCTCAGGTGTTGGTCCTGCCGACCATCTACGCAGCATGGGGATTGACGTTGTGTTGGATCTCCCCGGTGTAGGTCAGAACTTGCAAGACCATGTCTTTGCCAGTGTGTGCTACTCGTGTACACAACCAATTTCATTCTTTACTGCCGAGACTGCTGAGAATTTCCAGGAGTATATAGAGCATCAGAGTGGGCCGCTTTCCTCGAATATCGCGGAATCAGGAGCCTTCATGAAGACCCGCCCAGATGTTCTAGAACCGGATTTGCAGTACCATTTCACGCCTGTCTACTACATCAATCATGGCTTCACGATGCCGCAGGAGCATGGCTTTACGATTGCACCAACGCTGGTGGCCCCTAAAAGCATTGGCTATCTGGCACTGCGCTCGGCTGATCCGACGCAGTATCCCGCCATCCATGCCAACTACCTGAGCAGTGAAGAGGAGGTTCGGGTTCTGGTTGAGGGCGTAAAACTGGCTCGCCGTCTGGCGCACACAAAGGCTTTTGATGCGTTTCGTGGCACAGAGACCTTACCAGGTCCACAGGTGCAGAGTGACGAGGACATTGTTGCTTACCTGCGCAACTATACGGAGACAATCTACCATCCTGTCGGAACTTGCAAAATGGGTGGTGACCGGATGGCGGTTGTTGACCAGGAATTGCGCGTGCGTGGCATAGAGGGTCTGCGCGTCATCGACGCCTCGATCATGCCGACAGTAGTTAATGGCAACACAAATGCGCCAACGATCATGATTGCCGAGAAAGCGGCTGATATGATTAAAGGCGTAGTAATGCGCGAGGCACAAAAGGCACAAGCCTCTAGCGGCCAATAAAAGCTGTAACACGCTCGAATTGTTGTACATGCTTACGAGGACCGTTTAATTGTAACCAAGCGGTCCTCGTGGGTATAAAGGGTGACCGTTTATTGCTTTCCTACGATGGTGTCATAAAAGAGCAGTTCAAATTCGTGGCTCAAGCGCACGGCGCGAATGATGCGCTGACGTTCGTCGTTGTTAGTTGCGTAACGGGTGAGTAGGGCTGCATCGACAGGCATGACTTGCTTGCCGATTGCATCATGTGCCGAGAAAAACTCAACTTGTTCCGCGCTCAGATGGTAGTGCTGCATAAGAGCAGGATAAATGCGCAGACAAATCTGCACGAAAATATCCTCGCTAGCACTGACCGAGGCCAGTTTTTCTCCGGGTGAGCCATAGGCGAGCATCCAGTAAAAGAAATTGGTCAATGCCATGCAGCCCGCTAGTGGCTCAACGGCGTCGAAATCTGCGCGTGTGAGACCGAGTGCCTCACCAAAGTTCAGTAGTAATTTGTAGCCGCCTACTTTCGGTACAAGTTTGCTCAAAAGCAACTCTTGTACTTCGAGTTCAGAGACACCCGCGATTGCCAGCGCGTCGAGCCGATAGGCCTCGCGCACCAGCCACCAGTCCTGTAAGGCAAACAGGCGGAGGCGCGCGACTTCTAATGTGCCATCCTCAATGCGTTGCCATAAAGGGTGATGTAATAATTGTTGGCGTAGTGTCAAAATATCTGTGGTTAAGAGTGCATCAGCAAAACTCATGAATTAATTTCTCCTGCTTAAAATAGTGCGTGGTTACGCACTATCCTCATTGTCAGTTTTGTTTCTAGCCTATATACTGACCTTGTGACTAAGTCCTAGCGTGCTGGTGTGTCTCAAAAATTTTAGGACTCATTGCATCAAAAGAAAGAGAGTAACATGATGGGCGATCAAACTCCCGATCCCTATTCACCGTATCAACCTAATCAAGAGCCGCCAAATAGTCCATATCCGGCAGATCAGGCTCCGCCCGCCTCTCCTTATCCCCCAAATTCACCCTATGCGTCGCCTGCTTCTGGATATCAGCAGATGCCTTATGCGTCGCCTACACCTGGGCAGTATGCACCACTGTCGCCTTATGGCTATCCAGCGCAGCCAGCACCTCAAAATGAGCAAGGACGAGGACAGGCACTTGCCGGACTAGTCCTGAGCATCATTAGCATGATTGGATGGTTAGTGCCAATTGTAGGTGTGATCACCGCTATTCTTGGGATCATATTTTCTGTGTTAGGTCGCCGTTCGGCGTCACGCAGAACGATGGCAACGGTTGGGCTGGTATTGTCGCTTATTGCACTCATCCTTGCCTTGGGCAATTGGATTATCGGCGCATATCTCATCTATCAGCAACTCAATGGCTAATTAGCGTGAGAGGAGCACAATATGCTATGCTCCTCTCATAGCTAGGCTTGGCTGATAATGGGTTTAAGTGCGGGATAGAGTGCACGATACGTCGCATATGCTTGTTGATATGCTGAAGCGGTCGCACTATCGGGCTGTGTGCGCTCTAACACGCGCACCGTCTGTGTACATGCCTCTTGTACAGAACTATAGACGCCACTGGCAACACCTGCGAGTAGAGCAGCTCCAAACGCTGGACCTTCGGTTGCATTGGTCGTGACGATTTCAACCCCCAGGATGTCGGTAATAATCTGCCGCCAGAGTGGACTCTTTGCGCCGCCACCTGTTGCGCGCATCTGCGTGAGTGTTAGCCCTTGTTCCTGAATGATGCCAAGACAGTCCTTAAGACTAAATGCAACACCTTCCAAGACCGAGCGAATCAGATAGCGGCGGTCATGGCTGGCGGTCAGTCCAATCCATCCACCGCGTGCATAGGGATCAAGGTGTGGTGTGCGCTCACCTTGCAGATAAGGCAGGAAGATCAAGCCATCACTGCCAGGAGGCACACTGGCAGCCTCTCTGGAGAGCAGCGAGTAGGCATCCTCGCCTGTCCAACGCTCTAACGCACGCTCAGGCAAGCCGATATTATCGCGTACCCAGCGTAGAGAGAGACCTGCGCCTTGCGTGACACCCATCAGATACCAGGCGTGCGGGACGGCGTGATTAAAGGTATGCACTCGCGGTATAGGGCCGGAGGTATCAACCTGTGGAGTATTGGCATGAGCCAGCACTACACCACTGGTACCGATAGAGACCAGGGCTAAACCCGGCTCAACAACACCGTTACCGACTGCTCCACAGGCGTTATCTGCTCCACCACCCGCGACAGGCGTGCCAACAGGTAACCCTGTTAATGTCGCAACCTCTGCCGTAATATAACCGCTCACTGCATCAGCCGCGATTACTGGTGGCAGCAGAGATGATGCCACCTCGATAGCGGCCAGAACCTCTTGTGACCAGCGACCATGCTTGACATCAAGTAGGCAGGTTCCAGCAGCATCAGAAATTTCCATTGCCATCACGCCTGTCAGAAGGTAGCGAATATAATCTTTTGGCAGGAGTAAGGTGCGTGCCTGCGCAAATATCTCCGGCTCATTATCGCGCACCCAGAGCATTTTGGGAGCAGAGAAGCCTGTGAGGGCTGGATTGCTGACATATTCGATAAGCTGACTTGCGCCAACCTTATCTGTGATCCAGCGGCATTGTGCG
The DNA here is from genome assembly GCA_027451525.1 of Ktedonobacterales bacterium. Taxonomy (GTDB): domain Bacteria; phylum Chloroflexota; class Ktedonobacteria; order Ktedonobacterales; family Ktedonobacteraceae; genus DTNP01. Next base: position 7,225 of record DAIDJF010000001.1, read on the forward strand.
TCGCTACGTTGATCAGCCCAAATAATACAGGGACGCAATACCTGCTGGCGTGTATCAAGCAGAACAACACCATGCATCTGTCCTGAAAGTCCTACGCCGCGCACATCTGATGGATTGATGCCGTGTTTGCTTGCACCTGTCAGACAGGTACGAATGGCTTGTAATGTTGCTTGCCACCAGTCAGCAGGGTTCTGTTCGGCCCATCCTGGTTTGGGATGATAAAGAGGATAGTCAACAAAAGCATCAGCGAGCACGTGCCCATCATCAGCGGCGAAAAGGGCCGCCTTCACGCCCGTGGTGCCGAGGTCAATACCCAGGAGCGTTTGCATTGCTCCTCCTTCATTGGATACAAAAATACATTACCTGTGTTGATTGTACGTCATTTTTGCGCGTTCCGAAATAGGAGAGATTGTGTGACTGTCTTTGTTCCAGATGCAGGTCGCACCATCGCTATCTATCCTCTGGCATTCACGCTTCTCCTATTGCGGGTCTGCCCGTGCATCGCTGGAAATAAAAGTGTTTCTCGCTGTTATCTTCCGTGCTGATCTGGTATCAGGAGATCATCTTGTAGATCGAGGTGGTCTCCTGGTTGCATTGCCTCTCCTGTCTGTTCTGCTTTGGCAGTGCGTTGATTGCTGCTTGCTTGCCGCTGTGGCGTTTGGCGTTGTTTGACCAACCATTGTCCTGCTATGTCGCCCATAATAACTGCCAAAATACCTCCAACCAGACTGAGCATGATATACAGTAAGGCGGGTAACCAGTGGCTGTGAGTGAAGAGCAAGACATCCCCTAATGCCATGCTGCTGAAGGTGGTATACGCGCCCATAAAGCCAACGTTGATGAAGATACGGCGTGTTGGGCCAACAAGGAAGGTGGCATCAGCGAGTGTCGAGACAAGGGCCAGTGCGAATGCGCCCGTAATATTGATAATAAGGATATCATAAGGCCAGCTTTTGCCCAAGAGACTTTGAATAAAGGTACTGAGCAGATAGCGCGTGAGCGTGCCGAGAAAGCCGCCACAGGCGACAGCGAGGAGTTGTCTACGCCGTGAGAGTGTTCTGTTCATTAGAGAAGCCCTCCCACAATGACGCCCAGAAGTGCGGCTAGCATGCCGACTAACGCGCTTCCGCCGAGGTAAAGCATACTGCGCGTTGTGCTACCGCCACGAGCCAGTTGTACGCCTTCCCAACTCATCGTACTGAAGGTCGTATAGCCACCCAGAAAACCAGTCGCCAGCACAGTCTGAGCGGCAACGCTGAGCATTTTATGCGTGACGAGAGCCGCGAGCAGACCAATGACGAACGAGCCAGAAACATTGATGATAAAAGTGCCCCAGGGAAACTGAGAACCGGCGTGCTCAGCGATGAAACGCCCCAGCAGGTAACGTGCTAATGCTCCACAGGCTCCCGCCAGCCCGACCAAACCTGTAAATGCGAGAGAGAAAGGCGTCATGATGCCCTCCCACCAGAGACTATCTCGACAGGCGTGACGGTAATAGTGCCACGTTGCACGAGTTGATCTAACATGGTGAGCAGAGCATTAACGCGCTCTTCATGTTCGACAATCTCGATAATGAGCGGGAGGTTATCGGAGATATCGGGCAAGCGTTCTGTCGAGAGGTGATGTTCAGGCCCAAACCCCTCAATGCCGCGTAGCACGGTCGCTCCCATCGCTCCATGTTGCTGTGCTATTTCCAGAATGGCGCGATACAGTGGTTTGCCTCGCCATGTTTCAGCTTCTCCAATAAAGATACGAATACGTTTTCCTGCATGGGTGTGTGATGCCATAGATTATTTACCTTCTACCAATACACGAAGCAGGTCAGAGCGTCCGACCACTCCAAGCAATTGTCCTTGTGTCGTTACGACTGGTAGCACCTTGCGGCGCGTACTGATCATTATCTCAATGGTATCCTGTACCGAGGTTGTTTCGGTTACTGTGATAACCTCACGATTCATAATATCCCCGGCGACTGAGGCTTTGCCGTGTGGTGAATGCAACGTGCCAGTTGCTGGGCGGCGTGGTGTCGTGCGTGCCCAGGACGTGAGCATGGAGAGCAGGCCGGGTCGCATCTCCTCTTGCATTCGTGCGAGAATATCGACATCGCTAATGATGCCTACGACTTGTTGCTGTGCATTAACAACGATAACACGCTTAAAAGGTGAGAGAATGAGTTCGTCAATAACCTCTGCAAGCGATGTTTGTTCGCTGATGGTGCGTACATCGGTGTTAGTGTACTCGATAATCGCGCGTTGTTGTGGTGGTGTGTGAGACAGCGAGCCTGTATGTTGTAGTGGTTGTGTCGCACTACTGACTTGCGAATTCATCAGTGGGCTGGTAACAATAACTTGTAGCAGGTCGGCTCGTGTCAGGATGCCCACAAGCGTACCGTTGTTCTCGACAACCGGCAAACGACGCAATCCTGTTTCGAGCATGATCTGCGCGGCTTCGCGAACGTGCGTGGTCGGCAAGACTGTTCGTACTTGACGGTTCATCACATCTTGAGCCGTGAGTGTACTCTGGCGAGCCTGTTCTACAGGCGCGGCAACCATCTCTGCGCTCTGCTCATCTAGTTCACGCGCAGTTTTGAGCAAGCCACGTCGCATGGGTAGTACGCCCGCGTGAATGAGATCACCTGTGCTGATAATGCCTTGCAAGTGATGCTGCTGATCTATGACTGGTAGCGTACGAAAAGGTGCTTCTAGCAGTAGATCAATCACACGCGCTAATGGTGTATCCAGGGAAACGCTGATGACTAGTGTCTCCATCACTTGCGATACATTGAGCTTTGAGGGAATGCCACGCCTGCGGGCATGGGTATACTTTAGCACGTCAACTTCGTGCAGGGTTATCAACCCACCACTCAACATTTCCTGTAAACGTGGGAAGAGGTGACGTAAACGTTCCGGCTGATCAATGACTTGAATAACAATTGTTGCGTCGGATGACCATCGCCATCCTCCTTGTTCATGCAAGCGTGCCCCTGCTCCATAGCCCGCAATGGCTCGCGTTGCTGTTGCTCCTGCGCATCCCTGCTCACGCAGCAACTGAATAATCGCAGCATATAACGGCATACCTTGCCACTGGTCAGACTCACCGAGATAAATCGTCAACGCTTGTGCCTTCCCTTGACGTAACAAACTCATAATAGACACCTCCTTGTATCGAGATACTCGCTTGTAGTATAGCATAGGAGGAATTTGACTATACTACAACAAAAAACTTCTACTTTCTGCCTGGTGCACACTGTGGTGCAGCGGAAAAGTAGAAGCCATTAGCCTGACGGCACTATGCGAGCCTCATCGCAAAACAAGTTGTCTTTGCATATAAGTATAGCATAACCAGTGGATTTTGCGCTACCCATTTTGAAAGCGAAAAAACACTTGTTTTTTCCTGTAAATGCTGGTATATTGTTAGCATACTAATATTTAGTACACTAAATATTAGTATGCTAAGGGCTAGCGTGAGGAGTGAAGATGGATATTCTTTCAAACGATAACATTGGCTATTGGCTGTTCTATACGCAACGCTGTGTTGCCTATGCTTTTGCTGAGATCTTGCGTCAGCACTGTGAGGAGCGTGGCAAGTCGTATATCATTACCCCTCCACAGTGGGGAGTATTGGCATTGTTAGCCCAGCAAGATGGCATGACGATTGGCGCGATTAGCCATGAACGAGGTATTGATGCTCCGACCGTGACGGGGATTGTCAGGCGTTTGGAGCAGAGTGGCTTAGTTGAGCGGCGGCACGCGCAAGAAGATCGGCGTATGGTCCTGGTCTATCTCACCGCTGAAGGTCAGGATATCATGCAAACGTTACCCGCTGCTGTGACACATTCTAATCAGCAAATGATGGATGGTTTCTCGGAAGAGGAGCAGCACCATTTAATCGCGCAATTTCAGCGTATTGTTGCCAATATTTCCGAGATGGGGCCAGGGGTTGGTGACCGTTTTGGGTTGTTACCGGAAGGCATTATCTTTCCCAGCAATGATGTAGAGGTGTAAAAGGAGCTACGAAGGTAGAGCATTATAGAACATAGAGAAGGGATATCAGGATGAGTAAAGAGAGCACACAAGTTATCTCAAGTAGCGTGGGAACTGCGGAGACGCAGGTTTCCGCAATAGAGATGGTTGATCTTTGTAAAAATTTCGGGACGTTTAAAGCGGTTGATCACTTGACACTCACTGTGCGGCAAGGCGAGATTTTTGGCTTGCTTGGACCAAATGGATCAGGAAAGACCACGACCATCAACATGATTAGCGGTTTGAGTGTGCCGACGAGTGGTGTTGTAAAAGTGTTGGGGTATGATGTGCGTCGTGATGCACGTAAGGTGCGTCAGATCTTAGGAGCGGTGCCCCAAGAAACGGCACTCTACGAAGAGTTAACGGCATGGGCCAACATGGATTTCCACGCGGACCTGTTTGGCATTCCCGTGAAAGAGAAAAAAGAGCGTATTACGCGCATTCTGGAACTGGTGCAGTTGCTGGATCGCAAAAATTCACGTGTCGGCACTTTTTCGGGTGGCATGAAACGCCGTCTCGCACTGGGCCGCGCCTTGTTGCATGAGCCACAGTTAGTATATCTGGATGAGCCGACATTAGGTGTAGATGTCCAGGCCCGTCGCGTGATCTGGGATTACATTCTCTCTCTGCGTAATCAGGGCAAGACGGTGCTGATTACGACGAACTATCTGGAAGAGGCGCAGGCCTTATGTGATCGTCTGGCAATTATCGATCATGGCAAACTGATTGCTGTCGATACGCCAGAGCATCTCAAACAGACGTATGGTGGGAGCGTGATCGAGGTCGAGACGGAGAAGCCAAGCGCGTCAGTTGATGAAATTCGCCGTCTAACGGGTGTCAAGGATGTTGTGCAGGAGAAGACGCATCTCACGATTACAACGCAGGGTATCCATAACATTGTGCCGCACATTATCAACATTCTTTCGCAAGAAGGTGAGTTGCGCGATATTGCCGTGCGTGAACCCAACCTGGATGAAATTTTCTTGCGTTTGACAGGGACCGCGCTACGCGACTAGGAGCAGAGCAATATGGAGCGATTTCTTTATAATCTGCGTGTCATCTGGGCATGCATGAAGAAGGATATCAGGAGTGCGCTAACAGAGCGGGTATTCACGATCATTAGCGTGTTCTTGCCGGTAAACTTTTTGATTTTGCTGAGTCTGTTTGTGATTAGTGGTGGTCAGGCTCCGACGGCTGTTGTGATGCAAGATACTGGTCCATATGCACAACAGTTCTATAACGCGATGGATCACGCGCACTCATTTATACTGCAAAAGATGAATCTGACGGATGCTATGCAAGCCATCCATCAAGGCCACATCGTCGCCGTCGTTGTTATTCCAACGGACTTCGACCAGCGCATCGCAGCGCAACAACCTGTCCAGGTTGATGTGACCATTAACAACTTGAACACGGATTTTACGAACGACATACGGCGGGCCGTGCCGCTTTCGATCACGACCTTTTACGCAAATGCCTTCCCGCATGTTGTGACTGTGGTGCCACAAGAGATTGACGCATATGCGCAGGATACTGGTTACATTCCCTATCTGACCGTCTCCATCCTCGTGATCGCTTTAGTGATTGGCGGATTATTACAGTCTGGCACAGCGGCAGCGCGTGAATGGGAGAACGCGACGATGAAGGAACTGCTCTTATCGCCCGCAAGCCGTTGGGCAATTGTGGTGGGTAAGATGGCAGGTGCGCTCATAATGAGCCTTGCCGCATTGGTTGTTGTTCTGGCTGTCCTCATCTTTGTTGTTGGCGTCTGGCCTGTCCATTGGGGCGAGGTAATTGGTGACACGCTCTTGACCATGCTCATTTTTATTGCTTTAGGCACATTGCTGGGAACCTGGATTAAGCAGCGGATGGCATTTACAGGTCTGGCCTTCGGCGTAACAATCCCACTCTTTTTCTTGAGTGGAGCTTTTGGGCCAATCTCGTTCAATGTGCCTGCGGTGCAAGTGCTGGCCCAAATTTTTCCTGTCTATTATGCCATTGTGTTGCAGCAACATGCCTTCCACAACTTCATCCTTAATACCTATGGCATTGGCACAAACACGTTAATTCTTGTAGCCTACGCGCTGGGCTTTATCGTACTGGCGGCCCTGGTACTGCGTCGGAGCGTGGTCGCGAATTGATAGCACCTGAGTGTGCAAAAAGAGGTTGTGAGGAATATTCCATGATAAATACTAGAATACGAGTGATTTGGGCAATTTTTCGGAAGGATCTGGTGATCTGGCTACGTAATGGGCGCAATATCGTGGCGACCGTCGTCCCTCCACTGGCCTTCTTATTAGTACAGGCGCTTGGGGCGGCAGCGGTTGGACGTAGCCCAGTGGCTCTGGTCACGCTGGATCATGGTCCACAAGGACAGTTGATGCAGCAGATTTTTCATCAAGCCGATGTGTTTCGTATCACAGACGCCACGCCATCGCAAGCGCAGCAGTTATTCCATGACGTGCAGGTGATTGCCATCATCACCATTCCCGCAGATTTTAGCGCACGAGTCGAGCGGCATGACCCCTCGCCTGTTATTGTACACGTCAATAACCTCAACCTGGATTTTACCAATGACGTGCGCCGCTCTGTTCCTGACGCAATAACGCAATTCTATCAGGCCCAGGGCAGTAATAGCCCCATTTTGTTGACGATGCATGAACAAAATTTGCGCTCCCGTGATGTTCAGCTATTCCAGTATAGCGTGCTACCGACCATTATTCTGCTGCTTACGCTATCCGGTCTGGTCACGAGTAGTATCGCGGCCGCGCGTGAGTGGGAGTCGCGCACGGTAAAAGAGATGCTGCTTGCTCCTATCGCGCGTGTAGACCTGATCGTTGGCAAAGTGCTGGCTGGTTTTATAACGACATTCTGCCTGGGTTTGTTGATCTTCTTGCTTGCCACGGTACTTGGCTGGATACAGCCTGAAGGTATCTACTGGCTAAACAGCCTGCTGATTATGGCACTGGTCGCGCTCTTTAGTACGGGGCTGGGCGTAGCCTTGGGGGCAGCTTTACAAAAGACCCAACCCGTCATCGCTCTTGCAATTAACGTGGCTATCTACCTCTTCTTTCTTGCGGGAGGAGTGGGTGTACTGGCTTTTGAACCATTGTGGTTGCAAAATTTGGCGAGCTTTGTCCCGTTAACCTACGGCATCCATGCGTTGGAGCAGGCCGTGTTCTATAGTGCCTCTGATCAGTTTGGACGCGACGTGCTCGTCCTGGGGATATGTGCTCTGGTGGCATTAGGCATCGGAACACTCGCCATGCGGCGTGGCATCGCTAGCTAAAATACCGCTGCTAGTTGGGCAATCCGCGCGGTTTGGCGCGGCGACGAGCTTTTTGCGCCTCCTGGGGATTGCCCAGCGTTTCATAAATATCCGCTTTCAAAATCCAGGCACGTGTGTAGCCACGATCCATCTCTGTTGCCTCGTTGAGGGCATCAAGGGCGGCACGATTATGCCCCAGGCGAATAAGAGCCTCGGCCTTATTGCACCAGGCGACTGCATTGCGTGGATTGATCAGCAATGCACGTGTATAGGCATCGACGGCACCCGCAAAATCGTGCATATTTGAGCGTGCATTGCCCAACCCGTTCCACGCTTGAAAACTACGTGCATCATAGGTGAGTGCTTGTTCATAAGAGTGCAGAGCCTCACCGAACAGATTCATCGTCAGCTGCGCATCCCCTTTGCCATTCCAGGCGGCAACATACTCGGTATCTAGACTCAGTGCGCGCTCGAAGTGGACAAGTGCTTGCTGTGAGCGTTGGAGACGGTGGAGAGCCAACCCCGCGCTCACCCAGGCGGCAATACTGTTGTCGTCAATTTCTATTGCGCGTTGGTAGGCGTCGAGAGCCTTACGATAATTCCCTTGATTGTAGAGGGCGGTTCCTTTGCCATGCCAGGCGTGAAAGTTTTCCGGGTCCATGCGTAAGGCTTCGTCATAAGACTGAAGTGCCTGTGAATAGTGCTGTTGTTTCAAGTACAGGTCGCCCTCACGGCATTTCTCGCGCACGCTACTGGTACTGCTACGCAATGGGGCAGAACTGGCGGCGGGGGTGTTTCTTCCATTCCCGGTGATACTGGCAGGGGGTATTGCATTCGTTGCGCGCCTGATATGCGGCGGAGTGATGAGACGTTCTTCAGGTGCAGGCGTGCGTGGTGGTACGGATATCTTGGCTGTCGAGAGCGAGACGGGACGGCACGCTTGATCGAAGAAGTGTATAAATTCCATCATATCGTTATAGCGTTCGTCAGGACGTGGCGATAGCGCACGTAGAACGACGGTATCGAGCGATGTGGGTAAATCCGCATTTAATGATGAAGGTGGCGGAATGACACCCCCCTGCGGATCAAGTGGGTGGTAGCCAGTCAGCATTTCAAAAAGTACGACGGCACTGCCATATTGATCGCTGCGCGGATCAACAATGCCAGAAGTCTGTTCGGGTGCCATATAGCCAATTGTGCCGCGCACTGTGATGGTTTTGCCGACACGCGCCCCCGGTTCTAACGCGCGTGCAATGCCAAAATCGGTAATTACCAGACGATAATCTTCCTGATGCAGTAGAATATTTTCTGGTTTGATATCGCGATGAATGACAGGGCGTGCGCGTGTATGGGCATAATAGAGTGCCTGAGCGAGCTGATGAAAATTGTGAATGGTCTCGTTCGCGGGGAGTGGGCCATCAACCTGCGTAAGACGTGTGCGTAGAGAGCCAGCCGTGTAGAGTGGCATCACCAGGAAGACACTCGGACCGTCTTTGCCATAGTCGAGGACAGGCGCGATATTGGGATGATCGAGCGCGGCAGCAATGCGCGCCTCGCGCAAAAAATGATCGCGTTCAACATAGGTTGTTTTACTGGGCAACAGCACTTTGATAGCAATGTGGCGCGAGAGATTCTGATCGATTCCACGAAATACCGCGGCGTACCCACCCTTACTAATTAATGCTTCCACAATATAGCGGCCAGCTAAAGCTGTGTTCAGTAATGGTAGCGCACATGCTCGACAAAATAAATCGCTGTCCCGATTGTCGTATCCACAGTCAATGAGATCGGCGCAGCGTCGCATTCCCTCCTCCGAGTCATAGGGACATCCTTAATGGATGGCCGCCTTTATTCTGTATTGCTTTTCTCTCCAGGAGAAAAGGCGTTGTGCGTGAGAGCGCACAAAAGCAATCTTCTGTTCAGCTTGCTATGCACCCACATGATGAGTACGTTGTTCCAGGGAGCGCGCCCATTCCTGACACGAGAGAGCCTCCTGTTTTCTCCCTAACTTTTCTAGCACGACAGCCCTATTATACCAGGCATCAGGCTCTTCCGGCGCGAATGAAGTAGCTTGGTCGAGAGCGGCAAGTGCCTCATCCAGGCGACCAAGCGCAAAAAGTGAGAGTCCCTTATTATTCCATGCCGCGATATAATGTATATCTACTGCTAGAGCACGATCAAAGGCTTGCAGTGCCTCTTCATCGCGGTGCAATTCGTGCAATAAGCTTCCTTTATTGTACCATGCAGATGTGAGACCATTATCATAGTGCAAGGCATGATCGTAAGACTCCAACGCATCCTCATACATGCGAAGCGCAGCCAAAACATTACCTCGATTATACCACGCGCTGGCTAGTGTTGTATCGATGGTAAGTGCTTGATCGTAAGCCACAAGTGCTTCAGCAAAACGGCGGAGGTCACGCAAGTCATTGCCCTTGTCAAACCAGACGGTTGCATTTGTCGGGTCGATCTGCAGTGCTTGCTCGTGAATGGCTAGAGCCTTTTCAGGCATTTTCATACGTCTGAGGATATTTCCTTGTGTATCTAATAAGGCGGGATTTTTACTCTCCAATTCCAGCGCGCGATGAATAGCGATCAGAGCTTCATCATAGCGATGGAGAATATACAGCGTGTCGCTCATCGCCTGCCAGATAACGCTCTGGTGTGGGTCAAGCAGTAATGCGCGATCAAAGGCGAGCAGAGCCTCTTGCGGTTGATTTTGTTCCGCTAAGGCCATGCCACGCCCACTCCAGGCATAGACAAAATTGGAGTCATAGGCCAGGGCACGGTCGTAACAATACATTTCTTCATCGGTGCGGTGTAGTGCGCGTAGGGCACTCGCTCGTGCTGTCCAAAGTTCTGGGGCATCGGGTGTGAGTGCGAGAGCCTGATCATATGCCTGCAGAGCCTCTTCGGGACGTTCTAAATGGAGGAGTGTTGTCCCTTTGCCGGTCCAGGCATCGACTGAGGCCGCATTTTGTTGAATAGCCTGCTCATAAGCTGCCAGTGCGGCTGGATAATGACCATGTTCATAGGCGAGATTTCCCTCGCTCAACCAGTCATGTGGTTTAGCCTGAGCTGCTTCAAGCGGGGTGGATGGAATAGGCGTTTTGGGTCCAACCTTTGTTGCCGTTGATGTTGGCACTGCAAGACGCAGTTGCGTCTTCATATCGTTGTCGTCATCTTCAGTTTCTTGGTCCCGCTGAACCGTGTCTACCGCGAAAATATCATTCCCTACACGGGCTACAATGCGCGAGGCCGACAATCTTTCTTGTAAATCGTATTCTGATTTGACGAGAAACGCAACTGGACCATCTTGTCCATAGTCTGTCACACGAATGCTGCCCGCCTCATGGATTCCCGCTGAAAGCGAAATTGCCAGCTCTGCATCTTGTAGAAATCCTTCTCGTTCTTCTACACTTGTCTCTGCTGGAATAGCAGCACGAACCATCACAGGAATGTTGCCATGGCGATCTATTGCTCGCAATGTCACGGTACTGCGATCTTTTCCTGTCAATTCTACCACTTCATAGCGTGCCTTTAAAAACGCACCTTTGAGTGGAATACCACAACGAGCACAAAAACGCGCTCGCTCTCTATTTGGTGTGCCACAACCCTCTAAATCCAAACACTGCCCCATGGCGCTTCATCCTCCCAATCAAAGCACATCAATCTGTGTGCATCTGGTTGTTTAATGTTCTTACTGTAGCTAAAAAGCTACTAATTTGTCAATAGAGTTCTTCGTTATTGCAGACGCACTGAAAATGAATAAAAATTCATACAATCGGCATTCAGGCTATGCTATATATACAAAAACGAACGAGAGCGCGCTTTTGCAGACGAAGACGCCTGAATGATACAAGTGGTGCCTTTTTATGCTGGATGTGGTGATGGTATGCGGAGGATGACTTACCTTGGTTGTGAGAGAGGCGGGTTGAGGTAATGATCCATGCTCATCCACAAGCCGCGACTGTGCCGAAAAAACAATAACGGTAGGATAACTGGTAAAGGGCTACCGAGTAAAAGAAGCGGCACAAAAGGAATACTGGGATTCATGCCTGCGGCAATTGAGAAGGGTACGACTGCTGCCGCTACGATCAATTCGCTGACCACCAGATTAATTGCCATTGCGCTGCTAAAGTAGCCTTCTTCTCTTTCGTAAGTAAAATGGCAGACCGGACACTGTTCGTACATGCTAAAACCTCTTTTGAACAGTTTGCCCTGACCGCACATGGGACAACGTAGTCGTAGTCCTCTGCCAATAAGCGTCCATACTCTACTCATATGCTTTGCTCGTCATCAAATAAAAATTAGTATACTTATATCTCCTTCTATTGTAGCACGAGACCGCTAGTATAAACTAGCTTCTTATTGGCTATCGTGCTGCTGCCAGAAACTCTGCGACGAGAGCGGCGGTCGTGTTTTGGGGTGAGGTTGAGGAAATGGCACTTGACTAATCCCCGACTGGCTAATCCCCGACTGGCTAATTCCGGATTGGCTGATCGAGGGTGTTTTTCCTGGCTGTTGTACATGCTGGATGGTAGACGATGTTGTAAGGAGATGTGAGAGGTCGTGAACGAGCGGCGAGAGCAAGGTAATGCCTTGTGGAATCCAAGCAGCATTAGGATAGCGCATGTAGGACTGTAGCCCCTGGCGAATCAGGTTTAGCTCGTTGGCAATCTGGTTCAATGTCCCTTCTGCTTTGATGCCATACTGATAGCGGGAGAGGAGGTTATTGAGAGCGGTGCTGAGTTGCCAGAGCACATTTTCGCGGTCTGTTGAGGCGCGCGCGGCTAGATCACCGTTTGCCACACGAATATGGGTGTTAAGTAGGTCTTGGATACCGTTTTCGAGAAGCTGTTTTTGCTCGCGTACCTGTTGCTCCAGCCGCGCAATCTCTTCGGCACGATCAGCGCGCTGCAATGCACGCAATGCACTTGTGAGCCAGGTATAGGAGACGAGAGCGACAATAAGGTAAAGAATGAGTGGACGAATGAGCAGAGAGATAAGAATTTCTTGTGAACTGATCATTTGCGACCACATCATTGAATGAGTTTGGAAGTTGACATCTAGCACAATCAAAAGCGCGTTAAATAAGGCGACGAGAAAGACGCTGGAAGGTGCGAGAAGTGAGACAGCAAGCAGCTCAGTCGTCGCTAACAGATCAAAAAGCGAGAGGAAGAGTGGATCAAGCCCTCGACTCTCGCTGAGAACAATGCCAATAAAAGAGATATAGATCGCGCTGAGTAGCAGGAGCGCAGTGTAGGGGAGATTACCTCTATGGTTAAGTGGGATTGTGATGAGACAAAGAAGCATTGAAAAGATCATGCAAGGAATTGTCCAGATAAGCAAAAACAGGTGCGGCGTAGCAATGACAAGTATGAACATGATAATGATCGCAATAATAGTGCCCAAAATCATCAGACTACCAACGCGCCCGCGCCGAACAATTTCGCGTTCTGTAAAACTTGCGTGCGATGGTAATTCTGCTGGTGCGGAAATACGATACCACCATGTTAAAATAGGTTGAACGATGGAGATATCTGTCACTTGATGACGGCTATCAAGCTGATTTCTTGTGGACGACATAGTTGATAGCTCCTTTCTGTAATATGTAATAATATTTGTCTATTTAGTCTATCTCGGCAAAGATGCTATCACTTTGAACTCTGTAGATGAGTTGCTTTATCAGATGCATAGTAACATAAAAAAGGACGCATGTGAATGTATGAATAGGGTAAGAAAAAAGGATTCATTTCCTTTGGTATAGCTTATTTACTAGCTTGTTCATAAAAAATGAATATACAAAGAATGTGTATGGTGTTTAGTATAAAAACAGCAAAAAGATTTATTGCCTCAAATACATCCCTCTGTCTGGCAAAGATGAGAAACATGGTCAGAAAAATCCTGTGAGTGCTATAATTACAAAAGCGGAAGAGATCATGGTCGTAGTAGGACTTTTGGCTAGCGGATCTCTCAAAACTCTTTTAGAGGATGATAGAAATGACGACATACAAAGACGTGTTTGGAGCGCGTGCAACCATTGCGGGTGTAGATGGCACCGTTGCATATTATCGGTTGGGTGCGCTAGCAGAGCAGGGAATGCAGGGCGTAGACCGTCTCCCCTACACTGTAAAAATCCTGTTAGAGAATCTTTTACGGCATGTGGATGGCGAGTTGGTGACAGCGGAGCACGTGCAGTCGTTGGCGGCCTGGAAGCCTGGGCAGGCGGCAACTGCGGATGCAGAGTATCCCTTTATGCCAGGGCGTGTGCTCTTGCAAGACTTCACGGGCGTACCAGCGGTTGCAGATCTGGCAGCGATGCGCTCAGCCGTGGCGCGTATTGGCGGTGACCCACAAAAGATCAACCCATTAGTGCCTGCTGATCTGGTCATTGATCATTCCGTGCAGGTGGACACTTTCGGTTCAACGCTGGCTTTTGGGCGTAACGTGGAGCGCGAGTATGAGCGCAACAGCGAGCGTTATGCATTGCTGCGCTGGGGCCAACAGGCATTCAGTAATTTTCGTGTGGTGCCACCAGGGACGGGCATTGTACACCAGGTCAACCTGGAATATCTGGCTTCTGTGGTCATGACGAAACAGGAGAATAGCGAGACGCTTCTCTATCCCGATACGTTGGTTGGTACAGACTCGCATACGACGATGATCAATGGTCTCGGCGTGCTTGGCTGGGGTGTTGGCGGTATTGAGGCTGAGGCGGTTCTGCTTGGTCAGCCACTCTACCTGTTAACGCCGGAAGTCATTGGTATGCGACTGGTCGGTTCACTGCCCGAAGGGGCGACCGCGACTGACCTGGTATTGACGGTTACGCAGATACTGCGCAAACGCGGTGTGGTTGCCAAGTTCGTCGAATTTACTGGCCCCGGTCTGAGCCGTTTGCCACTGGCTGATCGTGCGACGATTGCCAATATGTCACCAGAGTTTGGTGCTACCTCAACGCTTTTCCCTGTTGATGCTGAGACACTGCGCTACCTGCGTGATACTGGACGTGATCCCAAGTTGGTTGATCTCGTCGAACGCTATACGAAGCAGCAAGGCTTGTTCCGCACCGATGATGTGCCAGAGCCACAGTTTGACGACCTGCTGGAACTTGATCTGGCGACAATCGAGCCAAGTCTGGCTGGGCCGCGCCGTCCGCAAGATCGTGTCTCGATGAAAAACCTGGGCCAAACCTTCCGCACCGCCTATGCTGATCGCTTTAAGGCCGCTAATGGCGCGAGCGAAAATGGCTCAAGCCGCATGGTCAGCGAGGGCGACCGCAATGCTCAACAGACGAACGGGCATACCCAGCCGAAAAACGACGACATTATGGTCGAAGTTGCCGGTACGCAGTCGCATATGAATAATGGTTCTGTCGCTATCGCCGCGATTACCAGTTGCACCAATACGTCGAATCCTTCGGTGATGATCGCGGCAGGCTTGGTGGCGAAGCACGCTGTAGAGCGCGGTCTCTCGGTCAAGCCAACGGTCAAGACTAGCCTGGCTCCTGGTTCGCGTGCAGTAATTGACTACCTGAATAACGCAGATCTTATATCATATCTGGAAGCGTTGCGTTTCCATCTCGTTGGTTTTGGATGCACGACCTGTATTGGGAACAGTGGTCCACTACCTGAGCCGGTTGCGGAGGCTGTGCAAGAGCATGATCTGGTTGTCGCGGCTGTACTAAGTGGCAACCGTAATTTTGAGGGACGCATCCATCCACAGGTACGAGCTAGCTTCCTGGCTTCACCGCCATTAGTCGTGGCCTATGCACTGGCGGGTACGGTCGATATTGATCTGACGAGCGAGCCGATTGGCACCGATGTCAATGGCGATAAGGTCTATCTGCGCGATATCTGGCCCACGCAGGAAGAGGTGCGCGATGTTGTGATGAAGGCTGTCACGCCGGAGGTCTTTTCCAAGAACTACGCCAGCGTGTTTGAGGGTGACGAAAACTGGCGCGCACTCTCTAACTCGACTGGGCCACTCTTCAATTGGGATCCCAATTCGACCTATATTCAAGAGCCGCCGTTCTTCCTGGGCATGGCTCCTGAACCGGAGGCAGTCAAAGATATTCACGGCGCGCGCGTGCTGGCAGTACTTGATGACTCTATTACGACTGACCACATCTCTCCGGCTGGCAGTTTCTCAGCTACCAGTCCTGCTGGTCGGTATCTGATCGAGCATGGCGTGGAGAAACGTGATTTCAATACCTATGGAGCGCGGCGTGGTAATCACGAAGTGATGGTGCGTGGCACGTTCGGCAATATTCGCCTGCGCAATCGTCTGGTTCCTGGCAAGGAAGGCTACTATACCGTTCATTTGCCAGATGGAGCAGAGACGACCATCTACGAAGCCTCTGAGCAGTATATCAAGGAAGGTGTGCCGTTGGTGGTAATCGCGGGCAAAGAGTATGGTTCTGGTAGTTCGCGTGACTGGGCGGCCAAGGGACCTCAGCTGCTTGGTATTCGGGCGGCCATTGCCGAGAGTTTTGAGCGTATTCACCGTAGTAACCTGGTTGGCATGGGCATTCTGCCTCTGCAATTCAAGGCGGGCGAGAGCAAAGAATCGCTGGGCCTGACAGGGCGTGAGGTGTACGATATCGTGGGTCTGGAGCAAGGATTGAAGCCTCATCAGGAGGTTACGGTTAAGGTGACACGTGAGGATGGTTCAACCTTCTCGTTCCAGACAACGGCGCGGCTTGATAGCGCAATCGATGTTGTCTACTATCAGAACGGCGGCATTTTGCAGACAGTTCTGCGCAAATTGATGAAAGACTAGTGCGTGCTTGCGGTGAAGCAGCATGGTTACGGTAGTGCCGTGACCATGCTGCTTTTTCATATAGGCGGAGAGTCGCTAGACTGTTTCAGCTTCAACGAGTTGTTCTAGTTCAGCACTGTGCGCGTCCAGGCGTAAGACCTGACAGGCCGAAGCTGGAAACCTAACGGAAATTTCTTGCCCAATAGTATAGTTACGTACCTGCTGGCTAGGAATATCGGCAATCAAGGGAGTGCCATCGTTGCAGCGAATGTGGAAGCGGGTAAATGGTCCTAAGAAGGTGCGTAACTCGATGGTTCCCGGTAACTGGTTAGCGGGACTATCGCTGGTACTGCCATCATGATTGTCATTGGCATGATGGAGTGATAGCTCTTCAGGACGAATGATGACCAATACCTGTTCTTCAGCCTGAAGTGTAGTTTGCGATGGAACATACAATGTGTAGTTTTGCGTGCGGCACCGGCCCTCCTGTGGCGAGGTCAGTACGGCCTTAAACTGATTGCTGTTGCCGACAAAGGTGGCTGCGAAGACTGTATGCGGGTTGCTGTAAATCTCTTCAGGGCGATCTAGTTGTTCAATTTTGCCCTTTGCCATGACCGCGATGCGATCAGAGATGGCTAATGCCTCTTCCTGATCGTGCGTCACGTAAATCGCTGTCATCTTGAGTTGTTGCTGAATGCGCCGAATTTCATTGCGCAGGGAGACGCGCACTTTCGCATCGAGGGCCGAGAGTGGCTCGTCGAGCAACAACACTTTTGGTTCAACTGCCAGCGCGCGTGCCAGTGCGATACGCTGTTGTTGTCCGCCTGAGAGTTGGTGCGGGTAGCGGCGTCCCATTTCGGCTAATCCCACCAGTTCGAGTAGCTCGGCGCAACGCTGTTTGATCTGCTCTTTAGGCTGGCGTTTGATCTCCATCCCAAAGGCAATATTTTGTTCGGCTGTCATGTGCGGGAAGAGGGCATAGGATTGAAAAACCATGCCCATTGGGCGTTTGCTGGCCTGACGGGTGGTGATATCTTCATCATCCAGGAGAATAGTGCCCGTACTGGGCGTTTCAAAGCCCGCGACCATGCGCAAGATCGTCGTTTTGCCGCAGCCGCTAGGACCAAGCAGTGTTAGAAATTCGCCTTGATTGATGGAAAGCGAAATCTGATTGACCGCCGCAACTGTGCCAAAATATTTGCTGATGTTACTCAGTTCAAGAAATGCCATAATGTATTGCTCCTTGCCTATTTGGCAGCCGTAAGTTCGAGTTGTTGATTGTTGGATCTGCGGCGCACGAGCAGAATGATCGCCAGCACACAGAGCAGGGTGAGGATAAAACTCAGGATTGAAAGTGAGGCCGCCTCGTGAGCATCACTCTGGCCGATGCCATCCAGGTAGATCGGAAATGTGAAAATGCCGGAGAGCGAGGCGAGCGTGAATTCACCCATTGACGTTGAGAAGGTGAGCAGGGCGGCACTGATAAGACCGGGCCAGATATTGGGCAGAATGATAGTCAGAAAAGTCTTCCACCAACCGCTGCCTAGGCTGTAGGCTGCTTCCGTCAAAACTTGTGTGTTAATGGCGCGCAAGCTGTTATCAATAGGGCGATAGACGTAAGGTAATGCTACGATGACATACGCACAGGCGAGCAGTTGAGGCGTGTTGACGATATTGAACGGCTGATTGCTCAATAGCGGTACAAGCCCTAGTGACAGAATATTGATGAGCGTGTTAGAACTGCCATATACTTCGAGCAGACCCAGCGACATGATAATAGGCGGGACTGCGAAGGGAACCAGCGAGAGAAATTCAAGCAAGGGGCGTGCTTTGGGCAAGCGCATCTGCATCCAATAGACGGTCGGCGTAACAAGGACAACGCTGAGGACTGTCGCCGTTAATGAGAGTTCGAGCGAGAGGATCAAGGTCTGAGAGAAATTTTTATCGCTGAAAATTTGCAGGTAGGTATGAAAGTCTACACTGTTGCCATTTGAGAGGCCAAAGGCTAATGTTGCTCCTAACGGAACAAGCAGGTAGATGATGACGAGCAGGAGGAAGATTTTATCTAATCCGAAGGAAACCGTGTTTTTCTGGCGTACCATGCTCATAAAAATTACCTTCCTTGCCAGACGTTGACACGCCGTAACATTAGGGTATAGAAAGTGACGGCGATGAGCAGCACGAGAATCATGCCGACAGCCAGCGCATTGCCCATACCGAGATCCATATTTACGTTGCCTGCCACGACGAAGCTGATCAGAATCGTCACAAGGTTAATGTTGCCCTGGGCCAGCGCATAGGCGGTAGCAAAGGCTCCAAAGGAGTTGGCGAAAAGCAGCATGGCGGCGGCAATTAGCGATGGCAAGAGAATGGGCAGCGCGACACGCCGCCAGTAGGTGAAATTGGATGCACCGAGGTTCGTGGCGGCCTCACGCCATTCTGGGCGCAATGCGCTCATGGCGGGCACTGTCACCAGAATCATCAGCGGGAGCTGAAAATAGATGTAGGCCATGACCAGGCCCCAAAAACTGTAAATGCTGAAACCCATATCATACAGACTGATATGAAACCAGTTGTGCAGCAATACGGTAACAAAGCCAGTCACGCCAAGCGTGGAGATGAAGGCAAAGGCCAGCGGGACACCTGCGAAGTTGGCGGCGATACTGGAGAAACCGATCAGAAAGTTGCGCAGCCAGCTTGTTTTTAATGAGTAGACGCCGTACGATGCAAAGAAGCCTACTACAGAGCCGATGAGTGCTGTAACCAGCGATAGTGTGATGCTGTTTTGAAAGGCGTGCAGGTTGCTGGGTTGCGAAAGCAAACGCTGAAAGTTATTGAGCGTGAGCGCATTTGTATTGCTATCAAGGAAACTACCTTGAATAAGAATGATGGCGGGAAGAAGCTCGAAGAGCAGGCAAAAAAGTAGAAAAGGAGCTAATCCCAGCCAACTCACCAGTATATAGGTTCTGTTGGTTGAACGTGGGCGTGCCGCTTTTTTTTGAGTCTGACTTGCCTGAGTAGATGCAGACGGTGCAGATGTGCCCGCCGCTGGAAGTTGCATCAGATATCCTCCTGTATAGCATACAAGGGCGCGATCACTCGCGCCCATCGAGTAGAGGGAACAGGCATGAGGTTGAAGATCATGCCTGTCCTTGTGCTATTTTGTTAGAATGGACTACTGCCCAAGCACCTGCGTCTGCCAGTTCTGAGACAGCGTGTTTGCTGCTGTGCTCAGTTGGTTCAAGTCGGTGACGAACTTGACATTGGCATATTGCTCGGCATTTGGCAGCTTGGCGGCCAGGTCTGCGGGCACTTTGTTTGCAGCAACCAATGCTTGGTAGCGTGCCGGGTGTGCGTAGCCTTTCAGGTAGTAGAGCTGGCCTTCGTCAGAATAGATGTATTCGATCCACAGACGTGCCGCGAAGGGATGGGGAGCAGTCTTGTTCACGACCGAGACGTAAGGTCCAGCGATAGAACCATCGGAGGGAATAACGACTTGCAGGTTGGGTTTGCCAGCCAGCGTGTCGCGGAAGCCGAGGCCCAGGTAATCCCACATGACGGCGATTGCCACTTCACCCTTGCTGATGTTGGCGATGTTAGAGCGTGCAGAAGTGAAATTGCCTTTTTTCTTCAGCTGGACGAAATAGTCGATGCCAGGCTGAATGTCAGCGGTGCTCCCACTCATTGCCAGGGCAGCGGAGTAGACAGCAATGAAGGCGTCGTTGGCCTGACGAGGATCGCCGTCGATACCAACCATGTTTTTATAGTTACCAGAGAGCAACTCTTTGAACGAGGTTGGAACGGTTTTGACTAGGTCGGTATTGACGATAAATGCCTGCGTTCCCCAGTATTCCGTACACCAGTAGCCATTGGGATCTTTAAGATTGTCTGGAATATCGGCCCAGGTCGACTGTTTGTAAGGGGTGATAAGACCCTGCGTGATCGCCTCTGGCCCGAATTTGAAGCCGACATCACCAATATCACCATGGGGATGGTGGATAGAGTTTTTGAATACCTCAAGCTCCTGCGCGGAAGAATATTCTGCTTCGGCCTGATACGCAACTGGAACATACTTGGAGGCATAGCCAGCCAGGATGTCTTTATAGTCGGCCCATTCGGGTGGAATACCAATGGCCTGAAGCTGGCCTTCTTTTTTTGCATTGGCGATCAATGTCTGCATATCAATCGGCCCCGCCATGTTGACTGTGGGCGTAGCTGCGCCTGTGCTACCAGTAGTGCTACCACAGGCCTCTAAAAACGAGGTGAGCGCGGCTGTAGAGACACCAACTGCACCAGCGCGGCGAAGAAAATCACGGCGGCTTTGCGAACCGAGGGCATTTTGAAATAGTTCCTGCATGCTCATGATGTGAGAATACCTCCGTGTACCGGATGGACACCAAAATACAGTGGTACACGTCCTGTATAGAGATGTACAGCCTTCTTTACAAAGGCGTACAGGTCCACCGTTATGATAAGCTTACAGGTATGAGCAGAGGTTGCAGAGATGTGTCCGATATCGCTCGTACGCGACATCTGTATGAAGTGTACCGGGCGGGCTCCGAAAGGACAATGTGCAATATATGTATATTATAACTTGCTATATATATAAAATGTACATATTTTTGTCTTTAACAATTGCTTAATAGAAGACCACATATCCCTTAAAGATAGTTTAACACAACAGTAACAAGCGATAGGTATAGTTCTTCATGCAGAGATAAAAGATATACGGGTAGAGCAGAGCACAGCGATAGCAGTATCGTTCATTTTGGTTGTGATGTAAAGGATTATGTCACGCCTGCTTTTGTGTGCCATTCGATAGCAGAAGCGGCGTGATATAATAGAGCAGATGTTGATTACACGTAGCTCGGCGGCTGGCTGATCCCAGCCGCTCTTTTTTTCGTGCAAAAAAAGCAAGAGTTTAGGGTGAAGTATGGAACATTATCGTATCCTGGCATGCTGCTCAGAAGAGCAGGTGTGTCAATTGGCAGAACAGATTTTGCAGTATTATCCTGCGAGTGAGGTCAAGCTGTTGGCAGGGCCACAGGTAGGGCTGGTAATGTTGCGTGTGCGCGAAAGTGTTGCGGAGAGCGTTTTTAATGCTGGCGAGGCACTGGTAACAGAGGTCAAACTGGAACTGGATGGTCAGTTTGGCTTTGGGATGGTGATCGGAGATAGCCCACGGCGTGCAATGGCAGTCGCACTCGTTGATGCCGCTTTACGTAATACGGATGCGTGTTCAGCCCAATTGCGTATACGCCTTGCGGAATTGGCACAAGCGGTTGAGCAGCAACATCGTCAGATGCAAGCCTTGAGTGCGACGACAAAGGTTGAGTTTGAGAGGATGTGACAATGGTACAGCGATCTGTGCGTGGTTTAGATGAGCGCGTTGTCTATAGTACACACGTGTTTCGTACCCTTGTAGATAGTCTGGCACGCCCCGGCACACTGAAACAACTGCCTTATCCCGCCTTTCTCGGTATCCCACCGACCTATCGTGACGATGACACCAAACCCATGACGGCCGCCAATCTCTATGCGTTGGGAGCCATACTGACTCTCTTGGATAAAGAAGTGACCTTTGCCATTGTCGCTGCTGGCTCTCTATTGGCTACAGATCATCCTGTCGTGCGCTGGCTGGCATTAAGAAGTGGGGCACGGGTGGTTGAGCTTCATGAGGCAGCTTTTGTGTTATGTTGCGATGGAGATAGCCGGGGCATATTACGCGCATTGCATGTTGGGACGCTGCTTGAACCCGAATCGAGCGCGACAGTTATCTATAGCATTGAGCGTCTCGATGAGCTTGTAGGTGAAGAAGATGATGGCAAAGATGCGTTAAAGTTGGAATTGCGTGGGCCTGGCATTGAAAAGTTGTGCTGTGTGCATCTAACTGGTTTTGCGCGTGTAGAACTGCAATTACTGCAAGAATTGCGCCAAGGCTATCCTTTAGGCGTAGATGCGTATTTCATCGATGCTGCTGGTCGCTGCCTGGGTTTGCCCCGCACGACTACACTCCGCATGATGAATGCATAAGCTGTAGAAGGTGAGCGTATTATATGGGATATGTTGCGACCAAAGGCGGCACACAGGCAGTATTGAATGCTGAGCGGCTGGTAGAATATTTTCGCGTGCAGGGTGAGAGTGAGCCGATTACGGTCAAACAGATACAGGACCAGATGCGTTTAGCTGTTGATCGTGCGATGGGCGAAGGCGCACTCTACGCTCCTGAACTGGCTGCCCTGGCCCTTAAGCAGAGTGAAGGAGATTCTCTGGAAGCCAGTTTTCTATTACGGGCTTATCGCACTACGATTCCGCGCCTGGAATATAGTCTGCCAATGGAAGGGATACGCATGCGTCCATTGCGTCGCATTTCGGCGACGTTCAAAGACATTCCTGGTGGGCAGTTGCTTGGTCCAACACGCGACTATCAAGTGCGTCTGCTCAATACATTGCTGATGCACGAGTCCAGCGCGTCAACGCGCCAGATAGTGGCTCAGGTAGAAGAGCAGGTGCGTGCGCAGTTGGAGCTGAGCGGTGAACAGCAAGCCATGAGCGTCTTTCCGAAAGTGATTGTCAGCATGCGTGAGCAAGGGATTTTAGCTGAACCGCCCGTAGCTGAACGCGCAGAGGCCGATGCGGAACCGTATGATGTGACGCGCAAGGCCCTGACCTTTCCAGCCGCTCGTAGCGCGCGCCTGCAGGTATTGGCGCAAGGTGATGTGGGTAGCCTGACCACGTTTGCATACAGTAGCGTGCGTGGCTATGGCGACGTGCATCCCACGCTGGGCGAACTACGTTTTGGCTATCTTCCCGTTGAGGTCGTGCATCCGCTGACGGGCGAAGCTGTGATGATTGGTGAGATTCTCGCAACCGAATGTGAAATAGTTTCGCGCGTCTATGCCAGTGAAGATGAGGCACAGAAGGTCGAGCAAGCAGGCCAGCAAGCTGTTTTTTCGGCAGAAAATCTGCCCCGTTTTGGTCTGGGCTACGGCTTTTGTTTTGGGCATAGCGAGGTTAAAGCGATGAGCATGGCGATGCTTGATCGTGTGTTGAGCGCGGCAAAAGAGAGTGGTGTGCATGGTGAGACAGGGCCAGCGGCGAACGAAGAATTTGTGCTGTTGCATATTGATGGCATTGAAGCCAGTGGATTTACCGCCCATTATAAGCTCCCACACTATGTCACATTCCAGGCTGATATTAGCGTGTTGCAGCGCGCACAAGAGCACCAATCAATCAAATTGACCGAGGCGGCTGAGTTGCGCGAGCGGTTTCTCTCTCATGAGCGAGAAAGAGAGGCACAAGATGGAAAATAAAGCACTGGATGCACTCATCGAACAGAGCATGGGGCGGCAGATTACTACGAGCG
This sequence comes from Ktedonobacterales bacterium, assembly GCA_027451525.1. GTDB lineage: Bacteria > Chloroflexota > Ktedonobacteria > Ktedonobacterales > Ktedonobacteraceae > DTNP01. The sequence goes on from DAIDJF010000001.1 coordinate 30,641, forward strand.
CGCAAGACCAAACTGATGCCTATACAGAGCCATTGCAGGATGCGTTGAGCTTATATAATTTTGCTTTCATTGACGAGGACTCGAAACGCGAGATTCGGCGCAAATTGCTCAAAGCGGTGGCATTGCCCGGTCATTTAGTGCCGTTCGCCAGTCGCGATATGCCGATTGCGCGTGGCTGGGGGACTGGCGGTCTACAAGTAACACTCGCGCTGATAGAGCCGCAGGATGTGCTGAAAGTGATTGACCAGGGCGATGATGATAGCGTCAATGCTGTCAATTTGCGTCGCTTAATTCAAAAGACGACGGGTGTGCAGACCACGACCGCTACCAGTGAGGCGACGATCATCCAGACGCGCCATCGCATTCCAGAAGAACGGATGCGCGCTGACCAGATTCTCGTTCTGCAAGTCCCGATGGCGGATCCCCTGCGCTGGGTAGAGCCGACTTTGGAGCGCGCAACTGAGATGCATGCAGAAGCCGATTATGGACGCATGTGGGTTTACATGTATGAAAGTGTCGTGCGTTCAGGCGATATGAATGTTTCCTCGCAGTATCCTGTGTTGGTGGAAAATCGCTATATGATGGATACCACGCCTATTCCGCGCTATGATGTGTTACGCCTGCACATGGCAGAAACACTCTATCTTTTTGGAGCGGGCCGTGAGAAGCGTGTGTATGCTGTGCCGCCCTATACCAACGTCGCCCCGCTGGAATTTGAAGACTATCCATTTCGCACGGAGCATAATCCTGCTCAACGCTGTGAGAAATGCGGCGCGAACGATACCTACCTCACCAGCCACTTTGTCGAGCCACAGGCTCCCGCGACCGAGGGACGCTGGGTTTATGCCTGCTCGGATACCAGCTATTGTCAAAAACGTGTCGAGAGCAATTCCTCGCATTCACAGGCAAATCTTTCTCATCCGTAACGTGCTGTAATTGCTCAGGAAAAGATTGACTTTCATGCAATTGATAAGATAAGAGGCGATATGATGCAGCAATTTTCAACAACGAGGCGTTGGGTGTTGGCAGCAGAACAGCTAACAAAACGCTATGGAGCTGGTTGCTCCTACTGCGAGAGTCTGACGGGCGCAGAACGCGGAAATCGCTGTCCCGTCTGTGGCACTGTGACGGCGTGCGCTGGCGTGAGTTTCATGCTAGAACAGGGCGAGATACTGGGCATTGTGGGCGAAAGTGGTAGCGGCAAAAGCACGCTGATGCAACTGGTAAATCTGGTTGTGCCTGCTGATAGCGGCGCGCTCTGGTATCGCGAAGTGAATGCGTCTGGTCAACTGGTGGATGAACCAATCGATTTGCTTACGCTTGATCGCTATGCGCGGCGTACCTTTCGCAACCAGCGACTCGGCATTGTGCATCAGCGTCCTGAACTGGGGTTGAATATGAAATTTACAGTTGGTGGCAACGTGGCGGAAAAACTGCTGCTCGCAGGATGGCGTAATGTCGGGCAGATTCGCCAGCGCGCCAGTGACTTGATGCGCCTGACCGAGCTGCCGACGGAGCGTATTGATGACGATCCCCATATGTTTAGCGGCGGTATGTTGCAGCGCGTACAAATTTCGAAAGCCCTCTCCAGCAATCCCGCCGTGTTGCTGCTCGATGAGGTCACGAGCGGCCTGGATGTCTCCGTGCAGGCGCGTGTGTTGGACCTGATTAAACGTATTCAGTGGGAACTCAAAATTACGATGCTGCTTGTTTCGCATGATCTGGGCGTCATCAAGCAACTGGCAGGCAGAACAATGGTTATGAAAAATGGCTGGGTAGTTGAAAGTGGTCTGACCGATCAGATTCTGGAAGATCCGCAACATCCGTATACGCAGTTGCTCGTCTCCTCTGCACTATAAAGGGAAATGTGATGCAAGAACAGACGATAAGTACAAAAAACGTAGCAAGCGTGCCTGATTCACATACTTCAACGGGGGACGCATTGCTTGAGGTCCGTAACCTCGTTAAGCAGTTTCAACTTCATCTTGTGGATGGGCGTATTATCACGCCATTTGCAGGTATCTCGTTTATTGTCCGTCCTGGACAACTCTTTGTCATTAGTGGCAAGAGTGGCATCGGCAAAACAACGATTCTGAAATGCATTTATCGCACCTATTTAACTACAAGTGGGGCAATCTGGTACGACTCGGCTTTATTTGGGCGTGTAGATATGGTCACGGCAACAGAAGAGACGGTGATACAATTACGGGAGCAAGAACTGGGTTTCTGTTCACAGTTTCTCAAAGCGTTGCCTCGTGTGCCTGCCCTAGATATCACGGCAGAGCCACGTGTTCGGCGCGGTGTAGAGCGCGAACAGGCGCGTGAAATGGCTGCACATTGGCTCAGGCGTCTGGGTATTGAGGAGAGTCGCTGGCAGGCCAGTCCGGTGACGTTTAGTGGTGGGGAGCAGCAACGGCTCAATCTTGCCCGTGCTTTTATTGCCGATCCGCGTCTGTTGCTGCTCGACGAGCCGACAGCGAGCCTGGATGCCATTTCAAAATCAATTGTGCTGGAGATGATTGCCGAGGCCAAAGCACGCGGGGTAACCATCCTGACTGTCTCGCATGATACTGAGTCGTTGAACGCGCTAGCTGATGAAATGTATTGGCTAAAGATAGAGGAGAGCGAAGAGCATGCAAACACTCCTGTATAATGCAACATTGGTGCTGCCGCAGCGTGTGATCGCGCATGGCTGGCTTGTGATTGAGAACGCGTATATTTATGATCTGGGCGAAGCTGAAACAACGCCGAAGCCACATGACTTCCCAAATGCGATTGATGGTGCTGGACATTATCTTTTACCGGGCGTGATTGATCTGCATTGTGACAGTATTGAGCGTTTTGTGGAACCACGTCCGAAAGTGATGATGGATATGCATATCGCTTTGAGCGAGGCGGATTGGCGGCTGGCTGGAAGCGGTATCACGACGGAGTTCCATGCTGTGTCACTAGATGATGGCGAGTTTGGGATACGTTCATATACCTTCGTGCGTGACCTGAGTCATGCTATTCAGGCGCGGCATGATGTTGCGGTACGCCATCGCATTCACGCTCGTGTCGAACTGACAAGCCATGATGGGACCGAGTTAGCCTGCCAGATGATAGAAAAGGGTGAGGTTGGACTGGTTTCGCTGATGGATCATAGTCCTGGTCAAGGGCAATATCGTACCGAAGAGGCGTTTCGCTATTATGTAATGCGAACAGGTGATAAGAGTGAGGCTGAGGTTGATGCTCTGCTGGTAATGAAACGAGAGCAGGCACGTGCGATTCCTCAACGTATTGCGCGCCTGACGCACTTGGCGCGCGCGATGGGGATTGCACTTGCCACGCATGACGATGATACGGCAGAGAAGGTCGCGCAATGGCCCGCGCTAGGGGTGAGCGTGATTGAGTTTCCGACTACACTGGAAGCCGCGCAATGCGCTCATCAACTGGGATTGGCTGTATGTATGGGCGCACCGAACGTGCTGCGAGGCAGATCGAGCGGGGGTAACCTGAGCGCGACAACGGTTGTGCAGGAGGGTATCGCGAATGTTCTGTGTTCTGACTACTATCCAGGGGCCATGCTCAGTGCTGTCTTCAAACTGGCGACACAGCAATTGTTACCGCTTCCACACGCTGTACGACTGGTAACGCTCAATCCTGCCCAGGCTGCCGGACTGGATCACGAGTTTGGTTCGCTTGAAAAAGGCAAGATCGCTGATATAATTCTGGTAGATGTGAACGAATATGGCACACCTCGTGTGCAACGCATGTTTGTTGGTGGCCGCGAGGTAATCAGCTTCAGGTACTAGGTGAAAGAGGGCGCGGTTGATGTATCTCTCTACGCAGACGTTGTGTCATTTACGGCATATACAGCATTTGCTTACCCAGTTACAGCCAGAAGCGGAGCCGCGAGCCTGTACTGTCCCAGGCTCGCCAATCCCTCATGGAAACATCATCGTTTTCCCAGGCTCGTTTAATCCGCCAACAATGGCTCATCTCGCCCTGCTCCAGCAAGCCGCACAGTTTGCTGAACATCAGAGCAAGCAGGAGGAAGCGGCCTTGCTGTATACAGCTTTTAGCAAACGCACTGTTGATAAAGAGCGCGTCGAGCGTCCTCTGCTCTTGGACAGGGTTCATCTCTTAGAGATTATCTTGAAACGCCGTCTCCCTCACACTGGAATTTTGTTATTTAATCGTGGCTTGTATGTCGAGCAGGCACAGGCGATGTATGCCTCATTTCCAGGGGTGCGGCGGCTCTTCTTCTTAATGGGCTTTGACAAAATCGTGCAGATTCTCGACTCGCGTTACTACACTGACCGCGATAGTGCGCTTGAGGAGCTATTTGAGCTTGCCGAATTGCTTGTTGCGCCGCGTGGAGCAGATGGTGAGCAGCAATTATATGCCTTAACGCACCAACCGCAAAATGCACGTTTTGCTCGTTATATCCATGCTCTGCCGTTGAGCGCGCAGTATCGGTATCTCTCATCAACCGATGTACGCCATGGCGTTCAGCATACGCGTGCTGATACACCGCGTGAAGTGCGCCAGTTTATACGCGAGACCCGTGCTTATGCTCCCCCTCTTCAACGGGCGGGAAAAGAGGTTGATTATTACGATGAGCGTGTGAAATGGTTGTTGCAGCGTATAAAGGATGAGCAGTGCTAATGTGGCTACAGCGTATCATAAAATACTGTTAAGCAGGGGCAAGATGAAATAGAAAACGTGTTGCCCCTATCTGCACCTCATCTCCTTCGTGTAGAATACCACGTGCCACCGCGCGTCCGTTGATAAAGGTGCCAGTGGCTGAGCGATTATCAATAATCTCAAAGTCGCCGTTGGGCAGTTCACGGATAGTTGCATGCAGACGGCTGACAGCGAGGTCTTCTAGAAAGATCGCACACTCGCGGCTACGCCCAATGGTCATTTCTGAAAGTAGCTCGATACTGTAGTCGAGATCACGTGCATTGATGATATCAAGACGTGCGACAAGCACAGGCTGGGAGTCGGGAACCTTTCCGATGTGCATTTCTTTTCCGCGTGAGGTGGGAAGTTGGAATGGACGTGTACCCTCGCTAGCAAAGAATGTCACTTGTGTGTTACCGAAGCGAAGTTGATCACCGCTATTGAGCAAGCGTTCGCGTATAGGTTGTCCATTCACAAAACTATCGCCACTGCCATGATCGTCGCGCAACATATACCCTTGCGGCGTTTGTAAAATACTTGCTTGCTTACGATGAACTGTGATATCTTCAAGAAAGATGTCGCGATCACTGCTACGTCCTATAGTGGTACATTCTTTCCACAACTCAATACGTTTGCCTGCCATTGGTGTCTTGTGGATGACGATATATGCTCCCGATGTTTGATTTGCTGCCATGTACTTCCCGCTCTATCGTATCCAGAACACGCACGAACAGATCGCGTTCTGGAAATATATGTTGCCCTTCCCTTGCGGTGAGTATAACGAACAAGTGAGAGCAGTGTCAAGATAGAATATGGAGGAAAACTGTACAAAATTATTGCGATTTTGTACAGTTCCGTGCTGTTTCTATTGTTCTTGTGGTTGAAATGTGACTGTGCCGCTTTTGCCACCGCTTTTGAGGGCAATATATGCTTGCTCAAGCGTGATTGTCGTATCGACGCCCTTACACATGTCGTAGATAGTTAGCGCGGCGACAGTTGCAGCCGTCAACGCTTCAACATCAACGCCTGTTTTATAGGTTGTGCGTGTGCTGGCTTCGATAGCAATAAGCCCTTGTGCAGTATCTAGCTCAAAATGTAAATCAATATGCGTCATTGGCAAAGGGTGGCAGAGCGGGATAAGCTGTGGCGTTTGCTTGGCGGCCATGATACCGGCGATCTTGGCAACCTCAAGCACGCTGCCTTTCGAGACCTGATTGGAGGCGATCAATTGCACCGTGTGGGGTAACATGCGTACGCGAGCTTTCGCGATGGCCTCGCGCGTGGTTTCCGTGCGTTCGGTGACATCTACCATATGAATATTGCCGCTCTCGTCGAGGTGAGTAAGCTGGGTTGCCTTGTCCTGGCTGGTCATGTGAACGTTGCTCCTCAGTACATAAGTGTGATTTCTTTTATTGTATCATTTATCCTAAAGCACGTAATCAAATACACGTTCCAGTAACTCAGTGGATAGAGCGACAGATTGCGGATCTGTAGGTCGGGAGTCAGAGCTTCGACTATGCGCTTGTTATGGTGACTACGCGCTCCAGGGCCGTATATAGATATGCACTCCTGAGAAGAGCATGGGATGCAAAGAGGCAGTTTCTGGCTATTGCTGAAAATTGCTGAAAAAACCTATTGACAAAACGCTAAAAATCCTTTATTCTAAAGCACGTAATCAAACACATGTACCCGTAGCTCAGTGGATAGAGCGACAGATTGCGGATCTGTAGGTCGGAGGTTCGACCCCTCTCGGGTACGCCATGAATGAGTGTAGGATAAATACCTACACTCATTTTTTATGTAGTAACATTGCTGTTATAGCTTGTTGCGAAGAAGTGAGTATCTCTTCTCTATTTCGATTGGGAGCATTTTTATGAGCAAAAAAGCGGTTGTGTTGCTTTCCGGTGGCCTGGATTCGACAACGGCACTGGCAATTGCCCATCAGCAAGGCTTTGAACTCCATACCCTTTCATTTGACTATGGGCAGCGTCATCAGCGCGAAGTGGATGCTGCCACCGCCGTAGCACATCACTACAATGTGCAGCAGCAAAAGACTGTCAAGATTGACTTGCGCGCCTTTGGTGGAAGCGCGTTAACGGCTGATATTCCTGTTCCGCATGAGCGTAGTATGGAAGCTATGTCACACGACATTCCGATTACGTATGTTCCTGCGCGTAATACGGTGTTTCTCTCTTTTGCGCTGGCCTATGCCGAGGTGTCGGGAGCGGATGATATCTTCCTGGGCATCAACGCTATCGACTATAGTGGATATCCCGACTGTCGCCCAGAGTACCTGCAAGCCTATGAGCAGATGGCGAATCTTGCGACAAAGGCAACGACACAGGATGGGCGCAAGTTCCACATCCACGCGCCTTTGATGTATATGAACAAGGCTGAGATTATTCGCACAGGTATACAATTAGCTGTGCCTTATGCGCTCACTTGGAGCTGTTACGAAGGGGGAGAACTGGCCTGTGGAACCTGTGATAGCTGCCTGTTGCGTCTCAACGGTTTCGCAGAGGTTGGTTTGCAAGACCCGATAGGCTACAAAGCACGCTCGTAGCCGTTCGGTTTGCTAGCACTACTATAGCCCTGTGCTTGGCAGATAGCGACGAAATTCTGGGCGTGATCCATTGTAATCTGGTTGCGCGTGTTCCGCGAAAATGATTGTTTTAACATTGCCGCGCACCGTGAAGTCCGCGACGATGCGCATCCAGCGTGGCTCTAACAGAGCTACCAGATCGTCAAGGATGACGTTAGCGGAAGCCTCGTGACTGATTGGGCGATCGCGAAACTGGTTGATATACAGTTTCAGGCTTTTGAGTTCGACGACATACCGATCGGGCACGTAGTCGATGATAATTGTGGCGAAATCAGGGAAGCCGGAGCGTGGGCAGAGACAGGTAAATTCTGGGGCTTCCAGATGTGTGACATAGGCGCGTTGAGGTGCTGGATTAGGCCAGCGTTCCAGTTTATTGGTGGCAATCTCTTCAAGTCCGTAGGTTCCGGGCGTGCGGGTAGCTGGTGTGTCTTGGTCCATGATGGTGAAAACTTCTCCGAATTTTGGCTCTAATGATGTTTATGCATCTTATGCTCTAGATGTAGGGAGTACGGAAGAGCCGTTATATAGCAGTCTCATCGCGCACTCGTTTCGACTGTACTGATAGTACCATACTTTTGCCTTGTTCCGCAACTGAGGAGATATGCGCTCTTATCCAACTCAAAAAAGGCGGGGAGAAAAAGCTCAGTAATGAGACCTCGCTCGCCGCCTTTTTCATTGTGCTACCTCATTTACATTTTGTTTGTGGTAACTACCTGGCGATGGGCCATAATAATCTGCGCGGTCAGATCTTTTGCCTTCCCAAAGCGACTATCCAGATCAAGAGTTGTCGGTCCTCTGTGCGTCTGAATATTCAGCTTCATGTTTCCATTCCGCTGTATATTTGGCACAATGCTGATTATGTTCGCGTAAGCCACAAAATATTCCTTCTTTCGTAGCCTAATAAAACATGCTTGCGGTGTTAGCACCAGAAGCTGTCGTTTTATGTCTAACAGATTCAACACCTGCCCTACTAGCATCGTCATGAATCCTACAGCCAGGAGACTAAATACGACGAAATCTATCGTTCGCCATGCTTGAAGAGCACTCATTGTATCTATTGATGTCCCTGCCAGTACGAGAGCATGATTGGGAGCGTTGAGGTAGTAGATGATTATCCCAACTGGCAACAGGAACAGAATAAACCAGGTCACGATTTGGTTGAGAAAATAAGAAGGCTTCGGACGCATTACTGTCCAATTGGGTTCGGGTGTTCCTTGCTGGACGCGCTCTAACAGGTCTTCTTTGCTAAGCATTTCCCTGCTCCTTTCAGGTAATTGGTCGAACAAACTGATACTGTCCATTTTAGATGTGGCTTTCCTTGGAGAAAGAAGCATTTTATCGTTGCACATTCCATCGTTCATTAGCACTTTGGACAAGTGTTGCGCCTTGAGCCTCTAGAGCCTCTTTCAGTCCGATGATCCAGAAATCGTAATGGGGTGTGAACTGATACGATTTTCCGTCACTTGTTCCTATGTACAGAACATCCTTCTTCAAACCCATTTTGCCACGCCCAATTTCAGTAATCGATGTGAGTGGAATATCGATATCAATCTTTGCTGGAAATAGATTATTAATCATTGCTCCCAACAAACCAAAAAAGTTGTAGAGAACGGGAGAACCTTTGACTTGGCGATAGAAGCGTTCGCTGGTAAGCACAGTCTGCCCTTTGACCCAGATACCCGCCTTAAGTGTAAGAAGCGTGCCTTGCCGTAAAGCCTGACCTTGCGTAGAAACGTCAGTTTGTGACATGATAACTTTCTCCTTTGAAAATAAAATAATTGACAATTGTATTGATGTCGATTTTATAGATAAAGTAACTGGTAGCGCGTAAGACGGTACTATAGTATAGGCATCTCGTAAAATTGGGGCAATTTTCTTTGTTATGCAACTCTCATGTAGATTGTATAAAGTTGCTATTCGAGGGGCTGATCTGTGCTTTTGCTGTTACAAGCTCATCAGCTAAGAGAAGTCATTCATGAGCGGATTTTCAAAAGATAGAGTGTGTGCTATCAGCAATGGCATGAGCATCCTGTTGACTGGCAGGTTGAGATGGTGAGGCAAGAGAGGCGCACCACCTCTTGAGCAAAAAAGAGATGGCGCGCCTGCCTGTTAGTCTGGTAACGGTGCGAGAGGTACGGCTTCACCCGCAGCATAGCGCATCTTGTTTTTACCGTGAAAGATCGTGACGCCTCCGACACCTTGCACAAGCCAGTTTCCTTGCCTACCAATCAGTGCAGTTCCACCATCGATACCGGCGACAATATGCTTTGCGGCGGCACGAGTGGCGTTATCGGCAAAGATGGCCGGTAGCTCGTCAAAGTGCGGAATGACAACGATATCGGGAGCAAGACCAAGCGCGGGTCGTGTGCGCCAGACCTGTGGAAAGTCGAAGAGTGCGCCACCCATGACCATTGCACCTGCGGAGCAGCCTGCGACAACTCCACCATGCTGGAAAATCTGTTTGATGATCTCCCATGCGCGCGTTCCCTCAAGCGTTTCCAGGAGATAGCGTGGTTTGCCACCCGAAAAGTACACAAAGTTAGCGGATGCCAGTTTCTTCACGATCTGTTCATCGTCGGCGTCTGTGCGCGTTAAGAGCATTACGGGTTCAACTTGCGCTCCTAATTTGCTGAAATGCTCGACGCCCATGCGCGCCCAACGTTCGGTAACGGTTGGTCCATCTGGCACCGCCGCTGTTGGAAGAACGACGACATGTGCTGGTGAAGGCGTTTGTGCAAGGAGAAATCTGTCTACGCCTTCTACTTTGGGCAGATATTCGCCCGCGCCGACCAGTGCCAGTGTACCCAGTGAAGCCTGTTGCATTGTTCTATTCCTTATTCTTGTTGATCGACAAGTAGTACTACTTTGCCACGCACAGTGCGATTGAGCATGTCATACAGTGCTTGCGCAGCCTGTGAGAGTGGGTAGGTCGCTGAAATATGTGGCTTGAGCTTACCTTGCTTAAACCATGTGAGCAGTGTTTGCAGATTTTCCTGATTGCGTATTGGTTCTCGCTCAGTAAATGCTCCCCAGAAGACGCCGACGATTGAGCAACCTTTGAGCAACGTGAGATTGAGCGGAATGCGCGGTATCTCGCCACCGGCGAAACCAATAACGAGTAAACGCCCTTTCCAGGCAATGCTGCGTAAGGCTGGCTCACTATATTTATCACCAACTGGATCGAAAATGACATCCACGCCGCGTCCATTCGTGAGTACCTTAACGCGCTCACGTAAATCTTCACGGCTATAATTGATCGTCTCGTCCGCGCCATGCTCGCGACAGACAGCCAATTTCTCGTCGCTGGATGCCGCCGCGATGACACGTGCGCCCATTAATTTCCCTAACTCAACAGTCGCCAAGCCGACGCCTCCCGCAGCACCTAACACGAGCAACGTCTCTCCCGCTTGTAAGACGGCGCGATCAGCCAGAGCGTGTAATGCTGTTCCATACGTCATCACAAATGCTGATGCTGTCGCAAAATCCATCTCATCGGGCATGGGGATCAAACGCGCTGCATCGACCGCAACCTCTTCAGCGAAGCCACCCCAACCTGTGAAGGCGATCACGCGTTGTCCCACCTGGACATGTTTTACGCCCTCGCCAATCTCTTTGATGATGCCCGCGACCTCTCCACCAGGAGAGAATGGCATCGCAGGCTTGAACTGATATTTGCCCTCAATAATCAGTGTATCGGGAAAATTGACGCCGCAGGCTTTGATGCTGACGACGACCTGTCCTTTACCAGGTGTGGGTGGGGAAACCTCTTCAATCACCAGTGATTCGGGGGGACCATACGCTTTGCATAATACTGCTTTCATCTTTGAATTTGCTCCCTCTATATGTCAAAATAGCTTTGTTTCTGTATAATATCACACCTGATTTGTAGCGCACTCTTGCTTTTTATGAGTCGGGCTGTCTGGTGTCTCTTGAAAGGAGCGACTATGGCTGTACAAGAACCTGCTGTTTATCTTGGCATTGATGTAGGGGGCACAAACACGCGCATTGGGCTTTTTCAAACGTTGGAGACCCCCATTTTTACTCTACTGGCGCGTTTTACCACGCATTCTGCCTATGAGGAGCAGATACAGCAGATGGTTGCCGCGCTCGTAGAAAATGGAATAACCTCTATCAAAGGTATCGGCGTCTCTGTTGGTGGACGTATGGCGAAGGATGGACGCTCTGTACTCGTTGCGCCTAACCTGCCTGATTACGAGGGCAAGCCGTTTGCGCGTGATCTGGAAAGCTTGTATCACTGTCCTGTGCGTCTGGCTCATGATACAGTGTGCGGGTTGCTAGGAGAAAAAAAGTTTGGCGTGTTACGTCCCGTTGAACGTTGTGCCTATCTGACGCTCTCAACTGGTACTGGGGCCGCCTTTCAATTGCGCAAAGGGATAACGACGTTAACTGTCTCAATTGAGATTGGGCATCAACTGCTCGATGGTAATACGTTGCACTGCTTGTGTGGACAGGTAGGATGTTTAGAAACCTTTACGGGTGGCAAGCAACTGGAGATGCGGCTCGGTCATACTCTGGCGCAAGCGACAGATCGGCAATTTTGGGCCACCTTTCAAGCAAAACTTGCTATCGGACTGGTGAATCTCGTGCAATTAACGCGCGTTGAGATGGTTGCGCTCAGCGGTGCAATAGCGTTAAAAAATCCCGATTTACTTCAGCAATTGCAAGAAGCGGTGGATGAGCGTTTACGGGGTGCGAGATTAACGTTACAATATGCGCAGTTAGGGGAGAATGCGCCTTTAGTTGGAGCGGCTATCTTACTAGAGACAGGGGATGAGACGCTTTTGCACTGAGGTGAGAGGGACTTTTTTCCCTATTTATGGTTCATAGGTTATTGTGCTCTCTTCTTATACGGTCGCTTGCCCGATACAAGTCAATAGAAGGCAAGACAGGGTGTTAATGGACCGTTTTCTTGGTAGAAGGAGCGATAGATTGAACCGACTCAACAAATATAGCGAAGATGTCCGACAGGCATTAGCCAATGCACGCGATGAGGCACGGCGACTTTGTCATCGCATGGTTGGCACAGAGCATCTTTTGCTTGGCATACTGAAGCTCGATCATCAACTGATAGAAGGTATTTTTGTGACACTACATGTTAGCACATTGCGCGTGTTTCAGGCCGTCGAGTTTGTTATTGGACGTAACAATCGCGCTATTTTGAGTGAACCAACACTCAATCCTGCGGCGCGGGCTGCGCTTCGTTGGGCCGAGGAGGAGGCACAGTCTGTACAGGCTGAACTGGTAGGTGTAGAACATCTCTTGCTTGGAGTGTTGCGCGAACAGAGTAGCATTACGGCAGGCGTGTTGGAGAGCTTTGGGGTTTATCAGTCTGAAGTGCGTCAGCGCATTTCTACGTTACTTTCAAACTCAAGTGAACCAATGCTGCATTATATGCGCTATCAAACAAAATATATTGCGACGCCAACGCTTAATCAGGTAAGCCGGGATTTAACAATGATGGCCTTAGATGGTCAACTCGATCCGCTAGTTGGGCGTGAAAATGAGCTTGAGCGAACGATACAGATTCTTATGCGTCGCTCAAAAAACAATGTCGCCTTGATTGGTCCAGCAGGTGTAGGCAAAACAGCCATCGCAGAAGGATTAGCGCAAAAAATTATTGATGGGTGTGTTCCCGAAGGGTTGCGCGATGTGCGCGTGGTCGCGTTGGAGCTAGGATTGCTCACAGCGGGGACGCGCATGCGCGGCGAATTTGAAGAGCGCGTAAAACACATCCTCCGCGAAATAGAGACGGAGAAAGGATTAATTCTTGTGCTGGACGAGATGCACATGTTGACTGGTGCAGGCGTAGCGGAAGGCTCAATGGATGCGGCAAATCTGTTCAAGCCGATGCTGGCACGCGGCGCATTTCGCTGTATTGGTGCGACAACACTAGACGAATATCGTAATTCAATCGAATCTGATCCCGCATTGGAGCGGCGTTTTCAAATAGTGCAAATTCAAGAGACTAATGAGAGCGAGACCTTGGCAATTTTACGTGGTTTACGTCCTCACTATGCCAGTTTCCACGAGGTTGAGATTCTCGATGAAGCACTGAAGGCCGCTGTGCAGATGTCGGCCCGCTATATACAAGGGCGTTTTCAGCCCGATAAAGCGATTGATTTGCTTGATGAAGCGGCAGCTTTTATACGTGTGCAACGGGCGTGTGCCCCTGATGAATTGTGGCAGATGCGCGATGAGCTACAAACGGTTTTACAAGCAAAAGAATATGCCATCAGGCGATATGATTTTGAAGAGGCCAATCTTCAACGGGGACGCGAATGGCAGATACGCCAGCAAATATATTTTTTAGAGATGACGAAGACGACTAAGAAGCGACCGCGTATTGTGGATGAGCTGGCGATTGCGCATGTTGTTGCGCGCTGGACGGGGATACCAGTTGCACATATTACAGCAGAAGAGGCCCAGCGTCTGCTTTTGCTGGAGGAGGAGTTGCATCGACGTGTGGTAGGGCAGCATCATGCCGTACAGGCGGTAGCTCGTGCGATACGGCGTGCGCGTACGGACCTGCATGATCGGCGGCGTCCCATCGGCTCGTTTTTGTTCGTTGGGCCAACTGGTGTTGGAAAAACGGAACTGGCGCGTACGCTCGCGGCCAGTCTTTTTGGGCGAGAAGATGCCTTGCTCACCTTTGATATGTCTGAGTTTATGGAGCACCATCTTGTGTCGCGTCTGATTGGTGCGCCTCCAGGCTACGTTGGTTACCAGGAGGCGGGACAGTTGACAGAGGCGGTACGGCGTCAACCATATAGCGTGTTGCTCTTTGATGAGATTGAAAAAGCCCATCCGCAAGTGTTTGACCTGCTATTACAAATTCTGGAAGATGGGTGCTTGACCGATGGGCAGGGGCGACGGGTAGACTTCAGGCAAACTGTCGTTATTATGACCTCCAATCTTGGAACGACGCCAGACATGTGGCATGAGTCGCCATTGTTCGTGCCGCGCCAGCATCAACAGGAATATGCGTTATCGCGCTATCAACGGTTACAAGAAACTGTCGAAAAGGCTCTCAAAGAACAGTGTAAACCGGAATTGCTTAATCGCATCGATGAAATCATTGTATTCCATCCACTCACTGTTGAGCATTTACACGCTATTGTTGATCTAGTGTTAGAAAAGACGTATAAACAGCTAAAAGAGCAAAAAATAACGCTTCATGTAAGCGATGCCGCACGCAGCTTGTTGGTTGAGTATGGCTATCATCCTGAATATGGGGCACGTGCCCTACGCCGAACAGTGCAGCGTGAATTGGAAGATATGTTGGCGGAAGCGTTGCTAAAAGGGATGTTGCAGGCTGGACAGCATTGCGTTGTTGATGTTGTGGATGGGCGACTGACTATGCTGGATGGGGAAAGCAATGTGGTGGAATATGCAATGCTAAAAAGTGGTAGAAATGTAGGTGTGGCCTAGCATTGAGGAGGGCGGTGATGCCAGAAGACGAAATAATCGCGTTTTCTGCATCATCGTCTCTGCTGTGTACGCGAAATATCTCCTTTTCCTATTTCCTCTTGACCGTTCTGCATACACTCTTTATACTTAATCCACGATAAAAGGCTCTGTTGGTAAGTATAAGGATGAGAAGCACTTGAAAGTCATGATTCGCTGGCGGCCGCTGTCCTTCTATGCAATCGCGCTCCTCGGTCTAGCCTTGCGCCTCTATGGTCTGAACTGGGACCAGGGCAATAGTTTTCACCCCGACGAGCGTCAGATTATGTTTCATGTCACGAGCGTCGCATGGCCTACCAGCTTCGCTCAGTTCCTCAATCCCGCGCAGTCGCCCCTTAACCCGCATTTTTTCGCATATGGCTCTTTTCCCATCTACTTCTTAGCGATAATTAGCTTCGTCATGGCGCATATTTCGCCCTCACTAGGTACATTTACCTCTATTACGCTGGCAGGTCGTGTAGTTTCAGCACTCTTCGACACGGGAACGATTCTGCTTACAGGCTGCTTAGCCCTGTTCTTAACGCCCGACACCACTCCAGGTAGACCGATTGCATGGAATGTCGCCTTGCTCGCCTCCGCGCTGGTCGCTTTTACGCCTTTTCAACTACAGCTTTCACACTTTTATACGGTTGACTCGCTGCTCTTATTTTTTGTAGTTCTGACCGTCTTGGCATCCGTCGCGTTGGTAGATACCGATAGACCGTTACTGTGGGCCTGTGTCGCTGGTATTGGCTATGGCTTAGGTATGGCAACCAAGTTTAGCGCGGCCCCTCTGGCTGTCCCTATCATTGTGGCCGTCTTAATGCGCTGGTATCGACGCGATTTTTACTCAGCCCTTGCCGCCTTATTGATGGTCATTATAACCACCCTCGTATTGTTTATTGGAACACAGCCGTATTTGTTACTTGATTTTCCTAACTATGTACAGCAGGTTGCCGAACAAGGCAGTCTGGCGCGCGGAACCTTCGACTTGCCGTATGTACGGCAGTTTGCTGGCACGACACCCTATCTTTATGAGCTACAAAATATGATGGTGTGGGGATTGGGCCTGTTTCTAGGACTGGCGGCCTGTGCTGGCTTGCTCTGGTTTCTCTGGCGCGTGTGGCAACGCACTGCTGGCCTCTGGCTGATTGTCTTATCGTGGGTCTTGGTCTACGGCTTGATTGTCGGGGACTTTTATGTCAAATTTATGCGCTATATGCTGCCCCTTTATCCTTTTATGACTCTGATGGCTGCGTCCCTGCTGGTTGCTAGCTTGCGCTCCGCGAGAATGCTTACTTTGCCTGCACGCAGGCTCAAATACAGTGCTCAAATAGTCGCGGTGCTGGCTCTCGTTCTCGTCTTGGGTGGCACAATCTTTCAAGGGCTGGCCTTGCTCAATGTGTATAGTCAGCCAAATACACGAGTGCAGGCTTCGGCATGGATGTATAGTCATATTAAAGCGGGTAGCACCATTACGTATGAGCAGTGGGATGATCCTTTACCAGTCGCCGTTGGGAACAATACACCCGCGCAGTACAATCAGTTGACCTATCCCGCTGGTGGAAGTGGGCAGCCTACGACGGGTCTGGATCTCTACGGTGACGATACGCTGCAAAAGGCCCAGTTGTTAGCGCAATTGTTGCCACAAATCGATGTGATTACGATGGCCTCTGATCGCCTGGATAAATCCATTCCACGTCTGCCCATGCGTTATCCGCTGACAATTCACTATTATCAGCTACTCTTTAGCGGGCAGCTTGGTTTTCATCTGGCTGCTCAGTTTGTCAATCGACCGCATCTCTTTGGCATTACGCTGGATGATAGCGGAGCAGACGAGAGTTATTCTGTCTTCGATCATCCTCATGTGCGCATTTTTGTGCGTGATACGCCTTATCCTTACACTCAGCAGCAATTGCTTGAAAAATTGTTGATGGGTGTGCAATTGCCGCCGGTAGGAGCAGGTCTTTCTGGTACACAAAAACCGCTGATGTTGACCACCCAGCAAATTGCCGATGATCAGCAATCACCACCCTTTGGCGTGCAATTTCCCGCACAGAGCCTTGCTAATAGTCTGCCCGTCGTGTTCTGGTGGGTAACACTAACGTTGCTCGGTCTGCTCGTCTTTCCCTGCCTCTTCTTTATCCTCTCATCACTGGCAGATCGCGGCTATATTTTAAGTAAGCTACTTGGCATCCTTACGCTCGCGTATGCTGGCTGGTTAGTCGCCTCTTTTCACCTTTTCCCTTTGGAACAGCGACAAATGCTTGGCACGCTGGGTGGCATAGCCCTTGTTGGGATAAGCGCGTATCTGCTGCAACGTCGGCAGATCAATACTTTTGTGCGTCAGCATTGGCGTCTGCTCTTGTGCGAAGAGGTGTTATTTAGTCTGGCTCTCCTCACGTTTATTGGCATCCGCTCGCTCAATCCCGACCTCTGGAATCCCTATCTTGGGGGCGAGAAACCAATGGAGCTAGCCTTTCTGAACGCTATTTTGCGCAGTCCCTACATGCCGCCGCTCGATCCCTGGTTCTCTGGCGGCTATATCAATTACTACTATTATGGCTATGTGCTCTTTGCGGCACTGATCAAACTAACGGGTATTGTGCCAACGACCGCTTTTAATCTGGCGATTCCCACGCTGTTCGCGCTCACGCTCAGCGGCGCGTTTGGTGTAGTTTATAGCTGCACGCGCCGTATGCCTCTGGCTTTGTTGGGTGCGTATTTCGCAGCCCTCATAGGCAATCTCAATGGCTTGACGCAATTCAAAGGCCAGCTACTGGCTTGGCTGCATCATCTTCCTATTCCTGGCTATGATTACTGGCAGAGTAGCCGCATCATTCCTTTTACGATCAACGAATTCCCATTCTGGAGCTTTGTGTTTGCTGATCTGCATCCGCATGTGATGGATATGCCGATTACGATAGGGATGCTCGGCACACTGGTTGCGCTCTGGCTCACGCCGCGTGCTAGTAGTGTCGATACCGCAATCGTTCGAGCGCAACGCTGGCTCCTCTATCTCCTGGCGGCTTTTATCTTTGGCACTATTGCCTGCGTGAACCCCTGGGATATGCCCGTGTACGCTCTGCTTCTTCTTTGTGTATTGCTTATCCGCACCTTCTTAGATGTACGCCAGTTGCCGATTCTGGAGATCATCTTTGCGCTGACAGGGAGTGTTCTGCTCGTCGCTGCGATTGTCGCTGTCGGGTATCTCTTCTATTTGCCATTCTATGCAAACTATCAGGAACTGTATGTAAATGGCGTGGGGCGCGTTCAGCAAGGCACAAGCATGGGCGATTTTCTCACGGTTTCTGGCTTCTGGCTTTTCCTCGTGCTCAGTTTCCTCTTAACTGAAGTGTATCGCCGTTGGTGGCTTGTGCGTCTTGAGCAGGGCAATCTGCCAGCACTGTTGCAAAAGATGTCTACTCCCTTGCTGTATAGCGCATTTTGTCTGCTAGGGAGTGTCGCATTTGCTTTGCTCGGCCTGAAAGTGTTGCTCTTTGCCTGTATCGTGCTTGGTATTTTCTTGTTCTTGCATCTCTTGCTCGTAAAACGCCCCGTTACTGCTGATGTGCCGATGATGAAAATGCAAACGTATGACAGGGTATTAGAAATGGGACCGGGTGGTATATCGGTCTCATTGCTCTTTGCCTATTTGCTTCTGTTGATGGGTCTTTGTATTAGTCTGGGCGTGGAAGTCGTCTACATTCGTGATTTTATGGATGGCGGCGACTACGAGCGCATGAATACGGTTTTTAAGTTTGGTATTCAGGCGTGGTTTTGCTTTGCTATTGGTGGTGCGCTGGCGATACCCTATATCTGGCGCACATTACAGGGCATGGCGCGTACCGTGTGGACCGCATTGTTGGTCGTGCTTATCCTCAGTTGCTCGATTTTTTTGAGCGAGGGAACGGGAGCGCGTATTCAAGATCATCAGCTTTGGATGGCCGTCCAGCCTCCTGCCCAGAGTGCTAACTATACGCCAACGCTTGATGGCTTTGCCTTTGTACGCGCCTGGTATCCCGGTGATGCTCAGGCGATTAGCTGGCTCAATGCGCATGTGCAGGGATCGCCCGTGATTTTGGAGGCTACTGCTCCTGTTTCTTATCAGTGGTTTGGGCGTGTTTCTGTCTACACAGGCTTGCCGGATGTGCTGGGCTGGCCTGACCATGTTGGTGAGCAACGCTATAATACGCAACCGACGAATCGCCTTGCCGATGTGGGTATTCTCTATACGACAACCGATACAACGCAAACGCTTGCCTTGTTGCATCTTTATCATGTGCGCTATATCTACGTCGGTGATTTGGAGCGGCAGACTTATGCGCAAAAATCCTCGGCAGGTCTGGATAAGTTTAATGCAATGGTTGGAACTGCGTTGCGCATTGCCTATCAGGCGAACGGTGTAACGATCTACGAAGTCTTGTAGCTTTTCATTCCGATAGCCATAAATGTGATAGGGATGAAGCTAACATTGCCATTAGGTTGGATACTGAGACGGTAAAGAGTTCGCCCTGGGAAAGCCTGGGCGAGTTCGCTGTAGTCAGAGGGAGAACTGGCGTAGGCATAAATAACGTCACCTTGCAACATGGGGTCGTTTAATGGGAAGAGGTCGAGTTGATAGAGCGTGTAGTCGTCGGTAGTAATGATGGCGTGGTGTACGGGTGGGTGGTAGATAGCATTAAGATCGACGGCACGTTGGAATGGTAGGCCGTTATAGTGCGTATAAATAGTCACTTGACGGGGCAGATAGTAAAATATATTACATGCAAACAGAGCCAGGAGCAGCAGGGAAGAGAAAGAGACGTGCAGATGATGCGTTATACTGCTATACGTTGGTGTCGGGGCCGATTGTTTGGAGCGTTCAAGCCACCACTTCATGAGGTTATGCCGCAAGAAATTTCCTATAGCCGTAAGGGTAAAGAACCCACGCGCAGTGAGGATTAGCAAGAAAGGTAGCGTTTCGTAGAGGTAACGTGGGCCGAGATAGATGCCGTGATAGAAATAGCCAATGAATGCACCAGTCATAATGATCGCACCTGCCAGTAGAAGCCAGTCGGGAGGTAGGAAACAGCGCGTGAGAAAGGGCAGAGCCATAAATGCGAGCGTAAAGTAGAAGGGCCAACCAAAGAGATCAATTGCCAGGATGGTCAATAGCTCATCAAGATTGACGAAACCCGCTGCAAGTGTGTGTTGTCCATAGAAGCCAACGCCTTGCCCAAAGCCCCAGTGGTCACCTGCAAAGAAAAGTGAGCGTGGTGTGGTAAATGGGTTGCCTGTCAGTTGGGCGTTATAGCCCAGGCTGAGAGAGGCGAAAAGAAGCGCGATAGTGAGAAAGCCTATACTAGCCAGTGACCAGCGTTTCCAGTCGCGCCGTATGCTACGCCAGTAGAGGAGCAGTATGCCAGGGAGGATAATGGCGACAAAAAGGAGTGCAACCTCATCGCGTGTCAATACGCCCATACCGAAACAGGCGGCAGCTAACGCTGGTAACCAATTTTTCCCGCCTTGCGCAAAGCTAATCAATGCCCAGACACCCCAGACAAGATAGAAGAGTGCAATGGCATGACTCATATAGCTGGCAGCAAGATAGGTATAAAATGGTGAGAGTGTTCCTAACAAGACACTCAGAGTGCCGATCCGCCGATTGTAGAAGCGCGTAGCGATCAAACCGATGCCGAGGAGCGCTAGCGTACCGAGGATTGGTTCAACGAGCCAGGGAACGCCGAGCAAAAGGCCAGGAGCGAGCGTTAATCCCGTGCCTGGAGCATATTGTGTAAACCAGCGACCTGCGAATTGCACCATAAAAGGGCCGGGGAAGCGATCATTGGCGGGAGGAATAGGGAGTGAAAGATGCCCAGAGGCGAATATTTTTGCCGAAAAGAGATAGGCAACGGCATCATAAATATGCGGTTCGGCTTGATACTGCACTTTTGCAATCCATGCGACAAACAATAGCGAGGCGACTAGAGCAAGGTATGCAAGTGGATGCAGAGGTGTTTTGGTTGTCCAGCGACATAGGATAGTCACATATTGATCTGTTGTACCGCGCACTCTGTTATTGCCGCCAAGCGTAAAAAAACGTTGCCAGAGTAATTTGCCAGCGGCAAAAAGTATCTCGCCAAGTAGTGTTACTAGAAGCAAGAGTATCGCCCAGATGAGTGTGCGGAGCAAGAAATCGGCAACCATGGCGGCGAAGGGCAAGCTATCGGTTGGAAAGAAGATATGGGCAATGCTCTGGTTAGCAGTAGCAGGTGTATCACGGGTGACAGCAATTACGCGATTATTGCGATCAAGCGTAATGTTGATGGCCGTTTTATCAGCCATTGTCAGTTGCAGGACCATCGGCGTTTCAGGACGTTGAAGCTGAACACGAACGCGCTCTACTGTCGTGGGGAGTGGGAATGTCGCGCCATTATTGGGCCATGCGACTTCTTGCTGTAAGCCATTGCTTGTCCAGATTTGGACATTACACCAGCGACTTGTGCCATCTAAATCACGCATCCAGGCCTGAAAGCGGTAGTAAGCGGAAGATGAGATGGAGCGCAAATAGGTGGTGTTGAGCGTAAAATTGTTGGTACTATCCGTGCCATCAAGCTGATACTCGTGGACGAGTGGGTCATGAAAGGGTAGTACAAGGGCAGTAGGTGTACCCAATTGACCTAACGCGAGTGTTTGGCTACCGATGTTCAAAGTCAGTCCTTGCGGCTGGATATCCAGTTCCACTGGTAGCGTTACCTGATAGCAGAGCCAGTCTCCCACGCATAAAAGTGCCAGTAGGATCAGTAAAGGGATCGCTCGCCATTGAATAGACCGCGTGAAGAAGCGCACGTGCCAACTCCTCGTGTTAATGTGCTATTACTATACAGGAAGAGCGCGATGATAGCAAGAGAGTGGTGAGCGAAATAAATCGGTTCTGTTCCTATTGCAAGTGTGTGCCCAAAAAGGCTAGAATAGGGAACCAATAACCCGCTTTATACGTTAGTACTAAAGAACCGTATTCTATTCGTTTATCCTATATGTTACCAACGTATACCTTCCATAGAGAGCAAAAGCAACAAAGTTGTAAGAGAGTGTTTATGCTAGAGTTATTTCAGATGTGGCTTCTTGTGGAAGTCTTAGGCATTATTTGTCTCCCTTTGACTATCACAGTATTTCATAATCTACCAGATCGTGGGTGGGCATTTACAAAAGCTATAGGTATGGCATTACTCGCCTTTGGTGTCTGGTTTCCCTTAGTCAGTCTACGCATGCTGCCGTTCAATCAGCTATTTATATTGGGAGCATTGTTAGTTCTACTGGCATTAAATATCATCGGTTTTATGCGTGTACGTCATCAATTGATAAAATTGGTGCGCGTCAACATTCCCTATATCGTGACGACAGAGCTAATCTTCCTCGGCATGATCTTTTTGTTAGGTTGGATTCGCTCCTATAGTCCTGATATTCGCTCTTTCGAGATGTTTATGGATGAGGGATTTATCGCGGCAATTATGCGTAGTCCTCATTTACCTCCCAATGATATGTGGTTTGCTGGTTACACGATCAATTACTACTACTATGCTCATTTTACAATTGCGATGTTGGCAAAACTTATTGGACAATCACCATCCATCGCCTTTAACACGGGGATTTGTATTTTCTTTGGTCTGACGGCTGTCAATATGTTTGGCGTGACATGCAACATTGTTGCCTGGGCACGTCACGCACGCGCTCAGGCGAAAGCAGACCAGACCGTAACACTTGAGCGGCCCGATGTGGCTCTGCCCGATATGGTGCGTGCGATGCCGTTTGGTTTTATGAGTTTTGTCATGGGGCTGATACTGGGCAACCTTGCCGCAACGCAGCAGTGGTGGCAATTGCACGGCGACATCGCGTTATATAACTGGTTTCTTCCGTCGCGCGTCATCGATAAAACAATCAACGAATTTCCGGCTTTTAGTTTCTTACTCTCATGTTTTCATGCTCACGTCTTGACACTGGCTTTCACTATTGTGGGTATCGCGTTGGCCTTCAACCTGTTTTTAGATGCGGATGGCAAGGGGTTATTTGTCTTTGGGCGGGGCTGGCGTTTGCCGCTGACAATGAGTGTAACCGCGCTGCTTCTCGGTGGTTTGTTCACGATGAATGGGTGGGACTATCCTACCTATATGGGCATTACGTTGATCTGCCTTGCTTTGCAGCAATGGCGTGTCTACCATGCGCGCATTACATTGGGATTGCTCCTCGATGTTATTACGCCAGCGGCATTCCTTGTTGCACTCTCGTTCCTGCTCTATACGCCTTTCTATTTAGCATTTATCTCACCCTCACAGGGTCTCGGTATCGTTGATGCGGCCAATCGCTCACCATTGAACGGTGAGTTACTCATTTACGGCATCTTTGCCTTTGTGTTTCTCTCGTTTCTGGTCGCTAGCGCACTCAAACGCCCGCAGATCGCGCTCTTTGAGGTTGATGTGCAGACGCTTTCATTGCCATTGAGTGAGACGACACGTCGTTATCTCTCCTACGTGGGTCTGACGGGTATCGCTGTATTTCTCGTCGTTGGACTGGCGGCCTTGATGCTTGTTGGGAATAGCACGACGCTGGTAGTTGCAGGCAGTATTACGATCTTAGCCGCTATTTTATTGGTAAGCAGTATAGAAGAGCGGGGACAGGCTTTTGCCCTGTTACTAGGTGGATGTGCCTTCGGCTTAATCGCGCTTTGTGAGCTGTTCTTCTTGAAAGACGTGTTTGCCGATAGCTATCCGCGCATGAACACGGTCTTCAAATTTTACTTTCAAGCGTGGGCTTTGTTGGCTATTACATCGGGAGCGGGCCTCTACTTTATTCTCGATAGTTTTCGTCCTGCCCTTTCGCTGGCTCCCTTGCAACGCTGGCTACGGCGTGGCTTTGAGGGGGTGTGGGGTATCGCGTTGCTGCTGTTGCTGATCGCGGGAATGGCCTATCCTATCGCGGGAACATATACACGTACAAATTTTTATCTCTCACGTACAAATAGTCTGGACGGTTTGAGTTACCTGCAATCTGACCCACAGGAGCCGGGAGACTATGCGGCAATTCGCTGGCTAAATGCTAATGTACAGGGCGATCCGGTGATTGTAGAAGCTGTTGGGCCGGATTACAGCAACTATGCACGTATATCCGCATTTACAGGCTTGCCAACGATTATGGGCTGGGTTGGTCATGAATACCAGTGGCGCGTCAACTGGCTGAATAACCCTAATAACGCTCTGGACTTTAATCGGCGCAGCGGTGATGTCGAGGCGATTTACACGAATCCCAATCCAGGGACGGTTTTGTCTATTATGGCGCGTTATCAGGCCCAATATTTATACGTTGGGCCTTTAGAGTATCAGAAATATCCAACTGCAAACCTTACGCGTTTCAAAACATTTATGCAAGTTGTTTATAGTGCAAACGGCGTTACGATTTACAAGGTAAAACACTAAGCTGGACGAAGGTGGAAGAGGGAAGATGACATTACTATACAGGCGGTTTAAGCAAGGGGGAATGATCCTTTGGAAAGTTACGATACTGAGCCACGTGAGGAGACGCAGACTCCAACTCTATCAGATGAGCCGATAGTGTCTGATGATACAGCTGTTGAGCTATCAGAGGGTGTGCAGGAACAGGATGTAATAGATTTGGATTCTATTACCCCTGGCCCATATCTGGGAGCCACTGTACAGGGACATGGTGATAATGAGCGTGTCATGCCCTTGAAACGGCACTGGTTTGTGCCGCCTTCGCGTGAGCAATGGCAAAACTGGGGACCTTTTCTTGGTTTGATGCTCTTGGGCGCAATTTTACGTTTCTGGGGTCTGGGTGATAAGCCTTTACACCATGACGAGAGCTTACATGCATACTTCTCGTTGCAACTCTTGCATAATAATATCCAGAATTGGATCTCGTGTTTTAGTCCATATGCAAGCTGCTATCATTATGATCCACTCTTGCATGGACCTTTCCAGTTTCATGCGATTGCCCTTGTTTATCAGATCAGTCAATGGCTGGGTGCGCCCGATCATGGCGTGAATACCTTTACCGTGCGTATTCCAGCAGCGGTTTTGGGGACGGTCATTATTGGTCTGCCTTATTTTATGCGTGACTATCTGGGGAAAGTGGGTTCCTGGCTGGCTGCATTGCTCCTGGCTGTCTCGCCGAGTATGGTTTACTTCTCGCGTTTTGCGCGTGAAGACATCTATATGGCCTGTTTTACGCTTCTGATGGTTGTGGCAGTAGGACGCTATGTGAAAGAGCGCAAACTGCGCTGGATTGTGCTGGCTGCCTGTGGCTTCGCGTTATCATATGCTACAAGCGAGGCAACGTTCCTTACTATCGCCGTCTTCGGCAGTTTCCTGGGTGCCTTGATTGTGTGGGAGCTTGGCAAGAAATGGGCCGTTCGTGAGAGTGTTAACTCTGATGCGGCTTTCAAACGTTATCTCCCCAAGACGGGCGCACCAATTTTGCTGGTAGTGTACTTCTTGATTATTGGGCCTGTTGCGAAGATTGCGCTTGGTTTTCTGGAGCAACTCTCTGCCTATATCGTTAATCCGAAAAATACGCCAATTGCAGATGCATTTGTTGCGACTTTAAAGGCACGCACTGTTCAGTTAATTCCATGGCTGGGTATTTTGCTGGGTTTGTATATTCTCTCAATCCTGGCACGTGAAATAATGGGTAAGATGCCCCCTCCAGGA
The DNA here is from genome assembly GCA_027451525.1 of Ktedonobacterales bacterium. Taxonomy (GTDB): domain Bacteria; phylum Chloroflexota; class Ktedonobacteria; order Ktedonobacterales; family Ktedonobacteraceae; genus DTNP01. The sequence continues at coordinate 56,078 of DAIDJF010000001.1, forward strand.
CGGCGTGGACTCGCGAAATATATTGACCCACAGCGGCAGCCACTCCTCGACACGATTTTAACAATGGAGTGGACGCACTGGTTTTTTGCTCTCATTTGCGCCTGGACGATCTTTCTTGTGCTCTTTACTGCCCTCTTTACCTATGTGGCAGGCGGCATTGGCGATGGTATCTGGCAAGGCCTCTATTACTGGCTACAACAGCAAAACGTGGCGCGTGGTGGGCAACCCTGGTATTACTATCTCATGCTCATTCCGCTCTATGAGCAGATAGGGGTTGTATTTGGTATTGTTGGGATTGTGCGCTGTCTGCTTAAGCCTAACGCATTTCGTCTGTTTATGGTCTACTGGTTTGTGGGCGATTTCGTCATTTACTCATGGGCAGGGGAAAAGATGCCCTGGTTGATGATCTTCATGACGATGCCACTGATGATCCTGGCTGCCATCGGTCTTGAACCATCTGTTGTCGCCCTGCTCAATGCTTTCAAAAGCCGTTGGAGTCGCGCAGGCTCGCAGGCTGTAGCGACTGGCGAGGCTGGGGATACGCCATTTGTGGCTCGTCTGGCCCGCCCGGCTTTTAATAAGCGTGTGCTGATCGGAGCGGCTGCCACTATTTTCTTCGCCTTCCTGCTCCTTCTGCCTACCTTGCACAATATGTACGAAGTATCTTATGTTCACGCGGCAGATGGTCCACATGAAATGATGGTCTACGTACAAACGACGACCGATGTCAATATCGTGATGGCGAAACTGAGCGTACTTGACCAAAAGATAGATGGTGGTTCGCATCAACTCTCCATTGGTGTGATGTCGGACGCAGAATGGCCGTTTGCGTGGTATCTGCGTGACTATACAAGTGTCTGTTATGGCTTCCCTACTGCCTGTCCGACAATGGTCAATCAGGTGCAGGTGATTATTACAGGGGGAGATAATCTCTATACTGCGGAGGCGCAGTATGGCAAAGGCTATCTCTATCAGCCGTATAAGATGCGCACATGGTGGGATGAGGGCTATAAACCGCTTCCTTGCGTGCCGACAAAAGCCAATAACAATTGTGCTGGTCAACAGATGTGGGGGGGCGTTGGACCGCTACTGTGGCTGAGCTATGGGGACAATCCTCCTCCTGGCGCAAAGTTCAATCTTGGTCTGGCGGCAAAGAATGTTTGGGATTGGTGGTGGTATCGTAAGGCGATTGGTAGCACCGACGGGGCATACATGATGGGACTGTTCATCCGTAAGGGGTTGAATGTAACTCCATAGTACCGTACGCTAACTTTGTTTTACGAAAAGAACTGGCATTCTCGCCATGAAGGATGAGAATGTCAGTTCTTTTCGTAGAAGACTACGGCTGTGAAAAACGATAGCCACGTTGTAGGGTTAATGCTGCGCGGTGGGCAAAATTTTCTGGTGAGAATACCTCGAAGTCTAATGTATCGGCAATCCGATCAATAATGTTAAAAAATGCTGCTATGTAGATAGCTTGCTGGATGGCTTCTTTACTAAGCTTGGCCTGCCGAAGAGTCACGATATCGGCTGAGCTGAGATCGCCTGGATGAAGGGTCATCTTCTCTAAAAAGCCGAGCATAGCGCGTAGTTTGAGCGTGATGGGAGCGGTTTGCCAATCGGTTAGAACAGCTTGTACAAGTGAGTCGGAGAGTTCGTGCGACGCGACCGCGCCGTGTGAGCCTGTTCAAAATGCGCACTGGTTTTTGTGCGAAACAAAAGCTGCGAAGAGTTCGCGTTCGCCGAGGCTCCAATCAGAGGGTCCCTGAAGCAGTTCATGTAGGGCATCGGAGAAGCTTTTGCCGAAGAAATCAGGACGATAATTGATGACACGCACCACGTCGGGAACTGGGGCATGCTGCATGACCAGATCGAGTTTGGCTAAACGCATTAGAAATCTCCTTGTAGTGTGTTCAGTGCGCGGGAGAGACGTGCTACGCCAGCACTTAGGGCTGCACTTACTGTAATTTCAAAAATAGCATCCTCGCTATAGCCCGCGTGCTGAAGCTCTGCGATATCTTCAGCAGTAACTTTATAGGCATGTAGCGCAATTTTCCTGATAAGTTTTTCCAATGCTGGTGGCAGGATAGGCGAATTTTCAGTTGCGCCACCGCTGAGCGTAGTCACATATGTTTCTATCGCATGGCGTAGTTCTGGTAACGTATCGCCAGGACTGTTGAACACGGCATGGGCCATTGCCTGTGTCTCTGTCACATAAAAAGCTTCGCTCGTCATCGTTTAATCTCCTCTCTAGAAAACTGATCAAGTGATTCGATAACAATTTCATCTGTATCATCATTGACAGGCGTTTTTTGCATGAAAAGATGGTTAATAATGCTACCCGCTGCATATAGTAGCACACTATAAAAAACGATACTAATGATGGGCATAATGACGTTGGGCAGCTCACTAAGCAAGAGATTATAGATTTCAGAAGGGGGCATGGTACCATTAAGGCCAGTGCTCGATTGAACCAACTGAATGAGATTCTCAATTAGATACGTTTGCAAGATAATATCAGCAATGCCGATTGCTGCAATAACCCACGCGGCGCACTGGCAAAGCTTTCCTATTGTTCCAGATGTGAGATGGCGCGAGAACTTGTTCATCTGCTTGTTCCTTCTATGAAAATGTCGTGGCATGTTTTATATTCTACTGTAGTATGTATCCCATAGATGATTTCTCTGTCAATAGCGCAGGCTTGTCTTCTTGTAGTCTGAATGATATGCTGTACGGTATAGCATGCCGAACTGAAATAGCGTTTGGTAAATCGCACCTAAAATTGCCCAACGCATGAAGCTCTATGACCACAAACAGTGCTACCAGCGGAAGATACTCACAAAGATGGAGGAAGGCTTCAATGAACATTGCACAAGGGTTGGCTCATGCCAAAAAGGTAGCTGGCAATCGTCAGGCTGTTGCCTGTGGCAGCGTTCACTACACGTGGAAAGAATTTGATCGGCGCACGGATGCTCTAGCACGTAGTCTAGCTGCGCTTGGCGTCAAGCGTGGTGATCGCGTTGCTGTTCTCATGCTCAACTGTCATCGCTATTTGGAGTTGTACTATGCTTGTGGGCGCATGGGAGCGGTGATTGTGCCACTCAATTATCGGCTTGCGCGTCCAGAGATCGTCTTCATCCTCAATGACAGCGAGTCAAAAATTCTGGTTGTGGATAAGACACTGGCACCTCACACGACCGGACGTGATACCTTTGCAACGGTGAAAGAGATCATTTATATTGGTGATGAGACGCCGGAGAACATGCACAACTACGAAAAGCTCATTATCAGAGGGGCACAAATCGTAGCGAGTGCGGACGAAACAATGGATGATGAAGATCTGGCGGGACTGTTTTACACGGGTGGCACAACGGGGCGTCCGAAGGGGGTTATGCTCTCACATAAGAATATCGTGTCGAATGCTATCCATGTTGCTGTCGCGGCAGCATATACTGAGCGTGATATCTACTTGCATGTGGCACCAATGTTTCACGCGGGCGATACTGGCTCGACCTTTGCGTTAACAATGGTTGGTGCGCGCCATACATTCTTACCGATGTTTAATCCTGTACATTTTATGCAAAATGTGCAAGAAGAGCAGGTAACCGTGACGTTTGTTGTGCCGACGATGGTCAACGCTGTGCTTCATCATCCCGATATTGATACATATAATCTCTCCAGTCTGCGCCGCCTGACCTATGGAGCTTCGCCAATGCCGACTGAGGTGCTGAAATTGGGTCTGCAACGGCTTGGACAAGTCTTTGCACAGGGCTATGGCATGACAGAGACAGCCCCTTTGCTCACTGGACTGGACCCTGTCGATCATCTTCTGGAGGGCACACCTGAGCAGGTACGTCGCCTGGCCTCGGCAGGTCGTGAGGTATTTGGCGTTGAGGTGCGTGTTGTCAATGCGGAAGGCCAGGATGTGGAGCCAGGAGAGGTCGGTGAAGTGATTGCGAGAGGCCCAAATGTGATGCAGGGCTACTGGCGTATGCCGGAAGCAACCGCTGCTGTGCTTATCGATGGTTGGATGCATACAGGTGATCTCGCGACTGTCGATGAGGAGAACTTTATCTTTATCATTGATCGCGCCAAGGATATGATTATCTCTGGTGGTGAAAACATCTACTCTGTCGAAGTCGAAAACGCGCTCTATACGCATCCTGCCGTTTTAGAAGCCGCTGTACTTGGCATTCCACATCCCGTATGGGGTGAGTCAGTCCATGCTGTTGTGGTGCTCAAACCCGGTATGGAAGTGACAGAGGATGCATTGCTTCAGCATGCTCGCACGCAAATCGCTGGCTATAAAGTGCCACGCAGTATCGAATTGACCGCTGAGCCACTGCCGAAAAGCGGCGTTGGGAAAATTCTTAAACGCGATCTGCGCGAGAAGTATTGGCAAGGCAAGAGCAGAAACGTCAATTAGCGATCTCGTTATACACAGAGGCAAGGTATCATGAAATGCGTGATACCTTGCCTCCTTAAAGGAATTCTTATGGCCGAGGCAACTCCAGCATTTAAGCAACTACTACGCGAGTCGTTCGCAGAGATACAAGTTGGGCAAATATTTCGCTTTCGTCGTACATTTAGCGCAGGTGATGTTGCGCTCTTCTGTGGCGTGACTGGCGACTACAATCCTTATCATATTGATCAGGCATTTCTTGAGGAAAGCTGGTTTAAGCGTCCTATTATTCCCGGTCTGCTTACGGCCAGTATGATTACGCACATTGGCGGAATGATCGGGTTTCTCGCGACCGAGATGAGCTTCCAGTTTCCTGCTGCCGTCTATATTGGCGATACGATTACCTGCACGGTAACGATTACCGCAAAAGACGAGCAGATCCGTCTGGTGAGAGCAAAGGCTGATTTTATCAACCAGCATGGGGAAGAGGTGTTGCACGCAACCTTCGCGGGGTTTCCTTCAGATATCCGACTTGCACATTAAATACAATAAAGGTTGATTGTTGATAGAAACAAATCGAATTTGTATAATTACTGGTATCTGGGAATGATCAATAGGCGTAAGCCCTACGAAAGCGAAATGCCGTTATGACTCTTATCAGTTCGGATATATCGTCCTTTCCTGATTTCCACCCAATACCAGTACAGGATGCGTTTTATGAGCCGCAGCGCACTCTCTGGCACGTGACGCGCTATCATGAAGTGCAGCGTATCCTCACCGATTATCATGCATTCTCCTCTGCTCATCGTGAGCATAATCCATTTCGCCGCCAGGTTGCAATGGGACAGTTTATCAGCATTATTGGCATGGACCCTCCTCGTCATCGACAGATGCGCGGGCTGGTCTCACAAGCCTTTACGCCGCGTGCAATTGCGCGTTTGGAGCCACGTATTGCGCAAATCTGTCATGAGTTGCTTGAGCGTGTGATCGTCAATGGCAGAATGGATGTGATTGATGACTTCTCCTACCCCTTGCCTGTCACGGTCATTGCGGAGATGCTTGGCATTCCTGTCGGAGACCGCTCGACCTTTCGCTACTGGTCAAATATTGTGATCGCTGAAGATGAAGCATACCCAGAAGATGAGCGCAAGCGGGTTCTGGACGAGATGCACACCTACTTCGGGCACATTCTTGAACAGTGGCACAAAGAACCAAAGGAAGATGATCTGATTAGTGATCTGATGAAAGCTGAATTGGATGGTGAGCAACTTTCAGTGCCAGAGATTATCGGCTTTTGTACACTCTTATTGATTGCTGGCAATATTACGACAACGAATTTGATTGGTAATGCGTTTTTATGCTTTGACGAGTACCCTGATGCGCTAGCGCAGTTATATGCTGACCCATCTCTCATTCCAAATGCGATAGAAGAAGTATTGCGTTTTCTGCCTCCTGTGATTGCGCTTAGTCGCTATATTACTGCTGATACCAAGATTGATGGTAAGCAAGCGCAGGAAGGTCAATGGGTATTGCCCTGGATTCAATCAGCCAATCGTGATGAGGAGCAATTTGCCGATGCGCAGGTGTTTGATATTCACCGCAACCCCAATCGCCATCTGACGTTTGGACATAGTATTCACTTTTGCTTGGGTGCGCCATTGGCTCGCTTGGAGGCTCGCGTGGCTCTTGAGATTATGCTCGCACGATTGAAAGAGATCAAACGTGATCGGTTTATGCCACTGGAACGCATCGCTAGCCAGTTCATCTATGGCGTGAAGCATGTGCCAATCGCTTTTACGCCAGCTGTGTAAGCAGCAGTTATACAAAACAAGCGGTTTGTGCTTTTCGGAGGCCTTATGGTACAATTCTGATGTGCTATAAGGCCTTGCTTGTTAAGAAAAGCTAATGAGGAGCCACAGATGCAGATTGATCGCATTGACCACATTGTTTTGACTGTGCGTGACATTGCCGTCACATGCGCCTTTTATGAGCGTGTGTTGGGCATGCAAACGGTAACCTTTGCGGGTGGGCGCAAGGGCCTGTCTTTTGGTGTGCAGAAACTTAATCTGCATCAGGCTGGCAAAGAATTTGAACCCAAGGCGTTGCATCCTGTGCCAGGAGCAATTGATCTGTGTTTTATTACCACGGTGCCACTGGCTGAAGTGATACAGCATCTCGGCACTTGTGACGTCGCCATTATCCAGGGACCTGTTCACAAAACTGGGGCACAGGGCGAGATGTTATCGGTGTATTTCCGCGATCCTGATGGCAACTTGATTGAAGTCTCGAATTATCTTTGAGTGTTTGGCAAACAAACACGAGATAGCGTACAATACTGCTACAGAGAAACATCGTCCTTCGTAGTTCCGCACTGCTCTGTGGAAATTGTCAGCAGTGTAGATATGTAGCTACAAGTAAAGCGCAGCAAGGAATGCAAACAGGCAGAAAAGACGTCAATGTTGACCGATTTGAGGAGCTGTTATAGCATTGTGTTGCGCTTTTTAATTTCGATGAAGAATGAGTGAAAGGATGCCGTTTCATGCCTAATTTTTCCCCAACGGAAGAGCAGGAGGAGATTCGCCATTTGGCGGCGAGCCTGGCTACCGAGCAGATGCGCCCGCAAGGCCGAGCCTGTGAAAAACAGGGTGATATATCCTCTACTTTGCTGCACACCATCGCACAAACTGGATTGACAACGCCCTTCTCGGAGATCTATGGAGGGTCTGGTAATCTCGAAGCTGTCACGTATGCCTTGATTGCCGAAGAACTTGGTTTTGGTGATGGAGCGTTGGCGATGAACGTGCTTGGCTCGCTGATGGGGCCAGTTGCGGTTGCTCTGGCTGGTCTGGAGAGCCAGCAGGAGGAGTATCTACGCCCTTTTTGTGATGAACAAACTGGCTCGACATTACGTGGCAGTTTTGCCTTTGCGGAACGCACCGGCGGCTATACGCTGGCAGACGTTAGTGCGACGGCTCGACGTGAGGGTGATAACTATGTGCTCAATGGAACCAAGCGCGATGTAATTCATGCCGCGCAAGCAACCCTCGGCATCGGGCTATTTCGGATAGAGGGCAGTCATGGTGCTGAGGGTCTATGCGCGTTTAGCTTGCCTGCACAGGCTGAGGGAATGCGTATTGTGCCTGATGTGCAGAAGCTTGGTCTGATTGCCGCCCCAAGTGCGAGCTATACCTTTGAACATGTGCTTGTGCCAGCTAGTGCATTACTTGGAGACGCTGGAAGTGCAGGCGTAGTGCGTGCAGCAACATTTTATAACATTCTACGCGCTGGTGTAGCATGTGGAATGGCACGGGCGGCGTTAGAATATGCACGCGATTACGCGAAGGAGCGGCATGCTTTTGGGCGTCCAATCGCCTCATATCAGGGGATTGCCTTTATCGTTGCGGAAATGGCGATGAAACTGGATGCCGCGCGTTTGATGCTCTGGAATGCGGCCGCGTGCTGGGATCGTGGTGGGCATGGTATAGATACAGTGCGAGCAGCAGAAGCAGCGCAGTATCAGGCGGTAAAAATTGGCAAGTCGGCAACAATTGATGCAATTCAGGTCATGGGCGGTGCTGGTTTTATTCAAGACCACCCTGCCGAGATGTGGATGCGCAATGCAGCAGCAATGGAGTAGTGACGATGTTAGATTTTACCCTCAGCAAAGCACAGCAGGAATTTCGTGACTACGCGCATCAAGTCGCTGTTGAAGAGATGCGCCCGATTTCGTTAGAGTGTGATCGTAGTGAGAAGATACCAGAGTCGTTCTTCTGGAACATGCAGAAACGCTTTTGGGCAGGTTCAGCGGGGCAGGCGCGGATGGTGTCTGCTGAAGAGCGACAGGAGAACGTGCTTTCGCTGCTTTCGCAAGAAGAGATGGCCTGGGGCGATGCCGCGCTATCAACCGCAATACCAGGGCCAGGACTGGCAGCTCCACCTATTCTCGCGCAGGGAACGCCGGAGCAACAGGCGAAATTCCTCGGTTTGTACATGGACGGACAACTACACTGGGGGGCGTTGGCCTTGACTGAGCCTGGCATCGGTTCAGACGTGTCGGGTATCGCAACAACAGCCATCCAGGATGGTGACGAATGGGTAATTAATGGTCACAAGCATTATATTACCAATGGGGCACGTGCAGACCTGGTAATCACCTTTGCCACAATTGATAAAAGCATGGGACGCGCGGGTATCCGTCCTTTCGTCGTGCCAAAGGGAACGCCCGGTTTGAAGGTGGGACGCATTGAAGAGAAAATGGGCTTGCGAGCTTCACAGACTGCTGAATTGATTTATGAGGACTGCCGTATTCCTAAAGATCATCTATTGGCAGGACGCGAAAAAAGTACGAAGGCCGGTTTCAAGGCGGCAATGGGGACGTTGGATGCTACACGTCCAATGGTGGGAGCGTTAGCGGTTGGCATTGCGCGTGCAGCCCATGAGATGACAACCCACTGGGTCAAAGAAGAGTTGCCGAAAGGGTATCCGGCCCACAAGCGACGCGATATCGAGAATGAGCTAGAAGAGTTGCGCCAGGAGATACAAATGGCCCGTTTCCTGGTCTGGCGCGCGGCGTGGATGGCTGACAAGCGTATTCCCAACTCAAAAGAGGCATCAATGTGTAAGGCGTATGCTGGCGGGCTGGTGATGAAGGTGACAGCTACGGGCGTGCGTATCTCCGCTCCAGGCGAGAATAGCGAGGCGAAACAGTTCCTCAACAAGTGGTTTCGCGATGCAAAAGTTTTCGATATCTTTGAAGGTACGGCACAAATTCAACGGTTAGTGATTGCGCGTCGTCTCTTCCCAGAGGTAGAGATCCCCTAATTCATGGTATGAAGGGTGTGCGTGAGGGCAGGTCTCTGGAATAGATCTTGTATATCCAGAGACCTGCCTTCGTAACACATCGCACACAGATATTATTTTTGTTGTGCAGGTGCGCTATTTTGAGCGGATGCTACGGATGTTACTTCCGCTTCAATCTCGGCATTGTCGTCTTCGAGTGGGAGAAACTCTTCCTCTTCCTCTTCCAACTGCTGACTCAACCAGGCGCTCACATTACGTTTATTGGTCCGTTTGCGGTCCGCAATGTCACGCTTTAAGATATCGCGTTTGGTCTCCGTGCGCTTATCGCGCAGTTTACCTCTCATGCTATCACCTCCTCTCCTTTGAGGTAGTGGTTGGTAACGAACATCGTATCAATATGGAGATAGCGCAGGCTATACAAGTGAATGAGCACCTTTCTCGTATTGGGCTGTTTGTGCATATGCACAATGCCGATTACGATAGAAAGCAACGAAAAAAAGAACATGTGAATATTTCATGCTACCTTTTCTATAAAGAAAATACGATGAGGGAAATGATTACATTGTGGGGAAGGCGGAAGACAAAACAATACATCTAGACGAGTTAAACGTCGAGAGGCAGTCGTAATCAGCATAGAAGAAGCCTCGTTTATGCTCCGAAACTGCTGAAATGATGAGTTCCGCAATTGGTTACACAATGCATTGTGCATAGCTGTATCTGCATAGAACCCACCTCCTTGAAATATATGTGTCATCATGCTCGTTACAAACCACTTAATGACAAATCTGGTAATGAGTGTACTCAGAGTTGTGCCAAATGTCAAGGCTTTTTGACATCAATCGAACATTGTAATGCTATTTGTGATCGATTGATATGTTTGTCTGTGCTTTGTTCGTGTACGTCCTTGACTGCATTGTTCCTCTCACGTTAGTCAGCCCGAAGCAGTTACAAAAAGGCTTGGATTTTTATGCTTGACATGCTATGGTGATATACTATATATTGAACAAATGAGCTAATCATAGGACTTGCGGGAGGAAAACGTATGCATAGGATGCAGCCACATTCAGCTGTATTACACTGGACGAGTGTGGGCAGTGCTATGGGCGATTGTGTATTAATTGCGAGTGAAGTTGGTATCTGTTGGGCGGGGACGCCGGGCACAATGCTTGATACAGGGGTCGCATGGGTGCGGCAGAAGACGCAATTAGCGTATTGTGTAGATGAAACCCTGAATGCTCCTCTCAAACACGCGGCTGAGGAGATGCGTCGCTATCTGGCAGGTGAACATGTCGAGTTTACCTGCCCTCTTGATCTACATGGGACACCTTTTCAACTCGCCGTCTGGCAAGCATTGCGCACCATTCCCTATGGGGAAACACGCTCGTATGGTGAGATTGCACTGCATATTGGCAAACCCACAGCATCACGTGCTGTTGGTGCGGCGAATGGGGCCAATCCTGTTGCGATTATCGTGCCCTGTCATCGCGTGATTGGCAGCAACGGCACCTTGACAGGCTATGGTGGTGGTTTGCCCACAAAAGAATGGTTGTTGCATCTTGAAGGAGTGCAGCGCATATGCCTATAAGCTATGCAATAGTGTCGCATCGGCTCTATGACAGATGCGACACTATCTACTTATGCCAGATCGACCTTGTGTACGTCAACGTAGGTAATATCGTGCCATTGTTCACGTATACCAACCATTGCGAAGTTAAAACGGTTGGTATCAAGAACGGCTGTGATATCCTCTTGTGGGAAATCAGGGTCGTTGTGTTTCCAGAGATCAAAACGGCCTTCTTTGTCCAGGCGAGCAATGCCGGTTGAAAGAAGCGTTTGTGTCTCAGCCTCTGGACGTTCTTGCAGTAGTGCCTCAAGATAGTTGGCGCACAGCGTATCCTCGCTCCCGAAGGTAAAATCGGTAGTGTCACCCGTTGGAAGCATTGTAATAATGCCTTGCCCGACATGTGCCAGTTGGCGGGCATAGCGTGCTGTTGCACTGGCATTCGTCAGGGCACAGAGCAAAATATTATCGGCATTCGCAGCAACCGCTACGGCTCCTTGCGTACCTGCTCCAGTACGCTGAATCAGGCGTCGGCCCTGTACGGGGGCATGTCTGACGAGAGCGGGAGAGTTATTCAAGTCGAAGCCGGGAATCAAGCGTCCGCCAACTTCACCAGCGAGTAGTGCTTGTGGGTCGCGGGTACGCAAGGCTTTGGCCTCTTCGGTCTCACGTACGAGCCAAAGCCCACTCGCGCCATTCGCGAAGGCATAGCCTGCGACGCTAAAGGCGCGGATCACATCAATAACAATGACAACGCCACGAGCTTGTTCAGCCGTGGCGCGTGTAACACGAATAATATGCATGTCTATCCTATCTATTTCGATAGTTTCCTGCCTGGGTCATAAAGATGCGCAGCAATCCCCAAACAATCACGACCGCAATAGCAACTTCGACGACAATCATCGTAATCCATATCCAGGTTAAAGGTGTATGTTGTACGTTGGCTGCCGCTGTCGGATCAAACGATTTAGCTAATAGCGGTGACAGGATAGCGATGGGAAATGCAAGTAACGCCAGACAGAAAAGGCCCACAACGGTTGGAAGTAGAATGCGCCACCAGCCGGAGTCGCGCAGATTCTCAGTTTTAGCGGTTCCATAGGCCTGCCGATGCTCAATGCCTGCATTCGCTGCCGAGGCCACATCTTGCGTTGAAACGGGCGTCTTTGCCCCAGAACTGACGGTAGTCTCATCCATTGATGTATACTCCTGTAAATAATATGATAGCCTTTCTGAGTATATCATAAAACAGCGTTGGAAGAGATCACAAATAACTAATAGTCAGAGTTTTTGTTTTTCCGCGAGATTTCATGATATAGTACAGACAAACGTTGTTCGATCTACGGATTGTATGTGTTAAGCAGGTTAAAGCAGAGGATAGAAGTTATGGCTATCGAACAGGATGCTTCGCGCACAGAGCAGGAGGAGCGTAAGGTGTTGGTAGCGCGCAATGCAACGACAGGAGAGATGATCGGGGAGTTGCCTGTTGCTGATGAAGAGGCGGTGTTAGCAGCGGTCACTCGTGCGCGTGCAGCACAATTGGCATGGGCCACTCTAAGTTTTCAACAGCGGGGTGTGTATCTACAGCGGTTTCGTGACATTATGCTTGATCGGGCTGATGCGATTGCGCGTATTATCTCGCGTGAGGTAGGTAAGCCGCAAATTGAAAGCATGATGAGCGAAATCATCGCGGGTGCCGATTTTATTAACTACTATGTAAAGCACGCGGAGAAGATGCTTGCAGATGAGCCGATACCACTGCATTTGCTCAAGCATCGCAAGAGCTACTTGCATTATGTGCCATTAGGGGTAATTGGTATCATCTCGCCCTGGAATTTCCCTTTTATTCTCGCCCTTTCGGAGGTCATAACGGCTTTGATTGTGGGCAATACAGTCGTATTGAAACCCTCTGAGCTGACGCCACTGAGTGGACAAATTATTATTGATATGTTTGCGCGTGCGGGGCTGCCGCAGGATGTCGTACAGATTGTGCATGGCGATGGGAAAACAGGCGCGGCATTGGTCAAGAGTGGTGTGGACAAAATCTGTTTCACGGGCGGCGGAGCCACAGCGCGCCATATTATGCGGGCAGCCGCCGATACGCTCACGCCAATTGTGTTTGAGTTGGGCGGCAAGGACCCAATGATCGTATGTGCTGACGCAGATGTAGAGCGCGCGGCACAAGCTGCTGTATGGGGGAGTTTTCTCAATTGCGGGCAGGTATGTGCCTCTGTTGAGCGGGTATATGTTCATAGGGAGATTGCGGAACCATTTATTGCGCGTGTTGTTGAACTGACGAAGAAATTGCGCGTAGGGAACGCAACGGGGAATGCGGACGTTGATGTTGGTTCTTTGGTGCATGAGCGACAGGTACAAATTATCGAACGCCAGGTGAATGATGCAGTGGAGAAGGGGGCACATGTCGCGGCAGGAGGCAAACGGCCAGAGAAGCTGGTGGGTCCTTTTTATGAGCCAACTGTGTTGACGCATGTAAGTCACGCAATGGCAGCTATGCGCGAAGAAACCTTTGGCCCACTTCTGCCGATTATGGTTGTTGAGGATGACGAAGAAGCAATTCGTCTGGCCAATGATAGCGTGTTTGGCTTGGATGCCTACGTTTTTAGCACAGATAGTGCCCATGCTGATCGGGTTGCGCGGCGTATTGAGGCTGGTACGGTGATGATTAACGATGTTATCGCTTCGTATATGGCTCCTGAAACGCCCTGGGGTGGGATTAAGCAATCGGGCATTGGGCGTGTGCATGGCGGTGCCCTTGGCTTAAAGGAATTTTGTCAGGTTCGTCATGTTATGGGTGAACGGGTCCGTCTTCCACTGAAGCGTGAACTCTGGTGGTATCCTTATCATCAATCGCAAGTGCCGCTTTTTAAAGGCATTTTCAAGCTACTTTTCGGGCGTGGCAAGAAAAAATAGAAGGCAGATGTGAAAAAAGCAGCAGACGTACGTGTTTGCTGCTTTTTTCCTTGCTTGAAACGTATTATATAAAAAGGATACCCTCTTTGGAGCGTAACCTCGTCTATGTAACAGCACTGATGGTTACAGATTTTGTGACAAGAAGTGTGCTGAAAAAATGAGCAAATGCGCGTATCAAGCCAGGAAGACATGGATGTTATGCCTTTCGTCTAATGGCGTTCCATCATATAAGGGTGAACTTTTATGCAGATAGTAATTATTGGTAGCGGCTTTGGCGGCCTTAGCGCGGCCATTCGTCTACAGGCGCAGGGCCATAATGTAACCATTTTAGAGAAACGTGATAAACCAGGTGGGCGAGCATATGTCTATGAGCAGGATGGTTTTACCTTTGATGGCGGTCCCACGATCATTACGGCTCCCTGGCTTATTCATGACCTCTTTACGCTGTGTGGCAAGAAGACGGAAGATTATGTAAAAATTATTCCCATCGATCCCTTTTACAATATTCGTTTTGAGGATGGGCTAGTTTTTCATTATAACAGTGATCGCGAGCATATTTTGCGCCAGATTCAAGCAATCAATCCAGCGGATGTCGATGGCTATCTGCGCTTTGCGCAGGCGGGGGCGCAAATCTATGAAAAAGGCTTTGAACTGATCGATACGCCTTTCACGCATGTAGGCGATATGCTCAAAGTCGTTCCTGATCTTGTGCGTTTGCAGGCGCAGAAATCTGTGGCGGGCTTCGTTAATCAGTATATTAAGGATGAGCATCTGCGTCAGGTCTTTAGCTTTCATCCGTTGCTGATTGGTGGCAATCCCTTTCAAAGTACCGCTATTTACGCGCTTATTCATACATTGGAGCAAAAATTTGGTGTCTGGTACGCGATGGGCGGGACGGGTGCGCTTGTGCGTGGCATGACACAACTCTTTCAGGATATTGGCGGTAAACTCGTACTTAATGTCGAGGCAGCCGAGATTGTGATTGATGAGCGCAATGGGCGAGCGACAGGAGTGCGTACAGAAAACGAAGAATGGTTTGCTGCCGATACGGTTGTGAGCAATGCGGATGTTGCCTATACCTATCTGAAGCTTGTGCCATCGCGTTTCCGCCGCAAGAATACGGACCGCAAGATTAAGAGTATGGAATATGCGATGTCGCTCTTTGTGATCTACTTTGGTACAGATCGCAAATATGAGAACGTAGCGCACCACGAAATCTTGATGGGGCCACGTTATAAAGGTCTGCTAGATGACATTTTCAAGCGCAAGCATCTGGCGAAAGACTTTTCGCTCTACTTGCATCGTCCAACTGCGACAGATCCATCCATGGCTCCCGATGGGTGTGATTGCTGGTATGTATTATCGCCAGTCCCACATTTGGGTGGGGATGTAGATTGGACGACGATGGCAAAACCATATCGAGATGCGATCATGCAGTATCTAGAGCAACGCTATCTGCCGGAGTTGTCGAAGCATATTGTGACGGAGCATTATATTGACCCGCTCCACTTCCGCGACACGCTCAATAGCTATCTCGGTAGTGCATTCTCGGTTGAGCCGTTGTTAACGCAGTCGGCTTGGTTCCGGCCACATAATGTAAGTGAGGATGTTCCCAATTTGTACTTTGCTGGCGCAGGAACTCATCCTGGTGCGGGTTTACCTGGAGTCATGAGTTCTGGTAAAATAGTAGCAGATATGATTGGTACATCACCAGAGCAGGCACGACAGCATGAACTGGTAATGGGATAATATATACCTGATAGCATACGCTCTGTTTGCCTATTTGTTTCAGGTCCGAAGTCGTCAGGGGGGAGTTTTACTCCCTCTTGTTGTATTTATGACACTTTTCCTTGTGAAGAATGTTTATATATTCAAAACATGTGTTGAGAAACCTGAAAAGCCGCGAGGAGAGCACATTATGTCAGGAAGACATCGCTGGGTTGTTGGTCTGGCGACCAGCACGGGATTACTTGGGCTAACTGTCACTAGTGGTTTGACCATTTTGGCGAATTGGGTTGTTGAAGAGTTTTCCAGTCCACACAAAGTATTGGAAGAGGCCGAAATGACCTGGGATATACCTTTGGTATATACCGAGCCACCCACTGCTGTACAACGTCCTTTGTTGTTCAAAGCGGTAGATGGTACGCTCCTTCGTGGCGATTTCTGGGCGCAACCGCAACCTGCTCCAACAATTGTGCTGTGTCATGGTTATCGTATTCACCGTACCCATCTACGCGCGGTCGCTGCTGTTGAGTATGCGTGTGGCTATAATGTGTTGCTGTTCGATTTTCGTGGGCATGGTGATAGCGACAGCGTGACGACAAGTGGTGGGAACGCAGAGGTGCGTGATCTCGAAGCGGCTATTTTTGTTGCCAGCCGGCAGGCAGAGACGCTACCCAATACTATTATCATTCATGGTTTCTCGATGGGTGCGGCGGTCGCGCTTCTTACTCCCCCCCAACCAGAGGTGGTTGCCATTATTGCTGATAGTCCGTATGCGCGCTCAGATGAAATACTCTCACGCATGGTCACGTATCGTTTGCATCAAGCTATTCACAACTGGCTTCCCTGGTTTCGCCCACTCCTGGTTGTGGCTCCTGTTCTGGCGAATATGGTTGTTGGGATGAGCACCATTGTGTTCCGTCTACGTTTTGGCTATGACTTTGTTGCGCGACCGGAAGCTACCTTCAAACGCTGGCAGCGTAAAATGCATGCCAAAAAAGGACCGCAGTACCATGCTATTCCTATCCTGCTTGTCCACTCATTCGGAGATGAATTGATTCCGATTGCCCATGCCCACCAGATTGTCGCGCAGGCAAAGGGCTATAACATCGAGTTAGAGACCTACTTTGTAGATGGACATACGCATTGTGGGGCTTATGGTTATGACCCCAAAATGTATGGACAGGTTATGAAAAATTTTTTAGCGCATTGCCTGCTGCAAAATTTTCCAGAACAGCATCGTAATTTTAACTGATTGAGCCACAATTGGATAAAAAAGACTTGCATCTTTGCATTCTTCTCTGCATAATTGCAGTAGGGAGTGGTTTTTGTAGAAAATGCTCTTAGAATGTGCCTATCAAGTACTGTACCTTTTCGTGCAAACGCGCCATGCATATGTGTGTTAAGGGGATGAAAGATGCTTTTTTCAGATGATGCCGAACAAATGACAGAGGCGACGCAAAATACTGATGCGTTGCCACGTATGTTTGACCATCGTAGTGCTTTAGTGGAGCGGCGTCAGCAGATCTTGCAACAGAAATCGGTAGAACATCAGACAGATGCCATACCAAAGGTTATCGTCGAAGGTGTCGCCCCCAAGACTGCTTTACGGCAGGTTGTGCAGCTTCGTGAAGAAAATTATCACCTGCGTTCTCATCTCGATGCGCTGCAACAAGATTATGAGCGTCTGACTCTCGCCCATAATGAACTGCAAAACGAGTTTGATAGCGACGTTGCGTTCATTCATAGTGGGTATCGTCAGGAAATCGAACGCTATCAGGGACAATTGCAGGAAGCGATAGATGCATGTGATCGCTTACAAGCACGAAACCACGAACTTGAAGCGCAGTATCAAGACTTGTTCCATTCGTTTAACACCTCGGTGGAAGAAGAAGCACATCGGTTAGTGGTGCAAGCCGCCCAGACATTGGAAGAGTCCTCTGAGCAGGTTCCTGTCCTGTTGCACGATGTCGTCAAATCGCTCGAGTTGCGGGCACAACAACTGGAAGATAAGCATTTGGTGGAGACACTTTATCTGAAACGCGAGGTGCAGCATCTCACAAAAATGCTGCAAGAGGAACGCCAGCAGATAGAGCGAGAGCGGCAACAGTTGATTGTCATGCAATATTCGGTAAGGGAACAGGCGGATCTACGGCGCAAAGTGATGCAATACCGACTGTATACGCAATGGAAAATTGCCTTTGTGGCGGCAACCATGGGCTTGCTTGCATTATTGCTCGCGCTGCAATATTGCTTTCTCCTTCTATTCCATATTCCTGTTGGTGGCCTTGTCTCGCTTGCACTACTTGCGCCCCTTGTTCTCTGTGCACTCCTTTCGATGGTATTGTCACATCCACTCTCGACGTTTCGGCATATTTATGAGCGTGTGCCACGCAAAAAGAAAGTAAAGAAGGCGTAAACGTAGAAGCGAAAAAGGCACATATGCAGTGGGGCATATGTGCCTTTTTGTTGCGTGGGGTATGTATTAGCCGCGCAACTTGAGCACGGCTTCCACGATGCGGCGATTGCTCGCGGCGCGTTTGCTGCTAAGATAGGCTTCAAAAGCAGCTTGTTGCAGGCCTGTAGAAAGTGTAGGGTAGGCATGGATGGTGTTGAAGATATCACTGAGTGTTAAGCGGTGTTGCATGGCGAGCGAGAGTTCTCCGAGTAGTTCGCCAGCATGAGCACCGACAATGTGCGCCCCCACGATTTCATCCTTCTTGCCCGCCAAAACAAGTTTGATAAAACCTGTTGTCTCATGTTCGGCCTGAGCACGATCAATTTCCGCCCAGGGAAAACGTTCTTCCCATACTTCTTTATACTGCTGTTCTGCCTCGACGCGCGTAAGTCCCACGCGCGCCGCCTCCGGGTCGGTAAAGGTACACCAGGGGATGACACGATAATCAGTTTTTTTCTTATAGACAGGAAGTAGCGCATTTTGAACAGCGATACCTGCCTGATAAGCTGCGACATGGGTAAAGAGGTAGCCGCCGATGACATCTCCAATTGCTAGAATATGCGGTATGTTTGTTTGTAGATACTCATTTACTTTGATACCTTTGGCGTCATATTGCACGCCAACTGCCTCAAGGTTGAGTCGTTCGACGTTAGGATGACGGCCTAGGGCGAGGAGTAGGGCATCGGCTGTAAATGTAAGCAGCGTCTCGCCCTGTCGCACAGTCACTACTTTGCGTTCACCCTCACGTGTCGCCTTGATAAGACGTGCATTGGTCACGATGGTGATGCCTTCGTGTTCCAGTACAGTGTGAATGGTTGTGGAAACTTCGTGATCTTCCCTGGGTAAAATACGTTCTGGCCCTTGAATGAGTGTGACCTGCGTGCCGAGTCGAGCGAATGCCTGTCCCAATTCAACGCCGATGGGGCCACCGCCGACAATGATCAGTGAAGGGGGCAGTTTTAGCAGGTTGAAGACATCCTCGTTGGTGAGATAGCCCGTTTCTTGAAGTCCCTCGATAGCGGGGATCGCAGGATGTGAGCCAGTGGCAATAATGGTACTGCGCGAAGTGATTTCTTCGCCATTGAGTAGGAGTTCTGTCGGTGATTTGAAGGTTACAGCACCAAAGCGTACCGTGACCCCTTCGGTATACACCGTTTCGGCCTCACGTACCCGTCCGATGACGCCTTGAATAGACTCTGTAACTTTCGCCATGTCAATCGTGAAAGAGGCGGGTGTGAGTCCCAAGTTCATCACTGTTTTGGCTTGCTGGACAGTTCGGGCCACATGAAGCAAACTTTTACTAGGAACGCAGCCGTAGTTCAGGCAATCGCCGCCGAGACGCTCTTTGTCGATTAACAATACTTGGGCACCAAGAGCGGTGGCTACACGCGCGGCGGTAAGACCAGCAGAGCCACCGCCAAGAATAGTCAAATCATAGTGTGTTCGTGCCATCTATAGAAAAACTCCTGTTGAGAAGAATTATCAGTGCATACATCTTTCCACATACATGTTGTAAGATGATGGTGAATGCTTTCTCATATATATCACATATACGAAGAGAAGTGTTTACTCGTGATACCTATTTGCATATGTTTGCCGCCGTCTCTCTAGTGTCGTGGAACGAAACACATCTCATTCGGATGCATTGTGCAAAGCGTCGTTACTCTTCGTGTATAGAAAGAGAAAGAAAAATTTAATGAGGAGATAGTCTTCATGACTCAAAACGCTCATATGGCAAATAGCTTGAAACAGCACACGATTTGGCAGAATGGTACTCCACCAGAACCGTGTGTCGTCGTGATCTTTGGGGCAACGGGTGATCTTGCGCAGCGCAAACTGTTGCCAACATTGGCCCATCTCTGGCATGACCATCCGATGAAAGAGAGTTTTTGTATTGTTGCGTTCGCTCGTCGTCCGATGAATGATGCACAGTGGCAGGCGATCGTGCTGGAGTCCATCAATAAGTATATGCCAGATGATGATAAACTAGATGCAGAGGCGCAACGTAGTTTCGCTGAGCGTCTGTTTTACTGTCAGGCCGATATTAATAGCGATGATGGCTATCGTAAATTGTCTGCCTTGCTGGATACGCTCGATCATGAGCGCGGCACACGCGGAAATCGCATCTTTTATCTCTCGACTCCACCAGAGCTTGATCCTATGATTGTGGAACATCTGGGCAGTTCTGGACTGGCGCAACCGAAGCAACGCAATAATGGGCAGGGGCAATCGTGGACGCGCTTGATTATCGAGAAGCCTTTCGGGCATGATCTGGCCTCGGCGCAGAAGTTGAATAGTGATCTGAGTAAGGTATTCAGCGAAGAGCAGATTTACCGTATTGATCACTATATGGGCAAAGAGACGGTGCAGAATATTCTCGCGTTACGCTTTGCAAATAGCATTCTAGAGCCGCTCTGGAATCAGAAGTATATTGATCATGTGCAGATTCTGGTGGCAGAGAGTATTGGTATTGAGTCACGCTCAGAATATTATGAGACATCTGGTGCAATTCGAGACATGGTACAAAATCATATTATGCAGGTGCTGTGTCTAACGTGTATGGAAGCTCCAGTTGCCTTTGATGCCGATGCCATCCGTGATGAGAAAGTAAAACTCTTGCGCGCTATCCCGCTCTTTACGCCGGAGCAGGTGATGCAGTGTACAGTGCGGGGACAATATGCTGCTGGTGTGGTCGATAATCAGCCAGCGGTGAGTTACCTGGATGAGAAGGGGGTTAATCCGAAATCGACGACAGAGACATTTGTAGCTCTCAAGTTGTTTATCGAGAATTGGCGTTGGGCGGATGTACCATTCTATATTCGCACAGGGAAGCGACTTCCGAAGCGCAGCACCGAGGTCACTGTTCAGTTCAAGCGTGTGCCGCATCAACTCTATAATCCAGAGGAAACGAGGGGGTTGACACCGAATCGTCTCACCATCCGTATTCAGCCAGACGAAGGGATCACGCTTAAATTTGGGGCGAAAATCCCAGGGGCAGCACAACATTTGGCCTCGGTGGATATGAATTTCTCCTACAATAGTGCCTTTGGCATACAATCACCGGATGCCTACGAGCGTCTACTCGCTGATTGTATGACTGGTGACTCTACGCTGTTTATTCGCCGTGATGAAATCGAAACCTCTTGGCGTTTGATCGATAGTATCACTTCTGTCTGGGCGCAAATGACGCCTGATACTGTGCAAACGTATCCATCTGGCACCTGGGGACCGGATGCCGCAAACGAACTGATTGAGAAGGATGGTCGAAATTGGGATAATCCTTAGCCACATTATCCAACAAGCTACGCACCATCTTTTGTGTATTTCCAAAGATGTAAAAAGGGTATGCGTGGTTTATTCACACATACCCTTTTATGGTTTTATCACAGAGAATTTTCAGGTAGGTTGTCTTTTATGGATGTGAGGACTGAGGAAAGTACAACGCTATGGGTTTCTGCGTGTTTCGTCGTCATCAATCACATCATCTATTTTACGCTCGGCCTGCCCACCAGTCGATTGCGCCTTGCCACCCATTTCTCTGGCTGTGCCTTTGACTTTCTGATCAGGTTTGTTTGTGATCTCGCCAACCTTCTTCTGGGCCTTGCCGAGAACCTCGTTTGTTTTTCCTTTTAGCGTATCTTCGCGCCCCTGGGTGCCGAGGTCTTTCTGCTGTTCATCCATGATGGTTACTCCTTACTATACTTACAACGAAATGTCCTTCTTTTCAGACACGCATGAGCACGAGAAAATGTGACAGCGATTGGGATATTTTCTCAATCGCTGTCATCTGTTTCTTGCATGAACAGCATAGAAAGCAGTGCTGATCAGAAAGAATGAAGGAGCTGTTCCATTTGGGTCAGGTAGTTATCGAACAGTTGGCAGGTCTGGCGAATTGGCTCAGGTGAGGTCATATCAACGCCTGCTTTTTTCAGGAGATCGATGCTATAATCCGAAGAACCGGAACTGAGGAACTTGATATAGCGTTTAACGGCGGGTTGGCCTTCGTGTAGGATTTGTTGCACCAGCGCGGAGGCGGCGGAGATGCCAGTGGCATACTGGTAGACGTAGAAATTGTAGTAGAAGTGTGGGATGCGTGCCCATTCAACACCAATCAGTTCATCAACTACAGTTTCTCCACCATAGTATTTCTCATTAAGAGCCTTATACATCGCGCTAAGCGAATCTGCTGTTAGTGGCTCACCCTGCTCGGCCTGTTTATGAATCTGTTGCTCAAACTCGGCAAACATCGTCTGGCGGAAGAGTGTGCCGCGAATATCCTCAAGGGCGTGATTAAGGATAGCAAGACGTGTTTTTGTATCCTGCGTATTTTGCAAAAGATAATGCGTTAGCAGGCCCTCATTGAGAGTCGATGCGACCTCTGCAACAAAAATCGTGTAGTCTCCATAGGGATAGGGTTGGTTAGAGCGTGTGTAGAATGAGTGCATCGAGTGACCCAACTCATGGGAAAGAGTATAGACACTGTCGCGGTCATTCTGATAGTTGAGCAGAATGAAGGGTTGTGTTCCAAAGGCACCGCCGCTGTATGCGCCACCGCGCTTACCGGGTGTCTCATATACATCAATCCAGCGTTGCTTGAAACCCTGCCTGAGTGTAGAGATATAGTCTGTGCCCAGCGGAGCCAGAGCGGTTGCAACAATTTCACAGCCTTGCGAGTAGCTAATTTCTTCCTTGATATCCTCCACGATAGGCACATATAAGTCATACATGTGTAACTCGTCGAGTTGTAACATCCGTTTGCGCAACCGCATATAGCGGTTAAGCATAGGAATGTTTTCGCTGACAGTCGCGATCAAATTGTCGTAGACGCTTTCAGGAATGTTGTTACGCGCAAGTGAGCGTTCTCGGCAACTCGTGTAATTGCGCTGGCGCGTGTAGAAGATGTCGGTTTTGACCTGCGCTGAGAGGGTTGCCGCGATGGTGTTGCGCTGCTTAAGGAAAGTTTCATGCATACCCTCAAAAGCGGCTTTGCGTACACGACGCTCTTGATTACGAATAAATGACAGGTAGTTTCCTTTGGTAAGTTGAACAGTCTCGCCCGCTTCATTGATAACAGTGGGCAATTGCAAGTCGGCATTGTCGATCATGGAGAAGATGTCATCGGGAGTGCTAGTCACGTCACCGGCGGATGCCAGAACAGCCTCTACTTCAGCAGAACGAATATGAGGGCGTTTGCGATTGAGATCATGCAATTGTTGTGCATACAGTGATAGGCCTGCTGTCTCATTGGTATACTGATCGAGCTTTTCGGGCGAGAGTGCCAGTATCTCCGGTTCGATGTATGAGGCGATGGTCGAGGCGCGGACATACAGTTGCATCGCCCGGTCTGCCATACCCTGATAGAGGCTATTCGTGGTGTCCTCATCGCGGCGCATTGAGGTATAGACGTACAGGCGTTCAATCTGCTCAAATAGTTGATCGCGCTTTTGCAAAACCGCAAGCAGAGCTGATCCACTCTGAGCGATGGTGCCCTGAAGAGCCTCAAGTTCAGGTAACTGGTGTTGAAGCGATTGAAATTGTTGTTCCCAGGCCTCATTTGTGGGGAAGATGCTTTCAAGATTCCACGTAAATTCGCTTGGGATGTCTTCGCGTTTTTTTAATGTTTGCACTTGCACAGTCGGAGCAACCTTTCAGGTATATGTAAGTAGCACTGTTATGCTTATGTGCTTGTATGCGTCATATCATATCATACACACACCAACAATGGGATGCGCCTCACATGAGATCCATGTGTGAGGCGCATTCCATTGTTGGTGTGCGATAAAGGGGATTATTCCTCTTCGGAAATCTCTTCTAGAGAAGGGATCAAGTCTTCACGATCCCCCCACTTATCCAGGAAGCGATAGAAGTTGCGTCGATTTTGGCGTGTACGCTCTGCTTCAGAGAGGTTACTATCTGTAGCAACTGGATGAGAAACAAGGGGTAACGTATGGGTAACAAGAGCCTGCGTGCCGCTATCACGAATAGCGAAGGTAAAATCGATATCCATGTAAGCGGTTGTACGATAGCCCTCGTCAAACAAGCCAACCTCGCGCAAAAGTTTGCGGCGGAATACGAGACAGGGACCATCAAGGGCCGCAACCTCGCTCTCCTCTTCGGATGAGCATTCTTCAAAGTGGCGCATGTCATCAGTCTGGAGGCCATGTGTGCCCACGATGCCGATAGCATGATCTCCTAACAGCTCAGCAAGTGGCGTGAAGATGTCGCCTGTAAGCTCTGTAGAAGAGTCGAGCAGTACGATATACCGCCCTCGACTCTGTTTGAGGCCGATATTGCGCGCCTCCGCTGTTCCCATCACACGGCTGGCGCGAAGGACGTGTAGACGTGGCTCCTGGTAGCGAATCATGTCGGCCCAGAGGTCTATGCCATCCTGTGAGGCATTATCCATCAGGAGAATTTCGATGTCTGCGTTGCCCACAAAGCGCAAAGCACTTTCGATGCAACGGCGCGTCTGATCGTGTGTATTTTGCGCGAGAATGTTGATGGAGAAGGTGCAGCGATCAGCCTCATTCAGAAGCGAAGGGAGTTGACGTGCTGTGCGATATTGTTTGCCATCAACTGTAATGCTGGGAAGAATCACCAGGTGTGCGCCATGAGGGTTATCTTTGACGAGATATCCAGCCTCCTCTAATTGACGTTTAAGGGCATCGGCGCGATCATACTGACCACGTCGGCGTAAAAGATCACGTTCGTGTGAGAGGGCGAGAATGTCTGCGGGAATACTATGGTGATATGGTTGGGTAGTCATACGCTAAATCCTTCCTTACTACGCTACACTGATATGCTAGCAAACCATTGCTATGCCTCGAACATTCACAATCATTGGTGTTATGGAATGATTGTGAGAATGGTAAGAACATGGGCGCGGGCAATCGTATAGTAGATTGTGCCATATTGATACGGAGGAACGAATTGTTCGGAGAGCATAGTGGTGACTGTCCCTTTCCTGTTTATGGCGTCAATTATCTGCATGTAATTATACCATAGGAAAAGATGGACTACGCTGGTATTTTTCTGATGGCAGAAAAAATTCCTGCATATATTTTTTATCAAAGGGCTTGACATTCTGACTAGCTAATGCTATATTTGCATCAGCCAAAGGCTTGGGTGCTTAGCTCAGCGGGAGAGCGCTTCGTTCACACCGAAGAGGCCACTGGTTCGATCCCAGTAGCACCCACTTTTAATCCCCTTCGTGTTATTACCACATTCTGTAATCATGTTCTTCTTCTTGACAGTAACCCTCTAAACTCGCTATAAGAGAGGTAGGGTCTTTCTATTGCTAAACAGAGAATGTTTTAGACCATGGAAATGTTTGAGCAGCAACGGCAACAATTGATGAATCTGTTACGTCAGTCCGGTATTCAGGATGCGCGTGTACTGGCTGCTTTGGAGCATGTACCACGCGAGCAATTTGTGAGCGAGGAGCAGCATGCGCAGGCGTATACGAATCGTCCTTTGCCATTGATATTGGGGCAGACCATCTCGCAGCCACAAATTGTCGCGATAATGACCCAGGCGTTAGCCCTTTCTGGACGTGAGCGCGTGTTAGAGATTGGTACAGGCTCTGGATATCAGACAGCAATTTTAGCCCATCTTGCCTCCTATGTTTATAGCGTTGAACGCTATCCACAATTAGCCTATCAGGCTGCATCTCGAATTGCTGCTGCTGCTATAAACAACGTCTCTATTTATATCGCGGATGGTTCACTTGGCTGGCCTGAGCTGGCCCCCTATGATCGTATTCTGGTAACGGCCGCCGCCCCTAAGATTCCGCCGCAATTGCTTGCGCAGCTAGCACCAAATGGAATTTTGGTTATTCCGATAGGTAATTATAAGCAGCAGGAGTTGTTGATAGTCACGCAGACTGAGCAAGGGCAGCAGGTGAAGTCGTTAGGGCACTGCTTATTTGTGCCGTTGGTGGGTGAAGCGGCGTGGTCAGAGGGAGGGGAAATGAAACAAAAGTTTTAACTGGTTGCATGGTAATACATGAGAAGAGTATAATAAGTAAGAGGGAGCAACCTTGTAGTAGGACGCTGGAGTGTGAGGAGCAATAGGAGTCAAATATATGCCGGGTACATTAACGAGCATCCATGTTGTAAATGTAACAGGACTGATTATCTTGCTGCTTGTGTGGGTTGTCCTTTTTAAAGGTGTGCAAATATTGATGATGTTGGCTCGTCATGAGCCACTCATTGCTTGGGCTATTGGCCCTTTGGGAATCACGGTCATGTTTTTGCATGAGCCATCGTTGCTGTATATCTGGCTCAGCGTTGTTGTTCCTGCCTGCGTATCAGGAACCGTCCTCTATACTGGTTTGTTCACCACCATCTCACCCGTCATAATGCCTCACTCACTCCTTTTAGAAATGCTTGTGGTTGCGTGCGGGATCGCGATTACAAGTACGGGAGACATCTGTAATGCATTCAGGGATACGCGTCATCCATTATGGGGCGAAGCGCGTATTTTGCGTAGTATTCAATTTTTGCGTGCCACCTGGGCAAAAATTCACTTTACGCCATTTGGATACTCGTACTTGAGTGATCACTTTGGCACTAACCCTACAGATCTCTTGCAGGTACTCTCATAAGTGGGTAGTGTTCGGATGGCTCTCAGCTCATTGTATTAGTCGGGGGTACACGGAAGCGAAAAATAGAATGTTGTTCCTGTCCCAGGATGTGCATTCACGCCGATTTTACCCCCGTGTTGCTCTACAATAGCTTTTGCAACATATAAACCTAAACCGACCCCAGCATACTGGCGGCTGGCTGTGTTGCGTACGCGATAAAAGCGTTCAAAAATATGCGCAAGCTGGTCTGGTTGAATGCCGATCCCCTGATCCGTGATGCTAATGAGATACTCTTGAGCTTGACGCTGAAGTAAAACAGTGATTTGACCGCCGTGAGGAGAATATTTAACCGCGTTGTCAAGGATGTTGCCAATAACTTGAGCAATACGGCTGCGGTCTGCTTTAATCAGTGTATCGGGTGTCTGAATATCAAGATAGATGGTATGTTGTTCAGAACTTACCTGGACAGAGTGAATGGTATCCGACAGAACATCCGCGAGGTGAAATGTGCTGTACTGAAGTACTAATTGCCCATTCTGGACCTGCGAAAGATCAAGGAGTTCGTTCACTAAACGTTCCAGGTGGTCAGTCTGACTTTGTACGATGTACAGGTTGCGTAAATCCTGGCTTTCTGGCAGGTCACTTACTGCGGCTGGGTGCTCTATGACTCCCGTCTGGTTTTTGCGTATTCGGCGTTCAATCCGACGAATTAGATGTTGTGTGTACCCCTTAATTGCCGTCAATGGTGTGCGTAATTCGTGGGAGACGATGGAGACAAATTCATCTTTGAGCTTCTCAACTTGTTTGTTTGAAGTGACATCGTTGATAACTGCTACAACACCAATCGGGCGTGGCGTGACACCACTGGCATTGTGAAGCGGAGCCGCACTTATATTCAATGTGAGTGGAACGCTTTCGCCTGATTCACCAACAATAAGCTCTTGATTGGTGATGGTTTGGTCGGTCAATACTTCGTCAATGATATGCGCTAGACGTGCGAGCCAGGGTTTTTCTTCTGCAATTGCGAGGTCCTTAATGCGGAAAGACGATGTGTCCTGCAAGGTGATTTGGGCCTGCGCAAATAACTGGCGGGCGGAATGATTGAGCGAGGTGACGAGACCCTTGGCGTCTGTAATCAGGAGGCCTTCAGCCATACTACGGATAACTAATTCAAGTCGTTGACGCTCGAACTCTGCTT
The DNA here is from genome assembly GCA_027451525.1 of Ktedonobacterales bacterium. Lineage (GTDB taxonomy): Bacteria > Chloroflexota > Ktedonobacteria > Ktedonobacterales > Ktedonobacteraceae > DTNP01. The sequence goes on from DAIDJF010000001.1 coordinate 83,731, forward strand.
GCCGCCAAAGCGCATTTTCGTTTTCACGTAAGCGCACGTTGTCAAGCGCGACAGCAGCGTAGTCGGCGATCATCGTCGTGAAGTGAAGCATTTCGGTATCGAATGTGCCAACCAGTTCATCGAATAAGCTGAGCATACCGATGATGTGGTTTTCAACAATCAAGGGAATGTTGAGCACTGACCCGATCTCTGTACATTCTATTGCTTCTTGCGTGCGGTATTGCGCGACTTCATCGGGGGCATCGAAGTAAGCGGAAGAGATCAATTGAGTTACACTTAACGATGGAAAATCAATCACGTGTGCGGCATTGACAATACGTTGCAACATATCTTCAATGAATGCCGCGCTAAGAGGCTGACACGGAATGATAAATAATTCAACGGGCTTATCTTTCAGAAGAATACAGCAAGCTGAAAAACTGTATAGTTCCTGAAGTGCAAAGAGCAATGCGCGATGTACATGAAACCGATCAATGGCTGCTACAAAGCGTTTGCCGATGGTATTAATATACACAAGTTCTCGGCGTACCTTCTCCAATTCCAGGCGGTCGCCATGTTCGTTAGAGGAGCGGTACATGCCGTCTGTCACCTGAGGCTCTGGTTGCACGCTGCTCTCCATCATAGATTGCATCATGTGTGTTGTCGTAACTGCCGATTAATTTCCTCGTGTAGAGGCGGAGCGATAATATCACCCGCCAGTTCGCGTAACCCGGAAAAACATTCGTCGAGTAAAGCATCTAATCCAGCCGCCAGTTCCTGAGCGGTAACGGAGGATAATTGCTCATGAATAACTGCTGGAACAACTTCCGTATAGGGCATGTTACTTAAAAAGTAGAGAAATGGATACTGTGGTTGAATACGTTTGGCGGCACCTTGCACCAGGACTCTGGTTGTGACTTTCCCCAATAAAGGGGCCACACGCTCGTCAATCAACCGTATAGCCTTCAGGTACGCCTCTGTAACATCCTTACGGGAGACGGAAGAGGAGTTGTCGAATAAGAATGACATGTGTTGCTCCCTTCACTACTGAATATACTCTCCACATATCAGTATATCATAGTTGCCAATACATTGTAAGTGGTTAGTACTTTTTGAAATTGCAATGACAAATGTGTATACAAGTTGAAAAGATGTGCTTACATTGTACTCATATATAGCGGATGTGTTTATACGATAAAAAAGCTAAAATGCCTGCCACCAGCGTGACAGGCATTTTTTGCTCAAAAACAGTCTATGGAACTAAACCGAAGATGCGTGCCAGCCAGAGTCGAAAGCCACGTAGTGGCATTTTTTGTTTCTGTTGGGCATCATAGTCAGCTGCCATTTCAATCAGGCGTTGGCGACCCCCCTCTTGACGCTTCTGCGCTTCTTCTACCTGCTCCTGTGTGGCATAGCGTTCACGTTGTTCCTCGATAGCTCGTGCAAAGTGCTCAGCTCGAATCTGGAAACGGCCGGAGGGAACATCGCCAGAGGATTTTTCTGCCACATCAGATATCTCAGGATGTGCAGTATTTCCTTCAGAAGGCGTTGCCGCTGTCTCATTGGTCGTTTCTGTAATCTGAACCTGCCCAATCAGAAGCTTCGGGGCAATCCATTCGCGTAAAGCGAGCAGTGAAGCACGACGGCAGATTGCTTCGATATCCGCACCACTGCGCCCTGCTGTGAGACGTGCTAATTCCTCGATTGTGACTGCGGGAGCTATTGGCCTGCCGCGCAGATGAACGGCAAAGATGCCGCGTCGTTCTTCCTCCGTAGGATATTGAAGTTCTACGACGAGATCGAAGCGGCCTGGACGGAGTAGCGCGGGATCAATTAGCTCAGGACGGTTGGTTGCCGCGAGAACAATCACGCCCTCGCGCCCTTCAATGCCATCCATCTCGGTTAATAGCTGCGCGATCACACGATCTCCAACATGTCCATCGCTACTTGCGCTACCACGGCGCGGGGCTAGTGCATCAATTTCATCGAAAAAGACAATGCACGGAGCGGCCTGTTTGGCGCGTTTGAATATTTCGCGAATGCCCTTTTCAGACTCTCCTACCCATTTTGAGAGCAGTTCTGGCCCTTTTACCGAGATGAAACTGGCTTCGCATTGGTTTGCCAGAGCACGCGCGATCAGCGTTTTGCCCGATCCCGGAGGGCCTGCCAGCAAGATACCGCGTGGAGGTTCGACTTTGACATTGGCATATACTTCGGGGAACCGTAACGGCCATTCAACTGCCTCTGTCAGCGTCTCCTTGATCTTGACCAGCCCACCGATATCATCCCACGAGGTTTCGCTGACTTCAACATACACTTCGCGTGTTGTCGATGGCTCAATTTCGCGCAACGCTGCCTGGAAGTCTGCCATTGTGATATTGAGATTAACCAGCGTTTCATAGGGAATATAGCCACGTTGATAGTCGATATGTGGTAAAACGCGGCGTAGGGCAATCATTGCAGCCTCACGACAGAGAGCTTCCAGGTCCGCACCGACAAAACCGGGCGTAAGTTGGGCTAAGCGTGCCAGGTCAACGTCATCGGCAATGGCGGCTTCATGGCTGTGAATGCGCAAGATTTCTAGTCGTCCGCGTACATCTGGTACGCGCAGCGCAATCTCGCGATCAAAACGACCTGGACGGCGGACCGCTGGGTCAAGGGCATTGGGTTGGTTTGTTGCTCCGATCAGTACAACCTGACCGCGTGAAGCCATCCCATCCATCAGGGCGAGCAATTGCCCAACGATACGCCGCTCGACCTCACCGCCCGTTTCTGCCCGTTTGGGAGCTAGAGCGTCGAGTTCATCAATAAAAATGATACTTGGTGCATGACGTTGGGCCTCCTGAAAGACACCGCGCAAACGTGACTCGCTTTCGCCATAAAATTTATTGATGATTTCAGGCCCGTTGATGATAAAAAATGCGGCGTTTGTCTCTGCCGCAACGACACGCGCAATGAGCGTTTTGCCGGTTCCCGGTGGGCCATAAAGCAGGACGCCTTTTGGCGGTTCTACACCGAGACGATCAAAGACGGCGGGATATTTGAGTGGTAGCTCAATCATCTCGCGAATGCGTTGTAGCTCTTTACCTAATCCGCCAATATCCTCATAGCCGACTCGTCCCGGAGAACCGTGTGTGGCTCCGCGTGCCTGGGCGCGCACGATAGTTCCGGTTTGTACAATGACTGCCTCTACATCGGTCGTATTGGGTGTTGGTAGTGGCGGCTCGACAGTCGGTAATTCGTCTGCCTTCTGACGATGAATCGTATAACTGGGTGTCGTGGGTGTGGTGCTAATAATCAAAAACTCGCGTGGAGCCGCACCGGGAGTGCCGACGCGCAACAGGTCGCCAATCGTAACGGGCAGACCAATCAGATAGCGGGTGATATATTGTAGATCACTCTCTTGAATTGGTGCGCCCCCAGTGAGTGGAAGGAGCGCGATCTTTTCAGCAGGGCGTACCTTGGCTTTATGAATGGTGACGCGCTCTCCCAGACCAGCCGCGCTATTTTGGCGTACCTGGCTATCCATCTGAATAATCTGGCGTCCCCGGTCAATGAGTGCGCTAGGAACAACTTTTGCGGCAGTAGTGCGCGCGCCCGTGATCATCACGATATCGCCAGCCTGACACCCCAGATGTGCCATATCGTTTGGGTCGATGCGAGCGGCACCACGCCCAATCTGTGTCTGTGAGCCATCGATAATAGTGAGAGACAGCGTTGAGATATCCTGGGTTGCTGTTTCAGACGTTGGCTGTGTTGTATTGTCACCCTCTTGTGAGAGCTTTGTCGTTATGCGTCCGTGAACGGTATTTGTGACTGTATTGGTATCTACGCTTATCTTGCGCAAATCCTCCATATGAGTGCCTCTTCCCTGTGGTTTCCTTATCGGGCCGCCACGTGTTGTCATTCACGAGATATACGCCCTATGCGCTAAAAAGTTGGATAAGTCAACACGTGTGTTATGACTCTTGAAGAGGGGCACTGATACGTGTTATATCGCGTGGATCAAAACGGTCACGCAAAGCGTCGCCCAGTAAATTGAGACTGAGCACGATAAGAATAAGCGCAAGTGCTGGACCAAGGATCATCCAGGGATCGCTAGTGAGATAAGTCTGTGCGTCACTAATCATAGACCCCCATTCAGGTGTTGGCGGCTGTGCTCCCAGGCCAAGAAAGCTCAGCACCGATTCGTCGAGAATGGCAAATGAGATAGAAAGTGTTGCCTGTACCAGTAATGGGCTTAAAATATTGGGCAAGATGTGGCGGAGGGCAATTTTCCATGCGGGTGTGCCACTAACATGAGCGGCCGTGATGTAGTCTTGCGTCGAGACTTGAAGGGTTTGCCCGCGTGCGATGCGAGCGTAGATAGGAACGCGCACGATAGCCAGTGCCAGTGTGACATTCACCAAACCAGAGCCGAGGGCAGCAGCAACTGCGAGGGCGAGAATGAGCGAAGGGAAGGAGAGGATGGCGTCGATAATAATAGTGATTAGCTGATCAATCCATCCGCGTGTATATGCACCAATAATGCCGAGCAATGTGCCAACAAGACCGCCAAGAATGACCGTTGCGATACCGACAGTAAGAGAGATGCGCGTGCCATAAATAACTCTAGTGAGTTGATCGCGCCCCAGAGCATCTGTCCCCAGCGGATGTGCTAAGCTGGGTCCTTGTGTTGCGATAGCGGGATGGTACAGCAATGGAGAGTATGGGGTAAGAAAGGGCGCAAAAATTGCCGCAATAGTAAAAAGTAACAAGATGACGCCAAACCAAAGGCGTCCATCTTGACGGAATGCAGCTATGATCTGTCCATACCATTGTTTATTGAAAATAAAAAATACTCGTGTGGCTTGCGGTTCCTCGCGAATTTCTGTGGGTATTGCCATAACACGCTCCTGAATACTAGTTTTGTCTCATGGATGGATGAGATAGCCCTTATTTATCGAGTCGAATGCGTGGGTCAAGAACAACATAGCTAATATCTACTAACAGATTTGCCGCCATATATGAGAAAGCGGAGAGCAAAACAATGCCCTGTACCGTAGGATAATCTTTTGCCAGGATGCTCTGAATTGCAAGTTGACCAACACCGGGCCAGAGAAAGATAGATTCGACGATGAATGTACCAGCCAGGATTGCACCTACTTGCAGACCGATAATGGTAAGTAGCGGGATCAAAGCATTTCTCAAGGCATGTGTAAATTGGATAGTTTGCTCTGAAAGCCCTTTTGCTCTGGCGGTCCGAATGTAATCTTGTCCCATCACTTCGAGCATTCCAGCACGAATCTGGCGCATATTGACTGCGATAGAGCCAGCACCAAGCGTTACCATCGGCAAGAGCAGATCACGTAAATTGCCAAGCGGGTCATCGCTGAAGGCGACATAGCCGCCAGGGGGAAAGATGCGAAACACGACGGCGAAGAGAAGAATGAGTACCAGGCCAAGGACAAAGGCGGGAATAGCTGTCGTGAGCAAACTAAACAAATTGACCAGCCAATCAACCCAGCTATGACGGTGGGTAGCGGAATAGATACCGAGAGGGATGCCGATCAGCAGAGAGAAGAAGAGAGAGGTAATACCTAACTCTAATGTTACAGGCAGGCGTTGCACAATGGCTTGCAGCACAGGCTGCTGTAATTGAATGGATTCACCCAGATTTCCATGCAGCAGTTGCCAGAACCAGAGCGAGAACTGTTCTAATAATGGTTTATTTAATCCAAGTTGTTCACGCAGGGCAGCGACAGTTTGTGGTGTTGCCTCTTCACCAAGCAAAATGCGCGCGGGATCACCTGGAATCAAGTGAATGATCATAAACGTTACAAAACTTACCAGTAACGCAACTGGGATGATAAAAAAAATACGTCGGGCAATATATCGTCCCACAGTATGACTCCTTAGAAGTAGGGAAAGAAGTGCAGAAATGATATCGGCACTTCTTTTTCTATCTTAACAATCAACGTAGTGCATCACGCGCTCGTGCATATTTTAATGAGGAGAGGTTGTAAAAATATTACAACCTCTTCATTGAGAACGCAGTATTCTAGCGCGACATGACTACTTAGCCCAGGTAGACCTGTGAAAAGTTCATGATGCCGGTGGGTAACAGGGTGAAGTTTTTCAGGTTGCTGGTAGTTGCCTGAATACTGACACCATGATTTATAAACACATACGAGGCATCTTGTAGGATCATCTGTTGAGCTTGCTGATAATCGGTCGTGCGTTGAGCCTGATCACTGGTCGCACGCGCGTTATCCAGCAATGTATCAACCTGAGGGTTAGAGTACTGCATGGAATTGAAGCCGCCGCCAGTGTGGAACCATGCATACATGTTGCCATCTGGGTCAATACGACCGCTCCAACCAAGCAGTGCAGCCTGGAAGTGATGGGTGTCGGTATCGCTGAGTAGGGTGGCGAATGTCTCCTGCTTGATATTTACCGTGATGCCAGCCGGTTGTAACTCAGACTGAAGGAACTGGGCCTCTTGGGTATTGAGCGGTGAGCCGCTAGGTATAATCATCGTGATGGTTACGCCATTGGCATCACCAGCCTGCGCGAGTTCGGCTTTGGCCTTGGTTACATCATAGCTGTAAGGTGCGAAGGTATTGTCAAACGCCCAACTACTGGGAGGGATTGGCCCTTGTGCGACAGTGCCGACATTCTTGAGGACACTGGTGAGAATTTCTTGACGATTTACACCCCATTCGATGGCACGACGCACATGTACATTGTCTAGCGGAGCCACTTTTGTGTTGAGCATGATGCCGAAGAAACTCAGACCGGCTGCCTGTTTATAGACCAGGCTGGAGTTTGACTGTGCGTTAGCGATATCGTTGGGGTCAATGCTATCGGCAGCATTGATGGTGCTGGTTTCCAGGTTAGTGAACATGACGCTACCGTTAGTAATAGGGCGGTAACGGATGGATTGTAGATAGGGTAGAGCGTTACCCTGGCTATCTTTCTGCCAGTAGTGGGGATTGCGCTTAAGCGTAAGATGATCGCCTTTGATCCATTCGACGAACTGGAATGGTCCACTGCCAGCACCCGTGGCATCGTTGGAGAGGTTAGCACCGAGCTTTTGAACGGCAGTGGGAGAGAGGATCATGCCCGCGCGATCTGTCAGCGTTGCCAGCAAGGGCGCAAAAGGACGTTTAAGGGTGAACTGAACATGGGAAGTATCAATGGCTGTGACAGACTGCACCACTGAAATCTCGCTATGGCGTGGTGAGGAAAGCGTAGAGAGGATGCGGTTAATGTTGAACACGACGGCATCGGCGTTGAAAGGCGTGCCATCCTGGAAGGTAACCCCCGTGCGCAAGGTAAAAATTAATTGTGTTGGTGAGCTATAGGTCCAGGAGGTTGCCAGTCCTGGCTCAATCACATTTTGCGCGTTCGACTGCACTAGCGTGTCATACATGTTGAACATTACCTGGCGATCAACAAGTGCTGATGATTTCAGGGGATCAAGCGTGACAACATCTGACGAGAGGCCAACGCTAATGTTGCCTGTATATTTGCTATTAGTGGTGGTTGGTGTAGAACCTCCACTGGAACAAGCTACAAGGAAGAAAATAAGGATGATGGAGAAGAGGGGTAGCGACAAATAGCGTGCCGATGTACGTGTTGTACGCATGTACTGTGAGACGCGAAAGAGAGACTCACGCATGAAGAAAGACCTCCAGGGTTGTGCCTGCTAGGAACGACCATGATAATCCGTTGCCCTACTTTTGTAAAAGCAAGAAATAACGATCTATCAGAATTTTCTGACTGTATTTTACAGAAAACCCTGGAATAGATCCATAAAACGGAAAAGACCTTGTACGGCTCTACCCATAAGTACGTTCCTATGTTACAGGAGGGGAAAGTATTAATAGGAAAAGTATAGGATGTGATTAAAAATTTGTCAAGCCTACTTGCGTATTGATGTGTATTTCGCTTTTATGGTTGAGCAAAAGTGAGAAAATTTATAAATACTAAAAGACGTTATGGCGAAGAAGGATGGAGAAAAGCTGATCCAGAAGGACTTTGAGTTATAGATTGGTTAACCATCCTCCTGGGTATTGTGAGGCACCAGGGAGGATGGTTAACCAGTACAAGTGGTTATGAGACAAAACTGTTGACGGAAAGCGTTTCGTCGATTTCCTTTTCTACGTTAGAAAATGTTAGTTGTGTATTTTTTTGTACAGAGCGCCTCTTTGCTGCCATGAGTAGCATTATGGGATAAGCTGCGCAGTAGAAGTATGATGGCAGGCTACGCCAGGCGAAGAAGAGAGGGATAACCGCCAATTGAAGGGCCGCTTCGGGGCTTGTACGGCAGAGACGCCAGTACCATACCAAGCAGAGCAACATCGTTGTCCCTTCGAGCGCACTGTATACCCACGTCGGGAAGATGGGGAGATAGTGAAGGACGCTCAGGTTGATAAAGCCCACGCCCAGAGGGAACATAGGGTCAGCGATAGGTGCCATAATACCTGCCAGCCATGCATGGGGATTCCATAGAATAAACGGCAGGTTGAGTAAGACAAAGAGAGTACCTGCGAAGGTAAGGCGGTAAGTTACCTCTTTTAGTCCATAGAGGCGGAAGGCCATGATGGCATAGAATGGCACAAGAAACCAAGACGTTTGTTTTGTTGCCAGTGCCAACCCTAAAAAGAGCGCGGAGAGCCAGCGATGATCGCGTTTCCACCAGGCGACGATAATCAGCAAGGTGCAGAAAATGTCCAGGTTGCCCCCCATGGTTGAAGACCACATAGGAATGTTTGCCATGCCGAGTAGCAGCACCCAGGGACGTAGTTCTGGGCGTGCGATCTTCCAACCTAACCAGAGAATCACCAGATAGCTGATAAGGTAGAAGGAGAGGACGTTATATTGGTTGAAAAGTGCGAAAGGCACAAGCGTTAAAAACGATAATACTGGATAGCTAACTTTTGACTCAAACTCAACTGCGTGTCCAGATTTGAAGTCCGTGTCGAGAATACTTTGGAGTTCAGTTGTGCTGGGATACTGGAGACGGCCTTCTAATTGTCCGAGGCGTAGAGGGGTGGTCCAGACCGGTTGAATAGGAACTTTACGGGCTAGCTCTAATATATTCGAGTCTGTGTAGGGGTTGCGTCCTTGAAGTAGTAGCATTGCGGCGTTGGTATCAAGAGAGGTGCCATCATTGGAAAACTGCGGAGGAGTGACAGAAGCATAGACACTGTAGCCCAGTTCAACGACTCCACCAATAGTTGCGAGTAACGAGATAATAACGACGATGCGCTGCCAGAGGCGCGGTTGACTCTGCAGCATACGTGCTTGTTGTGGCAGGTTGGTTGGGCGGAAAGCCATCCAGAGAGCGAAGAAACTAATCGCCATCAGTGTTGAAGAGATTATGGAACCAAAGGGTAAGTAAGAAGAGATTAATGGGGCATGTTCAATCTCACTTAATGTTTGGAGAATGAGCGCAGAGCCAATCCAGGTAGCGCGTCGTTGCAAGTCCATGATTGGCCGACTATCTGGTGACACATCATCCGTAAAGAAGTGCCGCATCCAATGAGGATAGAGCGGTAGTTTCTTCTGTGTAGTATATGTGGTCTGTGTGAAGACAGATCGCTGTTGCATATTATTGCACGCTTACCAGTGTAAGTATGGAACCGACCTGAGTATGGAAACGAACCGAAGTGGCCCGCGACGCACGGTTCCTGGGTTGCGCGCTTTCACCTCCGTTAGAGTACCATGTAATCTCCTACATACAGATAGCGTTATTACGCATTGTAGGGTTTTCATGGCCCACGTGTTACAACGAAGAGGGAATAGGTTATGTCACAAAGTGGCTAGTAGCCGATGAAGTGAGACTGTAACAAGAACTTATTCGGGCAGGAGGGGCAGACGGTAGTAGAGTTCGCGATGGCGTAATTGGAAGCCAATCTCCTCGTAGAGCCTGATCGCGGGTAGATTTTCATCCCATACATGTAGATCAATAGCGGAAAGATGATAGACGTTCTGTGCTTGTTCAACGATATGGCGCATAAGCAATCTGGCGAGTCCACGCCCTCGCCAATTGGGATGCACGATTACACGTTTCACATAGCCAATGTTTTCTGTCAAGTCACTGCCCGGTAGCATTAGCTCTGCCTTTGCAATCGCCATGCCTTCAAATTCAACGAGGTAGATAATAGTATGTTCGTGGGTAGATGGGTCAACGGAACCGAAATATTGCTCCATAGCGCGATGGATGTCGCGCGTGGGAGAGGAACTAAAACTATCTAAAAGGTTGATAGTGGTGATGTCTTCTGGCGTGGCACAGCGCAGAACCAACGACGTTGTCGGTAGTTCTTCAAGCATGATTTTATCCTAATCTAACACATAATAGGGGCGTATCAAGTAAACGCGGTTACGGCTGTTTTTTGCGTGGGAGCATTAATAGTGAGACAAGAGCATACCCTGCACATCCCAAAATCAGCAGTGCGTAGACGATTGTTTCGCCATCCTTATTAGGTGCGACAAGCATAGCAAGTCCCCACCAGAGGAAGCCTGCGAAGACAGTGAAGAGCAGAAGTGTACTCATAAATTTTTTATTCATGCTAGTGGTCTTTCCTGGTACAAGTAGAAGCGAGAGATACTTTTCCCTTTAATTCAGTTAATATTATAGCATAAATCCCTGCGAAAGATACAATGGTCCTGTCAATTTTCTTTTGATTGAAGAGCTTGCCAGACAAGGCGATGAATGACAGAGCGAAAGATACCCCAATCATGCCAATCACCGCCAAACTCGTCGCTTGTGTGGCGAGGAATATGGGAGAGGAAATCGGCCATTTGAGGAAGTTCGGTGGGCAGGACCTCACGGTAGCTTTCGACTCGCTCATGTTCGTCAATCGCCCCAAGTGTGCCGCTGATCTCATCGAGCAGGAAGGCGAACGTATAGAATAGAGGTTGCGGATTCACCGCGGGTACACGATAGGAGACGGCGGCGAGGAAGCTGCGCACCTTTACTTCAAGCCCTGTTTCTTCGTAGGTTTCGCGCAAGAGGGCATCAAGAACCGGCTCTCCAAAATTGATGCCGCCAGTCATTAAACGATAGCCACCGCGCGGGTAAAATGTTTTGATCATCGTGATAAGGCGACCATTGGGGCGGCGCACGACCATACACACTTCGCCGTAACGATCCGTCGCGTTCAGTGGGTCAAAAAGTGCGTTACGTGTGTTAAATTCCAGAGTAGCATCATGGATGATTGGCTGTCCATAACGTTGTGCAAGTTGTGTCAAGTCGTCTTGAATATCTTGTGGAAGTGTAGGGATCATTGCAGAGAGCCTCCATCAATCAATTGTTGGGCTATCGCTATTCCATGTTCTAAGGCCAGATGAATGCGCCCACCGACAAAAGCATCCCCACAGAAAGTAATACCATAAGGACGTGTGCGTGTATTTAGCTCGTGGTCCTGCACCTTTTCACTTGGCAGCGCATAGAGCCAATGCTGAATATCAGTAAAAATGGGTGTAGTGAGTGGTTCATCAAGCAGGTTACTGACAAGATGAGCGACCTCGCCAATAACTTGTTGTACGTTTGGAGCTTTCCAATGTGTCTGGCTGTATTGAGGAGCCATTTGCGCGATCAACAACCCGGTGCCTTCTGGGACGCGCTCGCGAGCCTTTTCGTGTTCCCAGGCTAACCAGGAGATGGGATGCGCTTTATCTGTATTGACGAGAGCGTAGTACGGTCGTGTGCGTGGAGTGGGGCGAAAACCGAGCATCACGGAAATCAGTGGATTGTAGCGCGCACGGCTAAGGTGTGTTTCAACAATTTCGTGTAAAGAGGCTGCAATTTGGCTCTTCTCAAGTAGCTCACGTGCTTGTGGAGCGGGAATGGTGATAAGCACATGGGCAAATGGACCAAAGGATTGCCCCGTCGTATCGAAGAGGTGCCAGCCTGTTGCGTCTTGACTGATATGGTCAATGCGTATATTCAGCATGACCTGCAATCCGTGTGCCATCTGTTTGGCTAAGGCGGTCAGTCCGCTGCGATAGCTCCATTTCGGTTCCGCGTTTTGTGCAGAGTCACCTTCTTTAATGTTGCCTGCGCTGTCAAAGGTCCAGACTGGTTTATGAATATCAATCAGGTCGGGAGCGCGAAAGCGTGCTGTGACCAGTTCGGTGCTGATAGCTCCTCCCTGTTTAATATATTGCGCGCCATGATCGTACGTAAAGCCATCGCGTTTGCGCGTTGCTGCGCGTCCACCAAGCCCACGACTCTTCTCAAAAAGGGTTACGTTCTGTCCTGCATCTTGCAGTGTGTGTGCTGCTGCTAATCCACTAGAGCCAGCACCAATAATAGCGATTGCGGACATGAGATACTACTTTCTCTGTTGTAATGGGTAGCATGAATAGGGTATAGGTTTATTCGATCTCTATGAGACATTGAGCGAGCGCGGCATGGTCGTCTGGCTATGGAGCCAGGTATTTTTCCAGAGTGCCGAGCGATCTAGCATCTCTTGCGCGCTCCTCAATGAGGATTCGGTAACATTGCCGCCCATGATATGCGCGATTTCACGTGTGCGCTGTTCAGGGCGTAGTTCGTTGACAATCGTAATTGTGCGGTTATCGAATACCTGTTTATTGACATTGTAATGGGTATCGGCAAATGCCGCAATCTGTGGCAGGTGCGTGACGCAGATAACTTGATGGGCTTGTGTGAGTTGCCAGAGTTTCTCGCCTACAACCTGTCCGCTACGTCCGCTGATGCCCGAATCGATCTCGTCAAAAATCAATGTCGGTGTGGCATCCGCGTCGGCGAGTATGGTCTTCAGTGCCAGCATCAGGCGCGAGGTTTCGCCACCAGAGGCAATCTTTGTCAACGGTTTAAATGGTTCACCAGGATTGGGGGCGATGAGAAATTGTACCTGATCAATGCCAGTTTGGTCACAGGCATATGACTGTTCCGTTTGACCTTCCAGACATACTGGTACGCCCTCTTCGTCAAGCTCTTGCTCTATCTCGACTTTGAAACGGGCGCGCCGCATATTGAGATCGTTGAGTTGGGCTTCCATCGCGCTGGCAAGCTGCTCTGCCGCGCTTGTGCGCCGCTGCGAGAGTTCCTGCGCGATAGTGCCAATTTCGCGACGAAATTGCCCATCCTGTTGTTGCAAACGCGCAATGATCTCATCCCGATGCGTGATGTTTTCCAATTCGGTTTGTGCCTGTTCCGCGTGACGCAAAATATCTTCAATCGTGGCCCCATATTTGCGTCGCAGTTTGGTAATAAGATCAAGCCGCTCTTCGATGTCAGCGAGCCTATGAGGATCATCCTCGATATCTGTCGCATAACTGCTGATACTGGCGGCAATATCTTCGAGTTGATAGATAGCTTCAGTAAGAGTCTCTTCATACTCGTTCATATTGCGATCAAGACGAACCAGCTCACTCAGGCTGCGCTGAGCAGTACGCAACTGGTCAAGAGCGGGGCGTGTCTCGTCGCTAGCCAGTTCACCACCTTTGAGGGAACCATAAATAACGGCGCACAACTCACGCAAGCGTTCCGCATTGTTTAGTACCTTGCGCTCGGCCTCTAACTCTTCAACTTCACCGGGATGCAGGTTTGCACGCTCGATTTCTTCCAATTCAAAGCGCAAAAATTCAGCACGTCGTGCCTGCTCGCGCTCATTCTGTTGCAAATTCTGTAGTGTTTTGCGCGCGTTGCGCCATTCAGAAACCTTGTTTGTGAGCTTTTCACGCAATGCAAGTGTTTCCGCATAGCGGTCGAGAAAGTTAATATGTTGTTCTGGGCGCAAAAGGCTCAGATGCTCGCTTTGCCCGTGAATATCAATGAGCCAGCTAGCAATTTGCTGGAGAATATGTAATGAGAGCGCGCGCCCGTTAATGCGTGCCACGGTACGACCGGAGCGAAAAATATCGCGCGAAAGAATAAGCTGACCATCTTCTGGCGTGATGTCGTATTCATTTAGCAACATGGCAAGCGCGAGGTGCGCATCAGCATTGCTGGTATCCCCGCTATTTGTTGTTTCTTGTTCGGCGCGTTCAAACGCCTCAAGAAGAGTGGTGGCCCCATCGAGCGTATGATGTATGCCCTCGTCGGTAAGCTTGTCTGGGCTGACCGCAGGCAAGGGACTGAGTGAAAAAACGCCTTCGACGCTAGCCCGCTCGCAACCTGCACGGACGAACTCAGCACCAATTTTGCCGCCAAGCAATGCGTTGACAGCGTCAATGATGATCGATTTACCGGCACCCGTTTCGCCCGTAAAGACGTTAAACTGGCGATGCAAGCGTAAACGTAAGCTATCTATGATAGCAAAATCTTTGATGCTTAACTCAAGTAACATGGTAATGATGATGGCTTTCGACAGCGTCTACGCTGTCATTTTTTAACTTTTCGGTAATGATTTTGTAAAAATAGGTTGGTGGTCTACGTCTAAGGAACTGGGTGACATACTGGCTTTTACAGATCGTCACGGTAGCTCCGTCTTTGATTTCACGATTCATCTGACCGTCAGCGGAGAAGACACCAGCTTGAGAGCCGGTAAAAATCTGGATTTTAATGGTGGCTTCTGGCTGCAAGATCAGTGATCGATCAAAAGCAAGGTGCGGCGCGATGGGTGTCAGAACGCTGCTTTGTACTTGTGGATGGAGTAATGGACCTCCAATTGCCATGTTATAAGCGGTTGAACCTGTGGCAGTTGAAACGACTATCCCATCAGCATAGGTTGTGTTGTAGTAATCGTCGTCGATCCAGATATGCATTTGCACAACACGAGGCCAGGTTCCACGTGCGATGACGATGTCATTAAGGGCCAGGAATGTCTCGCGTTGTCCATCCTGTTCGAGGGTTGCTTGTAGCATAGCCCGTTTATCCAGCCAGACAGATTTGTCCCGCTCGAGATAGTAAGGTAAATGGGAGAGTAAGTCATCTGGCTCTAGTTCGGTGAGAAAGCCTACACGGCCAAAATTGACGCCGAGAATAGGTACTTCCCCACAGGCACATAGGCGCGCGGCATTAATGATTGTGCCATCTCCACCCAGGACAATGACTAAATCACACCCCATGATTGAGGTGGTGCCACATGCTTCGCCCTCGTCGCGAATATCAATGCTGGTGGCTTGATATCCCTGTTGTTCGAGCACTGGCACGAGCTGGGCGGCGATTTGCTCCGTGTCGTTCTTGCGTCCCTGGTAGAATATAGCAATTGTTTTCACAACTCTCTCCATCAGTGCTGTAAGCATAGTTATGAATAGCTGTTAGTTGGTTCTCTAAATAGCTATCTTGCTGTGTCGAGGTAAGAACCTCCAGGCTAGCACTATGCTCACCTATGATACCTTCGTAATGGTACGCTATGATGGGGTGCTTGTCAACTCTGCTAGCGTGTACTCAGGATTTTTCGCCCCAGGTAGTCATATAAAAACAGATGCCGCAAAAATCTTCGGCCATCATTTCAAGTTGAGCTTGTTGATACAATAACTGTAGTTGCTCTTTATCCGTCTCACCCCATTTCAAAAGAAATGGCTCGAGTAATTGAAATGCAAGCAGCAAATTTTCGCTATAACTGTTGTATTCTGCTGTGCCCATTGAATAATCAAGAACATGGGCCATACTATCAATACGCTGAAAGCCCGCCTGACGCAGGAAAAACCCGATTTTGGGTGTAATACTGACGTGCCGACCACTGGGTGAAAAACTTTTCCCGGCCCTGAAAAGACTTTTAGTAAAGAGTTCTGTGAGTGTGTCACAGGCTAAACTGGTGCTGACTGGCCATTCTGGTTCGGTGAGACGAAGGATACCACCTGGGCGTAAGATCCGTTTGCATTCTTCAATCAGTTTGGGCCATGTATGCGGTAGCATAAAGCCATAGAGATAACGGGCATTTACAACATCAAATGTGTTATCGGGGAAAGCAAGAGGCTGTTGTATGTCCATGACTGCAAATTCGGCATTATCTAATAATTGTGTGCGCGCAAACGCCCGCGCATAGTCAATGACGCCCTTGTCAATGTCAACTCCCACAACTTTTATATCGGGATGAAGGTAGGCCATCTCAAGTACCCAACCACCGGGGCCACAGGCCAGATCGAGTATGTTCTCTATCGAAGAGAAGTCGGTGCGCTCAGCAAATGCACCTTTCATATTACGTGTGAGAAGATAGTCTTGATTGATCAGGCGGGCAATCTCTGTTCCGTCCTCTACATTGACGACATAGTCACTTTTTAGTGCTTCTAAGCTTCCTTGCCAATCTGTCGTATGAGAGGATTCTGCTGGTTGTTGCATATGCTAGCATATCCTTTCGCAGAAATATGATACATTTCTGCTATTATAGCTGATTCATACGTAAAATGGTACTCATCTATAAAACATTGTGTCATATAGTAGCGTGCGTGGTCGGCATGAGCCTTTTGCTCTTCGGTCGTAGCAGAAGGCTCAGCATAATCTAGAGAGGATCAGCAGGTCATAAGGAGGTCGGAATAATACTATGCGTGAAATGTAGCGTTAAAGCTATGACCTGAGTGGTAGAGAGTTGGCACGCCATGGCGATAGATAGTAATATCTCCTTGCCCATAGACATGCCATCCCGTTTTGGGTGTGTCAGAGGCATCGTCAATCAGGCCTGTACGTTCGTCAATACCAAGCAATACTGCGTTAGGAAGGAATGTGGTAAGTTGCTGCGCCCAATTTTTGCCGAATGTATTATGATGCGGAAGTACGCAGGTGTTGGGCACAAAGCCGAGTCCAGGCATCACGCGGCGTTTACCCGGATCATAGTAGTGTTGGCACATAACCATCGCGCCCGCACTGCTGCCAGCGATAACCGCTCCTTGTTCGTAAGCTGTAAGCATCGCTTGTGTACTGGCACTGTCTGCAAGTGTCTCACCCAGATAGCCGGTAAACCCGCCAAGCATATAGATTAACCGGGCGTGTTTTAATTCTTCGACTAATGTAGGGTCATTGGCTGATTTGGCATCAATAATGGGAAGGACCTCGACATTAGTTGCGCCCAGGTGACGAAACCAACGAACGCCGTTGGAGCCTGCGCGCTGATGGTTATTATCTGGTGCAGCGGCTGTGGGCAGAATACGAATAGGGGCGTCTAGACCGCCTGCAAGCGTGATGGCGCGTTGGTCTGGTTCAGACATGCGTCCGCCAAATTCCGCGCCACCTTCCAATACAAGAAATCCCGTCATGGTAACACTCACTTGCTTGTATGATATATTCGAGCAAGCGGCTATTTAAAGGTATCAATAAGCCGCTGGCCTACATTATATCGCACTGGCACGCCATGCCGATAGAGTGTTACGCCGCCTTGTCCATAAACATTCCAATGAATCTTTTTGCCGCCATCACCATCATCAATCAAGGCTGTTTGCTCGTCGATGCCCAGAATGACGAGACCTGGAATGTGTTGCGTCAAGCGTTCAACCCAGCCAGCACCAAACTGGTTATGGTGTGGGAGTACACAGGTATTGGGGAGCAGGTTAAAACCCGGCAAGATTTGACGTGCCATTGGTTCAAAGAAATATTGGCACAAAACCATTGCCCCGGCCCCACTACCAGCAATTACTGCCCCTCTATGATAGGCTTCTAATATGCTATCCAGGCAACTACTATCTTTTAATGCATGGTAAAGGTAGCTGGCAAAACCATCAGTGAAGTAGATGAAACGAGATGTGCGAATATAGTTCGCCATCCAGGGATCATCAGCTGATTTTTTATCATTGATCGGTAAAACCTCAATGCGAGTTGCTCCCAGGTTACGGAACCAGTGAACTGCTTGTGAGCCAGCGTTTTGGTAGCGTCCATCAGGGGCGGCAGCTGTTGGGAGAACACTGATAGGGGTATTCCAACCGCCCGCCAAGGCGATAGCTTGAGCGTCGGGTTGTACCATATGTCCACTAAATTCGTCACCACCAGCCAGAAGAAGATGTCCAATCATAAGAGCCTGCTTATGTCCTTTAATCATAGTGGCTATGAGCCATTAACATCCTAAAGCCAACATCCTAAAGAAAACCTACAGATATATAGATGGGGTATTAGATGCAAATTACCAGACCTGTAGCAGGATGTCAAGAAGATGAGCGATTCCTATTACTTTTAGCTGAATGGGGCGAAAAAATCTACACTATGGATAGATGTAGTGTACGCTGGCGTGGACCGTCCAGTTCAACGAGAATGACGCGCTGCCATGTGCCCAGCATGAGTTGATAGTTTTGGTAGGGAATGAGCAGCGATGGTCCGATGAGCGATGCGATAATATGATCTTCTGTATGGGATGGGTCATGGGGATGGCGATAGGCAAGTTGTGGTAAAAGATGGCGTAGCGCGTCGAGGAGATCAAGATCGGTGCCGGGGTCCAGATCGGCGGTGGTGATCGCACAGGTGGTGTGGGCAACAAAGAGCGAGCAGAGGCCGGAAGCGTTTGGTGCGTCGCGCAGAAGATGCTCTATAGTATCAGTGATGTCTACGATCTGATCTTTCTTGCGGGTGGTGACAATGAATGTATGCATTACTCTACTCCAAACTATTTCGGAAAAAGTATTGTAGGAAGATGATGACCAATATGACCCACGATAATAGTATGTGTATCGTCGTCAGGGATAAAATAAATGCGCCAAGCCTCTGGTGTCAAGCGGACATGCCAATTAAAGATCCGATGATTCCCATTGGGACAGCGGAATGTGTGTTCCTGTGCATATGTTTGAAGGGTTGCATTGCTTTCAGGTGTCGCGTGGAGAATTTTCTCGAATGGGAATGACCCATTTGTCCAATCTCGGCAAACTTGCTCTAGCTCGTTAAACCGCCTGAGTACCATTGGAAGGTGGATGTCTCCACTTGGTATTGCTTGTAATTGCCGCTCTGCCGTAGTAGAAAATTGTAGATGTGGAAATAACTCCTGTCTCTGTTGCCACAAGGTGATACCACTCTCTACAGCCTCGCGGACGATTTCTTGTAGTCGTTTTTTTATCCACGGGACATGGATTTGGACATGTTCTACACTGCATGCATGAAAGATGTTAACTGAATACTCGTCGATAGTAATTTCTTGGTTGAGTTCCTGGACTGATATTTCTATTTGCTCGTTTTCCCAGTGACTCTCAGTGTGTAAACTAATGGCTAATGTACCAAGAAGATAAGCAATACCAAGCCCTATGGCATCTCTATCTTGAAATGAAAATTGCGTCCTGCCATGACGATCTGTGATGCTGTCGTCAGTAATATCTATCAAGAAAGGGGCTTTTGTAGCAAGTGATCTGAAGAGACGACGCTCTTCTCTATCTGCTTCATTGTCATTTAGCCATTTTCTAATCGGATAGTCAGGAGCCAGCGAAATACCATACACATCGTCATGCGTGCGGAGTGTGCGTTTCATTCCTTGCTTTGTTGCTGCCCTGATAGTAGAAATAAAATCGCGCATAAGCTTTCGAGCAACATGTGCATTTTCAACCTCTTGCAGAGATAATTCATTGAGGATGAGTTCCATCTCCATCGACTATTCCCCCCGTGGCTCCAACAAAGCTTCCAGACTCTTGTCCCACTCATCGAAAAAGCCATCCGGCCACTGGTCGATGCGCCCATTGCGATCAATGTGAGGAGAAACTACTTCCGAATGACCATCTTGTTCATCTCGGCGGAAGTAGTGCAATTGTACATTTTCTGATGGCACCTGTCCGTCGTGGACTGCCAGGCGGATGCCGTTCAGAACATGGTCGCTATGTGTCTCCACAATAATTTGAACATCTCCGCTGCTCGCTGCCAGGGCTAGTAAACGTCCCATCTGGGATTGTCCTTTGGGATGGAGGTGAGCTTCCGGGTTTTCGATGATGAGTAATGTATCTGGTTGTGCGGAGAGAACAGCCACCAGGATTGGTAGAGCATAGGTAATACCAAAACCGACATTCGTGGCGCGATAGGCGTTAGAGACACTCTTAGCTGTTGCAAAATTATAACGGATGCCGACGACATCCATCGAAAGGTTTGGGTCCAGCACGATACGTACTCCAGGACTTACTTCTCCTAACCATGCCTCTACTTGATGTCTGAGCGAGCGGGATTGTGCATCTTTATGGATAAGTCGTTCATTGGGAATATCTTTATCCCCATGAACAGACAGGAAATGCACCGCGTATTCTCCTTTTGTTCCCAATTGTTCACGTTGTTGGACATGAAAATCTGAGGTCTCAAAGAATAAGCGAGGACTAACGCGCTCCGATTGGAGATAATGAAACCTATCTGTGAATAAATCTAAATACGTAACATCAATAAAATCGTCTGGGTTATCGTCATTTAGTTCACCTTCGATTTGTTCTGTACTGTAGTCACCATAGTCTATTTTTATTTTCTCAATCTCTAATGTGTCCAGGTTTTTGTTATGTTTGAAAAGCCACGTTTTTTCCACTGTTATTGTTAATACATCACCCATATTATGCCAAGGGATATTTCTATCAGGAACATATCCTTTAAGAGAAAATGAAATAGCATCTTCTTTAGCATTTTCAAAAAGTGCATCTGTACTTGTGCCAATGTTTACTAGCTCACCTTTAAGAGATAACAAGCCTCTCTGAAGCATTCCTGTCGTATCAGATTGCCGTAACAGCAAAAGCGACTGTATCACAGAGGATTTACCTGTTCCATTCAGTCCGGTAAGAATGGTGAGCGGTTTCATTTGAAAGGTTTGGTCTCCAAAGCATTTGAAATTTTGTAGGCGTAGTGTGTTGATCATGATAGCACCTCCTCAATCAGTGTTTTGATGGCACTGAAACGAGTTTTCACTTTATTAATATCGCCTGTGCCCTGAGACACTGCATCATTAAATGTCCGATCATTCATGAGTTGAATAAATCGCTCCGTGAGCATTTTTTTGCGCTGCTGTAATACGTCGTGTTGAATATCAGTGAGCTGATCAAGATTCACTGACCAGCTTTCAAATAATGCCTTGTTGATAGGCGATCTTGCTGCTCCTGCTTTATAGCGTTTGCGAAAAGCGTCTTTACCAAAGATTTCGTATGCTGCATGCATAGAACGTAGGAAACGAGTCTCTAGCGTTTTAAGTTCTGTTGGTGACATTTTATTGATGGCTGCCATTGCATCGTTGAGGAAGCTATCAAATTCTTTTGATTTGTATGTCGTATATGACGTGATAGTAAATGCACAGAAGCGCAAAACGCATTCACGGTCGGCCATGCGATCATCACGAATGCCTCGATCTGTCGCATCTTGAAATCCTTTTGACTCTGCCAGTCGTGCCAGCATTTCGGTTGCCTGGCCTTGATTGAGCGCGTGACGGATTTCTTGTGAGGAAAGCGGCAAACCGCCTGTATTGATGCGTTTAAAGATATTAAATTTAACTTCGCTCGGTGTGCCCTTTTCGATAAGATAGACAGTGACCTGCGTTTCATTTATACGACGTTGATAGGAACGTGGCAGTTCGTCGTATCTCTGTCCTTGAAAATGGGTGAGAAATTCGAGTCCAGTGAGTTTTAGTGTACCGTCGATAACAAAGCGTTTTAGTGTTGTCAAACGTTGCAAGCCATCAACCACAAGCCATTTGTCATCGTCTGTCGCGTCAATATAAAATGCGGGTAGAGGAATACGAATTAGGATAGATTCGATCAGCCTACTTTGCGCTTCATCCTTCCAAATGCCCCCCTTACGCTGAAAGCTAGGTTTTAAGTCCAGCTCTTCGTGATGAATGCGAGCAATGAGTAAGTCTAAGGTCATTGGCCTTGTATCGATGCGAATAAGCGTTGGATTAAATGGGTCTGTGATACGTCCTTCACCGATAACATCTTCTATCTCGATACCTGTTCCATTATCAAATATGGTTGTTTCCTCGGAAAAAGAATCTTCGGTTTCACTGGTGTAGGCCATAGATGTTCTCCAGTAATAGCAAATATGATGTTATAGGTAAGCTACTTGTTCCTGATTTGTACGCACCTTATTATACTCGTCGCATGCATCAGGAACAAGTAGCTCGTTTTTTCTTGTTATCCCCCAAATAGGCTGGGAAAGATTGTGTTGAGGATAATCAACGCTGTGAGAATGGTCATGATAATCGTTGTCAGCCAGGCAATAGTGTTGAAAACGCGCCCATTGACGTATTTGCCGAGCAAGCGGCGATCGTTACAGAGGATAATCATCAGGACAAGCACGAGTGGGAGCAGCATACCACCGACCACGTTGGGCAGGTTGAGCACAAACACCAGCTTGTCAGCGGGGACAAAGAGTGTGATGCCTGCTCCCAGGACGATGACAAATGTGTAGAGAAAAAGGAACTGCGGTGCTTCCTTAAAGGTACGCCCGACGCCACGCTCCCAGCCAAAAGCCTCGGCAATGGAATAGGCCGTTGAAAGCGGCAAGACACTTGCAGCCATCAGCGAAGCGTTGAGTAGCCCAATGCCAAAGAGTATTTCCGCGAATTTGCCATTGCCGCCGACCAGTGGCTCCAGGGCTATCGCGGCATCTTGCGCGTACTGAATTTGTATGTGATGTACGAAGAGGGTTGCTCCTGTCGCGATCACGATAAAGAAGGCGACAAAGTCGGTCAGGAATGTGCCGACATAGGTATCAATGCGCTCATAGTTGAGGTGATTGATCGAGATATGTTTGTCAGCAATGGCAGACTGCTGATAAAATTGCATCCAGGGTGCGATCGTGGTTCCGATGACTGCTACTAGCGTGAGCATATAACCGAGTGGCTCACCTTTCCCTTTGGGAATGGTTGGGGCAATGGTTTGATGGAAGACCTGCACCCAATCTGGATGCACAAGAAAACCGCTAAAGATGTAACTAAAATAAATAAGGCATAAAACTAATAGGACGCGCTCTACATACTTGTAGTTGCCACGAATGACCAGGAACCAGACTATGACGGCGGCAAGCGGTACGGCAATAAAGGGACTCACGCCAAAAATATCCATCGCTCCGGCAACGCCTGCGAATTCGGCGACCGTTGTTGCGACGTTGGCGATCAGAAGAAGGAGCATGCTCCAGAAGGTGATGCGCACGCCAAAACGCTCGCGAATCAGGTCGGCGAGTCCTTTGCCTGTTACCACACCCATGCGCGCAACCATCTCTTGCACGACAGCAAGACTGATCGTGACCAGTACAACGGCCCAGAGCAGCCCATAGCCATATTGCGCGCCAGCGAGTGAATAGCCAGTGATGCCTGTGGCGTCGTTGTCAACATTTGCGGTAATCAGTCCGGGGCCAATGACGGAAAGTAAGATGAGGAGTTGGCGTATCCAGACGCGACGTACTCTGCGTTGGCGCATGATGGTTGCCTTCTCTACTTTGTCAACGTTGTTCATAATACACCTCCTTGTCGGGGGCAGAGTCTAATAAAAAAGCCCCCAGGTTGTGAGGGGGCAGAAAAGTCATCAGCAAAATTAGCTTTTCCCCCTCTGGTCGAGCTTTGGCACTGTACAACGTAGGGTAGTTCAGCTACCCAGCCACTTCGGGTCTCGCCTTATGCCGACGAGACCTGGCCTGATCGTTGGCGTCTCTCGACGTTTCTGATCAGTGGCCTGTGTTTCTACAGCCGCCTCACCTAACGAGGTCTGGCAAACAGTGTTTAATTGTTAATTTTACTATACTCTTATCTGTTTCATTGGTCAAGGGTTTTCGTTCCCTCTTAGATTTTTGCCTGTATTTTCTTTTTATAGGTGAAGAAATCGCAATTGTGTAGTGAAAAACGGTATTTTGAAAAGATAGTGGACGTAATTGAGTGATCTCTTGAGCCACGTTTTCCTATCGAAAAAAGTGACACGAGAGGAAAAATGAGCAGTTAAATCAGCTATATGGAAATATATATCCGTGTCTATTGTTCAGTTTGCGAAAACAAGCCAGGAACGCTATACTTGGCACTAGTTGAGGATAATGTTTTAGAGTAAGGATGATAGCGAATGTTTGGTATTAACATTGGAAGCTCTAAAATAATCATACGTATCAGTATCGGCGTAATGATATTACTCTCTGTGTTGCTTCTGTGGACGAAGATAGCTCCCGCTTTGTTGGCGACTAATGGATTTGGTCCACACGGAGAATGTCTTCTTTGGAATCCCGCTCTGATAACGCTGTTTGTTGGGTCCGATTCGTTGACTGGTATAGCATATGTTTTTATTTCGGCGATCCTGCTGTACTTTGTCCTCAAAGCATATCGTGATCTCCCGTTTCGCTGGCTCTTTGTCGCGTTTGGTGCATTTATTGTCGCGTGTGGTACAACGCACTTTATGGATGCTATAACACTTTGGTTGCCGATATATTGGCTTGATGGTGTGGTAAAACTTATAACGGCTATTGCCTCCGTTGCGACTGCGGTAGCACTGGTTCCTATGGTCCCTAAAATCCTGCAGTTGGTCGAAACAGCTACGCTGTCTGAGCAGCGCAAAGAGCAACTGGAGCAAGCCCATGTCCAGCTTGCAGAAATGAATCAACAGCTTGAAGCGGCCCTGCGTCAGAGCGAGCAGCGTTATGGATATTTGGCTGAAGCTATGCCCGTTCTGGTGTGGACAGTACGAGCGGATGGTACGGTTGAGTATGTCAATCAACGCTGGTATGAAGCAACAGGTATGACAATTGAACAACTCCAGGAACGTTTTTGGCACACTGTGGTACATCCTGATGATGTGCAACGCTGCCAGATTCAATGGCAACGTTGCATGGAAATGCAGGAGCCATACGAGGTAGAGTGTCGTATGCACGCTTTTGAAGGAGGATATCACTGGCATTTGGTACGTGCGCTCCCTTGCCTGAATGAGGAGGACGTTGTGACATCATGGGTGGGCACCGCAACTGATATTGAAATGCAAAAACGTCTTGAGCAGTTAAAGGATGATTTTATTGCAATGGCAAGCCACGAGCTAAAGACGCCGCTCACGAGCTTGAAAGGCTTTATACAGGTTCTGTCGCGACGGTTTAAGGGGCGTGACGATGCGCAGGTGCGTCTGTTATTGGAGCGTATGGAAGAACAGACCAAGAAGTTAGCGCGCATTATCAACGACTTGCTTGATCTTTCAAAAATGCAGAAAAATCAATTGTCGTATCAGCATACTTCTTTTAACGTGGATGATTTGCTGAGAAATACGATACATTTAATGCAAGAGATTACTAGGAATTCTTTGACCTATAAAAGTGAAGCGCAGGAGCCAATATTTGTAGAGGGCGACAAGGAGCGTATTGCGCAAGTGTTAGCCAATCTAATCACGAATGCTATAAAATACTCACCAGTGGGAAGTCCTGTTCATGTATCTATGCAAATGAAAGAAAATGCTATTCAGGTGAATGTGCGCGATTTTGGTATTGGTATCGCTGAAGAGCAGCAAGAAAGAATTTTTGAGCGTTTTTATCAGGTAACAGACCCATTGGAAAAGACTTACCCAGGTTTGGGGATTGGTCTTTACCTCGCCAGTGAGATTATTAAACATCACCAGGGGCAGATTTGGGTAGAGAGTAAAAAAGGTGAAGGCTCTATGTTCAGCTTTGTGTTACCTGTGAAGATACCTACTGTAGAGCAAAGCAAAAATAGTATGCAAGGAGAGACATTACAATAATGGGCAAGAATGCGCAAGTTATGATTGTTGATGATGATCCTGATATTGTTCTTCTACTTCAAGTGATGTTAGAGGATGCGGGATATAGTGTGCTAACAACCGAAAATGGTGAGGATGTTGAGAAACTGACAGCCGATACGCTGCCTCAGCTAATTATTCTTGACATGTTTTTATCGGGAAAAGATGGTCGAGTTCTGGCTCGCCATCTGAAACAGCAGGAATATACACGCAACGTTCCTATTTTAATGCTTTCAGCTCACCCAATGGCTGAACTGGAAGCGCGTTTAGCTGGTGCGGATGCTTTCCTTGCAAAACCATTTGAGATTGATGATGTGTTGGCAAAAGTAGAGGCTTACGTGCCGCTATAATGTCTGACGATCATTAGTGCGTTGTTGCGCTGGTTGGCGAGAAAGAGCAGTGAGAGAATTTATCTTATACTCTTCTCTCACTGCTTTCTATGCCTGCATACCGAGCAGATTGCCACTCTCGTAACGGCGCAGACCAAGTTGAAACAGGATAATGGCACCTGTCATTAATAGGGCAACGAAGCCGACGAGTGCGAGTAATAAGGGCCATGTAAAATGATGTAGAAGCTGCATCGGTACAAAAGAGATGAAACCTGCTGGGATAAGCGTGAAAAGCAGCAACCTAATTGCCCCGTTAAAAACATTCATTGGGTAGGTACTAAATGTGACCAACGCTGCGAGCATCTGTTGTGCTAATCCTTCAGTATTGCCCAGGAAAAAGGCGAGTGAACCCAGTATTACCAGGAATCCAGTAAAAATGAGTGCTGCTAGCAAGACCAGGATGATAAACAGGATGATATGCAGCAGGTCGGGATGCAGAAACAAGACAAAAGAGCCGATTGCGAACAAGACATCACCCCACGCCGTCGGATCTGTCGCGGCAATGCTCAAGTGTAACAGCACATTGCGTGGCATGCCCAGATAGGCATCCAGTCCACCCGTCATAATCAAGCGTGCCATGTTGCTGGTGTTGCCGAAGATACCCATACTAATGCCAAAACCACAAGCGGAGACGGCCCATAAGATCACTACATCGGTCTGTTGCCAGCCATTCGTGAGTGGAAATTTTTGAAAGTAGGTCCACCAGAAAAAGAGCCAGAGACTATCGTTGGCGATCATTGCCCCAACCTGCATAATAAAGGCTATGCGGTATTCCATTGCCGCCTGCAAGTTTGCGATGGTATAGGTTCCGATAAAGCGTATGTTGCGTATCATTATGCGTAACAGTGTCATCTTACTAGCCTCCGTTGATGTTCACGCGTCGTATCACAATCTGATAGATGCTGACGAGCAATAGACTGCCGATTGCGATCATGCTGCACTGTTGCAATAAGACGCCGAAAAAGCCAGACCAGGTAAAATGTACGAGTGTATGCGCCGGCCCATAGAGGATGGCACTAAATGGTAATGCCTGTGCGATGCTGCGTAGCGGCTGTGGAAAAATCTCAATGGGAGCCAGCACGCCGCCTAGAACGAGTGTCAGACGATTATAAATGAGCGCAATCGGGCGCGTCTCCTCTGTCCAGAAGGCGCACAGGCCGATACAGAAGTAAGCAATAAAGTCTATACACACCGCAAGAAGGGCGAGTAAGGGCCATGCCAATACACCCATCCAGGTGAAATGCGGTGGACCGACGACAACCAGGGCAAGTGCGGCGCCGACAATGCTATTCATTCCAATGCGTACTAGCCGCTCGCCCAGGTAGCGCGCAAAGTGATAGAGAATGTAGCTATTGGGACGTATTAGTTGATATGCGATCTGCCCAGAACGCACCTCCTCGTCTATACGTTGTGTCAATAAAGGGTTAGACATCGCAATCACTTCCGCTGCCACGAGATACCAGAGCATATCGTTAATGCTGAAGCCGTTGAGTATCTTTGCTCCATGTTGCGCCAGCGTGGTGTGCCAGAGCTGACTCAGCACAAAAACGATAACGAGGAGCGTCAATGCGCGAAAAACGACCTCGTTAATATAGGCGAGATTGCTGGCAATGCTGACCTGCAAAATTGCGAGATATTTATGCCCTGTCAGACGCAGGCGCGCTAAGATGCTGCGCCTGCTTTGGTAGATGGAAACGCTCATAGACTCTCCCTCTCCCGCTATTATGTCAGCCTATGCTATATAATCAGCTGATAAATCAACATCCTTGCTCTCTGGTACTGTCTTCTCGTGACTGCTTGTTGCCTGTGTGCTATAAATTGCTGCGATAATTTCTTCCATCGGCGGGTCGGTGATGGTCATATCCAGGATGTGACTTTGTTGCATTAGCTGAGCAATGATTGGCTCTAGCGGACTGTGTGCCGTGTCAATCTCTAACCCTAAACTATGCCCTTGTGCTTTCAGTACTCTGATCTCCGGCATTGTCTGTAACACGGGTGATCCTTGTCCGCGACCAGAACATTCTGTGTTGTTCATTAAGAGATGTGTGACAGGTTCATCCAACAATAGCTCAATCGTTTTCTTTTTCAGGTAGTTGCGCTTGAGCGTCGGTACGGGCGTATCCAGGATAATCTCACCGTGATTGATGACGATAGCGCGTTTACATACCTGTTCGACATCGCCAGCATCGTGGGAAGTCAAGAAAACCGTTATCGCTTCTTCCGTATTGAGATGCCCGATCAGTTCGCGAATGCGCTGTTTCGCAATGACATCCAGGCCAATAGTTGGCTCATCCAGGAAGACAATCTCTGGCTTGTGCAGAAATGTTGCTGCTAACTCGCAGCGCATCCGCTCACCTAGACTCAGCTTACGCGCCGGTGTGCTCATGTAGTTTGCAATGTCGAAGACATCAATCAGGAACGCGCGTCTCTTGCGATAAGCATTCCAGTCCAGTTCATAGATATGAGCAAGTAGATCAAATGTATCCTGTGGGGGCAGGTGATACCACAGCTGCGACTTCTGCCCGAAGACGCAGGCGATACGATAAGAGAGTTGCCGCCGCTGCCGCCAGGGCGTCAACCCCAAGACGTGTGCGTTGCCTGCTGAGGGATGGAGAATACCAGTCAGCATCTTAATTGTTGTGCTTTTGCCCGCGCCGTTGGGGCCAATAAAGGCCAGCACCTCGCCGCGTTCGAGCGAAAAATGGATCTTTTTCACTGCCTCTCGTTCGCGATAACGTGGCGCGATCATTGCGTGTATGCTGCCGCGTAGACCTGCTGCCCGCTCGCGACTTCTAAATGTCTTGGCTAAACCATCGACTGCAACGACTGCCATTGTTGTACTCCTTTTTTCATGACGGGACCTTCATTTGGGGCATTACCTCATCACGTGAAAGATAAAAAAAGAGGGATGCAGGTGGGTCGCCTGCATCCCTCTTGTGTGTTCTAGTTACACTCTCAACTCACTCGCCTGAGTGGTCTTTGTGTGGGGAACGTGGACAGCGACACCTGCCTGGATTCCATCGTTACAATGGTAATCCAATACATAGGGGTAAGCATCATAGACGTAAAGGTCATATGCGTACTCTGCACGGTGTCTCTGTTCCTATCTTTTATTGCATGATACGTAATTCATGTGTTGCAATAACAATTATGCTGTTATTGCAAGTGTACCTGTCGCCATTGCTGTTTGTCAAGTGATTACTGAAGGTGTTCTTCTAGGAAACCGATTGCCAGCGGCCATGCATCTTCGGCGGCTTGTTTATTGCCCATCCCATGTGTAGGGTTAAGGAAAGCGTGACCAGCATCGTATGTCTTGATTGTGATCTGCTTGCCCGCAGCTTTGTATGTTTGCTCAACATGTTGGATATCCGCTGGTGAAATACTTTCGTCCTGTGTGCCATAAATTGCCAGCACGGGAGCGGCGACATGTGCTACGCTTTCTTCTGTCGGTTGGTAACCGCCACCATAGAACGGGACAATCGCTCCCAGATCACTGTAGCGTTCGGCGACCGTGTAGGCGAGGAAACCACCCATGCAGAAGCCCAGCAGACCGAGCTTTTTGGGGTCAACGTTGGGCATGGCTTTTACGCTATCGAGTGCGCCGATAATTTCGTTTGCGGCCTTATCGACATTTTCGCGCACCATCATCATCATACGCATGGCATCGTTGGGTTCCGTTGCCACTCTTCCATGATAGAGGTCGGGCACAGCAACAACGAAGCCTTGTGCTGCCAGATTCTGGGCAAGGTCGAGCACGTGTGGCTCAATGCCCCACCATTCTTGGATAAGGACCATACCAGGGTGTTTGGCATCGTCATCGGGCTGATATACATATGCGTAAGCGTTGTCACCGTTGACAGCTAAATCGACTTTTGAATTGCGTACTACCGCCATTACTCTCAATCTCCTTCAAAAATAGTTGTGTTTAGTATTATGCTGTTTTCACAACATTCTCTATTATATGCCATGCTATAGCATGTTCCAATAGAGAGACAGTGTTATAGGATAAAACGGGTCAGTGATATCAACGTTGGCGAGACTGATAGTATTCAGCAATTGCTTCATCTAACCGTTCTGTGTCAATATGTTGGGTAATTGGCCCACCTAAACCAAACACGTAGCCAGGAATATCGCGGGCACTATCTAAACAGCGACGAGTATCGGCTGTTGGATTTTCAGTCTGCTCAAAGAGCGCAGAGGTAACATGCAGGTTACCGATAAAGCCAATATGCTGCTGTCGAGCAATCTCGCCAACAAAAGCTAAATCCATGCATTCATCAATTGCGATACTCTGGGCACCGCTACTTGCCATCTCACGGATGACTCTGCCGCTCTCTCCTCAAGCCCATAAGCTTGATGTCTTGCCCGCCGTGTGAATAGTGTGCCATGCGTCCTGAAGATTGGGTACAACATAGTGTTGAAAGTACTCAGGTTTGAGCATGGTGGCGGGCGTATCGTTGATAGCGACAATATCGCAGCCGATGATGTTCGCGTAGATATGCGCGGAGATAGCACTGACCTTGCCCGCGTAGGCAAAAAGTTGGGCTGCCTCTTGAGGGTTGCGAAAGAAGTCGGTGAAGAGTGTCAGGCCACGTAAGTTGTAGGCAATGGTACAAGGACCTGCGGCGATACCCACGAGCGCAACGTTGCGCCGCGCCAGTTCCAGACGAGCCTGTTTACCTGCTGCAATCACAGTAGGCCAACGCCCTGCCTGTTCGTCAGGCAGGGGAGGGAAATGTGCTGTAAGTTGAGTGGCGGGAACATGATAGAGAGGCGAATCAGTGATTGACGGCGGAGCCTCATCCGACCAATGTGGCATGCAGCCGAGAGAGATGGCCTCCATCTGTGGGTCGTCAAGTAATGGGATGCCATCACACTCATAGCGTTCCGCACAGAGCAAGGCGCCGCTTGCCAGCAAATCGGCATCTTGCAAGTACTGTTCCGCGCTCACTCCTAGAAGTTGCGCGGCGTGTGTGCCGATATGTGGCAACCAGGGAATTGTTGGCGTTGGCTCGCCGTGAAGAGCCTGTAAAAGCGTCTCTTTTGTCATATATGCCCGCCCTGAATCCTGTTACACTAAGAATTTAGTAGGTGACGCTGGCGGCATCATTGGAAAGAAATTCAACCAATTTGGCCCCACCGACAATAGTTGCCCCTGCAATCAGATCGCCATCAGTGTAACCACGCTTCTTTAAGCATGGAGAGCAGACCCAAAAAATGCCGCCTGCGGCAACGAAATTTTGGATCAATGTTGCCATCGGCTGAAATCCTTCTTCGTTGATCGCCTCTGCGGTTCCTTTGACGGCAAGA
The DNA here is from genome assembly GCA_027451525.1 of Ktedonobacterales bacterium. GTDB lineage: Bacteria > Chloroflexota > Ktedonobacteria > Ktedonobacterales > Ktedonobacteraceae > DTNP01. The sequence continues at coordinate 114,945 of DAIDJF010000001.1, forward strand.
CGCACGCCTTCGCTGCTGAGAAATACCATTGTATTTTTACCGGATGCGACAGCGGCGTTTGCGACCACCATTGCAACAGTCGCGCGGTCCGCATCATCGGTTGAACGTGTGAGATTTACGCAGAAATTATTTGTCATGTGAGTTCCCTATCCTTTCCGTAATAAAAACTGATGACCTGTTTCGTCGGGGAGGGTTGCAAGGAGGGTGTTGCCAGTCATGCGGCACCACGCGGCAATATCCACATGAGCGGCAGGGTCATAAGCAGTCACGAGCAACGTTTGTCCCGTTGCGAGTGCGCGCATAGCTAGCATGATCTCCATGACAAGCTGCCCGCACCCCTCTTCGCCAAGATTCAGCTCTCGATCCGCGTAGGTCGAAGGTTCCATACCTGTTTATGCCTTCCTTACAAAATAGCGATTGCTTTGTTCCCCCTCTTGCTCAGCGAGCAAGGTATTGCCTGTCATACGACACCATGCGGGCAGGTCTTCGCGCACACCGGGGTCTGTCGAACGCACTTCTAGCACGTCGCCACTTTGCAGTCGCTTCATTGCCTGAAGCATGAGAATAAGCAGGCCGCCGCCACATCCCTGATCGCCGCCATCACAGAGGGCGTTGACCGCAATGTTTTGTCCTGTGCGTGTTGTGAATGTTTCTACTGTCATGCATTCGTGTCCTTTTGCGATCTACCTGACGACATAGTAGTGCTTGGGAAGAACCAGGGTTATGTATGTAGCTGTCGCTTTGCTAGCACAACATATACCAACTTACGATATCACTCTGTTGTAGGCTGTGTCAACTTGCAGACAGCAATTTGAGGTCTTCTGAGCGCACGAATATTGAGCCGCAGGGATATTTTAGCATCGCTCTAGCCCTTGTTTTTCGTTGATTTCCCTGGTATACTTCCCTGAAAGAGTTAGTGTACAAAAGACACCTTTTCTTTTTTGTCTGTCGTGTAAGTGTAACAAGTACACTTATTCAAAGGAGAATACGTTATGCCGTTGGGCAAAGCAAACGAGCTGACGTTCGATATCGCAATTGTTGGAGGGGGCATTGCGGGTCTCTCTGCTGCTCTACGTTTCCCTGCGTATATGAGCGTGGCCCTGTTTACAAAGGGACAGTTGGGTGAAAGTAATACCCGTTATGCTCAGGGAGGTATTGCAGTCGCAATGGGGGCAGATGATAGTCCGTCGCTCCATTTGCAGGATACGCTTGCTGCTGGTGCAGGTCTTTGTGATGAGGAGGCGGTACGCATTCTTGTGGAGCAGGGGCCTGAGGCGGTGCGCTGGTTAATTCAAATGGGTGTTCAGTTTGATCGAGCGCAAGCCGATGAAATGGAGCATCAAACACCTGATGGGTTGTTGTTGGGGCGTGAGGGAGCGCATTGTCGCTGGCGTGTGTTGCACGCGGGTGGTGACGCGACAGGAGCGGAGATTGAGCGTGCGCTCGTTGCGGCCGTGAAAAAGCATCCCGCGATTCATTTGTATGAAGAGACTTTTGTACAACACCTGTTGGTAGAAAATGGTGTATGTGTCGGTGTAGAGGCCATGAGACGAGATGGGCAGGTCGTACAGATTAGCGCGCAGGCAACGATACTTGCAAATGGTGGAGCGGGTGGTCTTTGGCTTCACACCTCAAATCCATCTGGTGCGACGGCTGACGGTCTGGCATTGGCATGGCAAGCAGGTGCGGCTGTAACAGACCTGGAATTTATGCAATTCCATCCAACTGTCTTAGTCGCGGGTGGCAATTCATCACTGATTTCTGAGGCTGTGCGTGGTGAGGGAGCATACTTACGCAACCATGCAGGTGAGCGTTTTATGCCGCGTTATAGTGCGCAGGCAGAACTGGCTCCTCGTGATGTGGTGGCACGCGCAATTTTGAGCGAAATGCTGCGTGAGCAGGTAGCATATGAATACCTGGATTTGCGCCATTTGCCTGCTGAAAAAATGCATGCCCGTTTCCCTACAATCTCAGAGATTTGTCAGCACTATGGGCTAGATCTGGCCCGCGATTTACTGCCGATTGCGCCAGCCGCGCATTATTGTATGGGTGGTGTGCTGGTGGATACTGGCGGCAGCACGACGGTTCCTGGTTTGTATGCGGTAGGTGAAGTGGCTTGTACGGGCGTACATGGCGCGAATAGGCTGGCGAGTAACTCATTGTTGGAGGGTTTGGTGTATGGCATTCGCGTCGGCGACTTGCTAGCTGGGAAAGCCGTAGAACCCCCACCGTCTATGCAGCGCACGGTCGCGCTTCTAACACTTGAGGACGTGCAATCGAACTTACCGTCATCCCGTTGTGTAGATGAGAAATTATGTCTACAAATACGCCGTGAGATGCGCCAGATTATGTGGCAATATGTCTCGTTGAGTCGTGATGAAAAGGGACTCTATGAGGCGCAACATCAGCTAGGTGTGTTGCGCTCGCGTATACAAGGTGCAGCCTCTGCGGGCGATACGGGTGTCTCAACACCACGTGCAACAATGGTATGGATTGAGACAATGAATATGTTACTTGTTGCCCAATTGGTTATCGCTACGGCTTTACTACGGCAAGAAAGTCGCGGCAGTCATTGGCGTGCCGACTATCAAGAGCAGGATGAGCAACTCGCACATCTGCACTATGTGCTTCAACTGGCTGAAGGGCAACACTACACAGAGAGCGATGGAAGACAGGAGATGACTGCCGATGTCACACACATATAGCATTCCCTTTGAATTGATTCGTCTGGCCTTAGGAGAAGATGGAGCCGCCAGTGATATTACCACGCTGAGTACGGTTTCAGAGGATGAGCAGGCGGAGGGCTATATCATTACGCGACACGCGGGTGTTGTTGCAGGTTTAGCTGTGGTGGCAGCAGTGTTTCACCAGCTTGATGAGCGTGTTGTGGTGGAGTTACTGGTGCAAGATGGGGCGGCTGTACAGGCTGGTCAGCGTGTGGCCCATCTCAATGGCCCGGCGCGCTCGATCTTGAGTGCTGAACGGGTCGCGCTCAACTTCCTCGGTCATCTCTCTGGTATTGCGACACTTACTGCTACATGTGTCCATGCTGTTGAGGGAACGCGCGTGCGCATTCTCGATACGCGCAAGACAACGCCAGGGTTACGCGCATTAGAGAAAGCAGCGGTTCAGATGGGGGGCGGCCATAATCATCGCTTTGGCTTGCATGATGGGGTACTCATTAAGGATAACCATATCAAGGCCGCAGGGGGGATTATGAAAGCTGTAGCCGCAGCGCGTAATCAAGCTCCCCACTTGTTAAAGATTGAAGTTGAGTGTGAGACGTTAGCAGAGGTGCAGGAGGCTCTGGCTGCACGTGCAGATGTAATTCTGCTGGACAATATGCCAGAAGACAGCATGCGTAACGCTGTCGAGTTAATCCGTGGCTCTTCACGAGACGTGTTGATCGAGGCTTCGGGTAGCATTGGCACCAATCCTGCTCGTCTGGCGGCGGTTGCCGCAACAGGTGTTGATTTTATCTCATTAGGCGCGTTAACGCATTCCGCACCTAATTTTGATGTTTCGCTAGAATTTGCTTGATTGTTTATATCGGCAATTGCGATAGTTTTGAATGCAGGAGGTCATCTCCTCATGCATCGCGTTCATTCGTTACCTGAAGAGGTATAGCGCAAGGAGAAAGTACATGGCTGCGCTTCAAATACAATGCTCGGAAAGCCAGGAGACAGTTGTTTTACCACTCATCTCGCCACAAACACGTGCGCAACATGATGTATCGAAGCGTGTAGATACAATTCCACAGTTTTATGCCCATATGAGTGGTGAAGAGTTAGACAAGCGTATTGCCGCAGCGAAAGCCGCGCTGGGCGAGCGACTTGTCATTTTGGGGCACCATTATCAGCGTGATGAAATTATCAAATATGCTGATTTTCGCGGTGACTCGTTCAAACTTGCACAACAGGCGGCGACTCGTCCGCAAGCCGACTCTATTGTCTTCTGTGGTGTTCATTTCATGGCTGAGAGTGCTGATATCCTGAGTGGGCCACATCAGAAGGTTGTGTTGCCCAATCCAGCAGCGGGCTGTTCTATGGCGGATATGGCAAATATCGCCGAAGTGGAGGAGTGTTGGGAAATGCTGCACGGCGTCCTGGGCGATGACGCTGGAATTATCCCTGTTACCTATATGAACTCTGCCGCCAACTTAAAAGCCTTTTGTGGACGTAATGGCGGTATCGTCTGTACCTCATCGAATGCGCCTGCGGTCCTTCGCTGGGCCTTTACGCAAGGCAAGCGCGTGCTGTTCTTCCCTGATGAACACCTGGGCCGCAACACCGCGTTGCGGTATGGTATTACTGAAGAGCAGATGGTGGTCTGGAATCCTAAAAATCCGATGGCTACGGATGATGCAGAAGAGGAGATTGAGCGATCAAAAATCATTCTGTGGAAAGGTTATTGTTCGACCCACATGCGCTTCTCCGTGCAACAGATCGAGAAGGCCCGTGCGGAATATCCCACTGTCAAAATCCTCGTTCATCCAGAGTGTCGCCGCGAAGTTGTGGATGCCGCTGATCTTTTTGGTTCGACAGAGTATATTATTCAGCAGATTGAGCAGGCACCAGCGGGTAGCACGTGGGGCGTAGCTACAGAGATCAATCTGGTCCATCGTCTCGCGCAAGAGCATCCCGATCAAATCATCTTCTGTCTTGATCCAATCGTCTGCCCTTGTTCCACCATGTACCGTATTCATCCTGCGTATTTAGCATGGGTGTTGGAGGCACTGGTCAATGGTGAAGTGATCAATCAAGTCACTGTGGATGAAGAGACGGCCCACTGGGCGCGCGTTGCCCTCGAGCGTATGCTCGCGGTACGCTAATCTTGTAGAGCATATCCAGGTGAGAGGCAATTTTTTGCCTCTCACCAAAAATCAAAGATATATGACAATTTTATGTTATAATTAGCTTCATAATTAACCATCAGTTCGTATAAAAGATATACAACGTCATTTTTTGACACCACTGGTAAGTAATGCTACCCGATTGCTGTGCATCGAATCTCTGTTACAATATATCAAGAGAGCTATCACTGATAGCAAGCAACTTCTCATGAAGAGTCAGGACGTGGACATGTCATTCATACGCTATCGTTTTCTAAATCTTTTTTTATGTACATGTTGGCTCGGTTTGCTATTTGCTGCTTGCTCTTCCTCTACAACGACCCCAGTAATAACAAAACATCATGATATTCTTTCATTACTGACTGTACCAAACACACACACGACTATTCTGCCTATCGGGAGTCTGCTGTATACCTATGAAGGGCATACAAGTATGGTATTTGGTGTTGCCTGGTCCCCTAATGGCGAACGGGTAGCTTCTGCCAGCCTGGATGGAACGGTGCAGGTCTGGGATGCCGATACAGGTAAACATGTCCTCATTTATCGCGGTCATCAAGGGCCTGTATTCACTGTGCGCTGGTCACCGGATGGAAAAGATATTGCTTCGACTGGATACGATCACACGGTGCAGGTCTGGGATGCGACAACAGGTAAAACGCTGCTGGTGTATAAAGGCCATTCGGCCCTGGTGAGTGCCGCCTCCTGGTCTCCTGATGGGAAGTTGATTGCCTCAGGTGGTGATGATGGAACAGTACAGATTTGGAATGCATTTACTGGTAAAACGACATTAACATATCGCGATCATCCAGGGCATGTGACCGCTGTTGAGTGGTCTCCTGATGGCAAGCGTATTGCGGCCGCGAGCGATAATGGAACGGTGCAGGTCTGGGATGCGATAACAGGCAAGCTGATTATTGATTATCGTGAGCATACCGCAGGTGTTTGGGCAGTAGCCTGGTCTCCTAATGGAACGACGATCGCATCTGGAGGCGGAGATCATACAGTCCGTATTTGGAATGCCATGACAGGTGTCACCTCAATGGTCTACCGTGGTCACTTTGGCTTTGTCCATACGGTAGCCTGGTCCCCAAATGGTCAATATGTTGCTTCTGGTGGCTATGATCGCACTGTTCAGGTCTGGAGTCCGATTACTGGAAAAATGCTGACAAATTATCAGGGCCATACCGATATTATTGTTGATGTGGCGTGGTCATTCAACGGCAATCGTATCGCATCGACAGGATTTGATCGAACCGTGCAAGTCTGGACTGCCTGATCTTGAACGGTTCGTAGCGATCTTTATCGCTAGTGTTTAGGCTGTTTGTGCTGGCTTCTCTTTGTTCTTGCTGAGCCATGTGTCGCTCAAGCGCATCCAAGGTTTTTCGATAGAGAGATAGAAGAATGTTGAGAAGGGAATAATCACGACAATAGTCCAGAGCCAGCTGAGGCCGTAGATGATGGCATAGTTCCAATGGTGCTGCATCATTGGTTGTCCAAATTGGTCGTTAAAGATCGTCAGCAATGGCAAATGCCAGATATAGAGGCTATATGAGATGAGACCCAGCCAGCGCAACGGTGCCCATGAGAACATGCGTTGCAGTCCACCATTTCCGAAGAGCACTGCCAGCACACAACTGCCGAATCCTACTGACAGCAAGATTTCGCGCCACCACAGGTAGTAGGGCAAGAATGTTTTGAAAAAAGGCCAGATACCAGGCGAAGAACGGTCCGATTCCCACATTGCCATGACCACCAGTAAGACCAACCCAAATGCCCAGAACCAGCCGCTCAGGCGGTGTAGCCACATATTGAATTTTCCATCTTGTGGCATTTTACTGGCAATAATGTAAATGCCTCCTAGCAGCATGCCGACCGCGAAATCTTCCAGGAATTTACCGTGAAACCCCATACCCCCACAGCCGTAGAGGAAAAAGATCAAGACATTGATTGCTGAACGAGGAACGAAAAACGTCAATGTAGGATGCGCAATGAGATAAGATCCCATGTACCGTGAAACCATACCCCATGTGATTACCGCCAGCAGAGCAAGTACCAGTGTAGAAATACGGCGTTGTAGCGTTCCCCGCTGCACAATAAAACGCATACCTAGCGCGAGTAGTGGGAGGAGGAGGTAAAACTGCCACTCCACTGCAAGTGACCAGTAAGGACCATTAATTTGTTGATAGGTGGATTGGCTCGAATCCATGAAAAATGTTAAGAAGAGGATGAGCTGTTTGATATGGTTGGGATGTAAATATTCTGGATGGGTGAACAGAATCAACAGGATAATGGAGACATAATATCCTGGAATGATACGCAATGCGCGTCGCAAGTAAAATCGTCCTGCCGAAGGCCAGCTACCATCAAATAGCAGTGATTTTGCGTAAGGCAAAAAGAGGAGAAAACCCGATAGCACAAAAAATAGCGTAACCCCGGCATCACCGGCCAGTAGAATAGCAATGGCGAGATGCCCCAGACGGCTTATATTCCATAGTTGCAGCATGTAGTCAAGATGAAATGTTAGTACAAACAGGAAAGCGATAGCGCGAACACCATCTAAGGCCGTAATATTATTCTTCTGCGGGTTATGTTCAAGATGCCCACTCACCCATTGGCTGATTTTGCTGAAGATATATTGTGGTTGTGTGTTTGTTTTGTTAATAGATGAGATCAATGTATCCTCCACTGACAATAGTCACAGCATACTGTTTTGGTCTCGCGTAAACTAGTCACAGTCTTGGCCACAGTCTATAGAACGGTTGAAATGCATATTTGGTTTTGTAACGCGAGAAGTACTATGGCCGCGTTGTAAAAAGCCGTACAGCTGATAGATATTTGCATAACAAGTTTTAAGAAATTCAAAAATGCTTTCCGCTTTTACCAATGGCATAGGTATATATATATTGTGGGGGCGATCTGATATTTTTTATCAAAAGGGGAAGGCGTATGATATCTTTTGAGATACTCGACATGTTATCCAGACAAGATCTGTTGCACTTTCTGAATTTATCAAAAAGCAGCAGAGTGAAAAAAGAGCTTTTATTGGCTCAAGTGCAGGGACGTATAGCAGAGAACGAATATGAAGAGGTTCGTTTACTCGATCTCTTTTCGCAAGAACTGGCGGTGACACCGAGGGAATTGGAAAAAATGCTGCTTTGCTCGCGTATAGAGCGGCAACGTTGGGTTAAAGAGGGACGCATACCAGTTTTAGAGTATCGTACATTCCGGGTGGGAAGCCAGGAATTTTCCTATGCTGTGCATGAAAGGCGTGTGGTAACTGGTATTGCTCAGGAAGAGGTGCAGCACTGGCGCGAGGAATATGTTCGCCAGATGCATGATCGGCGCAAAGATGGAAACCGCCGATCTGCTGAGTCGCGCAAAACACGACGGCAGTTACGGCAAGATTTTTTTGACGTTTTGCATGAGTCGATGCGTGTATGGGAGCAAGAAGGTTCCAAAGAGCTTGCGCTGGTTTTTCAACTTGCGTATTGGACAGCATTTGCTTCGCGTTGGGCAAAAGAAAATCATGTAAAACTCCTACGCTGTCATGGGGAAAGCGAAAAATATCTGGCCCAACGCGATGAGTGGTACATGAAAAAGCATATGGCAATGCATGTACTGGCTCAGACTCCTTATGCACGTCTCTCACTCTATAAGCCGCAAAACGCGGATAAGATTGTCTTGCATCTTTGTGAGGAGCATTATGAGGAGATGCAGGAGAGTTTTTATGAGAGTAAATGGCAATTTTATATCGACCATGCCGCCAGTGTTTCGCGTTGTCATGATTGTCTAGTCCATTTTGAGCGCGATTACTATACGCTCCATTTTCTGGAAGTCACTACAGAGAAATTTCCTGACACATGTTTTGCTTTTCATGTACCATATGCGATTGGAAAGAGGCTGTTTGCGCAGCGTCACCTTCCCACGGCAGATCATGCTGAGCAGGAGGGAATGTTTCGTTTTGGTCGCCCAATTACACCCTATGAAAAAATTGTTTTGCGCGAACAAGATGTTCATCTCCTCTTTGACCATGCATTAGCGGAAGTTCGCACATATTTCCAGATAGATTTTCCTAACATGCTCTTCCCTATTATAGAGCAGTCTTGACAGTGTTTTGATTGTTTGCGTACTCTATAGAAGCAGATCAATAGACTGCTTTGACTGTGGTTTAAGAAAGGCTAGCGGAATGAAAAAAGCGCATCTCGATGCACTGGAAAAGAATCGCCTTTTTGATGGCGTTTATGCACAGATCGTGGCCGGACAAGAGTTAATGGCAATGCGTGTGACCTTTGAGCCAGGTGGTTTTGCCGTACCTCACTCCCATCCTCACGAGCAGATGTCGATTGTCCTACAAGGGCAAGTAGAATTCACTATTGATGGTGAAAAGAAAATGCTAGAGGCGGGAGATGTCGTCTCTATCCCTGGTCATGTCGTGCATTCAGCAATGGCGTTGAAAGAGACGTATTTGATCGAAGTATTTACGCCTGTGCGCGAAGATCTGCTTGAGCGGTTTAATATGACTCGTTTATAAGCGAAAGCACCCATAGAAGCTCTCTTTTTTGTGACAGCAAGATGGGTCAAATGCACTATACTGGGCTTCTAATGATCATATACAATGAGATCAGAAATGATGGAAAGTCTATGCATAAAAGCTCGCTTGCTGTCAGGGAAAAGAGGTGCAGTCATGGCTCGTAGTCTATACCGTTTTTATCTCTACACTGTCTGTATTGTCCTGCTGGTTTTTGCCATGGTCACGCTTGGACAATTGCTACATGTGGTGTTTGAATTTACACCCTTGCGACCTTCATATGTACAGGTTCCAGCAAGTGGTGATGTCATACAAGTTGTGGTGTTGTTCGCTGTCTCCTGGATAGCCGCTGGCTTATTGGGGGGATTACATTACTGGCTGATACGTCGAGAGATGCAGAGTGATGCTGGATCTGGTGTGAGTGCGGTGCGTGCCTTGTTTTTGAACGTTGTGGAAGGGGGGGCCGTCATCGTTGCGGTTGTTGCGCTGGGCTTTTTTGCGATGACAGAACTGGCTTCCAATAATAGTGTGGACATCTCTCCTGTGCTGGCAACCACACTACCTGCGCTCTTGCTTGCGGCGTTATTGCAATGGGAGCGACAGCGTACCCCTTTACCGGAAACAGCAAAAACTGCGCTAATTTTTCAGCGACTGCACTTCTACGGCGTACAGCTCATTCTCTTAGTTCTGTTAACCGTTGCCTGGCAAAATAATTTTAGGCCATTCGTGGATACGCTGATGTTTGCGGGTAAAGGAACACAGGAGACGTGTCATATTCTGGGTTATGGGGGAGGGTGTCCGACATATAACCCATTCTGGCTCTTTATAGACCTGCTCTGGTTTGCCTTCTTCTGGATTGGCTATGGTTGGCTCAATCGCAAAGATACAGCAACCCTACCGCGCTTAATCTTGCATTTTGCAAGCCTGGCCTATGGAGTTGGTTTTGTGCTGTTTGGTATCTATCAAGGCATCTCGTTGCTGCTTATGCCTGTATTCCATTTGCCTGTAACGCTCAAAGATGTGACTGGCTTTGTTCCTCTCCATGACTTTATGTCGCCACTTACGTTAGGGCTGTTTGTTGTTGGCATGTACATGTACTGGCTACGTGATGCAGTCCGGTTGCAACTAATAGATCACGCGGTTGCGGGTACCATTGAGTGGGCAGCCAGTGCCGCACTGGCTGCTGCCACGTTCTGGTGGGGTTGCGGGTATGTGCTGTTTAACTTGTTCCAATTGACTGGCCCAGTCTCGACCCATCCTGATGCGGTAGCCTGGGTAGCGGCTTTAGCCTTTGTAATTGCTGGCATTGCCTATATTCCTCTCGATATTGTGCTCGCGCGTTGGAATGCGGCTGGTAGCTCGGCGGCGGGAGCGCGGCGCGGCTTTGTTTTAGCTCTCCTTGGCAGTGGAATACTCGCTTGTGCTATTGGAGGCGCAGTCGCACTCTATGTCTGGATAACGATGTTAGTCGGTTCACCTGTGAGTGACTGGCAGACGATCCTGCATGTGTCGCTGGCGGCCTTTATTGTTGGTATGTTGCTTGTTGGCATCTATCTTACCACCGCCATGCGCGAACAGCTCTTTAGTGGTTTTACCAAATCGTTGCCTGCGGGAAGTAGTGTGCCTCTAACACAGACTGCACCTCCTGCGACTCCCGCGCCAGAAACGCTGGAAGCTATTCTGGATGAACTGGTAGCTGGTCATATTACTCGTGATGTTGCTGCTGTCCGTATACGCGCGTTAACTTCAATGCCGTTACGTGCTGGACGGTGAATAGAACCGCGCGTTTTATGTCCATCTGAAAGAGCGTAACCTTTCTTAAAACGTGGATACGTCGTATGCTCTACAGAGAATATGTATCAGAGCATGTAGCGTATCCGCTTTTTGATGAAAGGATAGTCTCTATGGATCCTGTAGCAACACTGTATGAACGCGAACGCGCAGCAAGAGAAACGCTGCCAGCGCGGCTTGCCCTTTATTATGATGGTGGTTTATTGCTTCCTAACACGCTAAACAATGAACGTCCTTACGTGATTGCGAATTTTGTTGAGACGATTGATGGTATTGTTTCCTATAATGCTCCTGGACAGATGGGCGGTGGCATGATTAGTGGTGACAATGAGCAAGATAAGATGGTTATGGGTATTCTGCGCGCGCAGGCTGATGCCGTGATTTTTGGGGCTAGTTCGTTGCACGCCGATACTGGTCATGTCCGTATTCCCGCGTTTATTGCTCCGAGTTTTGCTGCTGACTATACTGCTTTACGCACGTTATTCCAGTGCCAGGAGCAGTTACCCATGAGCGTAATTGTTACCGCCAGTGGCGATGTAGATTTGAGTGAGCCGACATTTCATACGCCTGGTTTGCGCGCATTGATTGCTACGACAGAGCGTGGGGCTACCCATCTGATGCGTCAGAGTATTCCCGCAACGACTGAAGTCCGCGTTGTAGCTGTTGAAGCTGAGCAGGATGCGAAACCACGTATCGCGCCACGTGCATTATTAACCTTACTCACTCGTGATTATGGTGTACGTGTTGCGCTTTACGAAGGTGGGCCGACACTGTTGGCGTCGTTTCTGGCAGAACATCTCATCGACGAACTTTTTCTGACGGTCGCGCCGCACCTTGCCGGGCAATCCAATAGCATGGCCCGTCTATCGCTTGTTGCAGGTCATGCTTTTGCTCCGCAAGAGGCTCCCTGGGCCACGCTGTTGAGCGTCAAACTGGCAGGGAGCCATCTGCTATTGCGTTACCATTTATAGCCGAAAAGGCAAGTAGCTTAGGAACTGGCGTTGGGAGTGTCCAGCGCAAGCGTATCTGGAAGTTGCACGTGTTCTTCCTCGGCTGTTTGGGTTTCAGATACATCATCAGACGGCGTTGCCGGAGAATTGATTGACGTTTCTGGCATTTCTGTCGTTGTGGGTGCGTGACGGTGGCGCAGGAAGAAAATCACTGACGCACCAATTACAGAAATTGCTGTTAATATATGGACCGGATTGAAGGGGGTGCCAGGGAAAAACCAGGAATCGGTGCGATAGAACTCGATAAAGAAGCGACCGAGCGGGGACCAGATCAGGAATAGCAAGAAAAGATCGCCCTCGCGTAGGTGTTTAGAAAAGCGGCGCGCAACCCAGAGCAGGAGCACAAAACCTAATGCGTCCCAGAGCAATTCATAGAGGAAAAGGGGTTGGAAGCGCACACTATCAGGATACTTTGTCAAGTCATTGTAGGGGGGGATTCTGTGTTGAGCATCAATGCGCAGACCCCAGGGCAGCGTAGTTGGTGGTCCGTAGAGTTCCTGATTGATAAAATTGCCGATGCGCCCTATGGCTTGTCCAATGAGTAAGCCCAGACCAATCGCGTCTAGATAGATGAACAAGGGAAGTTTATGCCAGCGCATATAAAGGAGCAGCGTGATGCCGCCCAGAATGAATGCGCCGTAAATATGAATGCCACCGCGCCAGACTTCGAGGATCTCAATGGGATGAGCTAGATATTCGCCCAGACCGTTGGGGCCGCTGCGTGGTGCTTGAATAAAGACATAATACAGGCGTGCGCCGACAATCGCTGGAACGAGTATCCAGAGTAGCATATCCCAGATCATGTTCCCGTCTTGCCCCTGCCGCGAGATATAGCGACTAGCGACAGCAGTGCCTGTGAAGATTGCAAGGGCCATTGTAATTCCATACCAGTGGATGGTGAATGGCCCAATTTGTAAAAGAACCGATTGTACAGGTGGATACATACGTATGTCCTCACTTTTTATTCCAGATATCCCAGATCATGAAGGCGGCGATAGATGATAGGATCATCTTCTTCCTCTAACGTCGCCGGAATCGCCTCAATGAGCGGCATGTGCTGAATGAAGCGTTGCAGTTGTTGCTGAAGTGATGTGGTTTGTGTAGGAAAGTTCTCGTGTATAGTAACGCTTTCTTGCGGGTCCGTAAACAGGTTATAGAGTTCTAGCATATGCTCGCCTGTTTGGATGAGCTTATAGCGTTGTTGCAAGATCGCATAGCGCGGGATATCACAATGACGCAGTGCGATCAATTCTGGTTGGCGACGTTGCATGATATTCAAGAGATTTTGTGGCGTAATCCCCATCGCGAAGATCGTCTCGTTATCTGGATCGCTCGTCGTGGGTTGCGTGAGTGAGTAGTGCATCTCTTCCTCGGTTGCACTTGACGCAGCCGCGAGCATGGTATGGAAGAGGCGGCGCGTGGAGATAGTGCGGTCGATAGTTGTGCCGCGCGGCAACGCACCATTGGGGTCACGCACAATCAGAGGGACATGGATAAGCTCATTATAAAGCGAAATACTATGGCCCATGAGCTGTTTTTCTCCGAGGTGTTCGCCATGATCGGCGCAGACGATAACCAATGTATTATCGAGCTTACCGCTTGCGCGTAGTTTATGAAAGAATGCTCCGATGAGTTCATCTTGATAGGCAACTTCGGCATCGTACATGAGATCAAGAATCTCTTTGTGTTCGTCACTAATATTTTGTGTGAGAGGAGCTAGCCAGCCAAAAACGTCGCTATTAAACTGGCGCAGGTAGCGATAGGCCGTGGGATTTTGCTGCAGTTGTGGAGCAAAGCGCGCCGTAATCGTATGCGGTGGATGATAAGGCATATGGGTGCCCATAAGATTGATAAAGCTAAAGACTGGTTGTTGTGGCGCAACATCTTTGCGTTCGATATGCAAGCGGGCTGCATCTTGTAGTGCTTTTGCTGTATTCCCTTTGAAACTTAATGCAGTCTGCCAGAGAGGGGCCATGAGTGGAGAGAAGGAAAGGTCGAGTAGAAAATCGGAATGTGCAAAGGCATCCTGGATAGTGGTAAGTGTGTTCGCGAGTAATCTTTTAAATTGGCGGCGATAGCGATCAAAGATATTAAGGGTATCACCTGTTTGATTGGGGCGCGAGGTCATCAATCCTCCATAATTGAGAAAGCTCTGGAATCCGCGTTGGAGGCCGGTATTGACGACGCCAATGAGAGGGTTATTACAAAATGCAGCTGTAAAATAGCCAGAATCGTGTAGACGTTGAGCAAGAGGTGTCAATGTATCTGGAAGAACGGACGAGGCATGAAGCATTGTATGTTCGCTGGGGTACAATCCAGTAAACATCGATGCATGTGAAGGGATTGTCCATTGCGCGGTCGCATAGGCATGACGAAAACGTGTGGCATCATGCGCAAATTCGTCAAGAAAAGGCGAAGTCTCCCGCTGATAACCATAACAAGAAAGACGATCAACACGCTGTGTATCAAGTACCAGCAGCAGAATATCTGGACGGGCGGCCAAGGTCAAGCTCCTTCTGAACCAGAACAATGTTTTCTTATAAATATAGCGTCTGTATGTTATGGGAAGGTTAAAGGGGGGCAAAAAAGTAGCGTAATTGTGTGCTATTTGTGATTGACAGCCCTATTGCTGAGAGGATACTGTGAATATGAACACCTATCGTATACCTGTGTAAGGATGAATGCCACAGGGGTATTGTTAGTTTTAACGAAGGGTGAATGAAATGGCATTGATTTCAGAGAAGGATCAGCAGACGCTAAGAGACATCTTTACGCAAGAGCTTCAAAATGAGGTGACCATCACGTATTTTACACAACGTGAGTCGCCGCTCATTGTACCAGGGTTAGAGTGTGAATATTGTAAGGATACGCGCCAACTCTTAGAGGAGCTTGTTGCTTGTTCCGCGAAACTTCATTTGGCAGTCAAGGATTTTGTAGGGGATAGTCAGGACGCGCAAGCGATGGGTATTGAACGTATTCCCGCGTTTGTGCTTGAAGGGCAGGCGAAAGGAAAGGTGCGTTTCTTCGGTATTCCATCAGGGTATGAGTTTTCGACATTGATTGAGGACGTACTTGATGTTGCGCGAGGAACAACGGACCTTAATGAGAAAACACGTACAGCTATGAAAGATGTGAAGCAGGATATGCATATCCAGGTCTTTGTGACCCCAACTTGACCCTATTGTCCTTCTGCAGCCAGGTTGGCTCACAAATTGGCAATTGAGAACGAGCATATTACAGCGGATGTCGTTGAGGTATCAGAGTTCATTGACCTTGCGCAACGTTACCGCGTACAGGGTGTTCCGAAGACAGTGATCAATGAACAAATAGATGTAGTCGGAGCGATGCCAGAGGCGCGTTTTGTACAGCAGTTGCTACGGGCGGTAGATCAAGAGAGCAAATGATTGTGCTTGCCAAAAAGAAAGTGGTGCGCTTGCAATGCAGGCGCACCACTTTCTGATATCTCAGGTGTTTGTTTACTAGTAGCGGAAGATGGCTGCAAGTGCTTTTTCACCAGGTATCTGCGTATGGTCGAGTGCATAGACAGTCCCGCCGCGCAAAAATGTTTGTGTAGCGGCAATATCAAGCAGGTCGTCATCCTTAAATTTTGCCTCGCGATGTACGTGGACCATGTTGTTGATCGGATCGAAATGCCCATTGATTTCCTTGTCCAAAGCCACAAAAAGTGTCTCAATACGTCCATAGATGGCAGCGGGGACAACGGTTTTAATATCATCAGAAGCAAGTCGTGTCGCGGCATACTGTTGGAAGTTCTTGGCGGCATTTTCTTGAGCTTCGTGAAAATGTGGTTCAACAATTGTCCATGCCTGGGCATGTAACGCCTCTGCCGAGAGCCGGTCAGGATTCCCTGTAATTCCTTTGCTGAGGAGATGTGGGTAGGTATTGGCCTCGTTGTAGATGGGGAACAGGTACTCTACACCAGCGAGTAGAAGTGGGGCTTGCTCATTGTGAAGAATGTCGTGTAGCCCCCGGTCAATCTGCTGGAAGTAGCGCAATAGAGTGGTTTTCTCATCATCTATACCAACGCCTTGCCCGTGGAAGACGATAGCATGTCTTCCGCCTTTGCCGACTAGTGTCCCCGACGAAACACTATGCGACTGTGTTGCATTTTCATGTTCCTCGTCACGCAAAAAATCAGCAAAGCTCTGTGGGATGCTCTCAGGTAGCGAAATTTGCTGCACACTATAGTGTGTTGCACTCAGCAAACGAATGCTGTTATGGCTGAGGGCCAGGACATAAAATTGCCCGTCGTTTGTGAAGAAAGGAAACAGCGGTTTGAGGTAGAAATGATCGGAGACAATCACATCTTCTTGAAAACTCAGTGGCAGCAGGTAGCTGTGAAACACACCCTTTGAGCGGAGAAGTACCAGTCCTTTGCCTGGATGCTGCCAATAGGTTTCCCGTTCCTGAAAACGCTCGATTGGCTTGAGTAGCTCGTCAATCACACTTTGGCTGATATTGCGCAAATGCAGCAAATTCTCAGCCTCGCGTATCTGATTGCGTAGTCTCATTGTATCTTGCTGACCGGCAGTTCCCGCGTCGTGAGTGGGAAGAAACATTGAGATGCAGGGAGGTTGTTGTTGTTCCATGAACCGTTCAAGTTCGTCCCGCGTAAGTATATTTTGCATATTTCATCCCTTTTCTAGAGTATGTAATCCTCTGTGTGTCTTTCAGTATCGGTCTTCGGGGTTACATTTCTATCACAAAAGTAAATGCAAGTGTCACGTGCAACTTACAAACAAAGCGGAAGAGTACAATTTATGCCTTGTAGTGTGGTACAATAAAAGCGCAAGAAGGTGTATTTTTCTTTCTGCTCACAGAATAATCCAGTATGATGGTCGTGCAGGATTCTCCCTGGTCAGTCTACGTGCAGCGAGGCAACGTAAACAGTCCCACAACCATATTAGCCGCTAGACGCCTCTTGCCCATTCGTAATTTTTCTACTCACGGCTATCATGAGAATAAGGAGCGGGATTGATGCCCCAACTGACACTTTCGGTTCTACCACAGATGTATGCTGTGTGCCGTCTTGATCCAAATGGTCATATTCCACATTGGGCGTTGATGGGTGATGATTTTATTTCTCTTACCAGAACGCGCACAGAGCTTTCAGTTATTTGCCTTGAAGAGAATGTTCCTCTTGAAGGCACACAAGCTGAACGCGGATGGCGGTGTGTCAAGGTAAATGGTGCATTTGATTTTTCTCTGGCTGGCATTCATGCCTCATTAGCAATCCCACTGGCGGAAGCAAATATCAGCGTTTTAGCTGTTGCCACCTATGAAACAGATCATCTACTTGTGAAAGCAGGCGATCTGGAGGCGACGCTACAGGTCCTCGCGCGGGCTGGACATCGCGTACACAACTAACTAAAGACGACACAGGTGTGCAGCTGGGCAAAAGAAAAAGGGATGCATCCCTGCAGTAGCGCAGGTCGTGGACATCCCTTTTTGCGTTTTAAGGGTTGACCTGGACACCAATGGCGTTTGCTGCTTGAATGTAATCGCTGATGCTGGCTGGATGCATCGTAACGTTTGTCGCATTCCCATTAATGTCGGGTAGCGTGAGCGTCAACGTTGAACCGCTCAGCGTTCCTGTATAGGTCTGTGCGGAACCTGAAAGAGGAAACGTGATACTGACTGCAGTTCCATTGAGTGTCCCCGTAAATGACTGGCTATTCTGCCGTATTTGTGTAGAATTACCCTGTACCGCATAGGCTTCTTGTAACTGTCCTGTAAGTTGTCCATTGTTGTTGGACCACTGCAAGAAAAAAATCTGATTGCCTGTTTGAGCCAGATAGCTATTGGCTATCTGCGTATTTCCTGTATTCCCACCACTGTTGGATAGCGATGTGCTATTCGTAGGAGCACTGGAAGGGCCGGAAGTGGTTGGAGTATACAATGCACTTGAGTCGCAAGCTGCAACAAATAGGCTGAGACAAAATAGGAGAAGGAAGAGTGAGCCTCTTTTTTTCATAATTTCCTCGTATTTTTGTAAATTGTAGAGCATAAATATCATGTCTTGTTGTATTATACAATATTTCATCGCCTGGTGTGAATAATCTAATTTTAAAAATACGTAAAATGCATGGTTTTAATGAAGAAAACTCTACAATATGAAGAATAACCGCGTGTCCTGTCGTTCCTGTCGGTTGGATGGCATATGTGAGCAAAAACTGCTTGGCAACGGCTATTGTTTCTGTTAAAATAAAGCAAATCGTTAGCGCGAAAATGTGTTTAAAGGATTGTAAAAGCTATGACCGATCTCGTTTTTTATTTAACCTATTCTATTTTACCCCCACCAGTCGTCACCGTCCGCTAGGGCTGGTGGCACGACAATATCTTCTGAAAAATTCGCATCCCCAGGAATGGATGTGTATTCCAGGTTGTCTATCTTCCCGCCCTCGCAGCACCACATTGCTAGATTGTTTTCATGCATTTACGAGGAAGGGATATTTTCATGCTTGCGCGAAATTCATCACGGCGTGACTTCTTGTTTATCATTCTCGCGTCAATTTCGTGGGGAACGGTGGGTGTTGCCAATCAAGCTTTGTACGCATATAGCGCAACAAATGCATTGTCACTGGCATTCTTTCGGCTAGTGATCGCAGCCCCACTGTTTCTCCTGGTCAGTTGGATCTTCTCCGTGCGCCGTATTTTCCATGTCAAGTTGCGTGATCTGGGTATTATGCTGCTGATGGGGGGAATGCAGGCTCTCTATCAAGTTGCCTATAGTGCGTCTATTCCTTACACAGGTGTCACTATTGCGACACTTGTTGCTCTCTGCGCTGCTCCGATCATTGTTGTGCTCTTTTCTTCGCTCGTGGCGCATGAGCGTAGTAGTTGGACAACATTGCTTGCGCTCATCTGCGCACTCTGTGGCACATTTCTGCTTGTAGGGGCACGCTCTCAACGAGGCGAAACAACGATTTCATTGTTTGGAGTGCTGCTGGCATTTCTGGCGGCCTGCGGCTACGCAGGCTTTATTCTTTGTGGACGCCTGCTGACCACGCGCTATCACCCTTTGCAGGTCAACACTATTGCGTTTGCGACTGGGGCGTTACTCCTGCTTGGTTCAACAGTAGCGACGAAACTCGTTCTGACCTACCCTCTCTGGGGTTGGTTGCTGCTACTGTATCTTGGTTGTGTTCCGACTGCTCTGGCCTATGGCCTCTTTCAAGCTGGGATGCGCTCTCTGTCTGCAACGGTTGTTAGTATTGTGACATTATGTGAGCCATTGACTGCCGCTGTGTTGGCCTGGCTGCTTTTCCATGAAGACTTGGGTGTTTTGGGTATTGTAGGTGCAGTGCTCTTGCTTGGCTCATTATTGCTCCTGGTGTACAAAAAATAACGTCTTTTCTTTCCGCGGAAAGACTAGAGGCTTGTCGGACAGTTTTTTACCAGAGAAGGAGAGAGGATATGCTTGATATATCTTTTCTCTCAAACATGATATACTGGGAAAAATTTTTGCAGAGAAAGGTTGGTAACGTATATGCAGGTTTTACATGACTGGCAAAATTTTTACATGCTGACTGGTGCGGCGGCGGCAACATTAATTGGTTTGTTATTTGTCGCGATTTCAATGGCAGCCAATTTGAACATTTCGTTTGAAAACTCGATGGAAAAATTCCGTACATTCGTCAATCCAGTCTTACTTTACTATTGCCAGTCCTTGTTTATTGGTTGCCTTGCTGTCATGCCTCTGCAAAGCCTTGTCGTTCTCGTCTGTATAATTGGAGGATTAGGGACATTTAACGCCATTCTTGTGCTAAAGCTCTGTTGGCGTTTATTGATGGTGCATCGCAACGATCACATCGATTTAGAGCATTGGTTGTGGAATGCAATTCTGCCAGGCATTGTTAGCCTTCTGTTATTGGGTGCATCCATTGCATTTCTTTTTGGTCTGAATGTAGCACTGTTGGTGTTAGCCAGTGCTAACTTACTCTGTCTGGCAATTGGTCTACGCAATACCTGGTCGTTGACAATCTGGTTTATACGGTACAAAGATCTGAACAAGGAAGGAATAGGCGAAAATCAACGAGATGATGCAGATATTATACCGTCCATCATATAGAAGATATTTCACAATGTAAGCGAGGTGTATATGCAAAAAGAATTGTCTGCCAGTGCGCAAAAAATGCAACGAATACTAGAGGAACGCGGTTTTGCACATTGTACCGTTGTTGAATTGCCGTCATCAACGCGAACAGCACAAGAGGCGGCACAATCTATTGGTTGTGGTGTTGAGCAGATCGTGAAATCGCTTGTGTTTCGGCGACAAGACAGCGATACGCCAATTCTTGTGGTTGCGAGTGGTTCCAATCGCGTCAACGAGCAGCAATTGAGTGCACTGGTGGGGGAGCCAATTGAAAAAGCAAAGGCCTCGTATGTCCAGAAACGCACGGGATTTGCCATCGGTGGGGTTGCACCCGTCGGGCATGCAGAGCCATTACAAACCTTTATTGATCGTGACCTGCTCCGTTATGACGAAATTTGGGCGGCGGCAGGAACACCCTTTGCGGTCTTTCGTCTTACACCGCAAGACCTGATCGCGATGACAAAAGGCGAGCTAATCACTATTGAAGCTTAGTGACAGATCAAATTTGTGGCCTCTATTTCTAGAAAAAATAGTCTGCTCCTAAGTAGGTTTAAGATGGGGTTAAAGGTTGCTTAGAACGCAACGGGTAGCCTTTAAAAGCGAAACCAGTTGCTGGCCTCATGAGTATTACATGCAGATAGCTTGCACTGTTACATACAGTGTGAAATATCAGTAGTGCAACTTATTCATTGTACTACTTGTAATGATTGAAAATGGAGGAATAAGCAATGCTTACAGCAATTTTATTCTGGATAATAGTGGGCTTGGTGGCAGGTCTTCTGGCGAGTTTGGTAATGCGCGGTGGATACGGGATTGTGGGCGATATTATTGTTGGTATTGTTGGGGCAATTATCGGTGGGTTCTTGATGAGTCTGTTGGGCTTCAGTTCTAGCGGTGGATTGCTTTACACGATACTGGTAGCGTTTATTGGCGCGTGTATCCTGATTGCCATATTGCGTGCTGTCTCACGTGGTACGACACGTGTCTAGAAATGTTTGATTTCCGATGAAAAGAGGGATCTCATTTCCTTTTGGAGGATTGTGCATGACACAATCCTCTTTTTATTTTTTCGCGAACTTATCCGTTTTCGTTACTGATTTGCGTGTTTGTGTGTTTGCGCACTCTCTACTTGACAAGAGCTATAGCTTTTAGGTATGCTAAATGCACACGTGTGCATTTAGGTTCATACTCATGTTTTTTGCTCTGCACACGTGTGCATCCGTTCCAATAAAGGCTATTTATGAAGGTGGAGAAGCGGATAGTGCGTCGAGACGAGGTATCAATCGCGGATATTGCACGTGTGGCTGGGGTGTCGCATACCACAGTTTCGCGCGCTTTGCGTGAGAGTCCTTTAATTAGTATAGATACACGCGCGTATATTCAGCGGCTTGCACGTGAGATGGGCTACACACCAAATGCCATCGCACGTAGTTTGCAGCAGCAGCAGACGAGTACATTAGGTCTTGTTATCTCATCTATCGCGGATCCTTTTCTAGCTGATGTCGTCAAAGGTGTGGAAGAAGTTGCGCGGGTTGCGAAGTTCAGTATATTACTGGGAACCTCACATAATGATCCTGAACA
The DNA here is from genome assembly GCA_027451525.1 of Ktedonobacterales bacterium. Taxonomy (GTDB): domain Bacteria; phylum Chloroflexota; class Ktedonobacteria; order Ktedonobacterales; family Ktedonobacteraceae; genus DTNP01. The sequence goes on from DAIDJF010000001.1 coordinate 136,823, forward strand.
GGAAATGGCGGTTATCGAAACTTTTCATCAGCGGCGCGTGGATGGTATCCTTATCGAATCTTCCCGCATAACTCCTAGCTACAATGACCGTCTGGCGGCCCTACGTATACCAACCGTCTTGATCAACAGTCAGGCTGATGTACCGAGTGATATCGTGCATTGGGTCTCTGTAGATGATTATCGGGGAGCACAACTGGCGGTTGAGCATGTACTACAATTGGGCCATCGTTGCATTGGCTACCTGGGTGTGAGCAACCGTCCTCGCTCAAATCGGCACCGCTTGCGTGGTTATCAAGATGCCCTCACGGCAGCGGGCGTTTCTTTGCGCGATGAGTGGGTGATTGTTGCTCCTGGGACGGAGACGCTTCACGAAGAGGATGTGACGGTTGGTCAGACATGGTTATTTGATCTTCTTAATACAGGCATAACCGCTGTGTTTTGCTATAATGATATGGTCGCAATCAGTCTGCTTATGGCCTGTCATACACATGGTATTGCGGTTCCGCAACAATTGAGTATTGTCGGTTTTGATGATATCGCGCTAGCAAGTTGTGTGGCTCCAACCCTTACGACGGTTCAGCAACCAAAAGTGCAGCTAGGACATATTGCCACACAGATGATGCTAGACCTCTTGCGGATGGAGCCCGTTGAAAATCATATCTTGTCACCCACTCTGATTGTGCGTGCTAGCATAGCTCCTCTTGTAGTATAAATATCTTCTTCAATGATATGCTTGTGTCTTCGCCTGGGAATATAGCTGCCAAAAACGGCGTTACCCGAAGTGAATAGGTATCTGCATCCTTACTGTGAGCATCATGAAAGAATAGTTTCTATACTTCTGTGGTTGCTCTGGATGGAAACCACTTGCGTATGAGACATGAAGGAGTATGTTTTTATTATGACAGTTGACCAGACACAAACAGGTGATCCTTTTGCATACCTGTATCCTCACCAATTCGTTGTATTGAAGACCTATCGGCGCGATGGCAGTGCGATTCCAACGACGGTCTGGTTCGCGCACGACGAGCAGGGGAAAATATATATTACGACCAATCGTCAGGCGGGAAAAATTAAGCGCGTACGCAACAATGGACATGTGACAATGACGCCTTCTGGTCGCATGGGCGAGTTGCTGGGCGAGCCAGAGATAGAGGGACAGGCGCACGAGGCGGCAGAGGACGAGCGTGCCCACGCACGAGCAGTATTAGCGCAAAAATATGGTGAAGCCTTCACGCGCATCGCTGGCCCTGACACAGTGGAGCGCACCTACATCGTCATCAATCCAGTCACTACAGCCTGAAATTTCTTATAGTCGAAGACTATCAAATATCATCGCGCTTCTTTTTTGTGCCTGGAGGCAGGGCATGATAATGGTGCTGAAAACATGAATGCGAACATGTCACAGAATGGTGTAGGGGCGTGATTCATCACGCCCTGCTCGCACATAGATCCGCCTGGGGAGCCGTGTGACGCGGTACGAGGGCGTGATTCATCACGCCCCTACACCATATCCGCATTATTTTTTGAATACGATCATCATGCCCCTACGCCATGTCCACATTAAATTTCTCAATATTGATCAATCATGCCCTGATCCCACCCGATGCTGTGGCCCGTCCGTTCACAAAACGTATTGAATGACGTTTGACAGAGCACTACGGGGAATTTCAGCTTACCGTGCTGCAAAAAATGAGCTGTTCCTGTTCTTGCAATATTGCTTGACAGGTTTGATTGGCTCCGTGTATAGTAGAGAAACTGAATGTATTATTTTGTGGAGGAACTGACACCTATGCCCATTTGCTACTAGCCATGTCCGTTTCGCCTGTGATCGGGCGAAAATGCACAATGATTTCACTCGTCTAATCAAAGCCAGAGCAGAGAACATTCCTCGTTGGATGTGTTTTTATGTGATTACGCTTGTAGGCTCTTTCTTGAACAGGATGTGAAATTGTGTGCATGCGCAGTATTATACCTGCGTCTGGCACATGGGTGGGTTTTGGGTATAAATAAGCGTGTCGGTTGAGTATTCGCAAAAACGCACGAGCATACTCCTCGCATAACGCTGCTGTATCCCCTTTTGTAAGCTTTTGCATACAATCACGTCTGCTCTAGGGCGTGTTCTTGTACTGTCACTCTTTTCCTTCCCTGTGCCACCATCGCTGTTTATGCTCAGTGATTGCAATATTTTGCAGAGGGAGTTTTACTATGTCGTCGCTACGTGAGGCTTATACTGAGGCGCGTGCCGCGCTACTTACCCATATTACCACGAGTTTGCAACAGGATGAACGTTTTGTCGCTGCATGGCTGGCTGGCAGTTTTGGACGCGGCGAGCAACGCTGGTCCAGCGATCTTGATCTCCATGTTGTTGTTGCCGATGCCTGGAGCGAAACGTTGTGCGCCAGACCCTGGGACGGAGGCGCAAGAACCACAGAGGAACGTCTGGCTCTTTTCAAACAGTTTGGAGAGCCTGCTGTCGTCTATGATGCACATGGAAACAATCTCGTGGGTGGAACATTTACCTATGTGCTGTATAGAGAGTCGGCTGTAAATGTCGATTGGATGCTGATTCCTCAATCCGTGGCTTATCGAGAGCGACAGACATTGCTGCTCTTCAATAAGATCACTCTGCTGGATGCTCCTGTAGAAGAACCGCCGAGCCGTGAAGAATGCATTGAACAGGCCTCGCTACACGTGGGTTTTTTCTGGATGATTGCTGCCAGTAACGTTCAGAATCACTTGCGTGGAGACCTTGTGCAGTTTCATGCGCTGTTGCAATGGCTTGAAGGGAGCATCCGCGAAGTGCGAGCGGCATTAAAAGGCGAGCGAGCTCAGTTCAGCAAAGAGTCGCAAATTAGAATTGCCTTCACGCTAGAAGAGCAGATTGAACAGGTACGTATGCTGTGTGATGAAATGGAAACGCTTATGCCACAAGTCGTTGCTTTAGGTGGCTACGTGCCTTCCTCGCCTCGTCCTGTTATCGAAATGCGCCTCGCGTTACTGCACGCGTAGCGCACTGGGCGGGCAGAGCGAAGAAGCACCTGTTCTTCGCTCTGCTCGTCTGTCCACAGTTTTGCTTGTAGCTATTGCCAGTTAATCGCGTCGATATAGACAGGACTACTGATACCTGGGCGCGAGGTGAAAAACTGAATGCCAATCTGTGTAACATGGTCAGTAAAGTCGAGCGGTAGTGAATACCAGAGCTTGTTCCATTGACCGGAAGTCAAGGTTAAGCTGTTGGCGAAGAGCCAGCCATGTTGGCTATTTGCCACGAAAATTTTCGCGTTCACCAATGCGTCGGGATTGGCGACATAGATGTATGCTGTAATCATCTGCCCCGGTTTAGGAAGCGATGCTAACTGATTCGCATCTATGCTGAGAAATGGTGTGTCGTTCTCGCTTGCATTATTCAGCGTGATCGCTAATGAGTGCGTACCATCAAACGCTCGTGTTGTTGTGTTGATCGGTTGAGTGATCCCTGGACCGATGGAGACCCAGCCGCCAGTTGTACCATTCTCAAACGAGAACGCCTCTTGCGGATTTACAGCTGTTGTTGGTGTTGGATAGGTGATTACTGGCGGTGGCGGCGTGTAGCCATCAACCATCACTTTCTGATATTCCTGCTGAAAAATCTGTCCTTCAATCCCAATCTGGTCGTTACTTACCAGCGGCATCGGTGTCGCAGTTGAAAAGTATTGCATCGCCGCGAAGACGCGATTGGCTACCAGCGTTTGCATGGCTTTTTCTGTCCAGGCTTGCATAAAGGCCGGATTATTGGATTTGCCATCATTGACGAGTTGATCGTTGGTATCGGATGCATAGTTCCATTCTGTAACCCAAATTGGTAGCGCGACTCCGATGGCTTCTTGCATAGCCGCACGTGCTTGCGTAAAATGCACATTCCAGGCATCGACATCTTGCAGACACACTTGTGCCGTCCAGTGAATACTACAGGCATATTCGTGCCAACTCACGCCGTCTGGTAGTGGCTTTGCTTGCGCCACAAATGTTTTCAGATAGCGGCGGTCAAACTGGTAGTTGTCAGGGCCAATAAAACGAGCAGTCGGGAAGTGCTGCTTAAGGACGGGAATGACCTGATTCCAGGCCGCAACATACTTATCGACAGTAATGCCCTGCAAATCGGACTCATTGCCAAATTCAAAGTACGTAGGCTCTTTGCCAAACACAGGAGTAATCAGGCTCAGAATTTTCATGTCACTGGCTAGAATTGAGCCGCCTTTAAATTCTGGTCCGCTCATAACCACTAAAGGAGCCGCGCCAATGTCTTTGATAGCTTGTGCCGCAGCCACCTCTGTCTGTGGACTCAGTGTGGTGCGTGTGGGCATACGAATGATGCGCACTCCTATTTGCCGTAGCATCTGGCGTGTTTGGGCCGAGTATAGAAGCGGCTCGTCGTTAGCATGAAAAAGAGCCATATTTGTGCCGAATAAAAACGGTGAAATGTTCTTATTGTTGGTGATTGTATTCAGGACAGCGGGTACCTCGGTAATCTTTGGCGTAGATGCTTGATTAACCTGACCTTGCTGCGGCATAAAGTTGGCGCGCTGCTGCCAAAGAATCAACGATGTAATGATCAGGCTCAGTAGCAGAGCGGCGGCGGCTGTAATTCTTTTGATCCGTTCGTGGTCATCTGGTGGCCTCTGTGGCGGGCGGATAGGTGATCGTGGCTCGCGCCAGCCCGGAGCCTCTGGAAATATATGGGTGATATATTCGCCTGTGGTAGGTTGTGGTGACCAAACTGATCGGCTTGATGGACCCGTCATGGGCTGTTGCACTGGTCCTGTCTGCCTTTCTTGTGCGCCTGTCCACATATTTTTTTGTACGTCTGACATAACTCCCTCTCATCTTTACCATGAAAAAGATCGCAAGCACCTGTCAGAACACCATCGTTCTATACGGATGGTTGTTTGCGCTTGTGTTCCTGTTCTTGTATAGCAACGTGTAGGATAAAAATGCATAACTATATACACAAAAGTGCTATACATATTGAAGAGTAAAATAACATTAATAAGTTATTGATGAGTGTGTGTGTTTGGAATGGATAAACCTTATAATCGATGAGTTCTTATATGGTAGAGATGCGCTCAAACGTTGTACATAGTAGTTGAGGAGGGCAGCGTTAAAAACAAGCTGAGGATAGCTTGTCATGTTTGCTAGTAAACATATAGCATTGGTTGAGGAAGGGAGTATGTGCTAGTTTTTATCGCTCGTTTGTGTTTCGGGCATACCAATCTTTTGCAAAAGACTGGCAAGATGCATTTGTTCGTTGACGTTCAAAGCGGTGAGTGTTGCCTGAATCCTGTGAAGAAATTCCTGGTCTGCTGCTTGTAATGCCTGTGCTCCCGTCGTTGTAAGTGTGACATACACTTGACGCTGGTCGCTATGGGGCAGTCGCGCGCGGGTGATGTGCCCCAATTCTTCGAGTTTATCTAACATGCGCGTAATGCCAGCGGTGGTGAGGCCAAGTTGCTCTCCCAGATCACCTACGCGAATAGGTTTATCTGGTTGAAGAAGACGAAGCGTGCGCCGTTGCGGACGTGATAATGGGCCAAATTGTCGTCCCAATTGGGTATACCAATCGTCAAGCATATGGGCAATGGCTTTGATGGTATCTGTATCTGTGCTTTCTTCGCGCTTCTGAGTTTTATCTTTCATATAGTCTTTAGCCTCCTGTTGCATATCATATATATTATATCTGATCTCCGTGCCGCGCTGGCTTTGTAGAATGGACGGGCAAGCACAAGGGATTGCCCCTACTGTATGACGGAAGCCGTTCTCCTGCTACTTCGTTTAACCCGCAGTGTACTGTTTTGTTATTGACTAACTTAGTCAATCATTGGTAATATTATAATAAAGACCCTGCAAATCTGCCAGCAGGGCACCACATCGGCAAAAAGCTATGCTCCGCATCAAGAAAATTCTTGCAGAGTTTTTCTCTGGTGCTGGAGAAATGGAATGGGACAAAGGCGAAGAGTGAGGGTTGCCGTAGATAAGAGGAAATTGATATGCAAGAGCAACAAGATGATCGAAAAAATTATGTAGAGCAAGTGCCGGTGGCAACCACTTCTCAGGAAGAACATCAGCTGCTGAATACACAAACTACTACGGCACGGTCACGTTTTTATGCGCTACTCTGGCCTGAGTGGATAGATCGTAATATGGGGTTATTGATTACCGCACGTGTCTTTATGAGTGCGGCACGGGCATTGGCTGGTATTATGGTACCTATCTATCTCGCGCTGATTGGCTTTAATGGCTTGGAGTTAGGGTTATTGTTTGTCATCACGGCACTGGTTTCCGCATTACTGAGCAGTGCTGTTGGTGTCTTTTCCGACCGTATAGGACGCAAGATATTTATTATTATTCTACCATTGTTTGCGGCGATATCTGCGTTGGTCTTTGCATTTACGCATGTGACGGGGCTGCTCTTCTTTTTTGCGGCATTAGGCTCTTTTGGCCGTGGGTCTGGAGCGAGTGCAGGCATTATTGGTCCTTATCAGCCAGCAGAGCAGGCGTTGTTAGCAGAAACTGTGTCTGCACAACACCGCAATAGTTTGTTTGGGCGTGTCGCTTTTGCCTCTTCGTTAGGTGCATTGGTCGGTAGTGGACCTTTTGCTATCTTGCCAGAACTTTTACCACGTTCAGGTGTGTTTGGGATAAATGCCTACCAACTCTCGTTTCTAATCATGGCACTTCTCGCGCTCATTGCGGGTTTGCTGGCAATTCCTGTACGCGAGACACGCCCTACAAACAGACCAAAGCCAAGTCTGGATGCTACTCAGCAACGGGGAAACAAGTCGAAGCGACAACCAATATCGCAGAAAACCTGGCCCATTCTGATACGCCTGTGGATTACCAACGCGACAAACGGGCTAGCTGTTGGCTTCTTTGGCCCATTTATCACCTACTGGTTTTATCGTCGCTATGGCGTTGGTCCGGCACAGATCGGCATCCTCTTTACAATTATCAATCTCGCGGCAATGTTCTCTAATCTGGGAGCAGCCAGTTTCGCGGCTCGTTTGGGGCTTATCAGAGCAATTGTGATTGGTCGTGCCTTGCAAGCGCTGCTGATTATTCCAATGGTTCTGGCCCCAACCTTCTGGATGGCTGGCATGATCTATCTTGTGCGTATGTTGGCGCAGCGTCTCGCGCTTCCTCTCCGCCAATCGTATGTCATGGGTGTCGTGCCTGCCGAAGAGCGTGGAACGGTAGGTGCGATCTCTAATCTTCCCATGCAGGTTACATCGTCCGCCAGTCCCGCGCTGGCCGGCTATCTCTTCGACCACGTGTCGTTGGCTTTGCCATTTGAACTTGGTGCAGCCTTGCAGGGCGTCAATGCCGTCCTGTTTTTCTTCTTTTTCCGCTCTCTGCCACCACCTGAAGAGCAGGAAAAAGCGCGTAAACTTTCAGAGCAACAGGAAGTGCAAATGTTGGATAAAGAGAAAGATCCCATCTCATCTTCGGCTATGAATGAGAAGTGATGAATCCTTGATTGTCAAACCATGCCGTCATTTCTACGAAAAATGTGGTAATATTTTGTCAACTATTGCCAATGTGGAGGTGACGGTACAATGGCATTTACGGTCCAAGATGCTTTGAAGACGGGAAAATTGCGTGAAGCCCAACTACGTGCGGGTGCGCAGGGTGTGACGCGCACAATTGCCTCGGTCAATGTGATGGAAGTGCCAGATATTTTGGCCTGGGTCAAGCCGCACGAATTGCTGCTGACAACGCTCTATCCCTTGCGCGATGTGCCCGGTTCACTGGCTGCTTTTATTACTGAATTGGCACGTCGTGATCTCGCGGGACTGATTGTCAAGACCGGGCGGTACGTTGAGACGTTACCAGAAGAGATGTGTCAGGTCGCCGATGATGTTGGGTTACCACTGATTGAACTACGCTCTGAAGTCTCCTTCGATGACATCATTACTGAGTTGCTGAGCGGAATATTGCGCACGCAAACGCAGCGGCTCCAGCATTCAGAGGAGGTCCATCGTCGTTTCACCGCGATTGTGCTGGACGGTGGTGGTTTGCAGCATATCGCGGAAAATCTGGCTCAGCTTACCAGTAATCCTGTCGTAATTGTGACACCAGACCGACGTGTATTAGCACTATCAACGCTCACGGCGGATGCGCACGAGGTTCTCAATCCAAGCATTAGAGTTGAGATGGGGTCGCGCTATCTGGATTTGGAGGTCGTAACTGGTCAGGCACGTGGCGATAGTACCGTTGTGGCAGTGCGAAAGAGTTTGTGTGTCGGTTCTCATTTTGTCCCTTGCTTTGCCTGCCCAATTCGTGTCGGCACGCAAGGCTATGGCTGGATTATTGTTGTTGATGTTGGCTTGCGTTTCAGCGATGACGATGCCGTTGCCATGGAACATGCTGCCACCGTCTCAGCGTTGGCGATCATGAAAGATCAGGCAATTTTGGCGGTGGAGCGGAAATTCCAATCAGATTTTCTGGATGATCTGCTCGCGGGGCGTATTCCCTCAATGGAGGTTGTCCTCACACGTTCACAAACACTTGGCCTGAACCTGACTCGTCCCTGTGTGGTCTGCATCGCGGAAGAGCGAAAGCAGATAGAGGGAGCAGCGGCACGCTGGTCACCTGTCTATCTACGTAATGATGTCGGTTCCATGTTGCTAGAACATGCTCGTTCAGTAGCGCGTCGTATTGATGCGGATGCAATTGTTGTTGAAAAGAGCGGGCAATTGATCTTTATTGTAGGGGTTTCTACACCTGAAAAAGCTGCCAATGTGATGCAAAAGCGCGATGTTCAAGGTGATATCGAGATGGGTCAACAGCTCTTGCGCGATATGCGTTTCCTGCAACGTGAGCGAGAATTTGTGCTTGGCATTGGGCGGCGTTGTGGTGATGCTCTCCAACTTGCGCGCAGTTATCAAGAGGCACGGCAGGCTATCGCTATTGGTGGTCAGTTGCAAGATATGGGAGCCGTGATCCATTTCAATGATCTAGGTTTTCAGCGGATCCTCTCACAGTTTGAGAAGCGTGTGGAACTTTATGCTTTTGCTGATGAACTACTTGGCACGCTAGAGGTGTATGATCGGCGTCATCACACTGACCTCGTTCACACATTAGATGCGGTATTACAAAGTAATTTGAATATGGTCGTCGCGGCGCGTATACTTCACCTTCACTACAATAGTTTGCGCTATCGTTTGCAGAAAATCGAAGAAGTCACTGGACCATTTATGGATGATGCACGGCAACGACTGAGTTTGGAACTGGCCTTATATATTCGCAAGATGGGGCGCGACTAATCGTGTGTCAGATGGCTGTTCGGTAGATTTAGATAAAAAAAAGGCCTGATACTGGCACATTTTGCTAAAGACGTGCCGCATTACGTATGGCATACTGGGTGAAACGATAGCGAAAATCTCCTACAGATTGAGACTCTCCTGATGACTGGCATGTTTTTAAGGAACAAGACAACAGTGTTGGCTTTTCTGCTCAAATGTGTTAAAATGTACGCATGGCAAACATATACAATATTCAAGAGTTCGGAAAGCTGATTGGCAAGTCTACCAAAACCCTGCAAAAGTGGGATAGAGAAGGTCGGCTTGTTGCATATCGCTCTCCACAATCCAATCGACGCTACTACACACACGATCAGTACCTCGAATATCGAGGACTGAAAGCGGCTGACAAAGGACAGACCATCGTGTATGCACGAGTTTCGGGCACAGCACAAAAGCCCGATTTGCTCAATCAGATTAAGGCACTTGAGGAATACTGCCAGGCGCATTCCATCACGGTCGATGCGTGGATGCAAGACATTGGCAGCGGTCTCAACTACAAACGCAAGAACTTTAACGCGCTGATGGAGCAAATTGAGCTCGGCAACGTCAGACGCGTGGTCATTGCCCATCGTGACCGCCTCGTTCGCTTTGGCTACAGCTACTTTGAAGCCTTTTGTGAACGGCACAACTGCCAGATCGTGGTGCTCAACGGTGATACCCTCTCGCCTGAACAGGAAATGGTGCAGGACTTGATCGCCATCATCACCGTGTTCGCCGTTCGCTTACACGGGCTGCGTTCCTACAAGAAAGTGTTGAAAGATGCTGCTTTGCAAAAAGATCAAGATCCACGTGCGTGAGCAGGACGCTGTTACCCTGGAATGGATGCAGGGCAAGTGTCGCGGCCTGTACAACTGGTGGATTATGAAACTCCGCAATGGCGAGCCGTGGCAGTTCAATGCCTGCAAGAAAACGCTGGCGGAAAGCCGTCTGCATGATCCTGAGCTCAACGACGTGTATGGCAAGCTCCTGGCCGAGGTCTACTTTCGCCTGGATAACGCCATGCAAGCCTTTTTTCGCCGCGTGGCAAACGGCGAAACCCCAGGCTTTCCAAGAGTCAGACCACGCCACTGCTTCTTTACGCTCGTCTATCCCACCATGTATCTCAAGATCGAAGGGGACACACTGCTCTTGCCCACGGGCGGCAGAGGGGCAAAGAAACGCTTCCCGACCGTGGTGGCAACGCTCACAGAGACGCCGCCCGCCCACTTCAAAGAGGTTGCCATCTCGCGTGATGGACGCGGCGACTACTACGCCTCCTTTCCCTATGAAGAAGCGGAAGGTGTTGAAATCCTGCCCAACGACGCTGCCGCTAGCTCCTTAACGGTCAGAAACGACGCTGCGTTTAAAATCTCGACCAACGACGCTGCGCGTCTAGCTTCGCTCAGGTCGAGAAAGAAGGCGTCTACTGCTTCGCAGTCATCTGACCGAGCGGAAGCGTCTAGCTTCGCTCAGGGCAGGAAAGAAGAGCCACAGCGGGATGAAACCACCGTTGTCGCCTTTGATCTGGGCATCAAGACGTTGGCAACAGGCGTCAATGAGCAAGGCCGCGTCTATCACATCGGAGGCTTCAAGGGAGGACAGTGGTATAACAAGCAACTTGACAAGATCAGAGCAAAACGGGACAAATGCAAGAAGAAGTCCCGTCGCTACATCTATCTGAGCAAGGTCTATAAGCGCGTCGCGCAGAAGAAGCGCAACAAGCAACGCGATAGCTTGCATAAAGCATCGCATCTCATAAGCCACACACTGGTTGAGAGAACCGTGGTGGTCGGCGACCTCTCGCAACGGCAAATGGTCATGAAAGAGGTGTTGAAATCCTGGCCCAACGCCGCTGTCGCGGCTACGCTTCGCGTCAGGGCCGGAAAGAAGCATCGGGAGCGCAACAAAGCCCTCAATCGTGCCGTGTTCAATGATTGGGGCTTGTACACCTTCACACAGATGCTTGTCTACAAATGCCAGTTGTCGGGCAAAGAGCTCGTCTTCCTAGATGAGCGCAATACCTCCAAGATGTGTAGTGGGTGCAGCGCATTGCAGCCGATGCCCTTGTACAAACGGACGTATTGTTGTGGAAACTGTGGGTTGGTCATGGACAGAGATGAAAATTCTGCCGTGAATATCCTCCAACGGTTCTTTGCCCGGCTAGGGCCACACACTCCACCGGAGTGCGGTGTGCTGCATGAGACTTCCCTTGACGTAGCAGGCATGGGGCTTGCTCAAGATGGTCAAGTGCAGTAACTACGTATGTTTTAACACATTTTAGAAAGCAGGAGGTATCCCCCGTATGGTCCTACGAACGCTACTCAAACGCAATACCTATTACGATTCGATCACGTTGATGTCAGTTGCGCAAACGGTTAAAGCTTTACCCGGTGTGGATGATGTCGGGGCGGTCATGGCAACTGAGACGAACCGCGAATTATTACGCCTTGCCAATTTGTTGCCTGCCGCTTGGCTTGCGGAACAAGAGACACCACCAGAGGCCGGTGATTTGCTACTTGTTGTACGTGCGAACGATGATGAACACGCTGAAACTGCCTTGCTGGCTGCTGAGCAACGTCTAACATCACGCGATCATCGTTCTGCGTCTGAAACTGCCATTGAGCAAACTACACGTTCGTTAGAGATGGCGTTGCGGCGGGATAGAGAAGCTAATCTTGCCTTTATTGCTGTTGCGGGAGAGCACGCCTGGTTAGAGACGGAGCAAGCTCTACGACATGGGCTACATGTATTTCTTTTCAGCGATAATGTCCCCATAGAGCAAGAATTACGCCTCAAGCAATTAGCTGTTGAGCGGGGGTTGCTGCTGATGGGACCAGATTGTGGTACGGCATTGCTTCATGGTGTAGCACTTGGCTTCTGCAATGTCGTTCCCGCTGGTGCTATTGGGATTGTCGGCGCGTCCGGTACGGGTATGCAGCAGGTCATGAGTCTGATTGCTTCCGCTGGCATGGGAATTTCACAGGCTATTGGGACAGGTGGGAGGGATCTCTCTGAGACTATTCATGGTCTGATGATGCGCCAGGGACTGGCAATGTTGGCTCATGACCCACATACCTCGGTCATTGTGCTGATCTCCAAACCGCCATCGCCGCGTGTTGCGCGAGAAATATTGGCGGCGGCACAGATAGACAAGCCTGTTGTGGTAGTATTCCTCGGAGCGGACCCTGCTCAATCTGCTCCTGTACCCGCGAATATCACATTTACACGCACATTGACCGAGGGCGCGATGGCTGCTGTTGCTCTGGCTGGTGGACAACATACACACGGACAAGACGTGCAAACAGTGCTGCAACGCGATAAAGCAAAACTGGAAGGGCTACGTGGGCAATTACAACCATCACAGCACTATATTCGTGCCCTATATTCTGGCGGGACGCTCTGTGACGAGGCAATGCTGCTCCTGCGTGAAGCAGTCGGGCCTGTGGCATCAAATATCCCTCTACAAACAGAGTGGAGAGTAGCGGAAGGCGAGCTATTTCTTGGGCATACGGCCCTTGACCTGGGTTCTGACGAATTTACGCGCGGTCGTCCACATCCCATGATCGATTCCTCTGTACGTCTCACCTATCTAGAGCAAGCCGCACGTGACCCTGAGACGGCGGTAATTCTACTGGATATTGTTCTGGGCTTTTGCGCCCATCCCGACCCGGCAGCAATCTATGGGCCTGCAATTGTTCACGTGCGCAACCTTGCGGCCTCTAATGGGCGGCCTTTACCTGTCATTGTTTCTTTATGTGGGACGGAGGGCGACCCACAGCGGTTTTCTGTCCAGCGTCAGGCTCTCGAAGATGCAGGTGCGCTGGTGTATGAGAGCAATGCCGTGGCGGCCCTTGCCGCCGCTGCGCTGGTAAATCGACAATAGATGTGCTGCTTTGATGAGAGGAGGAACCTGTTTATGGTTGATAGAGATATCTCGATTACTATGCCCTTGCGTGTCATTCACGTGGGAGCCGATCTATTTGCCGATGCATTGATTGCACAGCATGTAGCAGTAACGCGCGTGGCGTGGCAACCGGCGGCGGGAGCGAGTGATGAAGCCTTGCGTTTGCTCTTAAACTCCGTGCGCGTTGAGGAGGCGAATCAGCGAGCGGTGCAGAGGATGATTGGTGCGCGTCCACGTCTTATCGATATACGGCCAGCGGGTGAGGCGATCCCTGGGATGCATCGTCATTTGCTGCTGCACGCAGGACCGCCAATTACATGGGAGCGTATGTCTGGTCCGTTACGTGGTGCAATGATTGGCGCACTTATCTATGAAGGGCTGGCAACTGATCAAGAAAGTGCCGAACAGCTGGCAACGAGTGGCGAGATTGAATTTGCTCCTTGCCATCACTATCACGCGGTTGGGCCGATGGCGGGCGTGGTCTCTGCTTCGATGCCAGTGCAGATCATCGAGGAACCCGTCTACGGCAATCAGACATTCAGCACTTTGAATGAAGGTTTGGGGCGCGTGTTGCGCTATGGGGCGAATGATGCTGAGGTTATTAACCGCTTGCGCTGGATGCAGCAGGTGCTGGGGCCTGCTTTAGCACGAGCGATACGCGCTATGGGCGGCATCGAGATCAAAGCAATGACGGCACAGGCTCTGCAGATGGGTGATGAGTGCCATAATCGTAACAAAGCGGCAACATCGTTGTTCTTGCGCCAGATAGCTCCCGCATTGGTTGAGACGGGCAATTCAAATCAGGAGACTGCCAGCGTATTGCGTTTCATCAATAGCAATGATCACTTTTATCTCAATCTCTCGATGGCGGCTTGTAAATCCGCTGCGGTCGCCGCGCATGGCGTACCCTTTAGCAGCGTTGTCACTACGATGGCGCGTAACGGGACGGATTTTGGCATTCGCGTCAGCGGATTGGGCGAAAACTGGTATGTTGGACCGGCGCAGCGCGTGCATGGTCTGTATTTCAGTGGCTTCTCAGAGCAGGATGCTAACCCTGATATCGGCGATAGCACGATCTCTGAAACGGTGGGTATTGGTGCGTTTGTGATGGCTGCTGCTCCCGCCATCGTGCAGTTTATTGGCGGCACTCCTGCTGATGCGCTGCGCTATACGTCGGAGATGTATGATATCACGGTTGCCGAAGATACGCAGTACCAGTTGCCGCAATTGGATTTTCGCGGTGCGCCTGTAGGTGTTGATGTGCGACAAGTCGTGCGCCAAAACCTGTTGCCGATTATCAATACGGGCATCGCGCATCGCTTGCCTGGGATTGGACAGGTCGGCGCAGGTATCGTGCGTCCACCGATGATTAGCTTTGTTACGGCTGTCCACGCCCTGGCTGTTGAGTTACAGAAAGCCTGAATAAGGACCGTTTCTGCCCGCTTTTCGTGTTATCCTTGTAAGTAGAAGATGTAACTTGAGAGGTTAAAATACCTGATAGATAAATGATGGGTAATGTGATAGCACGGAGAAACAAACATGCAGGAAGAACAGTATTCGCTATTAAATGCGTATCGTGGGTGGGATGCCTACCAACAACAGTTACTAAAAGTGATTGCGCCGCTGACTCATGAGCAACTTGCGCTACGCGCGGCTCCTCATTTGCGTTCGATAGAAGAAGTAACTACGCACCTGATTGCTGTGCGTGTGCGCTGGTTTCATATGCTGTTGTTGGAGGGCGGCGACGAAATTGCGCCTCTGGGGCGGTTTGATCATCCAGATGAGCCTGTACGCACAGCGAATGAACTTATCACTGGCCTGGAAATGAGCTGGCAACTCGTGTGGAACGCGCTGGCCCGTTGGAAATTCAGTGACCTGAACGAAATCTTTCATGATGAGTATCAGGGTAAAGAATACGCTCTATCACGGCAGTGGGTTCTCTGGCATGTGATTGAGCATGATCTGCATCACGGCGGGGAACTGTCCCTCATGCTTGGTATTCACGGGCTGGCTGCGCTCGATCTCTAGTAGGATAGATGGCATTACTCGTTATATTTGCGTGCTGCTCTCTGACCAAGGATAGTGAGCGCCGAACGGGTAATCGCCGTTTCGCTTTCTCGACCGGAGTGCCGTTGTGTCCCTTTACTTTTGCTGGTTGGCAGCAAACGGTTGGTAAGTGCGAGAAAGTTGGTAACGAGCGCGGGGAATGCTCCGTGTATGCGACTCAAAAACTGTGCCTGCACGGAAATAATCAGTTCAGTATCACCGCGCTTTGTGGCTTTCACAATCTGGTGTGCCGCCCGTCGTGCACTAATTGAACTTACGGGCAGCACATCAAGCAAACTAAAGAGTGTGTATTCTGTACGATGCTGTTCCCCTTTAATCACTGTATTGATTGGTGAGCCAGTCCGCATTAGGCCTGGAACAACAGTGAGAACGGTGATGCCATCTTTTGCTACTTCCGCGTGTAATCCTTCAGAGAAGCCGACAGCCGCGAACTTCGCGCTTGAGTACGGCAAAAGGTGGGGGACACTCACTTTCCCGCCAACTGAAGTGATGTTGACCATGCGTCCGTTTCGATGGGCCAACATATGAGGTAAGACCGCCATCGTCGTGTTATAAATACCCCAGAACATAATATGCATCGCCTCTTCAAAGTCCTGGCGTGTTTGCGTTTGCCAGGGACCAACATTGATGATACCGGCATTGTTTACTAGTATATCGATCCGTCCAAAGCGTTGCAGCGTTTGTGTGATTGCCTGTTGCACCTGTTCTGTATTTGCTACATCGCATGTGAGTGTCAAAATATCGGCTTCCAAGACCGAGAGTTTGAGGCGAGCTCGTTCCAACTCTTCAGCATTGCGCGCGCAAAGCACTAATTTTGCACCTTCCTTTGCAAACTCTTCGGCCATCGCAAGCCCTAAACCGCGCCCACCACCAGTAATAAAAACAACCCTATCTTGCAAGTGAATGCGTTTGCGCCATTTGAGCACTGCACGTACAGCGGTGAAAGCGGAAAGAACTGTCAACCAATGCCAGTTTCGTTGAATCAGTTGCTTGACAGTATTTTGTAGCTGCATACTGTTATCCTTGTTGTTCAGTGTGGTGAAACGTAAAAATCAAGCCGTCCCTCACACGTAAAAGGTGTAGAAAAGGTTTCATTTATGTTATGAGTATAAAAATGCGGATAGTAAATGATGATGAGAAACACATTAAAATGAAGAAGAAAAATTTGATATGTGTATTATGCATTTTTAACAAACCAATTACATTAGCTTAACAATGTCCCTCTATGCTATCTATAGCGGGTCGCTTCCAGGTGATCTGTGTCGTTTGTACCTGTTTATTTCAAGGAGCTTTACATTCCTTATGCAACCACGTGTTCCATTCCGTATTTCACTGCGTTCGCGCGGTCCACGCGCTGAAATTCTTTTCATGCTGCTGAGCCTTGTGGTATTTCTGGCTGCCTGTGGAGGAACAACCTCGACAGGATCGACCTCTTCGAGTGGTACTGGCACAACTACTACTGCTGCGTCATGCGATAAAGCCACTGGCTTCACGCTGTACTCAGCTCAAGGCTATGACTCAGATGTTGCAAAAGCCTTTCAGCAGCAAACGGGCATCGCCACCAAGTTGGTTGATGATAGCACTGGCAATCTGCTTGCCAAAATTTCGGCTGAAGGCAACAATCCCCAGTGGGATGTAGTCTGGTTTGATGGTAATGTGACCATGCAGACATTGGATGACCAGGGAATGTTGTTGAAGTGGGATTCCCCCAATATCGGCAACTACACCAGCCTGGGTGCCAGCGTGGTACCGAGCGACCATGGCTACTATCCAACAGGTATCACCGCTGCTGGCGCGATTGTGTATAACACAAAGCACATTCCAGCGGCTGGTCTGCCAAAGGACTGGAGCGATCTGCTCAATCCTGCTTACAAAAATTTGGTTGCCGAGAATGACCCGGCCTTCTCCGGTCCTGCCTATCCGTTTATCGCGGGTGTTGCTCAGGTCATGGGTGGCGAGGATCAGGGCAAACAGTTCTTCACCAAATTGAAAGCCAATGGCGACAAAATCTTCCAGACCAATGATCCAACCTTGAATAGCGTTGAGACAGGTGCGCGTGAGTTCGCAATCATCCAGGACTCTGCATACTATGCAGCGGCGAAGGCTGGTCAACCTCTGGGTATCATTTATCCAAGCTCTGGTGTTGCCGCGCTGCCAAGTGAAGTTGGGATCGCTGCTAATAGTCAGCATCAGGCGTGTGCCAAAGAGTTTGTCAACTGGTTGTTGTCTTCGGCTGGTCAGAGCGTGATGACGCACCACGACCCAACTGATGGTGACACCTACTTTATTGAAATTATCAATGGCGTTACTCCGGTGGTGCAGCGTCAGACGACGGGCATCAACTTTGTCGCCCTTGATGTGCCTAAGTGGGCAGGAGTCGAGACAGAGCTGAAACAATGGTTCCACGACAACATCGTTCAATAACATCTGTTGCGGAACAAGAGCAGGGTATGGCAGCTACAACTGCCATACCCGCTTCTGCATTCTCTCTGAGCACTATTGTGCGGAGAAGCAGCCAGGTACTAGTGGTTGTAGTACCTGTGTTATTGCTCTTGCTTTTCGTCATTTATCCACTGGCTGCAATGTTGCTGCAGAGCGTGTTTCCGAATATCTATGCCACCTCACCAAATCTGATTCCTGGCTTAACCGCCTTGAAAGAGGTGACAAAAAATCCTCAGAACTATCTGGCTCTGACCAATTCGCTCTGGCAAGCGGCAATTACGGCGACCTTGTCGGCAATACTGGGGACGTTTCTGGCGATTCTAGCAAAGCGCACAGACCTCCCAATCCGCCGTTCAATGGATGTCCTGGTTTGGATTGTCTTCTTTACGCCCTCGTTTCTCGTGGGTGAGGCATGGTCGTTATTCTTTATTCGTGGTGGCATTCCTGACCAATACTTCCATTTTTCGGATGCTTTCCTGAACTTTTTCTTCTCGCCGGTGGGTGTCATCTTTATTCTGAGCTTGAAGACGTTCCCGTACGTCTATATCTCGGTGACTGCCGCGCTACGCTGGTTGGGGTCAGAGTTTGAAGATGCGGCGCGTATTGTGGGCGCGCGTACCTGGCGCGCGTGGCTGAGTATCAATGCCCCATTGTTGCTGCCGGCTATTCTTGCCGCGGCGTTGATCGCCTTTGCTGAAGCGTTATCCGACTTTGGTACGGCGGCAACCATCGCACAAAATTCCAATGTCCTGTTGATTACCTATCAAATTTACACAGCAATTAATACATCGCCTGTAGATTTTGCTCTGGCAGCGGGTCTCTCTTTGTTGCTGGTGGTTGCCATCTCCATCGCATTGCTTACGCAGGCGGCCATCTTGCGCACGCGCTCCTTTCAGGTTATTAGTGGACGCAATCGTCCGGCGCGTCCTGTCCCACTCGGCGTATGGAAATGGCCGGTAACAGTTCTCTGCGTGCTTATATTCTTTGTTGCGCTGGTTATTCCACTGGGCATGTGTCTGCTACTCTCGTTCCTGCATGCCTTTGGATTAGGCTTAGTGCCGAACAACTGGACGCTGGATAATTACACACAGGCACTTGCGCAAGGCTCCGATGCTCTGGATGCGTTGATACGCACCTTCTGGCTGGCCTTTGGCACCGCTACCATCACAGCTTTGGTTGGTTTGCCGATTGCCTTTATTATTCGTCGCACGACGCTACCGGGTCGCCAGTTGCTCAGCCTGTTTACGCTGGTGACGATTGCCGTGCCAGGCATTATTCTAGCCTGTGGCTACATTTTTGCCTGGAACGCACCATATCTGCAATATGTCGGTATTGGTGGTCCACAAGGCATTCAGTTTTATGGGACGGTCTGGTTGCTCCTCGCGGCCTATATTGGCGGTAGCCTGCCTTATGCGACGCGCTTGGGTATAGGTGCGCTTGAACAGGTCGGGCAAAATATGCTGGATAATGCGCGCTTGCAAGGGGCTAGCTTGTTCCAAATATTGTTGCGCATTGTCGGGCCACTCCTGCAAGCCAATCTAGTATCGGTCTGGCTGCTGGTCTTCACGGGAACGATGTTCGAACTGGCCGCTTCAGAATTGCTCTATCCACCGGGTCAGCCGACACTGCCTGTGCAAATTGTGGGCCTGTTCAGTACGTTCCGTATGGGACCCGGTATGGCGCTCTCAATGCTCAATGTCGGTTTAGTGATTGCGGTGCTACTCGTGTTTCGCAGCATTCCCTGGTTAGTGGTGCGTGCTATTCGCCTGTTTTCAAAAAGAAAGATGGCCTATGTATCTACAGATAAAGCAACTCAACAAGAGTTACGGGTCACGGCAGGTCGTCTCTGATATCGATTTGACGATGGAAGAGGGAGAAATTCTCTCTCTACTTGGCCCGTCTGGGTGTGGAAAAACGACAATTTTGCGCATGATCGCGGGATTGGTGGCACCTGATAGCGGCTTTATTCAGATTGGTGATCGCGTTATCTATGATGGCAAACGCGAAATGCCAGTCGAGGAGCGCGGCTTGGGAATGGTATTCCAGGATTATGCTCTCTGGCCGCATATGACTGTTGCGCGCAATATCGCTTTTGGCTTGCGGCTACGCCGTACACCAGCGAAAGTGATTGCGAAACGGGTGCAGGAATTGTTGGAGCTCGTCAATTTGCCTGGTATGGGTGAACGCTATCCGTATCAGCTTTCTGGCGGACAGCAGCAGCGTGTCGCGGTGGCGCGTGCCCTGGCAACGGAGCCACGTGTCATTTTGCTGGATGAGCCACTCTCCAGCCTTGATACCGCCCTGCGCGAGACAATGAGCGCGGAACTGGTGCAACTCTTCAAGCGTTTGAAGATTACGACGATCAACGTGACGCACGACCAGAATGAAGCGATGAACATGTCTGATCGCATCATGGTCTTGCGCGATGGTAAAGTGCAGCAGATTGGCACGCCAATCGACCTGTATCTCAAGCCCGCGAATGCGTTTGTGGCATCCTTCATGGGGCCAGCAAATATGTTCTCTGGCGAATTGGTACGCGAAGGCGTTCACGCTGCCGATCAAGAGCATATGCTGGCCTTGCGCGTGAGTGGCATTAGTCAGCAAGGAACAGTCGTAACAGGCGTTGTGCGCGAGGAGGTTCGCGAGCGTCTCAACGGGAGTGGCATGCTTCTGTGCCGTCCAGATGATGTCCGTGTGTATGACAACGTGCAGCAGATTGAGCATCCCAATCTCGTGCCTGGAGCTGTTACGCACTCTTCTTTTGTCGGCGGACGCTGGCGCACTTTGGTGACGCTGGGCGAGAATCGTGAGTATACTGTACAAGCTTTTGCCGCGTCACAGTTGCAACCTCAGCAGTCCGTCTGGTTGGAACTGCCGCCAGAACGCTGCCAGATTGTGCCATTGTAGTTGATACGTATGTACAATAAAAAAGCGTGGCAACAAAGTATTGCCACGCTTTTCTGCTGTATACACTAGCCTATTTCCCACTAGCCTCACGACTGAGTGTTGCGACAAGCACCGCTAATACTGCCAGCACCAGGATAAAACCAGATGCTACTACTAGCGTGTTGAGTGCGCTGACGAATTTGAAAAGGGCTAACACGATAACGACGGCGAGGACACCAATCAGGATAATCATATCGCCGACGATAAAGTTGTAAATGGCTTTAAGGACCTTCATGGATATCCTCTCCTACTTCTGCGCTTCAACGGCTGCTTTGCCTGTATTTGCCACTGCAACACGCTGCTGTTTGACCTGTTTGAGCCAGGTGACTAGCACAAACGAAGCAAGCAGATAGATAGCGGCAAGTGCGAGAATGAAGGCATCAGCAAAAGGCCACTGCACACCCAAACCCTCACCAGCCCAGAACGTGCCGAAAGTGGTCAGCATAACGCCAACAACAAATTTGAGCGTATTCTCTGGCACTTTCGTGAGTGGGGCACGTACCAGGGCACCTGCTAGAATCACGAGGATACCCGCGATAATTGCGCCAATAGCTGCTGACGTGATACCACTAGCCTGTGAGACTGTAGCGGTCGCGGCACTGCTCCCAAAGGTGATTACGATAAACGCGACTTCCAGACCTTCTAGCAGGACCGATTTGTAGGACATCGCAACGCCGAAGGGTTGGAGGCGTGGGGCAATAGTTTCGCCGCGCGCGCGCAATTCTGCCATATGCTCTTCAAAAATGGCCTCTTCATCGTGGAGTGCCTTGAGACCACTGTAGCGCAAGATCGCCTTCTTGAGCCATTTAAGACCAAAGAGCACAAGAATGACGCCGACAACGAGACGCAAAATGCCGAGCGGTACAAATTGAACCAGTGCCACGCCGAGTGTGGCAACAATAAGTGCGAGTGTAGCGGCGGCGGCGAATGCGCCAACCAGGGAACTGCGCCAGTTGATGGTGACACCAACGACAAGAACGATAGTAAATGCTTCAACAAATTCTACTGCTGACGCGAGAAATGCGGCAACAGCCACTGCCCATTGCATGAAAAAGCTCCTGTTCTGCCAACAAAAGAGGTCAGAGACCTGGAGTCTGTTGGCTCTGTCTCCCGAAGAGGGATGGGTAGAGATACCTTTATTCTCTTACTTATTGTATCACATTCGCTTTCTACGCTACTCTTCTAAAAGGATAAGCCCTTCACTACATACTAGTCTTCGTATCCGAGAAATAAAAAACTAGTCGTTTATCTAAGATGAAACATGCTGCTCTTGCTGTGCAGGTAGCGATATTATCTTGTTAGTTCTGTTTCAGGCACAAGAGAAGCTGTTTGTCTTGCGTTACTGGTCAGTGTAAGGATGATGTTAAAGTGAAGAACAGACTACAGAGCTATGTGAGTGTGTGTTACATGCTTCTGGCCTGGGTGGTGATTCCTGTTGCTCTGATTGGATGTTCTGTTTCCCCTCTATCTGTGTTGCCGACGCCCACGCCACAGTATGCTGGGGGGGAGCCTGTTTTGACACAGTTGCAACGCCTCTATCGTCCAGCACCTTCTCTGGCTCCCCTTATCCCTGACGCACTTTCCTGGTCGTTGCCCGCTCACGATGCGGCGAATACGGCAGCGATGGAAGCCGCGCCTTTACAAGGGAAAATACGCTGGTTTTTTCAGACTGGCGGTCCTGTTTTGTCCTCGGCGGTGGTAGCTGGGAATCTCGTGCTGGTCAATGGCGGTGATGGAATGTTGTACGCATTAGATCTGCATAGTGGCGTGTTACGCTGGCGTACAGCGGTTGGAGATGCGCTCGTAGCTGGTACGGTAGCGGTAGCCGATAGCACCGTCTACGTGGCGACGCAAGGACACGGCGTAATGGCTTTGCGCTTGCGCGATGGAAGCATGCTCTGGAAAGTGGATACGCGCCTGCCTGTGCGTGCAGCCCCTATGGTGGTTGATTCTGTCGTGCTGATACTGGCTGGTGCTAATGATCTGCTATGCCTTGATAGAACCAGCGGAGCAGAGTATTGGGATTTTAAGTCAGAGGATGTGCTGGCAGATTTCTGGCCTTCTCAAGGGCAACCCGCTATTAGCACCCTTGCCGGTGGACTGGTCTTTGTGGCTTTAGGAGCATCAACAGAGTTTAACGCGCTCTATATGCAGACAGGTAGGAAAGCATGGGAGCGCACAATGGATTCACGGATGGTTGGTTCACCTGTCTATGATGCCAGCGATGGGCTGGTATTTGCGGCGACATGGGCTGGCTCTCTGTATGCAATGGATGCTCTCAGTGGACATCTCAAATGGCGTCTGACTCTTGCGCATGCTGGTAGCCCGGGTGTGGGTCTGGGAGCAGGGCCAGCATTTGCCGATGGCAAACTTTTTTTCGCCACCTATCAAGGGCAGGTCAAGGCCGTTGACGCACGGCATGGTACACTCCTCTGGAATTATCAGGCTGGTGGGACATTTCTTTCTTCGCCCGTCGTGCGACTTTCACAGCTATCGGCGGCTGATGTATTTGTCGCAAATCAAAATGGAAATTTACAGGCTCTCAACGCGAAAACAGGTGTTTTGGAATGGCAGACTTATCTGGGTGAATTGCGTTCATCACCAACGTTGGTGCAGGATGAATTGCTGGTCGGTGTTGTAAGCGGGCGTGGTCTGTTTGCATTGAATTGAGAAATTGGTATTGTTGATTATGATGAAGGAGAGACTTTTTATGCAAAAACGCTTTGCGCGTATAGGTATTCTCGCAGGTCTGGCTCTTTTTGGGCTAATCTTGCTAAGCGGTATTGTCATTTGGACATATAGCCATCGTGGTGTGCCTGCTGTTGCTGCTTCGCATACAAGTCAGCCTGTGTTAGCTCAGACTGTTGGACTGGCAACGGCAAAGATGGCAAGTGGCACAAATTTTGTAGTGACTGGACAGGTGAAAAACCTGGATAAAGCGCAGCATGATATTTACGTGCAGGCAACCTTGAAGAATGCCAGTGGTCAGGTGGTTGGCATTGCAAAAGGCATGGCAGATAACGTTCCTGCAGGTCAGGTGCAGAGCTACTCTATTCAAGGCACGCTGACGCAGCCAACCTGGACAACAGTGACGGTGACTATCACTAAAATCTCTGAGAATGTCAATGGTCAAGGCAGCGACTAAGGTGATGAATGTCAGAAAATGGCCCATTCGCCTCGTTGGTAGTCTGATTGTATTGCTTTGTTTGCTATGCGCTGGTGTGTTGGGAGGGATACTTGCCTATCCTTCGCCAAAGACACCTGTTGTGACCCATGCTGTACCAACACCGGTATTTCAGCCGCACGTGGGCGATGTTGGCGATATGGACGATAGTATGACGGTCGCTTTGGGGAATGTACCTGCATTTCAGTTCGTCAGTGGAGGCTTTACACTAACAGGGGTGACGGTCGATGCTCGGAGCGGTCAAGTGCTTGGAGGGGTATCGATCTGGTTAACTGTACCGCCCGTGTTGGGGCAACGTACCGCTCCAACCTTGCGCACAGTATCAACGCTTTCAGGTACATTTTCTTTTTTTCATCTCGCTATGGGGCACTATAATCTTGCCGCCGCTCGCTATACTGTGCAACAGGGACAGCCGATGTATCCAGAAGTGGTGATGGCGGGTGTGCTTGTGCCTCAACACAAGCAGTTACATCTGGCATTGAACGCGCAGACGGCTCCTGGGAAACGCGCATCGTCGGTTGGGATAGCGCGCAATCTGGTAATGCTTGATCTGACTGGTATCTATGCTGAGTCATGGTTTAATGCTCCAGCTCTGGAGTCTGTAACGCACAATATGCGCGATCTTGCGGCCCAGGGAGCAAGCGCGACGAATGTAGTTGCGCCATATGGATGGCATCCAGCCGATCAATATGCCCTGCTCAGTGGCACATATCCCGCCTGGCGTGTGTATGATCCCTGGCCTGCTGTGCAGCAGTGGGGTCTGCCTGATGGTATGGATACGCCATTCTGGTATAACTCGGACCTGTTCAGCATGCAATTTGGGCAGGAGAGTTTGTTCGACGTGGCTCTTGGCTATGGTATGAGCACAGCAGCTCTTGGTGGACAAAGATATGCCCTGAGCGATGTCAGTACGCGCGGTGTGCAGACGGCGCAGGTAGGACTGGCTTTTGATGGCTCAACGTGGCTAGCGGCAGCACAACATATGATCGAGAACATGCGCGCTAACCCCAATGGTTTTATTTTTTATAGCGAGCTAGACCCGCCGTTTGGACGTGCTGGTACAGCGGGCGCGGTACCTGATGCGTCCGGCGGAGCGTATGAGCAAGCCGTGCGGATCGATGATGAGTTGGTGGGTTTGCTACATGACTGGCTGAGCAGAGAAGACCTTTTGCGCAATACAGTTATTATCGTCACTGCTTCTGAAGCGCAGGTTAATGAAACAGGTTTTGATAATTACTATGGCATGGGACCAGGAGGCGTAGGCAGTAGCTTGCATGTGCCACTGGTGATTGCAGGTTCTGGCGTTGCGCACGGAACAAATGTTTCGCAAGTCACGTCGAGTTTTGCTGTTGCCGCAACTGCTCTGCGCGCGTTGTGTCTTCCTGCGCCAGCGAATGCACGCGCGACCGCAATTATATCATTGTTTGCCAATACTTGTGTGTCAGGGTAAGAACTTATCACGCTAAAAAGGATACCTACCTTATGCATCGAGAGAAAAAATATTGGAGACCACCATATCTTCTCTGGCAGTTACTGCTGTTACTCTGTCTCTTCTTCTGTAGCAGTTGTGGGAGCCAGGCGCAGCAGGTAGATCCACGCTTAAAATCTTTCACTGTGTTAGATGCCCGTATCCTTATCGAGGGCAATCAGGCGCAGATCATTGGTGAAATCGTCAATCATGGAACGGCAAAATTTCCTTATGATGTCACAATGCAGGCAACCCTGACCGATATGCAGGGCAACGTGATTGGGGGAGCGGGCGGGACAGCGGAGGACGTTGGGCCGGGGCAGATACGGCAATTTTTGTTGGTTGGCACAGTTGATGGCACGCGCTATGCAAAAATGAAGATTGTGCCAATCTCATTACAGGAGAAACGGCAAGAACTGAATATGCCGACTCCGACGCCACTTAGCTCATGAGCAGCGTAGAATAGAAGGAGTGGTATATGGGGCTACTTCGTTTCGCGTGGTGGTCGTTGCGTGGGCATTGGGAGCATGTGATTACCCTTTGTCTGAGTTTTGTTTGTATCGTGCTTTGCGTCTCTCTGCTGGGAGGTTTTACCAGCTTGGCAACGCTTACCGCACTACATCAAGTGAGTCACTCATGGCGCACACCGTATGATTTGCTGGTACGCGCGCCTGATGCGCTCAGCCCAGTAGAACGGCAACTAAAGACAGTGGACCCAGGCACAATAGAACAGACGTATGGCGGGATCACTCAGGAGCAGGTTGCTACGGTTGCGCATCTCGCTCATGTCGCGGTCGCGGCTCCTGAAGCAACTGTCGGCTGGATAACGTTGCATCCCTATATGGCGGTCTCTATTACACAATCCGGCTTCTATCGTATTACAACAACATTGACGGGAGCGGATGGAACACACGTTGTGGATAGTGTACATCAGGTCTTTGTCGTGGTGCCGCTTGCGCAGTATGCACAGTTCGCAGGACAGATCTCTCAGGGGATGGTGAGTGCTGTGCCGCTTGCGCGTCAAGGACCGACAACACTTATTGCCAGTTGGTCACTGCCTACTTTATTAACTGGCATTGACCCAACCGCTGAGGCCAACTTGGTGGGTCTAGCGTGGCATCCCATACAAACAGGTCAAAATGGGCTTCCTCTGCTTATGGATATGCATCCCTGGACTGCTTTACATGCGACGCTACAGGTAGAACAGGCTCCAATCTCGTCAATGAATGGAATGCTTGCTCTGTTGCAGCACCAGTCCCCTGCATTTGCCTGGCATCCGTTCATGCAGAAGCAGCTTGATGCTTCCATGCTATTGGCGATACTAGCGAGCGAACTACGCCAGACAGATCAGCCGGATAATGCGCCTTCACAGGGCGGGGGCGTAACGCGCTATGCTAGAGTGATGTATACGCTGGCCGCTGGCTCACGAACGATGTTGACTCTTGCCAGTATAGGGCGTGATAGTAGTGGCGTGGTGACGCGCCTCTTGCTTTTTCCCGACGCGACGACGCCTTGGGTGGCTTTGAAGCAAAGCGGCGGCGGTAATTTCTCAACCTTTGATGCGACAAAACTGCCGGGAGCACAGAGCAACGCCAAGGCATCTGTTCCGCTTGGTTTGTATTATCCCACATCCTCGACGCTTGCTCCTACGTTGTGGGCACAATACGCAATTATCTCCTGGCCTCCCTTACTATTTACAACTGTGCAGGCGGCTTGTGCTTTAACAGGGAAGCATTGTATTAGTGCGATACGTGTGCGCGTGGCAGATTTAGGCCCATTTGGAGCACGGAGTGAAAGCTTATTACGGCAGGTTGCGCTGGATATCGAGAAGCATACAGGTCTTCACGTCGATATACTCACAGGAGCGTCTGGTCAGGTCTTGTTAGTGCAGGAAGAGGCGAGCAATGCCATAATGCAGCCATTTTCGGAGATATGGATCCAGCCATATGCGGCACTGACAATTACCAGTGGTGTAAATGAGGTGAATATAGCACTCCTGGTCGCCGTTCTGAGCGTTGCCGGGCTGGCACTGGTTGCGGCAGGGTTGTTAGCCGCGCAAAGTCGTCAAAAGGATATTGCGCTACTGGCTGATACCGGATGGACGCCGCGACTATTGTGGATAGAGAGTGTGTTAGAGGCTGGGATGATTGCGAGCCTTGCACTCTTGCCGGCAGGTGTATGTGTCTGGCTCGTCGAAAAAATGGCATTACCAATTGCATCTCCTATGCTCATCGCGGGTGTGGCAGCAGCAGCGGCCCTGCTTTATAGCATCGTTGTAGCGGTAGGGACCTCTCACATGAGCAGGCAGAGAACGCGCACCTACTCTACAAAACGCAAACAGTGGACGCGCGGGGACTGGTGGTGGATGATGCTGATACGGCAATGGGCATACAGGAGAGGCAGTGCATTTCTTGTGGTTGTGGCAACAGCTGGTGCGTGTGGCGTTGT
Source organism: Ktedonobacterales bacterium (assembly GCA_027451525.1). Taxonomy (GTDB): domain Bacteria; phylum Chloroflexota; class Ktedonobacteria; order Ktedonobacterales; family Ktedonobacteraceae; genus DTNP01. The sequence continues at coordinate 164,599 of DAIDJF010000001.1, forward strand.
CTGTTTCATGGTGCTGGTGCAGTCGGTGATCGATGGTATTCTTTACGCGACGCTGCTTGGACAGCAGGTGCAGGTAAGTCTCTCTTTTATACATGTTGTCATTGCCATACTCACGTGTGTTAGCGCACTGTTGACTGTTACGTTGACGCTTTTACTTGTCGTGCGCGAACGAAGTCAGGAATTTACGATGCTGCTCTCACTTGGCTGGACACGCCGAACAGTGATGTATCAATTGATGCGTGAAGGGGCATTGCTTGGCCTCTATGGTGGATTGGCTGGTGGGTGTGCCGCTGTACTCATCCTGAGTGTAGGCTATCAGGTGTGGTCGCCCTACATTTTTATGCTATCCATTGTGGGAACAGCTGTTGCCGGGTTGCTTGTAGGGATATCTGGTGTAGGGTATCCTGCCTGGAAAATGTTAATCAGGTTACAATCGGCTAATACAAGTGGTGCGCTATAAACGCGTTATTTGCTTTCAGTTGACTACATACCACTGCTAATGAGGGATAATGAAAAAGATACAAGAGTTATATACTACGTCTGATAATGAAAAAGAACGTTCTGCGGCAGAAATCGCGATTGAAATGGTAGCGGTTAGTAAATTTTATCAGACGAAGATGGTGAAAGCGATAAATGATGTCACATTGCGCATAAAATGTGGTGAGTGTGTGACAATTACTGGCCCATCGGGTTCTGGGAAATCAACGCTTCTACGTTTAATTGCCTCGCTAGATCAACCGACACAGGGGCAGATTGTAGTGGATGGCGTGCCGCTTGCAGGATTAAGTGGCGATGCATTAGCGGCTTTTCGGCGCGTGCACGTCGGTATGATTTTTCAAGGATTTCGTTTGTTGCCTGCGTTGACCGTATTGGAGAACGTGATGGCTCCTTTGCTTCCTTATACAGCTGCTAAACCGTTGCGTGCCCAAGCTTTAGAGATGCTGGCGCGCGTGCGCTTGGCACCGCGAGCCAGTCATCTGCCTGGAGAACTTTCGGGTGGAGAGCAACAGCGTGTGGCGATTGCACGCGCATTAGTTGCCAACCCACGTGTGTTATTGGCGGATGAGCCAACAGGTAGTTTAGATACTGAAACAGCCCATGCGATTATGAGCCTGCTACAAGATGTGCAAGCCGAAACAGCTATGACGTTATTGGTTGTAACGCATGATGCACGAATAGCGGCGCGGGCGCAATATCGTATTCAGATGGAAGATGGTTGTTTGAAAGAGGATATCGGGTAGGATTATCCCTTAACGGCAACCATTTGTAGCCAGGTCCGTGGCACAGTATCGATCCCCATCTCTTCACCCGCTTGATAAAGCGCGATTTCCAGTGCTTGTGCTCCCAATGCTAACGGAATGCCGGGCAGTGCGCCATCGATGAAGAGCCAGTAGCGACCCAAGTCGCGCCATGCCTCAAGCGAGATGTTGACATTTGTTTGTAGCGTCTCTACTTGAGAGAAGCCGGTCTCTTTCTGTAGACGAATGTAGTCATCAGGCGTGAGCCACTGCATTGCCATCGCTTTTGCTTCGCGCGAGACGCGCACTTCTGGGTGTTCTTTGCGTAGCCATGCCATGGCGCGTCGTGTCCAGAGATGGTAGAAACGCTCGGTGCCAGCGACATACGTTCCTTGATAAAAGGCACTGTTGCAAGCGAAAATGCCCTGTGGGTTAAGAATGCCTATCACATGTTTAAAAGCTTCGGCTTTATCGGGAACGAGATGAATGGCGTTGCAGAAGAAGGCGGCATCCACATTTTGGATGATTGTGGTAAGATCGTTCGACTCGCCTTGAATAAAATCGGCTTTCACGGTTAATCCCATCTCTACCATGCCACGCCGTGCATGCCGTAGAGCCTCTTCCGATGGGTCAACGCCAATGAGATGTGCTTGTGAGAGACGCCCTTGACGGGTCAATTCCTCAGCGACTAGACGAGTAACGGCTCCCGTCCCACATCCCATATCGACAATCGTCAGTGGCTCGTGTTGCGGACGCTTCTCTAAATGGGCTAATGCCTGCCGCACGAGTGAGCGGTTGACCTCGGTGTAAAATGGATGTGCAGCAAACGCCTCGTAGGTAAACTTATTTGTTTCTTCAGTTTCGATTAATGCCATAGCAGAACCCTCCTTGACCATAAGTTGCTCCTAGTATTTTAGAGAGGGTTCATCGCCATAAGGTTTCACGAATTTCTGCGCTTATCCTTAAAGATGTATGGAGGTGCCACCATCTACACTAAGGACCTGTCCAGTAATATAGCCAGCATCGGGGGAACAAAGGAAGTTTACAGCGGCGGCAATCTCGTCAGCGGTACCAGCGCGTCCTAATTCTGTTGCGCCTAACACAAACTTGAGTTGTGCCTCCGTGAGTGTTGAGGTTAGTTCAGTGGGTACATAGCCAGGAGCTACAACGTTTGCCGTAATGTTGCGGCTTGCCATTTCACGCGCTGTGCTCATAGTGAACGCGATGATGGCGGCTTTTGATGCCGCATAATTCGACTGCCCGGCTGGTCCTAGTAGACCTGCAACTGAGGCAACATTGACGATACGTCCCCAACGCGCTTTCATCATGCTTCGGAGAACTGCTTTTGTGCAGAGGAAGGTAGAGCGCAAGTTACTGTTCATCACATGTTCAAAGTCTTGAAGTGACATCTGTAAAATAAGCTTATCGCGTGTGGTGCCTGCATTATTAATGAGAATAGTCATCGGTCCCAGTGCTTGTGCTGCCTCTGTAAAGAGTCGTGTCACGTCCTCTTCCTGACTTACGTCAGCTTGAATAGCAATGCACCGACGCCCAGCTTTCTCGATGTGCGTTAACGTTTCTTCTGCCGCAGCCTTGTTGCTGCGATAGTTGACAACAATATCTGCTCCTGACTGTGCGAGACGAAGGGCGATAGCACGTCCAATACCCTGACCACTGCCAGTAACTAATGCAATTTTGCCTGTAAGCGGTAATGATGATGTATCCATCTGAAAATCACCTCTTTTTTTTGTGTTCTTCATTATAGCATATAGCGCACCGCGCTGATGGTTTTTGCAAACCAATAAACATCAACCTTTTGATGAACTTTCTGTATATGACTAGTATTTTTGGGTAAACCCTACATAAGAAACCTATAGATGTTTACCAATATTTTATTGGTACGTTGCTAGATGTAGATGGAAGAGTTACTTAGCAAACTTCGTATCTGCGTATTTATGGCGTAGATAGGTGTATGGCATTTAGTCGATTGATATGGGGTAACTATTTCATCGACCTATTGCTCACATAGATATTTCCCCCTGGCGGAGAGGGTGAGTTGGGAACTGCTCTCTCTATCTTATCTCATCATATGCAAAAAAAGGAGTTTTTGCTTGTATGTTGAAACACATAAAAAAGTGGTATGTTATTGTGCCACTGCTCCTTCTGTTGGGAGCGACGTCACTTGTATTCTTCAAGTATGTTGTATCCGCTAAGGCATCGCAAAATACTGTCTCTGGTACTCATCACTATTTTTACGATTTCCCTAACGGATATATGAATGTCTACGATATGGACAATAGTTTTGCCCTCGTACAAAGTGTCCAGATCGGAACAGTCAACGTGCGTGCTGTTGCCTTTGACCCTCACAGTGGTATGCTCTATATCAGTGATGGTGGTGATGGTGGTCCAAACGGCAATGGCGCGTTGATCAAGTATAACCTGGTAACAGAGACACAGGTATGGAAGCAAGCATTTACCTTTGGTGTAGATAGTATGGCAATTTCCCCCGATGGCAAGACTATTTACATGCCCGATGGTGCTGCTTCGACTGATGGTATGTGGTATATAGTCAGCACCTCTAATGGTGCTGTTACTGGAAGTATCAGTACCGTATCAGGCATCTCCCCGCATGACACTGACATGAGTCCAAACGGACAATATGTCTATCTTGGTGGTGTAAATAATAACTATCTGCGTGTGGCAAGTACAGCAACAGGTCAGATAGTACAGCAGATTGGCCCATTGCAAGCGGGAGTGCGTCCATTTGTCATCAATCAGAGCGCGACGCTGGTGTTTACAACGGCGACCGCCTATCTCGGTTTCCAGGTGAGCAGTTTGCAAACGGGTAAGGTGCTTTATAGCGTCCCAGTTGCGGGTTATTCGGGAGGTTCTTCTCCCGCGCCCAGTCATGGCATTTCGCTGTCCCCAGATGGCAAAGAAATTTATTTGGTTGATTCCCCAAATAACATGGTTCACGTATTTGATGTGAGCGGTTTGCCCAACACGGCACCCGTGCAGGTTGCTAATATTCCTGTTGCCACCATGGCGGGTTCAGAATCTCCTTGTGTCTATGATTGTCAGAAAGAGGGCTGGCTCATTCATAGCCTTGATGGACATTATGTGTTTGTGGGCAATTCCGGCTCGATTATCGATACCACGACGCGCACCGTCGTCGCTAATCTGGCAACGCTGTCTGATACCAGAATGTTCCTGGAGGTGGATTGGTCTAATGGCGTTCCCGTCAACACGCAGGACCGCTATGACTTTTACTGGAATAGTTCTACGCCTGCGTCTTCTCCTCCGAGCACACCTCCTGGTCCAGTCAATAAGAACTGGTACTTTGCGGAAGGGCGTGTCGGCAAAGGTTTCCGCGAGTATCTGACGCTGGAGAATCCATCGGCGAACGCATGTGCGGTCAATATTCAATATAACTATACGCCAGATGGTGGCACCCCGACAAATCTGACGAAAGCTGTCAATGTTAATGCCTATACGCGCGTTACTGAATCGGTTAATAACGATTTAGGTTTCGCTGACTCCGCAGGCTCTGCCGCTAGCGTGGCAACGGTGGTCACGGTTAACTCAGCAGCAACCTCAGCGTGTAACGGGATTGTCGCGGAACGTCCGATCTACTTTGTGAATTTCCGTGGGCAGATCAACAGTGGAACTGATGTGCTTGGCTCAACGCATCTCAATACGACCTACTACTTTGCGGATGTGCCGAGCGGACCAAATTTCACATCATATCTGACCATTCTCAATCCGAATAATGCCATCGCGAATGTGACGGTGACCTACTACGCTGGTGGTAATGCTGTTGGGACGCAGAGTACGAATGTTCCACCGAATGCGCGTGGTACAATTGCTCCTGGTGCGATCTCGCTGCCGACGCATGTCGCCGCTGCTGTTGTTTCTAATCTGCCGATTATGGTTGAACGTCCCACCTATTTTGTGGGCGCAATGACCAACGGCACAGCCGTCAATGGGGCCTATGATATTGTTGGTGTTGCTACGCTCTCAAATGATTGGCTCTTTGCCGAAGGATACACGGGCGGTAGCACACAGGAGTATCTGACTATTGCTAACGTGGATCCCGCGAAGACGAGTGCCAATGTGACGATTACGCTCGAATCGCGCACAGGCGCAACGAATAGCTATACGCTGACCGTTGGCGCGAATAGTCAGACGATCTGGGACGTAAACGCGAACAATAACAATGCCTTTACAGGCTGGACGCCCGAAGTCTCTGTTGAGGTGAAAGCGACTGGTGCGAATATCATTGTGCAGCGCGAAATGTACTTTACGTACAATCATACGCTCACCAATGGACGCAATACGGTAGCAATGGGTGGTACGGATGTTATTGGTCAGGCTGGTCCGGCTGCGTATAGCTCTTACGATTTCGCCGAAGGGTATGCGAATTCTGGCTACAATGCCTGGTTGACGATTCAGAACCCAACCGCGAATCAGGAGACTGTTTACGTGACACTAGTCAACGGCTACGGCCAATCAAAAGTATACACGTATGCAGTAGGAGCGCATAGTCGCTTTACGCAGGATATCGCGAGTCTAGTTCAGACCGATTTCAACGCGGGAACTGATAGTCAGGCAAACTCGTTCTCGATGACAGTTCAGACGTTGAACAATGGCGGTGTGTTTGTGGCGGAACGCCCGATGTACTATAACACCAATGGCGTATCAAGCTTTGCTGTGCAGGGTGGTACGGACATTGTTGGGTATGTAGGAGGCTAGTGCTGGCTAACTGGTAGTGTGACACCAGAGAGGAGAGGCTAGAAATACGTATAGCCTCTCCTTTATTTTCATGTGAAGAAATCACCGCGTGGCATCCTGAGCTATCCCCGCAGTGGACTGCATATCTGGCAATCTACGAATTTTGTTGTGCTATTACCGTTTTTCTGCTCTGCTGGCATCGTATATGATAGGAATATAATATTCTTGTAACATGGACGGGACAGGTATCATTCCGTTATTTATCTGAGGGAGCGAATATGGTAAACTGGCAAGACGTATATCGACGCTATGAAGCGGGCGTGTGGGCGGTGCCACTTGCTCTCTTACCTTCATTTCTTCTGACTGCTGTGTTTGGGCAACCATCGAATCTAGAACCATTAATTGAACTTGTCATTGCCTACACCCCACTGCCGTTAGCACATCTTGTACTCAATCTTTTAGGTCCGTTGGCACGTCCGCTGGCCTTACTGGGGGCAACCGCTATAAGCATGGTATGCGTTGGCGTCCTCAGCATCATTACTCCGCCTGTGCAAGTATCGGATACGCGCCCTATGCTACGCGTTATACGCTGGTTGCTTTTCACAATAGTGATGATGGGCATTGGTATCTATCTGGCAAGCTTTGCGACGAACGGGTTGAGCGCGTTCTCTGCTGTGTTTGCCAGCGTGTTATGTGTTCCTGTGTCATTCTGGACCCGTCGCTGGCGATCTTTGCGTGGGCAAGGACGCAAGCGGCGGCAGGTGATGCATCTTTTGCTAGGAACGCCCATCGTGACAACAAGTTTGTTTTTATTAGCTGGCTATGAGTTATGGAGTAATCTGGCCGTGCGCCTGTTTGATTTGGGCAATCCAGTCCGCCGTTTGTTTGCCTTTACCGCTCCGCGGCCGCGCCAGCCCGGCTTTCCAGTTGCGGGTGTTGTGCCAGAAGTGACACCTGTCAGCCAGTTTTACGTTAATGGGAAAGACGAAACCGATCCGTTGTTGCTCGCGCAGGATTGGGAATTGCGCATTAGTGGTCTTGTGCATACTCCGCTAACGCTGACATTTCAGCAATTGCTCGCATTACCACGCACGAATTACTATGCGACGATGCGTTGTGTAGATAACCCTGTCGATGGGCATTTGATGAGTACAGCATATTGGTCGGGTGTACGTATGCTGGATATCCTGGCATTGGCTCAACCTACAGAAACGGCAACAACTTTGCTCCTGCGAGGTGCAGATCAATATACGGAACCATTTGCGCTGAAAGAGCCATCACTTGATGATGTTTTACTGGCCTATGCCATGAATGGGGAAACGTTATTGCAGCAACACGGTGCGCCTGTGCGCGTCCTTTTGCCTGGGTGGTATGGCTTTAGAAATGTGAAATGGGTGCAAGAGATTGTCGTAACATCGGGGGCGGTCAATGGCTACTGGGAGCAGAGTGGATGGCAGGCGAAGCAGATTCATGCAGTCGCACGGATTGACGTGGTACATCAGCTTGATACTACACATATTGTCGCGGCAGGGGTTGCCTTTGGTGGCCTACGTGGTCTCTCGCGTGTGCAGGTGCGTATCGATGGGGGCGGTTGGCAAGATGCGATACTGAATATCCCCGCACTTTCGCCTTATACATGGGTGCAGTGGCAGGCGATGTTAACAGTGCAGCAGCGGCAGGTGCAATTGACTGCACGCATGATAGATGCTTCTGGTATGCCGCAGGATGCCACGCCGCAAGGGCCGTATCCAAGCGGGTCTAGTGGTCTACAGACTCTCCAAATTACATTGCTATAAGGATAGTAGAGCGTGGAAAAGAAATCTGTATTTGATACGATCTGGCCCTGGCTTGTCTGGTCTGGTCAGATATATAGCGGGTTACGTGCGGAACAGCAATATCTGGCATTGCCAGAAGTATTACCTGTGCAGAGCGATATTTCGCAATCTGAATTGGAATGGCCTGGGGTTTCGGTGATTGTTCCCGCACGCAATGAAGAACATAACCTGCCGACCTTGCTTGACTCGCTTGTCACGCAAAATTACCCCCTTTATGAGGTAATTGTTGTTGATGATGCCTCGACAGATCAAACAGCTAGTATTGTGCGTAGTTATGAGGGCGATAGCGTGCGTTTGATCTCTAGTGATGGACCACCGCCGGGCTGGACGGGCAAAAACCATGCATGTTGGCAAGGTGCCAGTGCGGCTTGCCATCCCTGGCTGCTCTTTGTTGACGCTGATACAGCATTATCACCTGTTATTCTCTGTTCTGTATTGTCTTATGTCCGGGAACATGATCTGAAAGCGATGTCACTGTTCACTCGTCAACGTTGTGAGAGTTTTTGGGAGCGTGTACTACTCCCTTTTGCCTATCAGCAGTATTTTGTGGGCGTGGACGCCCGACGCGTAAACGCACCGACGGGTCCGGCACTGGCAAATGGGCAGTTTTTTCTAATCAGGCGCGATGTCTACTTGGAGGTTGGAGGTCATGCTGCACAAGCTGAAAGTGTGATTGATGATGTAGCGTTGGCGACTCGCTTAAAGAAAATGGGTGTGTCTCCGCGTGCCTGTCGTGGTGAGGCTCTGGTTTCTGTGCGTATGTATACGAATCTGCGTGCAATATCCGAAGGTTTCGGCAAGAATGCCTATTTGTTTCTCCGTCAATCGCCATTGACAGGAGTGCAGACAGCGATAAGTACCTCACTCGCGGCTTCAATTGTGCCATTGCTATTTGAGGGTATACGTAAACGTTCGCCTGCAAAGGTTCTGTGCGCGTTGCTGGCATATTGGATGCAAATAGTGGGGTTGCGTTCCTGGGCGCGTCGTTTTAACGTTCCTGGCTTTTATACATTGTTTAGCCCGGTTGCCGCACTAGTATTCCTGGCAATTGCGTTGCGCTCAATGCTCAATGTATTGACCGGGCATTCGCTAGCCTGGAAGGGGCGCAAGTATCAAGGCAATAGTCGAAAGGGTGTACGCTACCGCTTGCCGCGTCAATGGATTATGGATATGGGACGCGCCATACTTTTTAAGCATCCACGTTCAATTGTGCAAGATTCCGTACTGGCCGTTCGTGCGCTACCACATTCCCCCCAGATTTCAGGGACAGAGCATCTACCTGCGCATGGTTCGTTTGTGCTGGTTGCTAATCACTACCAGCGTTTTGATCTGTGGATTGGTTGGAGTGGTGCCTTGTTGATCGATACAGTTGCACAGCAACGGGCTATCCCCGTGCATGTAGTGACCACCGACCGGGCGCGTATTGGACGTTTTACTGTTCCTGGAACGCGCTGGCTGATTGATCGCGTGGCAGCTGTTTGGGATTTGATCCCCGTCACTCCACCCGCAATTGCGCATAGAAAAAGTGAGAAAACGCATTATACACTCTTGCGCGTCATCCGTCGTATCAAGCGGTCTGATGGACAATCCGTGTGTATTCTTTTGATGCCGGAGGGTGATGAGGGCAACACGGATGGGCTGATTGATGCAATGCCAGAGAGTGGGCGCGCGCTCTACGCACTCTCACGTTTAGGTATCCCGCTTGTACCCGCTGCCGTGTGGGAGGAAGGTGACAGACTACACGCATCGATTGGAAAACCCTTTTCTCTGGCTACGTTACCTTCGACACTGACGGCGCAAGAACTGGATGTACAGGCACGCGCTGAAGTAATGCAGCAGATTGCGCTATTGTTACCGTCTGCTTTGCGTGGAACATATAGGAGGAAATTACATGGCACGTTGGGATAGAGCAATCGCAGCTTTACCTTTCAAGCATGGAAAGGTCTTGGATTTAGGGTGCGCTTTTGGTTTTGCTACGCTGCGTCTGGCTCATCGCGGTTATGACGTGGTGGGTGTTGATAGCTCATTGCGTTACATCACATGGGCGCGGTGCCGGCATCCACAGGGAACCTATATTCTTGCATCGGCGGAGCAATTACCCTTTGCAGACGCAACATTTGACGCTGTATTTTTACTTGATGTGTTAGAGCATGTTGTCAATCAGCATGCAGTTATCGCGGAAATTCAACGGGTACTCAAACCAGGAGGAACGCTTATTCTCAGCGTTCCTCACCGTGGTTTGTTATACTGGCTGGACTCCCTAAATATCTATGCGCAGTTGGTGCGCATAACAGGACACGGCATCTTTCCGCAAGAGATCGCGCAAACCGGCCAACATCGCCATTATTCGTTGGCACAATTGCAAGCACTCTTCGGCCCTCACTTTTCAGTTGAAGAGAAGCAATATACCGGTCTTGGGATAGCTGAACTGGTTAATTTACCTTTGCTCGTTTTCTGCCGTTATATTTTCTCTTGGGAGCCTCTGTATCAGATAATGCAGTATAGCTATTTTCTGTGTTATCTTCTGGAAGATCTGTTTCCTGTTGGTCGAATTGGCTATCATCTTCTGTTACGGGTGCAGAAGAAGGCTGCGCATTCGCGTCAAGAGCAGGCGTTTGTACCTGAGTCGCGGGCGACCCACTAAATGAGGATAGCGTTTCCTCTTTTGAATCTGATAGCAAGGGAAGAAGTGGTTGTTCCGCTGTTGAGAGAGGATATTCCTCGCCCTGATTGCTTTCCTGATCATCACCTGTAGGAAATGGGGTATCTGTGACGGGAGATGAAAGGGAGAGCACGGAAGCGGGTATTTCATATGGTGTCGCGGGAGTAGGAGGAAGAGGGATGTGCGGCGTGTCTTCTTCGTTGATAGCCAGACGTGCCATACGCGGCATGGTGATATCGATTTCTAAGTCAAATTGTGTAGCTTCGTCGTAATGGACGCTGCTTAGTTGTGCTCTCGTCAAGTTTCGTGCGTTAGAGAGGTTTGTTCCTCGAAAATCCGCGTCGTTAAGATCGGCGACAAGCAAATTGGCATCGACGAGTGTTGCATTATGCACATCGGCTCCGGTCAGATTGGCCCCAGAAAGGTCGGCCCCATCAAGCGTAGCGCCGGCAAGGCACGCTCCTGACAAATCTGCCATAAACAGATTTGTGTGTGCCAGATTCGCATTGCGTAAATTTGCTTGCGCAAGATAACGATGGGAAAGATCGCGATGTGCGAGGTTCGCGCCGCGCAATTGTGGTGGTTGCCAATCTAACAGGGTAGAAGATTCTTGATCCTCCCGACTGGAACTCAAAGGGATGTCTTCCACTCGTGGTATGCGAGCCAGTTCGTGCTCGATATGGGAGTGAATTGCGGCTGTTTCATATTGTTGAGATAATTGTTCTATGCGTTCGGTATCGTGTGTCTGCCACTCTTGCCATTCTGTGCTGAACTCGTCGAGCGCAGTGTTCACATTCTCCTCCAAATCGTTGGCGCGTTTTTCCTGCTGTACCTGCCATTGCTGTTGGCGCATTTCTTGTGCGCGTTGCCAGGCGTGCAACTGAGCTTGAAGGTGCTCTATACGTCGTTGCTGTATTTTAAAGAGGATAAAAGCGAGCGCAAGCATTAACACGATGCCTAGTAATCCTGCGATAAGTAGCGTTTCAAGCAACATATGTCTTCCTCAATATCTTGTATGTCTATCTTTCAATACAAACGCGAAACTGAACAGATATGTAACACTCTTGCATAGCACTAGGAAAATATTGTAGGGCTACAGATAAGACAAGGCGTATAGATATGCGACGAGTCTGTGCCATTTAATGGACGATGAGGTCAAGTAAATTGGGGTATAATGATAAGGCAATGTTAGCAATATATGCGATGGAGTACATTCTGCGGTAGCAAGAAGAATATATAGATGGAGGATAAAAATACATGAGCCAATATAGCGAGCCAGTGCCAACGTCGTTTCTGCTCGATGAAGAGCAGCGCCATTTGCTTCTTTCGTGGAGTGATGAGCATGAGAGTATTCATAGTTGGGAAGCCCTACGCTGGGCATGTCCGTGTGCATGGTGTGCGGGAGAGGGTGGGCAACCAGGGATGTTATCGAAGAAGCAGAGTTTGAGTATCGAGGAAACGACACTGGTGAATCTGGAGCCTGTAGGACGTTATGGGTTAACGCCTGTATGGGAAGATGGGCATAAAACAGGCATTTATACGTTTGAGAAATTGCGGGCGAGCTGTGAATGTGATGACTGCCGTAAAAAACGTACTAAATGGTAGTTTTTGTTAGCATGTGTTTTCTCTCTCGTTCTAATTAAGAAGAACGGTAAAGACGGGCTTCCTGGATTACTTCGGGAAGTCCTATGCAGATGATGGAGAATGCATATGCCAACGAAAGGAATCACCGCACCTGTAGTAACAGCAAGTACGCCTGTTGTGAAGCGTCGTAAGCCCTATATTTCTGGTCTCATGTTGCGTTTATTGATCGCTTTTGTAATTAGCTGGTTAATTGTATTGGCCTTTTTTGTAACGACAGTGGCTTCGCGCTAATCGCATATTGATATTTGGCGGTATGTGAGATTGGCAGAGCCGTATCAAGCTGATAGGTGAGGGAACTGCAACTTGATACGGTCCTAACCACAATGATGATTTTGAGCAGACGTAGACTATTGTGTGATCTGTTGGAGTCGTTGCCTGAAAGATTCGCCCATCAACATTTCAGCTTTTTCAGGATTATCCTTCATAATTTGAAGAACCAGCGCAATATCCTGGTTGGGAGCCAGCGTCACGTCTCGCTGATCGGTCTCTACAGCCTGAACAATAGCAGATGCTACCTGATCGGGGGTGAGCTTGGCTTCAATGTTAAGTAGTTGCGCGGAGAGTGCTTCTTGTTGGATCATTGGCGTATCAACCCAGGCTGGGTAGACGGTGGTGACATGAATGCCGGTGCCATGGAGTTCCGCACTTAGGGCGATAGAGAAACCGCGTACTGCCCATTTACTGGCGCAGTATCCGCTGAGTAGCGGGGCACCAAGTTTTCCCGCGACGGAACTCAAAAACACAAAATTCCCCGCTTGTTGTTGACGCATTGTAGGTAACGCGGCGCGAACACAGTGATATGTTCCCATAAAATTGATATTGAGCATGCGCTGCATCTCATCGCCTGTAAACAGATCAATAAGACCACCGTTGCCAACACCTGCACTGGTAACAACGAGGTCAATGCGTCCGTTTAAGCGTAAAGCTTCTTGCATGAGAGCGTGAACCTGTTCCTCTTTTGTCACATCGGTGACAACACTTACTACTTGCGCATGTGAGGAAAGATGTTGCGCGCGCACCTGCTCTTTGGCTTGCTCCAATCCTTGTGCGTTAATATCTGCTAATACGATATGCGCACCTCTGGCATAGAGGGCACGCGCTGTTGCTAAACCAATGCCGCTTGCACCGCCAGTAATCACTGCAACCGCGTCAGTGAAATTCGTTAAGGCCATGTTCGACTCCTCTCAAGCTACGATGTTGATAAAAACAGTGCAGGATGCTTATTCATGCCATCCTTGTGTGTTTCATCTTACGTGTTGATAGACGAACATGTCAAATAGCCGAAGTAGTTTTTTAGAGGGCAGGATTTGCCAGATCGGGCTGGAGAAACTTTTGGCCTTGTTCAAAAGCGCGTTCGATGATGATGGTCTCTTTATCCTGCTGATATTGTTGTGAAAGAAGTGCTGCGAGTGCTTGTAGTGAGGTAAAGATGTTTTGGCGGTCATCCTCTGAAAGTGCTTGTAAGCGTTCGCGTGTCATATATTCCCGTGCAACCATGACTGCACTACGTAATCGCTGTCCGCGTTCAGTTAAAATGACACGTGTATAACGACGGTCTCCTGCTTTGCCGCGTTTTCGTGTCGCCAGTCCCTCTTCTTCCAATTTGTCCACAATGCTGGTGACGTTGCTTTTGTCGCAAATAAGCAATTGAGCTAGTTCACTGAGCGAACGTCCCTCGGCATCGCCAAGATGCACAAGTGCCCAGGACTGCGTAAGCGTGAGACCGAAACGCCGCATAAGAATCGAGTCGACCGTGTCAAGGCGAATGAAGGATTGCGAGATAAGCTGATAAATACCCTGTTCCAGTCCGTCCATTTCACCGTGTTCCATATGTGTTCCTGCCATGCTGTTGACTAACCAACTGTCAAATTTTTAACAGTATAACATGAGAAGGTGCTGCCGTCAATGGATATTCCCACGCTTGCTGGCATGCCGACTGCACACAAAGTAGGAATGGAACGGATTGAAATGATGTTGATATAGACAAAGAGGGAAACGGCGATTTAAAATAGATGAAATACGGATATATGGATTGCTACCTGCCTCTGAAAGCTCAAAGACAGGTGGAGATCTCCACGTTTTGGAAAGAGCGACGAAATAATGGTAGTAAGTCTTGGTATAGAGTATGATGGCCGCGTGTATAGAACCTGTTTGCTTGAACAGGGAGTGCCACGGGAGATGTTCTCGTTTCCTGATGCTCAAGCAATGTTACAGTATATGCGGCAGGCGGGCGGGATATATCCAGAACTGGCAGTGACTTTGTCTGCGCGGTGTGATCTCCCGTGCGGTAAGCGGGAAACGCATGACGATAAGCGTATGCAGTCCCTGTTTCATGCTGAACGTTATGAACGCGATACACAGTTGGAAGCTCTGAACGCTGTTTGTGCGACAATTCAGGCAGAACATAAGAAGGGCTATGTGTTGCCACTGGTACGTCATCTGCCCACAATACCACTTTATCGCACACTCTATCGACAGATGATGGGCTTTTCTAGCACAGTATCGGCTGTGGTTACATTGCTCTATCGGATGCGCGTGCAAGAGGCGAGTTGGACAGAGATGCGTTTTATGTATCTTGACCTGGATATGGCAGCAAGAAAAATTGTCGTTCTACAGGATGGCTCTATCATTGATGGCATTACACGCGATCTTTCGCCACTTCTTTTTCAGGAGACAGCGGATAAAGAAGAACAGAAGCTTGTGCAGCAGGCTTTTTGGGAGGAGTTAGAGCAGGATTTTGCTAGTTTGTTAGCCTTGCATCACAATGAGGATATTGTTCTAAAAATAAGCAATCTACAGGGCAAGGAACAACAGCTAAAGGATGCGGTTATTGAGCGGCTTGGAGAAAATTATCAATACTATATCGCTCCGGGTGAGGAAAACGAGGGTTTTGAGTCGGCCTTTGGAGCAGCACTTGTAGGTGAAGGCTTTGCCAGTTCAGGTATTGCGGCAGAAGTCGTGTTACAACTCCATCTGCCGCAACCGCACTATTAGTCGTCGTTCTGTTTTTATCCAATCGGTCCACGCCGCCGCAGACGTAATACTTCCACCACAAAGGCTATGGTAGAACCGATTATCACTTCGGCAATGGTAAGTAATTGCGTGGACATGTTACTTCTGCGCGATGAAGTTGTGTGTTGTACCTCGCGCTGTGTTTCTGTGTGCGTGGTTGCAGCATTGGCTTTTTTAGATTGTTGTCCATTGTTTTGTTTTTGTGTTCCTGCTGATGATTGTTGTGTTCCGGTATGAGAAGCGGAGGCGTTGTGCTCTGTAACTACTTCTTTTGCATGTGCAGTATCCGCTTCTTTCGTTGGGCGTGCATCCTGGTGGGAAGGAGATTCTGCTGCCGGGCGGTCCTTATTCAGTTCACCGCCCAGGGTTGTTGCAAACGTTGCAAGATCATTCGGGAGCGGACGTACTCCTTCGAGGAAAAAGGCATTGATTTCGGCTCCCAGGAGCAGAATGAAGGCAAAGTAATAGAAGAAAACCAGCAAGATAATGGCGAAGCCTACTTGCCCAACATAGCCACTTAACGAGTAGCGAATGTAGTAAGGGAAGAGAATCAGGTATACCTCAAGGGCTAGTGCGGCTATGAGTGCGCCGAGCCAGCTATGTTTGAAACTGATGTGTTGATTGGGCACAACGATGTAGATGGCCTCAAACAGAATGAAAGCCGCCAAAAAGCCGCCAATTGGTCCACCAAGTGATACTGCAATCGTGATGCCCGGTATGTTATGCAACGGGGTACGTTGGAGTAATCCGAGAATGAGAGACGGGCCGCTAGATGCAAAAATCATGATCGGAATCAAGATGATAAACAAGAGTAACATTAGAATAGCCATGATATTTTGGCGGATAAAGGTTCTGGGCCGCACATGATAGATGATATCCAGGCAGGCTTCGATCACAAGAAACAAGCGTGAACCAAAGAAGATAGCGAGAATAGTTGCTATCAGGCCGAGAATGCCAGAGTTCTTATTGAGCTGATGAACGATGTTGGTAATGATGTTGGCCGAAACTGACGAAGGAAGCACGTGTTGGATATTAGTGATAATAGTTGAATTAATCGAACTACCTACTATTATGCCCGTAATGGATAGGATTGCGACCGCAATTGGGAAAATAGATAATAGAAGGTTATACGCCAGCATCCCTGAAAAGTTGAAAACCCAATCATTGTTGGCCTTCGTGTAAAAACTAATGATCGGTTTTACGTGCTGTGTGGCGGTGGCGGCTTCATTCATTGACTTTGCCCCCATTACAGCAAGTGGACTATCTTGTTTTTGTTCTGTTTGCTGCCCGGCTGATTTCTGCTGTTGTGTAGTCATGCACTCCACGCTCCTGCTCGTTATTGATGGTAGCTTCTATCAAGAGAGAGCTTTTTTCAACAAGTTGGGTAATCTAAAAACGGTGAGATGAATATGCGGTTTGTCTACTTCACGGATGAATATGTAAACACGTTTCATTCTTGTGGTGCATTGTACATGGTATGATAGAATAGAAAAAAGCCAGTCTATGTATGCAGAGATGAAACGAATGAATACATCGCCAAAGTCATTTGCCTCACTTTTATGGGACGTTGTGCGTTTGAGTGCGCGAACGTTCTGGCGCAGCACGATAAATCCAGCCCGTCCATTTGTGGAGCGTCAGCAAGCGTTGACGGTGTTAGGATTGCCGCCTAATGCCACGCCTCAACAGATCAAGCGACGTTATCGCGCACTTGCTAAACGTTTTCATCCTGACTGTGGAGGAGATCCGCAACAGATGCAGAGAATTATTGCCGCTTACGAGTTGTTGATGAAAGAGCATGCATAATATGATGGTTTCTGCTACGTCATTTACAGGTTAGGGTAGGCGGGCACCACATTGATTGCAAAATCGCTTGCCTGCACGTACACGTGCGCCACACTGATCACAAAAGAGCGTCTCGACCTGTTCTGGTGCAGATGAAGGCGGATTTTGTTGATATGGAGCTTGCGCTGTGCTCTCACCTCCACGTGTCTTAGATATAGCTGGTGCTGGTGGTGATACGGGAGGCGGGTTGGAAGTCTGAGCACCCACCTGTGGTTCCTGTACCGATTGAATAGTATCGTGAATGGTCTTGGCTGCTTTAATAGCGATGCTACCGATTGTACCAGCAATTTTGATCCCTTTCGCGATATCCTCCATGTCCATTTTCATGCGTTGAGCGGGAGGGAGGAGTGTAGAGTCAGAGAGTTTGTTAAAAAAGTTTGAGCCGATCTGTAGACCATCCCCGTTCCACGAAATCTGTCCCTCTTGTTGGGTACCATCATCGAATGTAAGCGTCAGGGTATTTCCTTGCGTACTGTAAGATCCTTCACGACGCGTCTCTGCAGCGTTAGCTGTGACTGGTTGACCATTGATAAGTGCCTTTGCAGCATGAGTGGCGCGGCTGCTATCCTGGATGATTAGAAGGAAGCGTCCATTGGCGTAGAGTGTAAGGCGGTCAATACGTGATGTAAAGTAGTCAAGGCCTATCCCTGAACGATGGACATACTCGTATTGGCCTGTAACAGGTTTGTTAATAGCCATATTCAATCCTCCAAAGCAGTCAATGTTATATGCGCGGGCTAATAGGGAGCTAAACAGTATCATGCGGACACATGCTGCTCTATGCTCATATATGGTACGTGCCAGTATATGTGAAGGTTGTTGCACATACTGGACACGGCCCTGTGAGCTCTTTGTGTGCCTTAAGCATTGGCCGTTGTTTGTGCGACAACCTCGGAGAGTTGTTGGACCTCCTCTAATATTATATTGCCTTCTGCGACCTGTCCTTTTTTAATCAGATGACGTGCTAAACGGAGGTTTGCCTGAACACGGGAGGCAGTACAGTCGGCATCGTCCAATATCAATGTAGCTTGGCGGAATGCCTGTTCTGCCTCTTTATTATTCCCTATGGCTTCTTGCACTCTTCCTAGCATGATATGGGCGTCAGCTTGACGCGCGATTTGCCCTTCTGCGCTTGTATCTACAGCCATTTCGGCATAGTGTAGGGCTTCTTCATAATCGGCATCTTCTAAGGCAAGCGCAGCAAGGGTAGAGGCGGCGGCTGAGAGAATACTGGCGCGAGATTTTTGTGCTTGTAGATCGCTTGTATTATAGCGTTGTGGGGTGTTTGTCCAGTATTCAATGAGATCGTGCATAGAACGCCGCACGTTGTCTCGTCGTCCAAGTTCACGCTCAATCTGGGCCATCTGACAAAGAACGAGAGCGGCTTGTAACGGTTGATGAATGGAGCGGTATAAGACATGGGCATTCTCAGCATGTTCTAATGCAATACGCAACTTGTCCGCGCGACAAGAAGCGGAGGCAAGGGGACCACGCATATAATAGGCTTGCGTAAAGGCAATAACCGCCATTCCCCAATGTGCTTCTGCCACATAGCCAAAGGGGGTATCCTGATTCATCATTTGCAGCGTTATTTCATATTCTTCAAATGCCCCCTCCAAGCCGAGTTCACGATAGGTTGCGGCGAGATGCAGATGGAGGAGCATAAGTTCTTGCTGCTGTTCGGCTGATAGACCTTCTTGTTTTGGTTGCTCACGAATAGCATAGGTAAAATCTTGTAAAGCTTTTAAAAATTTTTTCTGTTCAAAGTAACATTGTCCACGTAGAGCGGCTAAACGCCAACGTTGTAAAAGAGGCAGTTGAGGGAAAATGATTTCTTGAAAAGCGCAAATAGCCTTTTGAAATTCTTTATTTTTAAGAAATTGGGTTATTTCGACGCGAAAGTCCTCATAGGACTTATATTGGCGTGCTTCAACTTCAGAAGCTCGGTGTTGCTGTGCCAATATTTCAAGATCGGTAAGTGGCAGATGGAGTCTTTCCGCCAGATAGTGCAGACTTTCTTGTGAAGGGTCAACACGATTGCGTTCTATTTGCGAGATGAGACTTGTGCTATACTGGTTTCCCGCAACATCGGCTAAGGAGAGGTGTAGCTCTTCCCGCGCGGCTCGAATGCGCCCTCCTAATGTGTCTGGTGATACGTGTTTTGATGGACGCGGCATCCGCCTATGCCATCCTTCCTAATGTGAGTATTGAATGCATAGAGGTAATTATAATCGATACGAAAAGAAAATACAATCCCTATGTGAAAATGGTATGAAGCCAGGCGAACGGTACGATCAAAACACGTGAATTTTCTGTGCATGCTGTGTGAAAATACAAGAAAAGAAAGGAAATAAATATAAAAAAAGTAGCATCAAAATTCTTTCTTAGTGTAATGCGCGGTTTCGTATCTAAAGAAGCTGCTTTGCTGCTTTCATGTGTTTTGTCTTGTTACCAGAAATGACCCATATACAAAGAAAGAAATTTTGGAACTTTTGGTCTAAAGTATATTGACTTTCAGCGGCTAAGGCTGTATGCTGAAGAAGTGAAGTATAGGAAAGAGAGGAATGGTAGATGGCTCGTTCCCCAAAGACATCTCCCCAGCGGCAAGAAGGGGCTACTATTCAACTTGCATTTGATGATACAGAGACCTCGCGAGAAGAAATTGTGCATGTTAGCGAGATGCAACAAGAGATAAAAATGACAACAAAGCAGAAGAAGAGTGTAGAGTACTCTGCGGCAGATATTCAGGTATTGGAAGGTATTGCGGCTATTCGTCACCGCCCCGGCATGTATATTGGTTCTACCTCGACCTCTGGTCTGCTTCACCTGATCTGGGAGGCGTTAGATAATGCCGTTGATGAAGCGGTGGCAGGCTACGGTCGGCAGATTTGGGTGTCAGTGGAGCGCGATGGCTGGGTGACGGTACGGGATGAAGGGCGCGGGTTGCCTTTTGATTTGATGCTTTATCAAGGTGATTATATGCCAGCAGCGACCGTTATTCTAACGGTTCCCCATTCGGGTGGGAAATTTACAGATGGAGTGTATAAAACAGCTGGTGGGTTACATGGTGTTGGTTCAACGGTAATTAATGCGCTATCAGAAAAGCTAGAGCTAATTGTTTGGAAAAATGGGCAGCAATTTATGCAGACGTTTAGTCGTGGGGCGGCAATGCCGCACCAGATTACCGCCTGTGATCCAAAATTGCACGGAACACAGTTGCGCTGGTTATATGATCGTGCAGTTTTTGATACAGATGCATATTATGCTCTAGACGCGATAGAAAGCCGACTAAAAGCTGCAGCATATCTCAATCGCGGTGTCACATTTCATCTGCAAGCCTGGGATGAGGCGGCAGGAGAGCAAATGAGCCGCACATTTTATTCACGTGAAGGTTTGCCTGATTACGTGCGCGATTTAGCAGCTGGAACGAATACTCCATTATTCAAGCAAGTGATCGGTATTGCAAAAGAAAAAGATAGTGTGCAGGTGGAGGTTGCTTTACAGCCGACAGCAGGCTATAAAATCATTTTGTATAGTTATGCAAACGCTGTTCGTACCCGTGATGGGGGTGTTCATGAAACTGGTTTTAAGGCTGCTTTAACGAAAGTGTTAAATGATAATGCATTGAAAATGGGCATCATTAAGAACCGCGAAAAAGAGGGATTTAAGCCAGAAGTTATTCAGCAAGGATTGAATGTTGTTATATCTGTAAAATTGCCCAATCCACAGTTCCAGGGACAGACAAAAGACCGTTTAAATAATGCGCCTGTTGAGGGGATTGTGCGCTCGATAGTGGATGAAGGTTTAAAAGATTGGTTTGAAAATAATCAGGCGGCGGGCAAAGAGTGGCTAAAAAAAATCTTGCAGATGCAAAAGGCCCGCAACGAGGCGCAACTGGTCGAAGAATTGGCCCGTGCTGGCACGAAGAAAAGTGGCGAACTCATTGATACAAGTTTGTCGAAGAAATTTCTACGTTGTAACACTGCAGATACCTCGCGTGCTGAACTGTTCATTGTCGAGGGTGACTCGGCTGGTGGGAGTGCTGGGCAGGGACGGTTCTCTGATTTTCAAGCCATCCTTAAACTCAAAGGCAAGCCGCTGAATGTTGCAAAGGCTGATCTTGTGCGTATCGTAGAGAACGAAGAGATTCGCACTATTATCAATGTGCTTGGCACTGGAACGCGCGATACCTTTGATATTACGCGCCTGAAATTTAGCCGCGTGATTATCGCAACTGATGCTGATGTTGATGGGTTACATATTCAATGCCTGCTATTGACCTTATTTCATCAAGAATTTAGCGAGTTGATTGAGCATGGACATGTGTATATTGCTTGCCCACCACTCTACTCAGTGAAGTACAAAGGAAAAATTACCTGGCTGTTAGATGATGAGGAGCGGATTCAGTTTCTCTCAACGCATCCAGATGCGCAGGGGTTGGAGTTCAAGCGTTTCAAAGGGTTAGGCGAAATGAATCCCAAAGAATTGCGCGATACGACCTTTGATCCTGCGCGTCGCACGCTCAAACGTGTGACAATGGAAGATGGCGTACTAGCTGCCAAACTGGTGACTGAATTGATGGAAGATAAAAATGCTGAGATGCGCCGCACTTTTCTCGCAGAGCATGCGCGCAAAATCAAGGAGCTTGATATCTAGCTATGGCTCGTACAACAGATAGCGCGACATCCCCAGAGGCTGGGATGATTCGCGAAGAAGATTTTTCGGTGATCATCGCACGCGCTTTTGCTACCTATGGACTTTCGGTCGTGACTGATCGAGCTTTACCCGATGCGCGCGATGGTCTCAAACCAGTGCAACGGCGTATTCTCGCGGGTATGCGCGAGGCTCGTTACCTATCCACACGTCCGACGGTGAAAAGTGCTGAGGTAGTTGGACTAATCCTGGGTAATTATCACCCACATGGCGACTCTTCGGTGTATGATGCGGCTGTGCGCATGGCCCAGCCATTTACGATGCGTTATCCATTGATTGAGGGTCAGGGGAATATGGGGAGCGAGGATGGTGATGCTCCCGCCGCGTATCGCTATACCGAGATGCGCCTTTCGCCGTTGGCAGAGGCATTGATGGCAGATATGGAGAGCGAAACCGTTTCTCTCCATCCCACCTACAAGCAAGACCCAAAGGTCGTTGAGCCAGATTACTTGCCTGGGCGTATTCCGCCATTAGTTAACCCCTCGAGCGGTATCGCTGTTGGCCTCTCGACGAATATTCCACCGCATAATCTCGGTGAGGTTCTACGTGCCTGTATCGCGCTGCTGGATCGCCCAGAAATGACCATTGAGCAATTAATGGGCTATATTCAGGGGCCAGACTTCTCGCAAGGTGGACGCATTATTGGTATTGAGGGCATCAAAGACTATTTTACTACTGGCAAGGGGCGTATTATTGTGCGCGCCGAGGTGCGCCTGGAAGAGACGCCGCGCAGCCGTTCACTGGTAGTTACGCAAATTCCTCCCATTGGTCGTGATAAGGTGAAAGCCTCAATCGTCAAAGCTATCAATGCACGCAAGTTAGAAGGTCTGATGCCCGACGTGCGTGATGAGAGCGATACAGAAAAGGGAACGCGCATTGTGCTCGATCTGCGCAAAGATGCGGATGCGGCACAGATGCTTTCGCAACTTTTCAACGAGACCGATTTGCAGGTTGCTCTCTCGTTTCAGATGGTATTTCTCTTTGGTGAACCGATGCAGGCGGCGCGTCAACCGAAGCAGACAGGTATTCTTCCCCTCTTGAATTATTGGAATGCGCATCAATTGGATGTGCTGACGCGCCGTTCGCAGTTTGAATTGCGTAAAGCCAGCGAACGGCTTCATATAGTCGAAGGTCTGATTACGGGTGCTGCTCATGCCGACCAGATTGTCAAAATATTCCAGCAAGCCGAGGACCGTGCGGCAGCCCGTAAAGAAATTGAACGCACCTATGCACTTACGCCGATTCAGTCGGATGTGATTGCCTCGATGACGCTGGCTCAGGTTACACGACTGGATGCAGGTAAATACGCGCGCGAGCGTGACGAACTACAGGGGCGTATCAGCGAGTTAGAACAGTTACTTGCCAGTCGCAAAGCTCTGGTAGCCTTGTTAAAAAAAGAGATGCAGCAGACAATGCGCCAATTTGCTGATGAGCGGCGGACGGTCATTGATGTGGAGGGAGTGGCTCATGCGCCAATTACATCGGTTGCGCGCTTGCATGAGCGTGAGCCGCTGACGATTGCCTGGACGCGCTCCGGCATGCTGAAGGCACTTCCAGCGGATGCATTTACACCGAAAGGCAAGCAAAACACGAAGCTGTATAGTCCGGTGCGTGGAGATGAGCACTTGCGCCAGATCATCGCGAGTACATCACAGGACTACCTGTTGTGTATTGCCTCAACGGGGCGCGTGTTTCAGCTTGCAACGCATCGTATTCCTATGGGAACGCGCTCCTCAAAGGGCGAAGCGATACAAAAATTGCTAGAACTTGCTGCGCAGGAAGAGATTGTGGCGATTTTGCCGATAACTTCCTATGAAGAGACGAGCTATGTAGCGATGTTTAGCATGTATGGTAAGGTCAAAAAATCGCCTGTGAGCGAGTACCGTACTGCTGATGTGGATGGTTTGCCGGATATGAAACTGGCTGAGGGGGATAGTGTTATCACTGCCTTGTTGGTTAGTGGGCAAGGCGAGTATCTGGTTACAACCGACACTGCGCAAACGCTACGTTTCAGTGATGAGACCGTACGAGCACAGGGCCGCGTTGGTCAGGGAGTTGCGGCAATCTC
The DNA here is from genome assembly GCA_027451525.1 of Ktedonobacterales bacterium. Lineage (GTDB taxonomy): Bacteria > Chloroflexota > Ktedonobacteria > Ktedonobacterales > Ktedonobacteraceae > DTNP01. The sequence goes on from DAIDJF010000001.1 coordinate 188,344, forward strand.
TTTGGGAGCAGGGGCAAAGGTGGTAAGTGTCTGTTATCAGGATGACGCGCAAGCCTCATCGGCACCCGCCCAAGAGCTTCTTGTCGCCACAACTGATGGGATAATAAAACGGGTGAATCTGGCTGAATATCCGCAAAAAGGCCGCGCAACTGCAGGTGTGGTAACAAGCGAGCTTGTAGGGAAAGAGCGTGTGCTGCTGACGATGATTGTGAGCGCGGATGATCAGTTATTAATACAGGGAGATATTGGCAAAGGCGAACAGGTGATAGTCCTTCACGCGCGTGATATCTCCTTGCTGCCACGTGCGAAAAAAGGCACCAGACTGTTTCATGGACCTGTGCAAGGTATTATGAAATTAGGCTAAGAGCGACGCTATAAAGCACCAGTCAGAGAAAATAGAATTTTCTGGACTGGTGCTTTTCGTGTTTGAGCTATTTGCTGCGGGCGAAGAGATAGATGATACCTAATGCGAGCAAGCCAAGCCCTGGGAACCAGAGCGAAAGGATGAATGGCGCAAAACCGGATGGGAAATAATGATAGGTGGGGCCATACTCGATGAGTCCCACAAAGAGAATAATGAGCGCGGGTGTAATGGGACCCTTGCTAACGTAGCCACGTCGGGCAGCGAAGGCGATTGCCAGAAGACTGAGACCGACAGCAAAAAACAATGTTCCATTCCCGTCAGGAATAAGCGGTTTAAATGCCAAAAAAATAGAGATGCCGATAAGTGTCAAGAGGATGCCCGCGATTAATAAGCGGTATGGATTGAGCAGAGAGGCAACCAGGATACCGGCACCAAACAGGAATAACCCCAGAGGGTAGGTGCGATAATCAGGATGGAGTAGCCATGCGCCAAGCAGGAAAATAATACCGAGTCCTACTAAAACGTAGGATTGGAGGTGCTTTCGGTCAGAAAAAGCTAACTGTGTAGAAAATGATTTTGCCATTATACGCTCCTCGTCATGCCATATTACCATTCAACTTATGCAGGTAACTGGTGTGTTAGCTGTTCAATCTGTTGAAGATGCAGCGTGCTATGCTCTAAATATACTAAAAACAGGTCATAGAGGCTTATGACACCACGCTCAGGATGTATGCTTGTGCGTTCCCATGCCTCATCTGGTAGAGAACGCAAAAGTTCTACGCTTGATGCCCTAAGTGCTGTAAATAATGTAAGGGCAAGATCACGCCTCTGCCGCGTGTAGGAAAGCTGAGTTGCCCATGCCGCCTCGTCGTAGACTGCCAGCGTGGAACCAGGCTCAGCCAGCGTGCGACGGAACCGCCAAAAACCAACTGTTTCTGCATCGGCAATATGAATGATTACCTCATGAATGCTCCACTCGCCATTATCGGGTTGATGGTATATATGTTGTTCGCTTAGCTGCGCTAACAGCGTAGAAAACTGGCGTGGCGCATCCGCAAATGCGTTGAACTGTTCTTGAGATGGTTTGGTCATCGCTCTTTCTTGCTCCATTCTTCGTAGATAGACACGTCATAGGGTGGTTATTTTTGCAAACAGGCAAAGAAAACAACTGATGCAGGCACCTATGACGTGCTTGCATCAGTTGTATCATAGCATGTTTTTTATTTGGTCTGATCGTATAGGATTACTCGCCCGCGGGAGGAACATCGCTAGAACGCTCTGTGCGAACAACCTCTATTGAGCATTGGGCAATTAATGCGCCGATTGCTCCAATGGCAGCAAGCATAGGTGCAACTAAGACGCTAACGACGCCAACGGTCAAAGGAATTTCCATAATCGTATAGCCATCTTGCTTGATAATGATGCGTCGTACATTGCCTTCATGAATCAGCTCTTTGACCTTGCTCAACAACTGCTCACCCACCACTTGTAGCTCTTCGTATGCTGGTCTCTGTTCCACATTAGAGGCGTTTGGATCTGTCTGTGTCATGATAGTTTCTCCTTTTTGCGCTGTATTTAGATTTCCAATGTTCATTTGTATTGTTCCATTATTTATTACGAAGAGCCAATGAAAAGGTTAGATATTTTGCCTCTTTGGTGAATTGTGATGTTTTTGAGAGTTTTGGCATCGGTCGCTTGTAATGCGTACAATGGGAGTGAGTGGTCAACCACTTGAACAGAAACAGAGGGAAAATGTATGAATTATTTTCTTGCTAAGACGGACCCAGAAGCCTATTCGATTGAGCAATTTGAACGTGAGGGCACAACTATCTGGGATGGAGTACGAAACGCGCAAGCTGTGCGCGCTATTCAGCTGATGCGCCCAGGTGATGAGGTTCTGATCTATCATAGTCAAGGTGAAGCGGCAATTGTTGGTCTGGCACACGTAATTTCTGAACCACGACCAGACCCCCAGGACGCGAAAAGTTGGGTTGTCGAGATGGCGTTTGTACGTTGTTTCGCGCAACCAGTTACCTTGCGTGAGATTAAAGAGAGTCATCGTTTTGATGAGTGGAGTTTGGTGCGGCAGAGTCGTCTCTCGACGATGACCGTTCCTGAGTCATTTATTACCTGGCTACGAGAGAAAGACGTGTTCTAATGTAGCCAGTATTGTTCGCAATGAGCAGGAGGACGTTATGGATAATATAGCTTTATGGTATGTTGGTGGTCGTTGGGTACATCCCCACGAAGCCACGCTTTCGATCAATGATATTACCGTTTTGCGCGGCTACAGTGTATTTGAGTCACTTCGTACCTACAATAGACGCCCTTTTCATCTAAAAGAGCATCTGGATCGTCTCTCGCGTTCTGCGGAACTAATTGATCTGGATGTGCCTTATACGCGTGATTTTGTGGCGGAGATCATTCACGAGGTCATTGAAAGAAATTTTTATGTGCATGCCTCTATTCGCATTCTGGTGACAGGCGGGGAGAGCGAAGACGGTATTCTCCCTTCAGGTAAACCAACGCTGGCCGTGTTGATTACCCCTCTTGGTGAGCGTGATATGGAGCGTTTTGCCAGAGGTAGCAAGCTGATCACCAGCCACTTGCAGCGCGTTTCACCAGAGGCCAAGACCGCCAATTATGTTGCGGCGGTGCGCTCGCTAAAGGAGGCAATGCGGCATGGAGCATCGGATGCGCTTTTTGTGAACGAACAGAAGCATGTATTGGAAGGAACGCGCAGTAACTTTTTTGTCTTTCGTGGCGATACGCTGATAACGCCGCGTAATGGCGTGCTGATGGGTGTCACGCGCAATGTGGTGCTAGAGTTGGCGCAGGGGCGTTTTGCCATAGAGGAGCGACCGATTCTGTTGGAAGAATTGATCTCTATTGACGAGGCGTTTATTACCTCATCGTCAAAAGAAATTACCCCTGTTGTGCAGATAGACGACATTGTAATTGGGGGCGGAAAACCAGGGAAATATACATATGAGCTAGAGCAGCGTTTTATTGCTATGGTTGAGCGTGGTGATTTCTGAGTTAAGGTGATGTGCATGAGAATATTGTCAAAATGGCTCATGCACATCCCTCCCCTTATAAGGTCGAAGGAGTCTACGCGATAGCTGTAGGTGTTGGTTGTGCAACGCTACTCACGGCTTCATCGAGCGCGTTGAGTGCATATTGCAGTTGTTCATCGGTAATGCAGAGTGGTACGAGGACACGAATCACGTTGTCGAACATGCCTGCGCGGATCAAGATCAGGCCGCGCTTGTGAGCGGCGGCGAGAATTTCACCGACTTTCTGGGCATCTGGCTCTTTCGTTGCTGGATCCTTCACCAGTTCCATTGCAATCATGCCACCAATCCCACGCACGTCACCGATAAACGAGAAGCGTTGCTGGAGTTGCGTGAATTTGTCCAGCACGGCCTGTCCAACACGGCGTGAAAGGGCCGCCTGATCTTCTTTTTCGTAGAGATCAAGGACAGCGAGAGCGGCGGCGCAGGCCACTGGATTGCCGCTATAGGTTCCACCAAGTGTTCCCGGTGGAGGGACATCCATGATGTCGGCACGTCCAATAACGCCGCTGATCGGCATGCCAGCTCCCATTGATTTCGCAACAATCATCAGATCGGGAACGACGCCATCATGTTCGACTGCAAACATTTTTCCTGTGCGGCAAAAACCCGTTTGAATTTCGTCCGCAATAAAGAGGATGCCGTGTTTTGCGCATAGTGCTTGCAGATCACGCAAGAATCCCGGCGGGGAAACCATGAAACCACCTTCGCCTTGAACAGGTTCGATAATAATGGCTGCTACCTGATCGGGAGCGACTTCACCGACAAACATGCGCTCAATCTCCTGTATGCAAGCCTGTGAAGCCTGTTCAGGCGTCATGTTCATGCGATAGGGATAAGGGAATGGCGCGCGATATACTTCTGGTGCATAGGGGCCAAAGCGATGTTTGTATGGCTTGACTTTAGCGGTCATGGTCATGGTCATTAGTGTACGACCATGATAGGCGTTGTCAAAGACAATGACGGCAGGACGGCCTGTCGCATAGCGCGCAATCTTGACTGCATTCTCAACGGCTTCTGCGCCGCTATTGAAGAAAATGGCTTTTTTGGGAAAATCGCCGGGAGTTAGCTTAACGAGCCGCTCTGCCAGTTCAATGTATGGCTCATACATCATGACAGTGAAACAGGTATGGGTAAATTTTGCGGCCTGTTCAGCGATGGCTTGTGTGACTTCCGGGCGCGTATGCCCAATATTCATGGCTCCAATGCCACCTGCGAGATCAATGAAGCGATTTCCATCTACATCCTCAATGACTGCTCCGTCGGCTTTGGCCGCGAAGACGTTCATCGTGGCGGAAAGCCCGCGTGCCACAACCTGCTGACGGCGCGCAAGCAGATCGCGAGATTTCTCTCCTGGAATGCTTAGATGGGCAATTTGTTCAGACATAGCAATGCCTCCTGCTTGGGAAGACGGTAAAACGGGTTAGAGGCGTGAAATGTGCAGTACTCTCACGCCGCTTCTTTCCCTATTTTATCACATTTCCTGTACGCCTTCTCTGATAGCACTCTCATCAGGCGGCATCGCCTTGATGCCGATGTAGTCGATGGGCGGCGGCGACTTTCATTCGGGTCTCGCTACGTTCACCAAAGCCATGCAAGGTGCAGATGCGATGCTGCTGCGCCGCCTGCCAGAGCTTTTCGGCACTATCGATGCCTAGCTCTTCGTAGAGGCGGATCGCTGTGGATGGGCCGATATGTTCGAGCGTCATAAGTGTGCGTACAGGTTGCGGTAGCGTTTGCGTGTAAATTCCATCCTGAATGGTCATCGTTCCATCGGCCACAAGTTGGGCAATGCGCGCACGAAGCCGCTCGCCCAGACCGGGTATGGGTAGGTCTTCGCCGCGTGCAAGAATATTCGCCGCTGGTTCTTGCAATTCGAGTACGCCACGTGCCGCATTGCGGTAGGCTTGAATGCGATAGGGATTGCCATGTTGTCTTTCTATGAGATCGGCGACATCGGCAAGCACCTCTGCAATTTGACGGTTGGAAATGGTAGGAGTGGTAAGCGTTTCCGGCTCCATACCAGGAAGTGCAGGTTGTAGATTGCCTCTCTTTGCCTGACCTGATGATCTGGGTGCAATGTGAATAGTTTGTGTAAGTTGAATAATACTCATTGAGACTGGCCCCTTTCAGCATAAAGGCACAACTCACGAGACGAGGTGAGGGCTTTTGTCTGATGGCAATGGTATAACGTGTAAGAGGATACGTGATCAATAGATAAAAATGGATGACATTACGTATAACCAGTTAGTGTACAATGTACATTGAAATCTTGTTCTAATTATATCACGCTATGGTATTGGTGTCAAATCTTGTTTCTTATCGTGTCAAATTGCTTCACAACAAGATTGATGCATATGCAGACTAGACAATTGAGGGCGGATATGTTATTGATATCAACAAGGGGCGTGCAATCATGTATGCGGTCTAATGCGCGATGTGCGTGCTTTTATGGAAAGCAGTAGATGATGTCTGATCTTAATCACGAATATGACCCCGAAGAGCAGATTGTTGAAATCCAGGACCTGGATGTAGAGCGTAAACAGAAAAACAATGCGACACGAAAGTCTTTGGCTGCGTATTCTCTTGTGTTATCTAAACGTTTATCCTTTGAGCAACGGCGCAAGCGCATAGCGGTTACCAGTAGTCTATTTCTCATTGGGCTACTCGTGTTGCTGGTAAGTATGCAATCGATGTGGGGGGTATTTTCCTGGCTTGTGCCTGCCCAAAAAACGGATGCTACACGGGAGCAACTCTTTTTCTTTCAGACCCTGCCTCCCTGGGGGAGCATGACACTTGACGGGCATCAACTGACACAAGTGCCTACATTGATTAGTCAGCAACCTATTACCCTGACAAAGGGTTTTCATGTATTTGTATGGCATGCCGAGCCATTTGATACGCAACAATGTATCCTGGTGGTAGCTCCTGCGCGTGGGCTACAAACCTGTAAAACAAGTATTGTTGGTATGAATGGCTATGGGCGTCAAGCCACACTGATCAATTTTCCGACAGCGCCCTCTTTGCTTTCCATGTCCGTCGAGCAAAGGCTTGCGTTAATACAGGATACTCAGCAATTCTTAGACAACTTACAAGCGACAACCGTGGTGCAACCGGGTGAGCGGTACGTTTATAATCTGGATCAGAGCGTTGTGCGTACCGCTGTTACGCCATTGCAGGTAACGCACCGTTTTGTCCTTGATACCAATACAGCTCTTCCGGCTGATTGTGAGGGTATTTCGCTTGGCGTCTCCTGTTTTGTCGATGGGCATGATTGCCGCCTGTTTTGTACGTTGAACTGGCCGGGAGTCTCAAACGATGTTGCTGGGGCAAATGCTGATTGGCATGTTGCGGCGATTATCCGTCCTATCTGGCAATATACACCACTTATACAGTCATCTGTTGCGGCTGCAGCAGAGCCATTATTCGTGAGCGGTGGTCAGCAGTATGTTACTTTGCGTATACGTTGGCAACAGGGAGATTGGGCAATAAGCTTTCATCAGCAAGGGGCAAGTTCTTTTGATGACCCGAATTGCATCACAGCGATGAATACGCTGGTAACACAGCCGTCGTATCAGTCACTTCCATCAGTTGGGCAGCAATTGTACTGGTCCTATCTTTCGGGCAAAAATCGCGCTGATGGCTGTCTGGCAATGACAATGCAGCAGGTGTTTGTCCCGAATGACGCGAATTTTTCTTCCCAAGCCATGTTGCTAGAACGCTTTGGTGTTTTGTTAGCCGCCAACGATGCTGCACATCAACTCTGGCCTGCATTGCCTCTTGCCACGCCACTAGAGCAGCAAGTTGCCAGCAATATCGCCCATCAAGCTGTTTTTGTCTCATAAAAACAACGCAGGAGAGACACTCTCTGCTATTAGTCTCTCCTGCTCAACAGTCACCGTGTTTGCCAGACCTGTATCGTATTATGTCCATCCGCCGAAGCGATACGCGTGCCGTCTGGCGACCATGCCAGAGCAGAGACTACTGTGTGATGTCCTGTGTAGCTAAAGATGAGGCGTTGTGTTGCCACAGCAGTAATTTGTACTCTACCATCAATACCTGCAGATGCAAGCAATGTGCTATCTGGTGACCAGGCGATGGCTCTGAGTGCATCCGTATGACCTGCATACAGAAAAATAAGCTTTTTGCTCTGGGCATCCCATACTTGCACTGTTTTGTCATCGCCTGCGCGCGCAATATATTGCCCGTCGGGCGACCACGCTAATGCGTGGATAAGCTCGGCATGCCCACGATAGACGTTATGCTGGGCATTTTTAATTGTGCCTGTTGAAAAATCGTATACAGTAACCTCGTTTTCGTGGCTGACTGCAAATCTGGTAGCGTCTGGTGACCAGACCAGTTGACGCCTGTTGTGTTTGGGATCTGTCATGATGCTCTGAGCCTGATTCTCAGTGGGTTTCCATACTTGAATAGATGCATCGTTTGCTGAGGCGAGGAAATTTCCATCGGGCGACCATGCGGCGCAAAAGACTGGTCCGTTGTGCTGGGTGTAGATGTTTATTGTTGTTCCTGTGGTCGCATTCCAAATACGCACCGTTTTATCTTCGCTCGCTGTCGCAATGAGATTGGCATACTGATGGGGAGAGCGCATCGGTGACCATATAATCGCGTGGATATGGCTAGTAATCCACCTGATGTTGTGCTCTTTATAGATGGTTTGTAGTGTTCCTGTATGGGCATTCCATACCTGTGCGGTTTTATCGTAGCTTGCGGATGCTATCTGATCTCCCTCTGGCGACCATACAAGAGCAGTGATACGGTCAATATGCATACTGCGATACGTGCAAACAAGCGTACCTGGACCGGAATTGGATGCTGGTGTAGGCACGACAAATTGTAGTGGCGAGAGATGCCTGAATGCTGATGGTGGTTGAGGTGTGTGTTGTCCCATTGTACTGCTGCTGACAACTGTGCCTGATGATACTTTTTCTTCGATTACTGTAATTGCTGTTTTGACCCACTCCGCGCTCACTGGTCTCTGTTTCGCATCCATCATAACCATATGCGCCAAAAGCTCTTGTAGTTCGGCTGGACCTGTTCCTGCGGGAAGAGGTGAAAAACTGAAAGGCGAAATAGAGGGGTCAACACCTGTAATTAAACGGTGTAAAACCGCGCCGAGGCAGTAAATATCGGCCTGGGGAGTCGTTTGCTGTTTCCCATATTGTTCTGGTGCGGCATAACCAGGTGAGCCAAATGCGATGGTATCGCGAATTTGCCCAGGTTTGAAATGACGTGCGATACCAAAGTCAATGAGATAGAGATGCCCTTCCTGTGTACGCATGATATTATCTGGTTTCAGATCACGGAAAATAATAGGAGGCTGACGTGTATGTAAGTAGTGTAGTACGTCTCATAATTGTATGCCGATAGCCAGCACTTCCTTCAAAGGCAGTTTGTTGCCGCGTTGTGTAAGGTAACTTTCGAGCGTTTCGCGGTTAATATAGTCCATAATAAGATACCAGGACCCCTGCTCGAAGAAGTGATCATGGATGCGTGGCAGATGTGGATGCATGATGTCGGCTAATAAAAGAGCCTCTTGTTTGAATGCTTCTGCTGCTTCATTAGCTTTCTGTTGGCTAAGTCCGCGCAAACTCATCACCTTGATTGCAACGAGACGGTTGCCCAGGCGTGTATCTTCCGCCTGATATACCGTTCCCATGCCTCCCTGGCCGAGTTGTTTAATAATACGATAGCGTTGTGCAAGCAGACCTAGCTGCGTATGAGCTGCGATTATTGGTGTAAGTGGCTGCTGGTAAGCAAAACATGCTATAGCTTGTTGTGGATTAGCCGCTCCACAGTAAGAACAAAATAGTGGAGAAGAATGCATTCTTCGCCTCTTTTCTAAGATAGTCTAAGGGAATTAGCACAATAGCGCTGTAATATTTTCGCTTCTATGCTTTTAAAACGAGTGATGTTGCGCAAAAACCAATACGCCGCTTTACTGAACATCAATGACATATTGCATCCCTACAAGAAGGTATGCTATCATCGCTACGCGACATTGGTTCGTAAAGGGGGATTACGCAACAGTTATGCAAATTACTAGACAGGGACAACAACTCACCACTTGCCCACAGTGTGATAATGTGGTCCGTATTGATGCTGAATTTTGTAATATTTGTGGGCAACGCCTGCGTCCTGCGATGGGACGTGGTTTTGCTGGGGAGCAATCATTTTCTTCATATAATACGAGCGATGAAATAGAAGAATACGAAGATGATGAAGAATACGAGGACGATGAGGACGAAGACGAGAGAGAGATAACACCAGTACCTTCTTCACCGGGTGAGATTTTGAATACGTTGCAACGCTTGCAAGAGCAGGCTCCACAGATGGAACGTTTTTTCCCGGCTGATTTACCCGGCAAAGCGCAGAAAATGCTGGCCTGGCGTAAACAACTGCAGCGTGCGCGTGCCTGTGCGGAACTATTTGAGCGTCCACAGTTACAAGAGGGGGAGTCGCAACAGGTACTGAAATTACGCCAGCATCTTTCTGAAGCCACCCGTGCGCTTGACTTTACGCGCCAATATACAGTTAAGGTGATTGGACATGCAGGGGCTGGCAAAAGCACATTGATGGCTGCTATGTTAGGGCGTGATATTTTTCCACGTCTTGCGGGTGGAGCGGTGACAGGCGTTCGTACACAGGTTCGCTTGTGTGACGAGCGAGAGTCAGAAGAGATGATTGTTCATTTTCTGACTCGTCCAGCCTTTGATGATGTGTTGAAAAAAACACAAGGGGCCATCCAGGTTGTGACGAATCCACGCACGCGAGAAGCCTTGATAGAGGAGTTAACTATTTTGCGGCAAGCGCACGAAGCGTTTGCTGAACAGTATTTGAAAGATGATGAAGCGCATAGCGAGTGCATTCCGGCAGAACGTTGGAAAGAGGAGAGTAGTCGTTATATCGAGGAGCCTGCCCGCGATAGCGAAGAGCCACGCTTGATACGTTTGGTAGATTACGTAGAGTATCGACTGCATGCCAGCCAGCGTGCACTCTTGCCGCCGGGGAGTGTGCTGGTAGATCTGCCGGGTGGCGCGGCAGGCCAGTTGCGGCATGATACGATTTTGCGCGATGAGTTAGATACTGTTGATGCTGTCGTGCTGGTGATTGGCAATAACCGCTTTGGCGATGATGATCGCACGCAACGCATTTTCGATATGGTACGTCGCAAGGTTGTGCATGGACGCTCACCAGAAGTTGCCGCACGCATGGTATTTCTTGCGGTAACGCACTGGGATGAAATCACATCCTCAAGCAGTCTTGAAAAGGCTCTTGGAAGTTTGCGGCCTTTGCTACGTAGTTTGCCGCCGAATTACAGTACCTATCATCATCACGGAGTAGGCAATGACTACTTCTTTTATCCTGTGCGCGGGCTTGATGCACTCCTGGCAACGCTGGGTCTGGAAAGGCAGAAGCTTGATGCTGAGCGTATTCAGGAAGGGCGAGATTATGCTGGACGTATTTTGAGCGTCTATCCCGAATTGCTACGTATTGATTCGACGTTGCCTGCCACGGCCAGCGCGCAAGATTTTCAGAAGGTCAGCACGAAACAACACGAGGCGATGCTGCGTTTTAGTGGCTTGCCTGAATTAACTGGTGATCTCCAGATGTTTCTTACGAATAGCCGTTATGAAGTACAGCTTCGGCAGGCAGAGACACAACTGGCAATGGCCTTGCAGCAACTTGAAGACTTGTGCTGGGAGAATCTGAGCAATCTAGGTGTTCATAGTCGCGATTTACAAGAATTGCAACAAGAAATGCAGATGCGCCAGAGTAAAAGGGGGGCAACACGTTTTGAGCAACTGTTGCGCCGCACCAGTGAAATGCATATAGCGTGGCAGGATGCCCTAAAACAGTTTGATACCGTTATTCGCACAGAGGGCAATGCATTTCATCGCGCCCTGGCAATGGCCCATGAGCGCGCCTCACGGCGTATCAAAATCCGCATTATGCAGGGACATTTTGACCATTTTATCAAGGTTGGCAACCGCACACAAGCCGATTCGCCGGCGATGGAGATTGGCAATCGCTGGGTAGACATTGATGGCTGGAGCTTTATTAAAGAGTTGCGCGTGAGTTTCAGTGCCGCTTTGGAGCGTGAGTTAAACGAACCAGCACGCACGCTTGCAGAGGCGTTTCTGATTCCTATCGCGCACAAGGAAGAGATTGAGGGGTCACTGGATATCAGTCGCGTTGCGCTTGGTGAATTTGGCGGTGAACTGGATGAAATACAGAAGGCTTACAATAAACTCAAACGTGGAGTGCGCGAAAAGGCGCGTGATGTTTGTTTGTATGTGACGATGGGTGAGCTACTGAACGAAGAGAAATATGCACCAACAAAGGAAGATCCAGCGGTCAATGCGTTGTATCGGTTGGTGAGTGTGCAAGGCAAGCCAGAAGATATCGTGCAGCAAGCGCGCGAACTGATGGGACCAATCCTGGATGTCATTTGTGGACAGTTAGCGCAGAGTACTGAGCGGCGTATCGCACATCTATTTCGCTATGAATTGGATAAACTGGAGACGCGCCAGATGTACGATAGTGATCGTTTGGAGACGCTCCCAAATAATGTGCCCGGTATTTTTGCCGACCTCATCAATCGGCTCTATAGCTTACTAACAGAGCGCGTGTTGACATCAGATACATTGCGTCAGCAACTCGATATGCTTCAGGCTCAGCGTGAGGCGACTGTTGATCGTTGGGTTGAGCTTATTCATGATACGGAGGTATTAAAAACGGTGCATCGCCAGATGAATTAGGGGCATAGGCGCAAGCGGGCTATTGCGGTAGTGGGAGAAACTCACTGCCGCAGATGGTTTTTGAGCAAGAGGAGACACAAAAAAGAGAGCCTCGTACGAGGCTCTCTCATGTTCCCCCCAGAGCGGGAACCCATGTGCTGAGTCACGAGACATCTCCCCCAAGATATCTCTTATCATGTACCTATTGTCTTGCTTCAACCACTTGCCGTCCTATTCAAGTCCCCCAACCTGTCTAGTATTGCAAGTAGAAGCTTTATGAAGAACGATGGTACACGTCCCTTGCCATATGTTACAGTTTTGATTGAACCTCCCCCCCAGGAAGTTTAACCCTGTAACAATTTCCCCATGCATATAATAAGCTACCGCGAGGGAGATATGGTTGATAATGTGTTAAGATATCATGGAGATTTATGCAAATTTGGCGATTCAGGTTGAGGAACCTTAATCTTCTTCTAAATACAAGAAAGGGATTTCGCACATGTTGAAAAACACTGCCAATATACACTATCAAGGCGTAAAAGCAGAAGAGCATTTCTGGCAGGGTGTGGTCGATGGGACGCCTTTTTATCTCGCCGGGCGATTGTTAGGGAGTGATATTATTCGCGTGCGCTGTGTACGTGGCAAACCGATAGAGTCAGAAAAACGCTATGCCGTGGTTGATGGCGGTGAAGGGACATTGCCTTATCATTCTTGGAGTGTGGCAAAAGGCGATCAGCATTGGCCCAATTTTGCTTTTGAGAAAGACATGCAGTCCCTACTTGAAACGCATGTTCAGGGCTTTACTCTTTTCCCTACCGCAATTACCTTTACACGGATGCTGGAAACGGGAGAGCGTATCTATGGCTGTGGAGAGCGAACGGGGAACATGAATAAACGTGGACAGGTCTTTCCTATTTGGAATGTTGACCCGCCCATTCATCATAACGATACTACTGAGACCATGTATACCTCTATCCCTTTTTACATGGGTTTCAATATCGCTGACGGGGAAGCATACGGTGTATTGGTTGACCATGCCGGGTTAGTCGAAATGGATATGGGTAGCACCGTTGAAAATGAGGCGCGCATCACTGTTCAAGGAGATCAGTTGATTGTGTATCTCTTTACTGGTCCGACGCCTGCAAAAGTTATGCAGCAGTATACTGAGTTGACTGGGCATATGCCGCTACCCGCGCGTTGGACGCTGGGTCATCATCAATCACGCTGGGGCTATCTCACCGAGCAACAGGTGGATGAAGTCGCGTTGCGTTTTCGCGAGCGAGATCTCCCGTGTGATGCTATCTGGCTAGATATTGACTATATGCGTGGTTTTCGTAATTTTACTTGGAACCCAGAAACATTTCCAACACCCCAGCAGATGACGCACTATCTCCATGCTCAAGGCTTCCACCTGGTCACGATCATTGATCCAGGAACCAAGATAGATGAGCAATATAGCGTCTATCACGATGGTGTGCAGAAAGATATGTTTTGCCATTATCCGAATGGAGCATATTTTAGAGGCAGTGTCTGGCCTGGACCTTGCCTGTTCCCTGACTTCTCGCAAACGAAAGTACGTACCTGGTGGGGTGACCAGTATCAGATCATGCTCGCACAGGGTGTCGATGGCATCTGGAACGATATGAACGAGCCATCATTAACCAATATTCTTACGCAAGAGGTGGGAGAAACATCTTTGCATGGAAAGACTATTGATGATGAGGTTGTGCATCGGGCAGGAGGAGAGGATGTGACAGGTCAAGATGGACCGCCCGTAAAACATGCACAGTTTCATAATGCCTATGGTATGGAGATGGCACGCGCTACATATGAGGGCCTGCTGCGTTTACGCCCCAACTCGCGCCCGTTTGTGCTGACACGTTCAGGAACGGCAGGGATGCAACGTTATGCGGCTCTCTGGACAGGTGATAATAGCAGTCGCTGGGAACATGTGTCACTGGCAATGCGTATGTGTCTCAATCTTGGTATGAGTGGTATACCCTTTGTCGGTGCCGATATTGGCGGCTTTTGGGAGGCTAGCAACGGTGAACTACTGGTCCGTTTTGCGCAGTTGGGAGCGTTGATGCCATTTTGCCGCAACCACAATGCATTGGGTAATCCCGATCAGGAACCCTGGGCCTTTGGTGAGGTATACGAGAATGCCTATCGTGAGGCAATCGAGACGCGCTATCGGTTGTTGCCATACCTGTATACGCTGTTTCATGATGCTTCGGTCAGTGGTGCGCCAATCATGCGCCCGCTTTATTATCATTATGGAAACGACCAGCAGGCATGTGATGACGAGACGGAGTTTTTGTTGGGTGAGACGCTACTCTCGGCTCCCATCTTAGCGCAAGGAGCTACCAGCCGTAGCGTGTACCTGCCGGAAGGGCAATGGTTCGATTTCTGGAATGGCAACGAATATGCAGGGAGAGATAGCCACGACATTGCGGCACCACTAGATCGCTGGCCCTTGTTTGTGCGCGGCAATAGTATTCTGCCCCTTGCACCTGTCATGCAGTATGTAGATCAGAAGGCAACTGACTCACTCACGTTTGCTTGTTATATGGCAACAGATGGTCAGACCAGCTATACCCTCTATGAAGATGATGGGAGTACGCAGGCATACCGCGCGGGTGCTTTCGCGACGACAACTGTCAGTTGCCGCGTGGATGAAACTGGCGTGGTGGTGCGCATTGATGAGCAGCACCACGGCTATCAGCCGCAACGTGAAGCATATGAAGTTGTTGTCTATGTGGGAAACCGCGTGCTACGTGAGCGCGTGCAAGCCGGACAGGGGAGTATGCTCGTGCGTTGGTAGATGTTTGAGAAGAGACAAAAGATGCAGAAAACCACGTGGTTTTCTGCATCTTTTGTCTCTTCTGCATTTTATAAGAGTACTGTTCCCACTATCACAGCTACGAGCAGTCCCATCACTATAAAATCTTTGGGTGTGAATGTTTGCTCATAGAGCAGTGTT
Source organism: Ktedonobacterales bacterium (assembly GCA_027451525.1). Taxonomy (GTDB): domain Bacteria; phylum Chloroflexota; class Ktedonobacteria; order Ktedonobacterales; family Ktedonobacteraceae; genus DTNP01. Next base: position 203,524 of record DAIDJF010000001.1, read on the forward strand.
TGTTTGTCCTCGCTGCGATAGCCACGCGCTTCAAGGGCAGTGCTTAGCTCAGCGGCACGTCTGAGGATGCCCTGGATGAGTGGGACGAAGAGCATACCCAGGCTTTGCAGACGTTCCATCAGTGTGCCGCTGGTGAGATCGGCTCCACGCGCAGTTTGAGCCTTGATAAGTTGCTCGATCTCTTCGTTGAGTGTGGGGATGAAACGTAGCGCGATCAGGGCCATGAGCGCAAAGTCATCAACGGGCAGTTTGAGACGACGTAATGGGGCAAGCAGCATGGTAAGACCTTCGATCAGGGCTACTGGCGGCGTTGTCATCGTCACAAGCAGTGAACTGGTAAAAAGAACGAGCAGAAAAACGAAGTTGTTGCCAATCGTCCAGACACCAGTGTAAGTGACGATCAGGGGACCAATGGGATAAACTGTGGTGGGCTTTTGGGTATGAATGAGCCAGAGAAAGAAAAAAGCAGCCAGTGTGAGCAAGAGCAGGAATATGCGCAGGCGACGCAGCCAGATATTACGCCACAAGGAGTGCAGTATAGGAATGGGCAAGAGCGAGCTTAGCAAGATACATAGAAAGATTGTGCCGCCGATCAGGAGTAACTGGCGCATTGTGCCATAGGTTGTCATCACTGGGCCTAACGTGTAAAACGCTTTAAAGGTTCCTGAGCGCGTGAGAAGTGTAGGGATAGTCCCAATTAGCATAAAAACAACAAGGAGCCATAGGCGTTGCCAGATGATGCGCGGCGCGATATGCGATAATGCGATACCTGTAAGGACTGTGATAGTTGCAGCCAGTACAGGGGCAAAATTCCAGTTGTGCTGATTTGCAAGGAAAAACCAGAATGCGATACCAACTAACGCCAGGAGTTTTGTCCTGGCTTGCAAGCGATGCAGCAGACTTGTTCCCTCATAATAGGTTCCCAATGAGATATTTTTGAGCATAAAAAATTCCTATAGCCAAAGACTATTAAAATTTGTATGAGCAAAGATCAAAAAGATAATTGTTTATAGCGTTCATCCTGGTTATTGCTCCCGCCTCTGTGTTGTTGGGAGTGGTTGATGGTGTTGTAGCCAGTGAAAAGCGTCATCAAGTGTAAAAATATCAGTTGGGATAACCAGTCCCTGGGCACGCAATAGCGCGAGCAGTTCACTCAGCGGTGGTGCAGCTAAGCCCCATGTGCGCAGTTGGGCTGCTTGCGCGAAAACAGCGTGTGGTGCTCCCTGCGTGACGAGATGACCATCGTGTAAGACGAATAGTGTGTCGGCTATGCTTGCTACTTCGCTCATATCGTGCGAGACAAGAATAATCGTGACGCCGCGTTCCTGCTGAACATGGCGCAGATAGCTGTAAAATTCGTTGCGCCCATCGGCATCCAGACCAACGCTTGGCTCATCTAATATGAGAATATCGGGCGACATTGCCAGCACACCTGCCAGGGCTACACGGCGTCTCTGGCCGCCACTCAAGTCGAACGGTGAACGCATGGCGTATGTATGCGGCGAAAGGCCGACCATCTCTAATGCGGCTAGCACACGTTTCCGTATCTCGTGACGCTCCAGATGCTGACGATGCAGACCGAAGGCAACATCCGCGTAGACCGTGCGCTCGAAGAGTTGCGTTTCAGGATATTGAAAGAGCATACCGACGCGCTGCCGTAACAGGCGTAAATCTACACCGCGTTTGCTGATATCTATGCCATCTACGATCACAGTGCCCTGCGTCGGCAGCAGGAGCGCGTTGAAGTGTTGGATGAGTGTCGATTTGCCAGAGCCAGTAACGCCAATAATAGCGGCACAACTGCCACGCGCAATTTCCAGAGTAATATCGATCAGGGCCGCTTTTGTGAGCAAACCAGACTGGTAGGTATGGGAAAGGTGTTGTGTGATAATGATCGGCTCGCTCAATGTGTGATCTCCTGTGCTATGGTTTCGATTGTGAGCGCGTGCCTTGAAATGGGAAAGCCGATAGTGCGTAGACGCTCTGCCAGGACTAGTGGCTCCGGTAACGCAAGTTTGAGCGCGCGTAGCTGTTCAAGGTTGGCAAAGATTGTTGATGGTGTACCATCCATGACAATATGCCCTTGTTCCATTACTACAATGCGCTGTGCCAGTACGGCTTCTTCGAGCAGGTGCGTGACATGGATAACTGTTAAATTGTATTGTTGATGCAAATGGTGTAAAAGCGAGACGATATCTTGTCGCGATAGAGGATCGAGCATGGAAGTGGCCTCGTCTGCGATGATGCATTGTGGGCGTAAGGCCAGCACACCGGCAATTGCCAGACGTTGACGTTGACCGCCTGAGAGTTTGTGTGGCGGAAAACGGCGCAGTGTTTCGATGCCAACTGCAGTCATCGCGTCCTCAACGCGCTCGCGCAATAGTGGTAGTGGAATGCCGCGCACACGCAAGGCCCAGGCTACATCGTCTTCCACCACTGTCGCGATAATCTGATTATCTGGGTTTTGAAAAATCATCCCCACTTTGTCACGAATACGCTGGTGTAGTGAGTTATCGAGTGTATCCAGACCATCGATCAACACATGTCCACTTTCGGGCAAGAGTAATGCATTGCAATGACGTGCCAGCGTGGATTTCCCGCTGCCATTATGGCCGAGCAGCGCAATATATTCTCCCTGCGCAATGTTTAAACTGACGCCATCGAGTGCTGGCGAGGTGATGCTGCGCGTTTTTTTGCCTTCTGCGGGATAGGTATAGGTAACGTTTTGGATAGCAATGAGTGGTAGTGTATTCATGATGGTATAATGTGTCTCCTGCGCCGGAACGAGAACGATTTCTTGCATAGTCGTGCTGATCGCCGTATATCTTTTCTGATAAAGTGAGCAATCCAGAAACGGGATTTTTCGCGATTACGTGCTTCAACTCTGAAATGGCGTATAGAAGATTGGGCGAGACGATCAATCAATCCACCTGGGAAGGGGCGAACGTCATAGCCAAGCACACGCACGAAAAAGTTGGTCGCGAAATAGATCGCCGTGACGACGGGACAGAGCAGCAGCCAAAGAAGGAGATAGAATAAGAGCAACCAGTAAGTGAAGAAAAATGTCATAACATTGTTAATTGTGGGGTAAAATGTGTGCTGCCATTGCGCGGATAGATTGAGATTTAGGGCAACCTGATTACTGACGGAGAGTGCGATTGTGTATGCGTCATGAATAGGGCGCACAATTGTATCAACCGCAAAACCCGTAAGAGCGAATGATAACAGTATGAGAAAAAATAAGCTTGCTGCGCCCCCTGTAATGCCAATGAGCAGGAGAGGAATATGTCGAAGGTGGTGTCTCATCGTGAAACCGAGGAAGAGGCCACCGAGGCTCTCTAGTGTGAGAAGGGCGGTTGCTTGTGGTCCAACCGTGACAGCGACAATAAAGAGTGTGACGAGCATACTCATAATGCCTACGTAGAGGCCACGCCGCAGAACAATAATGGCAAAGACGACAAAGTTGAGTAAACGAAAAAATTCGGAACCAACGGGCATATAGGTGACAAGTAGTTGGAAAAGTACGGCAATATCTGCCAGTAAAGCTCCCTCGGCAATTTCAATTGCCTGTAATTTACGAAACATATATAATACCCAATTGAAAAATGTTGTCTTTTTTATTTACAGTGTATCAAAGAAGTGCTACGAGATGTATTGTACCATACCAGGGCACTGTCTAGTTAATACCTGTGTGCATGATCTGTTGGTCCTATGTGCATTGCCTTTTTACCAAGCTGTGCGTAAGAAGGTAACATAGAGGAAAGCGGTAGAGATATTGTGATCTTAGTGGTAAAAGGCGTACAATAGAAAACGGTCTGGGCAGATTCTTGTGCATGGATGCTCAGATGATGTGTCTCAATGGCGAGGGCATGTCATTGAATGCACCTGAAAGGTAGACTGTTTGTATGACGCAACTGGCAACTGGTCAGGAAAAAGCATTTCTTCAGCAAATACCTGAACTCCATCCTTCGTATAGATTATTACTTGGCCCTGGTCCCTGTAATGTCGATCCTCGTGTGTTGGGTATGGCCTCCGCTCCGCAACTCGGACATATGGACCCGGAGTTTACGCGCATTCTGGAAGGGACTGCTGAACTGCTAAGACAGGTTTTTCAAACAAAAAATGATTTGACGCTCTGTATTTCAGGTTCAGGCTTTTCTGGCGTGGAGGCAGCATTGTGTAACCTTTTAGAAGAGGGTGACACAATCATCATCGGCAACCTGGGTTTCTTTAGTGGACAGGCGGTTGATATCGCGCGGCGTATTGGGGCAAATGTCATCAATGTGCAGGCAGAGTTAGGCAAACCGCTCGATATCGCCGCAGTTGAGCAGGCTTGTAAAGAGCATCCAGATGTGAAAGTGGTCGCTACGGCAATTGCGGAAACCTCAACGGGTTTGCTACAACCGCTAGGCGAGCTTGAGCGCATTGCTCATGCACATGGGGCATTGTTTACTGTTGATGCTGTCTGTGGATTGGGCGGTGTGCCTCTCGCGGTTGACGCGCAGAAGATAGATGCTTGTTATTCAGGGAGCCAGAAATGTCTGGGTGCGCTGCCGGGACTGGCACCTGTCACGCTGAATGAGCGCGCGTTACAGGTAATCAAAAAGCGGCGCAAGCCTGTACAGAGTTACTATTTCGATTTAGAAAATTTACAACGTTACTGGAATGGCGATCATACCTATCACCATACCGCGAGCAGCAATCTGGTCTATGGACTACACGAGTCCTTGCGCCAGATTCTGGAAGAAGGACTAGAGGCACGCTGGGCGCGTCACCAGTTACACGGAGACGCATTGAAAGCGGGCATTAAAGCAATGGGCTTGCCGCTATTGACGCAATCTGGCTATGAACTTTCCGTTATAACGGCTGTGAAGTTGCCGGAGGGTGTTGACGAGGTGGCTATCCGCCAGCGTTTGCTCACGGAATATAATATCGAGATTGGTGGTGGGTTTGGAGCATTGAAAGGTCGCTTATTGCGTATCGGCTTAATGGGCTACAACTCATGTCGGCGCAATGTTGATACGGTCCTTGCTGCACTGGAACATATTCTGCCAGAGTGCGGCTGGTCTGTCACTCCTGGTGCAGCCCTTGCCGCTGCTGACGCTGTCTATCGCCGCTAAATAGCTGAAAGAAGAAACGATACATGTAGCCCACAATGCTGCATGTATCGTTTCTTCTTTTGGAGATGCTTTCCTGCTGTAAGGACCTATTTCTGCCCGATATACAGGAAGTGTCCCGCCAATCCTAACCCATCGTTTGCCTGTGCAATACTAACTCGCAACAAGAAAAAGCGCAGTGATCTGCTGACTGCTTGTCATTTGATGGGCCGTATATTTCGGCTGATATGATGGTGGAACCGGATGAAATTAGCGGTGAGCTGGCATAGGTGTCAATACCTCCATAAAAACTACATCTAGCGGTTATATCTTATCGCTTGTGGAAGAGCCTGTCAAGGAACGTTTCAATGATGTAATGTAAATATTTGTGTGATGACCATAGGAGAAACGATGAACGAAACCTTTTATATCGCCAGAGGCCAGCAATTGTTGCAAGAAATTGCCCGACGTTCTTAACGGCTTTACTATATTACCATGCTATGCTCTTCATACCTGCCATTACGCAGGTATGAAATAGACGAGTGCGATCACTGAGAGACCACAGAGCAAAACGCTGGTGCGGATATGGGGATCGCGTAGCAACACCTCTTCAGGGCTCCCGCCGCCTTTATGCAGATGGATCAGGTAGAGGTAACGAAACACGCCATAGAGCACGAACGGGATAGTGATAATAAGCCGATGGTCTTGAAGAGGGCCTTCAATCGTGTAGATGCTGTAGGAGAGAATGGTTCCTGTCACGACAATCGTGATGATTTGGTCAAGCAAGGCAACATTATAGGCTTTTAGTGTGAGTCGATGATGTCCCGCCTGTTCTTGTAGAAGAACTAACTCGTGCCGGCGCTTGCTAAAAGCGAGGAAGAGGGAAAGGAAGCAGGTGACCAGATAGAGCCAGGGTGAGATGGCGGCAGCAATGATAATCGCGCCCGCGAAAATGCGCAACACGAAACCAATAGCGATAATAAATACATCAATGAGGACAATATGCTTGAGGTAAATAGTGTAGAAAACCATTAACACGATATAGGAAACGATGGTGAGCGTAAATAAAATATTGGCACCGCCTAAACGCGCAAATGGATCGGGAAATGTGCGTAGAGGAATGTGGAAAAGTATCGTCAGGATGCCTGTGCAGAGCAGCAATAAGAACGCAATTGTGACAATGCCCCAGCGTGTAGGCACTAGACCGGAAGCAAACGGGCGTGTTCTTTTCGTTGGGTGCTGGCGATCACGCGGAATATCAATAAGGTCATTGAAGATATAGATACAACTGGAGACAAGGCAGAAGAGAATAAAGGCGAGTAATGTTCGCTCTAGCGCGAAGAGCGAAAACAGACGTTGGGCAAAGATTAAACCTACAAAAATCGCACCATTTTTTGTCCATTGGCGCGGGCGCATAGCACGCGCAATACCTTTGACGCGTTCAATTGTGCTGTTTTTAGGTAAAAAGAGTTCCTCTGGTGCTGTTTTACGAGTTTCTCTATTCACGAGCGTCCTATCCTTTATTGTGGTGTCATTTCACGCTGTGCCCCACGTGCCGGAAGTGTTGGTGTGGCATAGGTCAGGTAAAAGAAATCACGTCCTGTACCGTTTAAATACTCATAACCTGTTCCTTGCATGGATGGATTGAGTTTTGTAATGGAAAGCTGTTGTTGCTGGTAACTGTAGAGGAAGGCACGCACCCAGTATGGATTGATATCTGTTTGCATGGCCATGATTGCCCCCGCATCATGTAAAGCCACACCCAATGTCTGAGCGGATAATGAGTTACCAGCGGCATAAACCAGACTACCATCGGCAGTAATTCCAATGCCTGAACGCCAGGTGTAGGTACTATTGAGAACTGTGCCCCCCCATGCGGCCCCATCTTGTGTGAGTGGATTAATGACCTCATGGTTGATGAGAAGAGCAGCATTTTGTCGCCATGCAACCAGGTCCGGGTTATTTGCGGTCAGGCGTGGATCAACCCCCCAGGCTCCGATAAATATCTGCCCCTCTTTTGTCACGGCGATTGTCGCTGTGTTGGGACGTGCGGGAACATAAGTTACGCCGTTGCTCATCATGCCATACTGCCCATCAGCGTATTTGAAGCCGCCGTTAAAGGCGGCCAGGAGAGCCTGACGATCTGCGACAGGAATAATGCCTGAGCCAGTGACGCCACGAGGCCCACCGGGTTCGGTGGTCCCGGCAACCATGTGTAAACGCATAAAGCGTGTATCAAAGCGCAGCATGGTGACAATCGCGTAAGGGCGCACCGGGTCTGGACGGAGAAACGTGCGCGCGATGATTGGCAATGAAGGTATGTTTGTTGTTGCGGTCGATTGTACTTCTGGTTGCCAGATACCTTCACCATCGATGGCTGGTGTGATCAATACTTGCAACGGCGAAAGTTGCATAGGGGCAAATGTGACTGCCGTCGAACTTGTAGAGGGATGTGTACTGGTGGATGTCGGCGTGACTCGCACGCTTTGAATCGTCCAAGGCGCAGTCGTTTTTTGTCCAGAGACATGATATTGCAATTGATGGAAGGTGTCATTGATACCTAGATACCAGGACTCAACTTGTGCAGTAAGTGTTGGTCCGAGGGTCGCACGTAGCATATCTGCCAGTGCTGCCCCGCCCTGACCACTGGCTTGCTCAAATACGATCACTATCACGAGCAATACCAGTATACTTGCGCTAATTAACCATCGGCGTGTCTTCTTACGTTTGGATGCAGGTTTTGTGCGTTTCGCAAGTGTATGTGGACCTCTTACGCGACGAGGAGTTTCTTCAAATTGAAACGGTGATCTTACAAGTGATGGTGTATATTGACGTTTAACTTCGAATGGCTTTTTTACTGGCGATTGTAGGTTCTTCATATGAGCATTGCGTTCCTTCATCAACCATTTTTATTGCGTTTTACATATATATATACAAACCGAAAACAGAAGATAAACGCTGTTATCAATTTGCATATATCAGTAAAATAAGATACATTCGTCCGTTTATCTCACGCTTACTATATAGTTATGACATGAGAGTTACATGAAAGAATGCATGAACCATAAGAATTTGGTACTTCTTTCTTACCTGCTTTTGACATTAGAACAGTTAAATATGGCTATCCGTTATTGTTGATGAGTCTGGGGATGTGTATCAAAATAAAAATGATTGCAAGGGGGAATGGCTATGCAAGAGCCGTTTCGTTTGGGGCAGCAATTGGGGCATTATACACTTGTGCGTCTGTTGGGGCAGGGAGGTTTTGCAGAGGTTTATCTTGGCGAACATATTCATCTCAATACATTCGCGGCAGTAAAGGTTCTGCATACTCGTTTAGGCAATGAAGACATCCAGGCATTTAAACAGGAAGCGCAGATGGTCGCACGACTGCTGCATCCGCATATTGTGCGTGTACTTGACTTTGGGGTGGAAAATGCCCTTCCTTATCTGGTCATGGATTATGCGCCTAATGGGACGTTACGTAGCAAATTTCCAAAAGGTCAACGTGTGCCACTCCCGATAGTAGTCGATATTACCAAACAAGTCGCGGCAGGACTGCACTATGCACATGAACAGCGCATAGTGCATCGCGATGTCAAACCTGAAAATATGCTGTTAAACACGCAGCAGCAGGTGTTATTAAGTGATTTTGGCATTGCAGTTATTCAGCAAAGCTCGCGTCTGTTGAGCACACAAAATATTGCTGGAACAATTGCCTACATGGCTCCTGAGCAGATTCAGGCTCATCCGCTACCTTCCAGCGATCAATATGCGCTGGCAATTGTTGTGTACGAGTGGTTGTGTGGTACGCGCCCCTTTCACGGCTCCTATACAGAAATTGCTGTAAAACAGGCTACCGTTGCTCCACCGCCTTTGCGCGCGCTGGCTCCCGATATTTCGCCTGCCGTTGAGCTGGTTGTGATGCAAGCTTTACAGAAGCATCCGCAGCAGCGTTTCCCCTCGATTTATGCTTTTGCCCTTGCGCTTGAACAGGCAGCGTTATCTCAGACACATGTTTCTTTTTCGACGCAACATATGTCATCATCTGCCCAGTCTTCTTATCTTGCGACTCCTGCGACCTCTATTTTACCACCTTCGCAATCTCTAGTTGCCAATACTCCTTCCTCTAATATGGCATCTCTTACTCCTGTTACTGCTCCTCCCGCTCTGTTACCGCCGTATCAGCCTGTAATGCAATCACCAATGCCATATGGGTATGCTCCTTTGCAACAATGGCAGCCTGCATTTGATCCCTCTCTTCCGCAAAACCGTCAAAAAGCGCGTGGTGTATCGCGGCGTACAGTGTTGCTTGCTGGTACGCTTGGAGCCTTGGTTGTTGGTGGGCTTGGCGTAACCTATACGCTTGGACGCATCCAGGCTGGGCAGCAGCTTGTACAACAGACAACACAGGGCAACATGCAGCACCTTTTGTCAGGAACTCCTGCGCCACAGGCTGCGCTGACTTATCGCCAGCATACAAAACTCGTATGGCTTGTACGTTGGTCGCCTGATGGGCAGTATATCGCGTCCGCCTCGTTTGATGGAACAATGCAGGTCTGGACAGCTAACACGGGGGCAACAAAACTCTCTGTGCGGAGCATGCTGCAACCGCCCATTTCGGATGATTATCCCTGGTCTCTGTCATGGTCATCGCGCAAGGATGGCAAACTAGCGGTCAGCTTCGTCGATGGCACAATTCAAGTGTTAGATATGACGAGTAGTAGTCGGGTTGCCTCTCTCGATACCCGCGCAACTGCTGTGCCTGTGCTGGCCTGGTCACCTGATGAACGCTATCTCGCGGTTGGTGGGAGTGATAATATTGTGCGCGTGTATAGCTATCCTGGTTGGCAAGCCGTGACTAGCTATCAGGAGCATACCGATACGATTAATTGTCTATCATGGTCGCCTGATGGCAGTACGCTAGCTTCTGGTTCAAACGACACAACCGTACGCTTGTGGGAGCCGTTGACTGGCAAAACGCTGCTGATCTATAGTGGACATAGCGACCGAGTAGGCCATCTCGCCTGGTCTTATGATAACACGCGCATTGTATCGACTTCGGGCGATCAGAGCGCGAAAGTTTGGCAGGTCAAGGCTGGCATTACGCTCTACACCTATAATGCGCCAACAGGGGCACCTATTGGTGAGGCGCAATGGTCGCACAACAACCAGATTATCGCTGTCTACAGTGGCAGTGCGACGATTGATTTTCTAGATGCGCAAAGCGGTAAAGTAAGGCAAAGCTATATGACAGGTGTGATCTATAGCCTCTCCTGGTCGCCCGATGATACGCGCATTGTCACGGGTAACTATAATAATGTGGCGCAAATCTGGCATGTTTGATGCTTGCTTTGCCTGAAAAAGTTGATGGCCTCTCTGCATTATCCTAATGAGGCCACACGAAGCTAGGGATCAGGAAGGAACGAGAACGACAGTGACTTCATGCCAATCCTGCGCGTTTTCCTGTTTTTGTTGCGCGAAGTGAAGCATGATGCGCTGAGAGACATCGGTGTTCTCTATTGTACCTGCTTCGATCATCGAGTTATTGGTAGGAAGGGTAAAAGAGGGAAGGCACAAACATGACGAAGCATGTTTGTGCCTTCCCGTGAAGAAAAAGCACTAGTAGCCGTTAAGTTCCTGGGCGGTGATGGTCATGACAGGAGAGATATTTCCTGCTGCATCAGACTGAACAGCGTCGAAGGGGCCGAAGACGTTGTTGTGGGCATTGAAGTCCATAGGGCCACTTGCACCCTCATAGTTGATCTTCGTGCCTGCTTTCAACGCTTTATACGCTGATGCGTAGTCATACTCCGCTGTACCAGGAGGGTTCGAGACAACGGGCATTTTGGCACCAACAGCATCGCCGTTGAGTGAGCCTGCCGCATCAGCAGCGAGGGCGAGGTCATTCAAGGCATCGTAGCCGTAGTCTGCCAGTTCTACTGGAGTCGCACCAAATTTTGTCTGATAGAGTTGGGTAAATTCTGTCGTGGCCTGTCCACCGCTCGAACTACCTTCTAACGAGGTGAGGACCTTCTGGGCAACAGATGGCGTAATAGCTTTAATGAAATCAGAAGAGCCAGTAACGTCAGTTCCGACGAAAGGAAGTCCCAGACCTTTCAGTTCTTTAATCTCACTAAAGAGTGTTGCGCCAGTTTGGGCATCGACCTGTGTAAAGACCACTTGCGGTTGAGCGGCATAGAGTTGCTCAATCTCGGAGCGATACGAGGATTGATCTGGTACAAGATTGATGTCGGCAACAATGGTGCCACCATGCCGTTTAAACGCATCCACAACAGGAGCTTTCAATGTTTGGGCCGATTCGTTAGAGCCGAAGACCATCGCTGCTTTCGTATAGCCTTTTTGAATAGCGTAGTAAGCCATGGCGGTTCCGAGCAGGTTATCGGATGGGGAACTGCGCCAGATATACTTGCTAACCAGATTGTCAAGCTGCGTTGTGCCGCCGACGATCACATCTGGAATCTTACTTTGCTGCAAGATAGGCAGGACTGCTTCAGCTTCGATTGAAGACGGGCCAACAATCAGACTTACTTGATCGACACTGATCAATTTACGCAACGCAGGCACGGCATCAACGGCATCACCGCCTGTATCTGCTGTGATAATCTGCACTTTACGTCCCATGATGCCGCCATTCGCATTAATCTGATCTGCTGCTACTTGAACCCCTTTGAGAATATCGGGGCCGATAAACGACTCAAATCCGCTGAATGGCCCAATTACGCCGACTTTAACTGGTGATGTGTTTGTACTACTACTGCTACTTCCGCCACCACATGCAGCAAGAAAGAGCACAGCTAGCAGTACGAGAAAGGTGCAAGATCGTGTCCACCACGATGTGGTATGCATACGCATCATCATTTTCCTCGCATTCATGGAGAGGTTCTTATGAACAATGGCGAGATCAACTGGTGTATGACCGCAAAGGACCGCGCGAATTGCTCATAGTAACAAATAAAAGCTGCCACGATACATGTTCTCATCCACACAAAAGCATGTGTAGACGCTGGTATGAAGAGGGGACGCTAAATTTAGCGTCCGAGATAGAGATCAGCCACCTCCTTACTGGCTAACAATTCAGAGCCGGGACCATCGAAACGGTTGCGGCCTGTGACCAGAACGTAGCCATAATCTGAGCGTTCTAGCGCCATACGTGTATTTTGCTCCACGACAAGAATGGCAACGCCAGAGTCGCGAATGTTCTGGATGCGCTCCCAGACAGCTAATGTGACTTTTGGGGCCAGACCAGCTGTTGGTTCATCCAGCAGCAAGACACGAGTATCCAGCATGAGCGCGCGTGCCATTGCGAGCGTGTTGCGTTGCCCGCCACTTAACTGTCCTGCGGGACGGCTACGGCTGGCACGCAGATCGGGAAACAGGGTAAAAATTTCTTCGATGCGTCCCTGAAAGTTGTCGCGGCGCGTGTACGCTCCCATCAGTAAATTTTCAAGGACGGTGAGGGTAGGAAAGACATTGTTGATCTGTGGAACATAGGCCATACCGAGCGAGACCAGTTGTTCAGGAGGCGTATTTGTGATGTTTTTGCCTTCAAGAATGACTTTCCCTTCAGTAATGCGCAACAGGCCGAAAATGGCTTTCATCAGCGTACTTTTGCCCGCGCCATTGGGTCCCACCACTGTGACAATCTGGCGTGGCTCTAATTTGAGTGAGACGCCGTTGAGGATTTGCGCGTGCCCATAGCCCGCTTTGACGTTTTGTATTTCAAGTAGCGGCGTTTGTTTTTGTGTAGTTGTGGCATCGTTTGCCGTCGCATCAGGCTTGGATGTCGTCATGTTCTGCTCCTTACGTTGAGTGCTATCCACCATGCCTTATTGGTCAGGCTTCACCCAGATAAGCATCAACAACCAAAGGATTTTCGCGCAATTGCGCCATAGTTCCCTCAGCGATGGTGCGTCCCAGTGCCATTACGATGACTGTGCTACAGAGCCGTTCGACTATGGAGAGATTGTGCTCAATAATCAGGAACGTGATGCCTTGCTCCTGGCGCAATCCCTCAATGTAGTGACCGAGACGTGTTGCCAATACGGGGTTGACACCCGCAAATGGCTCATCGAGTAGCAACAGTTTCGGTTGTGTCATCACCACACGCGCCAGTTCTAGCAAACGGCGTTGTCCACCGCTCAGGTTGCCAGCATACTCATCGCGCAATGCATACAGATCGAAGTCGCGCAGAAGCTTGAGGGCATGGTGGAGATGCTCTTCTTCTTGACGGCGGACGGCAGGTGGGCTAAACAGGCCGAGCCAGAAACTCTCGCCCAGTTGATTGTGTGGGGCTGCCAGCAAGTTTTCAATCACAGTCATGCGTTCTAATTCGCGTGTGATTTGAAATGTGCGTGTTAGTCCTTTTTGGGCAATGCGATAGGCTGGCAGGCGGGCAATGTCGGTGCCATCGAAGAGAACCGAGCCTGACTCTGCACGTGTAAAGCCAGTAATCAGATTTGCCATCGTGCTTTTACCCGCACCGTTGGGACCAATCAAACCTGTGATTGTTCCGCGTGTAACGGTAAAAGAGCAGTCATCGACGGCGCGCAGACCACCAAATGTGCGCACTAGATTACGCGCGTCTAGCAGAATGCCTTTCTGCTGCGCTTCAGATGTTTGTTGGGCTGAAGTTGCATGCATGGATGCTTCACTCGCCATTGTTTTGCCCCTCCTCTTCTAAGGTGATGGGTTGTGCGTTCCCTTCGTTGGTTGCCACACTGATAGTAGGGGCAAGTGGCAGATTGGCACTCGCACGTGCCATCAGACTGCGACGGATGTGGAATTTGCGCTCAGCGAGAATACCTTGTGGGCGGAAGCGCACCGTGAGAAGTAAGAGTACGCCGATAGCGATGTAGCGTATAGCGTCAACGACTTGTGGGGCAACATTAAACGTGGGCAGGAAGCGTGTGGCTTCGGCAAAGAGCACGGGAACGAGCAAGGCTCCTAGCATGGCTCCGCGATTGTTCGCGCTTCCTCCGAGCAAGAGTGCGGCCCAGATGAAAAATGTTTCACCAGAGGTCCACGCGCTGGGGTTAAACGCATAGACGTAGGTAACCAGGAGACCACCGCCGACACCCGCGATAAAGGCTCCGATGACGAACGACTTGAGACGTAAAGCGAATACGTTCTTGCCCAAACCCTCTGCAACTAGCTCATCCTCACGCACGCTACGTAACGCACGTCCGAAAGGTGAACGATAGAGCCGTTCGGAGAAGATGTAGACAATTGCGAGAATAATGATGCAGATGATAAGGAAGACAAACCCGTAGATGCTAGGGTCAAATGAGTCAGCAAAGGGCTGTGGAATACCAGAGATGCCATCCCAGCCATTGACGAGTGGCGTATCGTTACCTGCGATTGTCCATAGGACTAGGCTGACAGAGACCGTGACGATTGCAAAATAGTCGCTACGCAGACGGTTGAGGGCGAGCAGGCCGACAATGAATGCCAGCAGAGCAGCGGCGAGTCCACCGACCAGGAGTGATGGAATAAACGGCCAGTTTAAGCCGAGAATGTAGGTTTCGCCCATTCCGGGTTGCGCGGGGGCCATCATCATTAGTGATGAAATATAGCCGCCGACGGCAACAAACGCAATGTACATGAAGTCAAGAATGCCTGTAAAGCCCCACTGAATATTCAAGCCGATTACCAGTACGCCGTAGATGGCAGCAAAGGTTGCCAGCGTGAGGATGTAAAATGTAAATTGTGGCATGCAGATGCTCCTCTCTGTTGCCTATGCGCGTCCACGCGAGGTAAAGATACCTTGTGGTCGGATTAAGAGGGCAATGATCAAGATGACAAGGGCAATGGCATTCTTATACTCGGAGCTAATGAAGGCTGCGCTCATTTCTGTCGCAACTCCGACGATAAGAGCACCGATCATTGCTCCATAAGGGCGTCCAATACCGCCTAAGATAGCGGCTGCGAAAATGACGAACAGGAAGCCAAAGCCGACGGTAGGCGTAAAGCTTGCGACATTAAGAGCCAGCACGACGCCACTCAGACCTGCCAGCGCGCCAGTTAGTAACCACGTGGCATTGATGACCTGGCGGGTGTTAATGCCAGAGATGCGGGCCAGTTCAGGACTGTCGGAGACTGCGCGCATTGCTCTTCCCAGGCGCGTGTAGCGTAATAGTCCGTGGATGCTGAGCATCGCCACAATTGCCAGCGCGATGATGCCCAGTTGTAAAGGTGTGAAGAGCAGATCGCCAATGTGCAGGGGTGTACCTGTGTTGACGCTGTAGTTTTGGAACTGTTCGCTGAATATTGCCAGGATAATATTTTGCACAATCAGCGAGACACCTAGCGTCACGACCAGCATGATAATTGGCGAGTTGCCGCGATCAGCAAATGGACGCAAGATCAGGATGTTGATCAACCATGCCAGCACAGCGGTTAAGATCACAGCCCCTACTAGGCCAACCCAGATATTCAGACCAAAGCGTTGATTAAATACGAACGCAACGTAGACACCAAAGGTCATCAGATCGCCGTAGGCAAAATTGATGTAATTGGTGACACCAAATTGCAGAGATAGCCCGACCGCTGCGATTGCGAGAATCGACGCGGTAATCAATCCAAAGCCTGCTGATAGCAGCAATAGATGCAGCGTTTGCACGCAAAGCCCTCCTTATAATATATGCTGAAAGATATTACGAGTGATGGGACGCTGTCTCTGTCTGGCGCATTGAGTGACCTGAAGTAACAGGCTCTCCGTGCGCTAAATCATTGAGTAGTTGCTGGCGCGCGCTTGCCAGTTTGGGTAACGAAATTTCGGTATTGAAACCCATGGCCTCGACATAAGCAGTAAGAGCTTCTAACGAAAGGTTGCCTGGCGCACCAGGAGCATAAGGGCAACCGCCCAGTCCGCCAACGGCGGCATCAAAACTGGTCACACCTGCCTGTAACGCCGCGAACACGTTTGCCAGGGCGTAACCACTGCGATCATGCAGATGGGCAGCTAGCGGCATATTGGCTGGCAACTCTGTTCGTATCTGTGTGAAGAGGGTGTAAATCTGGCGCGGATTCCCCACGCCGATAGTATCTGCGAGTGATACCTGATCTACGCCCATTGTCGCATACGCCTGCGCAATGCGTATGACAGCCTCTGGGGCGACTGCACCCTCGAAGGGACAGCCGAAAGCTGTGGCAATTGCTCCGCGAACCTGTATACCATCCGCTTTTGCGCGCGTGGCTACCTCTGTCAACTGGTGTAGCGAAGCATCGATTGAACGGTTGAGATTGGCTTTATTATGCGACTCGCTTGCGGAAACAACTAATACTACTTCAGCAATACCTGCTGTATGTGCTCGTTCATAGCCGCGCATATTGGGGATTAACGCGCTATACGTTACGCCCGGTACGCGTGGCAGACGCGAGGCCAGCGTATCGGCATCGGCAAGCTGCGGAATCCATTTGGGGTGCATAAAGGATGTTACTTCGATATGGCGCACGCCAGACTCGATCAACGCGTTGATGAACGCGAGCTTCTGCTCGGTTGTTACAAATGTATCCGCGTCTTGCAAGCCGTCGCGCGGTGTAACATCGACTAGCGTAATCTGCGAGGGCCAAACAGCTGTTGAAGCTTGAAATACGGTTCCCATCTGCATTTTTATACTACTCCTTCCCGTTGGAGCCGCTCTAAGTCCGCCATTGGGAGACCGAGTAGCCCTGTATAAATGTTCTGGTTGTCAGCACCTAATTCGCCTCCGCTATGCGTGATTGTGCCAGGCGTTGCTGTCAAACGTGGCACAATGCCGGGCATAGACACAACTCCCTCTGGCATACGCTCATCAGGAATACTGGTAATCATGCCTCGTTCTTTATAGTGAGGGTTTGTGGCGATATCGGCAATGCTCATAACGGGGCCTGCGGGCACTCCTTCACGATCCAGGCTTTTCTGTAACTCATCGAGTGTATGGTGAGCAACCCATGCACCAACTAACGCGTCAAGTTCTTGATGATGAGTGATGCGGGCTGTGTTATCAATGAAGCGTGGATCGGTAGCGAGTTGTGGCTGGCCCATTGCCGCTGCCAGACGACGAAAAACATTTTCGCCGTTGCCGCCAATTGCTAGCCAGTGACCATCTTCTGTCTGGTAGATATTTGAGGGAGCCGCTCGTAACATGCTATTGCCCATGCGCTCGCGTACAAGTCCCAAATGCATATATTCGGTCAGCATGGCCTCAGTCAGTGCGAAGACTGCTTCGGTGATAGCGACATCAACAACCTGCCCATGCCCGTCACGCTCACTGGCTCGTAACGCCAGCATCGCACCGAAGGCCGCTTGCTGTGCGGCCAGCGCGTCACCCAGGCTGACTCCGACACGGACTGGTGGACGATCAGGATAACCAGTCACGTAGCGTATGCCGCCCATCGACTCGCTTACATTGCCATAACCAGCCCGTTCGCGGTATGGACCAGTTTGTCCAAAGCCAGAGATACGTACTAGCACGACGCAAGGATTGCACTTGCTCATCTGCTCATAGCCCAAGCCCCAGGCATCCAGACGCCCAGGACGGAAATTCTCGATGACGATGTGTGAGTGCGCAACCAGTTTGAGGGCGAGAGCCTGCCCTTCTGGATGGTGAAGATCGAGGGTAATCAGGCGTTTATTGCGTGATTGTGCTAGCCACCACGCGGAAATAGTTCCTGTTTGGGTAGGAAGCATGGTGCCCCAGGTTCGCAGTTCGTCTCCGCGTTTGGGAGGTTCTACCTTAATGACCTCAGCACCAAAGTCGGCTAGAATACGTGCGGCCAGAGGAGCGGCAACAAATGAGCCAAGCTCTAATACACGCACTCCTGCTAACGGTGCTGCCCGTTGGGAAGATTGCTCTTTGCTCCATCGCAATGAGTCATTAGCTGATGAAGATAGTTGTTCGTTCGCCATTTTGCAGTTCTTTCTGCATGTAAGGATATATCATTAAGCTCAGGATAGGAGAATTAACGATCTTGTTATGTACCTGATCCTTTCTGGCTATGCTCCCTCGCTGTAGCCTAAATCATGAGATGCGTAGCGTGCTGCTGCGCAGACGAGTGGTACGTAACGCTCTTTTTCCATGGTGCCGAGACGAATCGTTGGAACTGCTAGCACGACTGCCGCGCTCACCTGGCCTGCGATATTGAAAATAGGAGCCGCAATTGCTGAAACATCATGAATGCGTTCTCCTTCACTGACAGCCCAGCCAACAATGCGCACATAATCAAGTTCTGCATGCAATGCCTGTCGATCAAAAGGATTTTCATCACTGAAACGTGCCCGACTCATTTTTATAAGTGCGTCACGTTCCTCTGTCGATTGCCATGCCAGCAGGACTTTCCCGCCCGCTCCCATATGCAGGGGAAGCGATGTGCCGATTTCAGCAATCGGGCGGAGTGTATGTGTACCGACGACATACTCGATAGTGATGCGAACTCCGTCGTGACAGATCTGCAATTCAACATTTTCGCCTGTTCGTTCCTTCAACCAGCGCAGATGCGAGAGTGCCACACCACGCACATCCATTCCTTCAGATACCAGCGATCCCAGGCGTAACAATGTCAGCCCTAAACGGAACCGCTGCCCATCTTTCATGAGCAATCCATGCTCACTCATTGCTTGGGCAAGGCGATAGACTGTAGGCAATGAAAGCGTTGTGCGTCGTGCAATCTCCATTGGAGATAGCGCAACATCACCGTGCTGGAATGCTTGTAGAATTGCCATTGCCTTATCCAGCACGCCGACCTTCGTATCTCGTAGCTCCATGCCGGTTTCATGGAACTCTATGCCATCCATACGTTCTTTGTTGTTTCCAATATGTGGAATCCTATCTAAAATGTGGAATGCTGATAGACAAAGTATAATCTCCAGGTTACGCTTTGTCAATGGTTGACGGGTTGCTCCCGTAACTCCTCGTTGTTAGGAACTAGCAAGGGCATGATGTTCGTCACATATCTGCGTCGCGGTACAAAGTACATGATTACCAGCGCGCAGATAGCCAACGTAATCATAACAATGAAACTGTCGTGCATTGCCTGCAATGTACTCTGGCGCAGGAGCGTATTTCCTGTCAGATGTTGTGCTGTCAGCTTTGTGACATAGTATTGACTTCGTCCCTGGACGAAGCTCGAAAGCACGGCAACACCTAGAGGAGCCGCAACTGCCCTGAGCACGGTAACAAGTGTTGAACCATGAGCAACCTCTTTAGCAGCATCTTTTTCAATCCGTGACATAGCGGAAACTGGAATCTGCCCCGTCAGTCCGGTAGAACAACCGAGAAGGAATAGGATGCCGATAATAAGCCAGAGAGGCGTGTTGAGCGTCAGAAGGAGCATGAGCGAGATTGCCCCTGTCAGGATGATCAATCCGGTCAATGCAATCGGTTGGGGACCAAGTTTGTCGGAAAATCTGCCCGCTAGTGGCAGGAGCAGCAGCGTCGCGATTGCCTGGACGCCCTGAATCATTCCTGCCTGAAAAGCCGTTTCCTGGTGCAAGGTTTGCAGATAGATGGAAATGAGAAAGAGCAGGCCAAACCAGATAAAGCTATAGATGACAAGTGTAATGTTACTGAATGCAAATGTGCGTTGTTCAAAGATCCGTAGGTCCAGCAATGGCTCCTGTCCTTTGCGTGCTTTACGTAGCTCGATGACGACAAAGGCACATAAGATGATGATACTGCCGCAGAACAAAAAAACGTTGCTTATGACGTTGTCGCCACTTGCTATCGAGGAGACTGCATAGACCAGCATTGCGCTACCTGTTGCGGCAGTCACGAAGCCAGCGAGATCGAAATGGAGTCCTTTTTGGCCCGGCGTGTGCTTGAGCAGTTTCTGCGCAACCGCAACGGCGATAATGCCAATTGGCACATTAATAAAGAAGGCCCACTGCCAGCCGAGCGTCGAGACTAGATAGCCTCCCAGTACTGGTCCCATAACGGGGGCAACCATTAGGGCAAGTCCCATCACGCTTGATGCTGTTCCCCGCTCTTCTGGGGCGAATGCCTGATATTGCAGCGTCATGACCAGTGGGAGTAAAATTCCGCCACCGATGCCTTGTATGAAGCGGAAAATGATCAAAGACGGCAAATTCCAGGCGAAACCACACAGCAACGAGCCAAGTAGAAAGGCACTTAGCGTCCACACATACGTGCGTTTACCACCAAAGCGTGCGGTCAAATACGGAGCGGTAGGAATGACAGCTGCCTGCGTGAGCATGTAGATAGTAACGACCCATTGCACATCATGGAGATTGGCGTGAAATGCATGCTGCATTTGCGGTATGGTGACGTTTACGATGGTGGCGTCCATGAGACTCATAAGCATGCCGAGCGTGACGGCAATCGTGACCCACCATTTGTAGGCGAGCCGCGTGGTGACACGAGAGATAAAATTCATGACTATTCACTTTCTGGTACTGCATGGTTGGTTGACTTACACGTGTAAGCAATATGTTATGATGTCTTTTTATTGACTTACACGTGTAAGTTACACTATACTATTGAGAAAAGCTAATGTCAAGAGAAGTGGAGTGTACTACAAATGGGAACAGAACAACGGCGCGTTACGAGCGAAGATGTTGCGCGGGCCAGTGGTGTTTCGCGTGCGACAGTGAGTTATGTTCTCAATAATGATAGTCGTCAAAGCATTCCTCCGCAGACACGAGAGAAGGTACTCAAGGCGGCGCAAGAGTTGGGCTATCATCCATTTACGCCTGCACGTATTCTGCGGGCGGGTCATAGTCGTATGGTGCTGGTAGTGTTGCAGTTTGAGCAGGTTGATCCGCGTTTGGCCGATGATTTGAAAGAGTTGGAGGCGCGTTTAGCAGCGCACGGTTTTACGTTGATCTGGCATGTTGGCTTGCACGCAAGCTCTGAGCAAATGCATCCATCCGCTAATTTAACGCCAGAGGTGATTATTTCGTATGTTGACGAGCATGATCCGCAGATGGCAGCCTTTTTACGGCAATTTCATGTCCCTATTCTTCCTTTGAATGATGAGACATCTGGGCTGCCAGTAGGAAAAGCGCAGGTCGAATATCTTGTGCAAAGGAACTGGCGACGAATGATTTTTGCGGCTCCTGAACGGCGCGATGTACAACGTATCGCGCAAGCGCGTTTAGAAGGTGTGCGTCAGGCGTGTGCGGAAGCAGTGTTGGATCCGCCGATAGTACAAGTTGTGCCTTTTTCGCGCCCGGCTGCACAAGAAGCTATGCTGAAGCTATGTGCCCAACAATCCGTTCCCTATGCTATCTGTTGCTATAACGACGAAATTGCCTTTGCTGTCATAGCGGCCTTGACAGATACAGGGATCGCGGTTCCTCAAGATGTCGCGGTAATAGGTTGTGATGATATTCCGCTTGCCCAGTTCAGTCATCCTCCATTGACGACGATTCGTTTTGATATCACATCGCGGCTTGATCGTTTTGTCGAAAATATCCTTATCAGTAGCCAGGGAAAGCCAGCAGAACTAGTGCCTCCCATATCCCTCTCCATTATTCGCCGTGTTTCAGCTTAAGTATTTTATAACGTTCTGCGTTTCATATGTTATTTCACCTGTTATGACAGAGAGATGCGAAAAATTATATGAAGCCATAGAGCACGCCTGTTGCTGTTCTGTGATACAATCTGTATAAAAATTGTAAGTTGTGCTATAATAATCCTTAGAAAAGGTTAGATAATATGTTATTGTTGAGCTGTGCTGATATATAAAAAATTATGAAATACCTTTAAAAAGGGACAAGTGGGATGAAGAATAAAATGCTGCATTTTCAATGTAAGAATGGTTGTGTTAATGGGTTTTTAAAAGAGGATACGCAGCGTTTTTGCGCGTTGATCGAGCATAGCTTTGATGCTATTGCTTTGTTTGATCAGGACGGTAAATTTCTTTGTGTGAGTCCAGCGGTCCAACGATTTTTAGGGTATATGCCCGAAGAGTTAGTGGGTCATACTATTGGTGGTCTGGTACTTCCTGAGCAACAAGTTGGTGTTATCAAACAATTTGAAACTGTAGTGGCGACAGCGGATTCTACATTAACCATTGAATATCAATGTTTTCGTAAAGATGGTACCGTTTGTTGGATAGAGAATACGCTGACGAACAAATTACTTGATTCCGATATAGGAGCGATTGTGTCTAATTTTCGTGCTATTACAGAGCGTAAACCAATAGAAGCACTATTAAAAGGCGAAAAGCGAGCTTTTGAACTCATGACACAGGGGGCATCGCTTACGCAAGTATTGGATGTACTAGCACGTTTTGCCGAAGAGTATTCAACTAATAACGTGCTGGCATCGGTTCTGTTATTGGATGAAGATGGCGCGCACTTACGGCATGTGGCTGCGCCTTCCCTGCCACCCAGTTATACGCAGGCAATTGATGGGGCTGCTATTGGCCCTGTAGCTGGCTCTTGTGGTACAGCAGCCTATCGCAATGAAGCGGTATATGTTTTTGATATTGCTACTGATCCACTATGGGCTAACTACGCGGAATTGGCTTTGAAGCATGGATTGCGTGCTTGTTGGTCAACGCCTATCCGTGATCCTAAAGGTCGGGTCCTGGGTACATTTGCGCTCTATTATCGCACTCCTCACAATCCCTGTTTGCTGGATCATCAGCTTATCGAATTAGTTACGCATGTGGCTGCGATTGCCATTGAACAAAAGCGAGCAGAAGAGGCATTCAAACGCAATGAGGAGCAACTGCATGTCATTTTTACGCACGTAGCGAGTGGAATTGCCTTTACCACGGCACATGGGCATGTACTACAAGTAAATCCTGCCTATTGTACTATTACAGGGTATAATAGAGAAGAACTGGCCCAGCAAAATCTGCTCCACATCATCCATCCTGATGATGTGCCGTTCATGGAAGCGCGTATGCATGCATTAACAGAGGGTATTATTCCGGCTTTCACTATGGAGAATCGCTATCTTCGTAAAGACAGAGAAATTGTCTGGATACGCAGCAATATCTCATCTGTTCGAGATGCTAATAAGAATATATTATATCTAATTTTTCTGGTGGAAGATATTACTGAGCGTAAAAAGAGAGAAGAAGAACATTATCGTCTGGCTGCGATTGTAGAGTCCTCAACTGATGCGATTATTAGCAAGAGTCTGGATGATAAAATCATTGATTGGAATCAGGCGGCGGAGCGGCTTTTTGGTTATAGTGCTGCTGAAGTTATCGGACTATCTGTGCATATTATTACCCCTCCTGAATTTTATCAAGAAGAAGAGGAATTTTTTCAGAAATTACAATCGGGGATTCATATACAAAATCACGAAACAGAGCGCATCAGAAAAGATGGCAAGAGGGTGAAAATTTCTTTGAGTATTTCACCCATCAAAGATAGTAAGGGGCAGATTACTGGTATAGCAAAAATCATGCGTGATATTAGCGAACGAAAAGAGCTTGAAAGAAGAAAAGATGAATTTATTGTAATGGCAAGTCACGAGTTGAAAACGCCGGTCACGAGTTTGAAGGTCTTGACACAGGTCTTGCAGCGGCG
Organism: Ktedonobacterales bacterium; assembly: GCA_027451525.1. Classification (GTDB taxonomy): domain Bacteria; phylum Chloroflexota; class Ktedonobacteria; order Ktedonobacterales; family Ktedonobacteraceae; genus DTNP01. Next base: position 227,128 of record DAIDJF010000001.1, read on the forward strand.
TTGCCAGCAGCGTTGCGAGAGCGATCTGTTCCGTATGGTAACGCGTATGGATGTTCAACTGGACAGACTGAACCAATTAATTAATGATTTGCTGGATATCTCTAAAATGCAGACAGGGCAGTTAGAGTATCGGGAAGAGTCATTTGCGTTGGATATACAGGTACGCGAGATGGTAGAACAGATACAAGAAATGGTCCCGTCTCATCGTATCACGTTAGAACAACTTGCGCACGCGCAAGTTTTTGGCGATAGAGATCGCCTCGGACAGGTATTAATGAATTTGCTGACGAATGCTGTCAAATATTCACCACAGGCTGATCAAATCATTGTACGTGTTACGGTAGATACGACGAGGAAAACAGTCCGCGTGAGTGTACAAGATTTCGGGTTTGGTATCGCGGAAGATCAGCAAGACAAGATTTTTGAGCGTTTTTATCGCGTGAATGATGTGAAGATACAAACATTTCCTGGATTGGGCATGGGGTTGTACATTTCTAACGAGATCATCAAACGTCATCGTGGTCGTCTTTGGGTTGAAAGCAGTGAAGGAGAGGGATCAACGTTTATTGTTGAATTGCCTCTTTTCGCACAAGAGAAAGCAGGCCCGGAGAGCCATTAGAGCGTAGTGGTGATGCAGGCTTAAAAGGAGCTTTAGGTCAGGTCAATCCAGTAGAGAGCAAATGTCGATCATTGCTAGATAGGCGAGACCGTGTTCGATGGCTGGTTTGACTAATGCGAGTGCTTCATCAGCATACATATGCTTTCTCTCTCTCCTGATAGGGTTATGCCGACATTATGCGTCTATGCTCTCTTTTACTACATCTGCAACTGCATCTTCTTGTGTTGGTGAAACTTCATCTGCTAAACGTACTCCACGAAGGTTGACCAGGATATAAATTCCAGAAAGTAGCGTCAGTACGCCTGCTGCTACGAAAAAGATACTGATCGAGTTCAGCGAGAAACCGCTGAGATTGATGTGTAATGCATGTAATACGGTACTGCTCAAGTAGCCTGTCACAAAAATGGAGCAGATGGATGCGAGCGAAACGCAGGGCGAGAGCGTGGCAAATGCGCGTCCAACAAGCTCTCGTGGTGTTGCGTGTAAAAGTAGTGGAGCTACCACAACACCTATCCCTGCATTGAGAATGCCTATCAGGCATGCCAAAATCGTGGCAGGAATGATATTGGCTTGCAAGGCCAGCGTGATGACGACTATGCCCCAGAGCACTGATGATAGTCCCAGCACTTTTGCCTCGCCGATGCGATGGGCATATTTACCGCCCAGAGCAGCACCGATCACGCCGCCTATGCCGGGTGCGGAGACCAGGAAGCCATAGAAAAGCGTGCTGGCATGGAGATTTTGGGCAAGAAAGAAATAGTAGAGTGTATTGATGACACCCGCTCCAAACATAAAGACCATGCCGCTCAGAATGAGTGTGCGCAGAATACGATTGTTGAAACTGAAGTGTATGCCCGCGAAAAACTCGCGAAAGAAGTTTGGTTGTTGTTCTGGTTCAGAACTTCTGGCTGCTTGCGGTGCGCGTATCAAAAGAATGGCGAGGAAGGAGGCAAGAAAGGAGAGTGCGTTAATCAGGATTGCCCAATGGACGCCAAAGCCAACGAACAGCAAACTGGCAAGCGGCGGACCAACAATATAGGCGAGATTACCTGCGATCCCACTCATGCCTGTGGCCTGCGTGCGTTGCTCTTCTGGCACGAGGTCTCCGATCAGGGCAATTTCGGCTGGATTGAAGAGTTGAGCACAGATACTCGCCAGCGCGACCAGGATGTAGGTAATAAGCAGTTGGACGATGGGTGAATGGATGAGTGCGGGAATGGGGAGAATATGTCCTATGCTTGACAAATGAATGGATGCGGTACAATATATCAAATAGGCGGTATATTCTTGTAGGAAGAAAGATATTCATGAGAAACAATAAAAGAGCAGTATGTGCTGGAAAGAGTAGTATTACGGCTATGTTGTTGCTCGCCCTGGTTGTGTTGCTAGCTGCTTGTAGCGGTATGCGTGCATCTTCTTCCACCCAAAGTACGCCTGTTACTCAGAGTACCGCAAGTGCTGATACTGGCGATACGATCACGTTCGCACATATCGATGAGAAGCCTAAAGCAGGTGCGGTAACAGTAGATGTTACGCTGGTAGATTTTAAGATATTTTCGAGCGTGACAACATTTCAAGTTGGCACACCATACTATTTTGTTGTGACGAATCAAGGTCCCTCGGTTCACGAATTCGCGATTTTCCCCGATAAGGCTGATGGTTCCCCTTTGCCAATGGATGTGCAGTACGTGAATCGTTTGCTGGAGATCGAGCAGGTTGCTCCTGGCTCGACAATCAAGCTCAACTATGTTTTTTTAAAAGTGGGGCGTGATGAGATTGCCTGCCAGATGCGCGGCCACTACCAAGCAGGTATGCACCTGTCTATTGCCGTTATTCAATAAGGTATAGCAGGCGCGTGGTGGAAAAATAATTGGAAGATGGATCAATGTATTAAAAGAGCATCATGCGGCTACCTGATGCATACTGGATAACCGCATGACGCAGATAGAGCCTGCTGCTAGTTTTTGCTAAATGCTCGTGCTAGCGCATTCATATAGTCATTGTTAAATGCCTGTGTTACTTTTGCCGCAGGAGCCATAGGAAAACCATGAAAGGCGCCGGGATACACATGCAACTCGGTGGGCACGGCAGCTCGTATCAGCCGACGAGCATACTCAAGATCTTCTTCTAAAAAGAGATCAAGCGTGCCAACGGCAATAAATGCAGAGGGGAGACCCGCAAGATTCTCAGCACGCGCAGCGGCGGCGTAGGGCGAGACGCCAGTTCCTCCCGGTTCCTGTCCCAGAAGCGCGGCCCAGCCAAAGTGGTTGGATGCGGCTGTCCAGATATATTCTCCCGTGTGGGGATGTGGCTCGGTCGCAGTGACAGTGCGATCATCAAGCATGGGATAAATCAGGAGTTGGAAAACGAGCGGAACCTCGCCACGATCACGAGTTAGCAAGGCCAGGCATGCTGCCAATCCACCGCCCGCGCTGTCACCCCCAATCGCGAGACGGGTCGTATCTATGCCGAGTTCACTGGCCTGTGTGTACATCCATTTCAGGGCTGCATAGCAATCCTCAACCGGGCCTGGATGTGGCGTTTCTGGAGCCAGGCGATAGTCCACCGAGACAACAGCGCAACCGATGGTTGAAGCTATCGTTTTGGCTTGTAGATCTGCCTGCTCAGCATTGCCAATGATATAACCGCCACCGTGAATCCAGAGCAAAGCAGGCGTGGGCGTGGAGACATGTTTCGGTTGATAGACGAGTACGCGCACGTCTGGCGCATTTTGCGGACCGGGGATATGCCGCTCACTAACAGAAATAGTGGGAAATTCTGGGGTCGCCGCCGCCATCTGGGTATTCATCTCTTTGAGAGAAGCACGAACCTGCGGCAAATCCTCCCTATTCAAATTGAACGAAGGAAACATATCGAGCATCGGAGCGAGTTCTGGATCGACAAGATGTTTGGTTGTCATTGAAACCTCCTGGTGAGCAACGTGCAATGCACGTAACTTTCAGCACTGAAATAGGACGATGGGTACAGCGTCAAATGAGCGACTTCGTTGGCGTGCGTGGTATAGACATTTCTTTGTGTCTATGTAAGCGCGGCCTTCACTTTATCTTATCACTTTTCGGTTGCCTTGTGTTTCAAGCGTTGGGCTATACGGTGACGCTCGAAGCCCGTGAAGCTCCCCTAGCACGAAAGGAGGATAACGACACGACTCCCTCCTCGGCATAGGAGGCGTTCATCGTTCATGAGCATGTTTGCTCGCTTGCTCCAGTGGGAAGCTGCTGGGGTTGCTTTCGTGCGCCCTTGGACTGGTTTTTGGGGTAACAGGGATTTTCGGAAGAATTCCACACGGACTGCTTGCTCGCTTCACACGCCAATAGATCGGCTATCCGCATCGGTAGCTCCTCGATATTTCAATTCCACACGGACTGCTTGCTCGCTTCACACTCGAGCAGCCACGGTTGCCAGCTTTATGGAACGTGTC
>DAIDJF010000002.1:0-113840 GCA_027451525.1 Ktedonobacterales bacterium
GGTCTCAAAACGCCGACGGCCATCGACTTGCATCGTGAACTCAACGCCCTTAAAGCCGAGCATCCCTGGATGTACGAGGTCTCTAAGTGCGCCTTTCAAGAGGCGTTACGCGACCTTGATGCAGCCTTCAAACACTTCTTCCGCCGTGTCAAGCTCAAAAAGGAAGGGAAATGGAAGGGGAAATGTGGCTATCCCCGCTTCAAGTCGAAGAAGCGTGGTCTCGGCTCCTGTCGCTTCACGGGTGCGCTCCACCTCTTTGCTGATGCCATTCAGTTGCCACGCCTGGGCCGTCTGCGCGTGAAAGAGCGTGGCTATGTGCCCACGAATGCCACGATTGGCAGCGCGACGCTCAGCGAGCAAGCGGGCCGCTGGTACGTCTCGTTCTGTGTGCGGGAGGAATGCGCGGAGCCAACACGGGCAACGGGTGACGTGCTGGGCATTGATCTGGGCATCAAGACCCTGGCAACGCTTTCCGATGGACGCACCTTTGAGAACCCCAAAGCCTTGAGAAGGAACCTGAAACGCTTGCGCCGCTTGTCCCGTTCGCATAGCCGCAAGGTGAAGGGCAGCAAGAACCGCAAGAAAGCACAACAGAAACTCGCGAGATGGCAGAGCGCGATTACAACGCCGCTCGTGTGTTAGCAGCGTCAGCATCGTAACCATGAAACGAAACGTACCCTGAGTTACAGGGGAACGCAAACGCCTGTGGAGAATGTCGCTCTGGCTATGGTGAAGAGCCCTAGTGAAACGACACTCGTTGAAGCAGGAACCAGACTACAACGATGGCCTGTCCATCTTTGTCTAAGTTCTGGATAACGGCATAAGGAGCGATGAGCATGACATACCATGATACGCAACCGATCCTTGTTTCATCTGAGCAGGTAGAGCAGGCATTTCGTAAACTAGTGTTCGTTTTACAGCAAATTCAAAACAATCCATCTATCAAAACGTCGCGTATCCTTCCAATGTTATCAACACAAACAATTTTTCTCATCGACACCCAACAAGAGCGTGGCAATTTTCTGGCACAACGACTCGCTACCCAGGGCTACCGTCCATTAGTCGTTACCACGCCATTAGAAGCCTACACACTGTACCTGCAAGGTGTCCACATACCATTTGCCATTATTGTAAGTGGGGAGGATGCCGCTTCTCATTTCTTTCTTCATCGCCTTATACAGCAAAGTATGCAAAAATATCACTGGGACATGCCAATCATTCCTCTTGTATGGCTTCCCTCGACAGCACCATTCGCCTCTACACCCTCTATACAAGCAATGCAGCCTGCCATTGTACCGCCGCCCACACCAATACAACAGCCAGCATTGGCACTTCCGCCACCTATTCCCGCCGCATCCACGCTCTCTGCTGCCGCCATGCCATTGCCATCCTCTATCGCGCCAACGCCTATCGCACCAACACCAGAAATTTCTCACATTACGACGGCACCATTGACATCGACGACGGCCATACGCCCATTAACAGCAGAACCTGCGATAGAAGTGCAGATCATTGATCAGATTGAAGAACGCCCTGCCGAGAAAATTACTTTAAATGGGCAAAATCTTGGGCGTTATCAGATTATCGAACCGATTGGGAACAAACAATTCAGTGATGTTTACCGCACATACGACCGTTTACGTGAAGAACATGTCGCGCTAAAAGCACTGCAGTTACGCGCAATTCCCGGTAAGCCACTTGAATATTCAGATGGCGAGTACAGTTTGTTTAAACAAGAAAAAGATTTACTCACCCGTCTCCAACATCCACACATCTTACCTGTCGTAAGCCACGGAAAATCGTATGTGAGTGGTGTGCCTTTTCTCTATAAAACAATGCCTTATTGTAAGGAAGGTTCGCTCGAAAAACTGCTCCTGCAGCGTGCTACGCACACACTTACACTCAAAGAGGTGGGGGTTATTGTCATGCAGATTGCGAGCGCATTACAACATGCACACGAACAGGAGGTTGTCTATCGCAATTTCAAGCTGGCAAACATTTTAATCCGCGAACGTTTCAAAAACACCGATGGCTTGCATGTCTATATAGCAGACTTTGTGCTGGTTGAACAGGCTCTTCTCCCCCAGCAGATACAGGCCACGTATCCTTACATGGCCCCAGAATGCTGGCAAGGACACTATCAACCAGCTTCAGATCAGTATGGACTGGCCGCACTAGCCTACGAGTTGCTCGTAGGACGCCCCATTTTCCAGGCCCAATCGAAGGAGATTATGAAACATCTACATCAGACGATGATTCCCCATCCACCATCGCAGTTGAACAGGAACATTCCGAAGGTCCTCGACAACGTTCTGTTACGCGCTATTGCCAAAAGGCAAGATGAACGCTTTGGCTCAGTTGCGCTTTTTGCCCGTGCCTTCCAACAATGCGTACAATAATGTGGGCGTGATAAAACACGCCCTTACGCCAGTAATGTCTCAAATTGCGCGCGGTCCAGTTGTTCCTGCTCCATGAGTGTATCAGCCAGCAATTGCAGTTGTACACGGTGTTCAGTCAGCAGATTCCAGGCCATCGCCCGTCCTTCCGCGAGAATAGCACGCACTTCCGCATCAATGAGCGCGTTAAGAGCGGCCCCATTATTGGTATGTCCAGCCATAGCTGAATTGCTTGCCGCCATAGTGTTGCGTATTACGGGAAGACGTCCCTGCGCATAGAGACGGCCAGACGCATCAACAGCTAGCCTCTGTGCCACCGCAGGTACATCAGAAGGGTCAGTTTGACGCATGTTTAAGCCAAAATCAGCCTCGGAGGGACGAAGATCCGCAAACATCACCCCCAGTTGCTTGCTCATTCCCCAGCGTGTGACCATACGACGCGCAATATCGGTAACGACCTGGAGATCGTTTTCCGCTCCAGTGGTAATACGCTCTGGCCCAAAGATAATCTCTTCGGCGGTGCGTCCACCTAAACCGACAGCAATACGCGCCATCAAGGTCTCGCGGCTATAGTTATAGCGATCTTCCTCGGCGGTGAATTGCGTAACGCCCAGACTCTGACCACGCGGCAGAATCGTGACACGATTGACAGTATCAGCCTCCGGCAAGAGATGTGCGACCAGCGCATGGCCTCCCTCGTGGAACGCGATGATGCGCCGCTCTTCTTCACTCATGAGCAGAGGGCGCACGCTGCCAAGTTGCACACGGGCAAGAGCATCCTCAAAACACTCGTGCGTCACGGAGACAAAATCACGCCGCGCCGCCGACAAAGCCGCCTCATTGACCAGATTTGCCAGATCGGCCCCACTCATGCCTGTTGTCATCCGTGCCAGACGTTCCAGACTAACCTCCTCATGTAAAGGAGTTTTGTGGGTATGAACCTTCAAAATAGCCTCACGACCAACACGGTCAGGCAATGAGACCGTAATACGGCGATCAAAACGTCCGGGACGCAGGATAGCCTTATCCAGAATATCCACGCGGTTCGTTGCCGCCAGCACCACAACAGCTTGCCGTTCATCAAAACCATCTAGCTCAACCAGCAGTTGGTTCAACGTTTGTTCACGCTCATCGTTACCATTGACACGCATAGAACGCTTACGGCCCACCGCATCAATCTCATCAATGAAAACCACGCAAGGAGCAGCTAGACGCGCCTGATTGAACAGGTCACGCACACGGCTGGCACCCACACCGACAAACATCTCGACAAACTCGGACGCGCTCATACTGAAGAATGGCACATTGGCCTCGCCAGCAACAGCTTTAGCAAGTAGCGTCTTGCCCGTTCCCGGTGGTCCAACCAACAATGCCCCACGTGGAATACGTGCCCCTAAGCGTTTAAATTGCTCAGGGCTGCGCAGGAAACGTACAATTTCTTCCAGGTCTGCACGTACCTCGTCAATACCTGCCACATCAGCAAAAGTGACTGGTACCTCCAGGCGCATACGCGGCGTGGGAAGTCTTGTTGCAGCACTCGCTGGCCCAGATTTCCCACTGTGTCCATTCGCACCATTTACGGTATCAACGTGTGACGTATTCGACTCTTTAGCGCGCACAAACCGTTTGGCGCGACTTTTCCCAATCTGGTTGATGCGCTCATCCATACCGCGCATCATACGCTTGTCGCTATTTGATGATATAAACCCAACCAGTAATAGACAGAGAATGACCAGCGGCAAAAACTTCCAGACTACAGCCAGCCAACTTGCGCTCTGTTTCGGTGTCTGCGTGATTACTGTCACATGCTTCGCCAGCAATAGAGCCGTCAATTGCGTCATACTACCAACAGGAGCCTGTGTATAGATGGCTTTTGATGGATCAAGGGTAGACTGTGTTGCGCTTGCCAGTGATGCATTATTGGGACTTACAATGCGTGCCCATGCCACATAGTCAGTATTCGCATTCGCGGCATTGACCTGCCCCACTGGGGTTACAGTGGCAGATGGGGCTGCTGTGGTTTGTCCTGTAAGGCCCTTATTTAACAACCCATTGAGCTGATTCCCTTGTATTGCGACAGCAAACACATTTCCCGTCTCAACCTGCTGCACAAAAGCACTATAGCTTATCGGTGTGACTCCCGTGGGTACGGTGGCATCCACTGTCGGTGCATTCAAATCATTCGCTATTCCAAACAACAACACCAGTAAAATCAATAAAAGGGTACCCGTGATAAGAGATCGTTTATACGTCTTTACAAATTGCCCAACACCCCCCACCACATCTGCCTTGTTTCGCCTTGATCGTCGCTGCCAGCGTTTCGGCACGCGCGACTTTATCCGACGATTATCCATGTTGTCCATTCATTCACCTCGCCTGAGACGGTCTGCTTTTATAGCATGACCACCCATGACATTCGCTACCTGATTCCAAAAACTGCATTCTGTGCGCTGCTTACTAGCACGTATAGTGGGTATATCGTCCTCGATTTGCCCTCTTCCCAGTTGTGCAAGAATGCTCGCTGACTATTCCCGCGTAGAAAAATGCAGGAATAAGACCGATGAATAATTCCGTTGAAAGATACTACACGATCAGGCACGTGCTGATGTGATGGACACATGTCATAGTGTACAGGCTTCGCAATGATTGTATAGCGTATAGGTACTTTCTTCTCACTAACCATAGTGTATCAAAATATCTCTCTATATATCAACAGATAGGAATTTTGATTGCTACGTCAATACACGATGAAAACAAGTTCACTGGCTACACGATCTGCAAAATAAGACGCGCTGAACTGAGCTTTGTAGGCATGGTCAATAGCGATAGCTCATATCGATTATCACGTTTTGTCCTCCATACCTTGATACATCTCACAATAACTTCCCCCGTCTGTTGCTAAGATGCACGATTATGCCCGCTTCAGGTCATACATGATACAATAAGAAACGGCAAATACCGTGTATCTCTTTTGAGAAATCAGCCAATACAAGAAGGATAAACAATGAAAGCAATACAAATTACTGAACTTGGCGGCCCTGAAGTGATGCGTCTGACTGAAGTGGAGACGCCTCAACCAAAAGCAGGCGAGGTGCTTATCAAGATTGCGGCGGCAGGCATTAATTATGCCGACCTGATGCAGCGGCAAGGAACATATTTAACACGCACACGCACGCCTGTCATCCTGGGATTTGAAGTAGCGGGCACAATTGCAGCCTTAGGCGCAGGCGTCACACATCTACAAGAGGGGATGCGTGTTGCTGCATTTTGCGATGGTGGCTACGCGGAATATGCGCTTGCCAATGCCAATAGCATCATTCCTATTCCCGATACGCTTGATTTCGCCCATGCAGCTGCATTCCCCGTGCAGGGCTTAACAGCCTATCAGATTTTGCGCGAGTCTGCCCATCTGCAAGCAGGAGAAAGCGTTCTTGTTCACGCGGCAGCCGGTGGCGTTGGCACGCTTGCCATCCAGATCGCGAAATTGATGGGAGCAGGCACCGTCATTGGCACAGCCAGCACAGAGGCCAAGCTTGATCTTGTCCGCAAGCTAGGTGCGGATGTCGCGATTAACTATAGCCAACCGGAGTGGGCTGAACAGGTCAAGCAAGCGACAGCAGGTAAAGGCGCGGATGTTATCATGGAGATGGTTGGGGGAGAGATTGCCGAGAAGAACCTGCAATGCCTCGCTCCATTTGGGCGTATGGTTGTCTTTGGAGCCGCAAGTGGGCAGATGGTGCAGTTTTCCGGCCTCCAACTGATGTACAAAAATCAGGCCATTATCGGCTACTGGCTGACAGCATGGCTTAGTCGAGCAGACCGCGTCGCAGCAGCGGTTGTTGACCTCATGCAATACCTTGCAAGCGGCAAGCTCCAGATTGTCGTTGGGCAAACCTTCCCACTCGCCGAGGTTGCCGCCGCTCATCAAGCAATTGCGGAACGCAAGACAACAGGCAAGGTCGTTCTATTAGTCTAAATTATGCATAGAGGGCAGGATATGATAACAGCATTGAAAACATGAATCCGCATCCGGCATTGGTTGCGTAGGGGCGTGATAAATCACGCCCTCGTCCCGCATCGATCCGCCTGGGGAGCAGCGTGGCGCGGAAAGAGGGCGTGATCATCGTTTTTTAAAAAATAATGCGAACACGTCACACGGTGGTGTAGGGGCGTGATGTATCACGCCCTGCCTGTACATCGATCCGCCTGGGAGGCCGTGTGGGCGCGGGACGAGGGCGTGATGGAATCACGCCCCTACACCATACCCGCATTATTTTGTTGAATACGATAATCACGCCCCTACTGCTCTGTCAAACTTCATTGCACCTGTTTGGGAGAGGCAGGGCGACCGCGAGGGTCGCCCCTACAATGAGACGATGCCCGTTTTCCCCGTCATCATTGTAGGAGCGAGGCTTGCCCTCGCCCTGCCCCCCACACGCCGAAAAGTGCGCAATGACGTTTGACAGAGCACTACACCACCAGATGAATTTTTTCAGCACGATTATCACACCCTGCTCTCCAACCGATGTTGGTGCCCGTCTGTTCAGAAAACGTATCGCATGACGTTTGGCAGCGTATCATACTCAAGAACAGGCACACTCACGCGGCATTATGCATACCCAGGCTACGGCGAATTTCGATATAATGCACGATACCGTCACGGGTAAGCACGCCAACAAGCTGACCATTTTGTACAACAGGGAGCTCGTTTGCTCTCTGCGCAATCATCAGTTTCAATGCATCACCAATCGGCTGTTGCGGTTGAGCGACTTTCATCTGCTCCACAGGTGTCATTACAAAGCCAACAAGCGTCTGCCCCCACTCTTCACGAGCAACCTGACGTACCTCACCTAGTGTGATAACGCCCGCAAAACGCTCGCCCTGCATCACAAACGCAGAGCGTAATGCATGTGGGAGGAAGTAGCCATCCACAAGCCGCTGGAGCGAAATGTTCGCTGGCACAGTCTCTACATGTGTCTCCATTACCTGACTAACTACTACGCCACGAAATGCAGTATCAAAGGCCACCTGCGCGTTCGACGATTGCGCGGCACTGAACAAGAACCAGCCCGTAAAGCCAATCCAGATCCCACTGAAGGTATTGCCCGCAAAAAAGAGCAACACTCCACAGACAATCAACAGGTAGGCAATTACCTCGCCAACGATAGTCGCAATCCGTGTGGCACGCCGGAAGTTGCCCGTGATTTTCCAGATGATTGAGCGCAAAACACGCCCTCCATCCAGCGGGAAGCCCGGTATCAGGTTAAAAATGCCCAGTAACAGGTTTGACGCCGCCAGATAGGTAAACACAGCACCAAGCGGGGAACGCCCACCGATAAAGTAGAGAATAAGTAACGAGAGACCTCCAATCAGCAGGCTCACCAATGGGCCGACAAACGCCATTTGGAACTCTATCCCTGGACGCTCCGGCTCCTGTTCAATATTTGATACACCGCCAAAGATGAACAGAATAATACTTTTAACAGGCAATCCGCGTGAACGCGCTACCAGCGAATGTGCCAATTCGTGCAGTAATACTGAAGCAAACAGCAGCAAGGATGCCAGCATGCCCAGGAAGAGATATGCGCCTGTCGCATAGCCCGGCACAAGGGAGGGAAACCAGCCAATCGCCAATGAGATTGTCAGAAACACGACTACAATAAACCAACTGAAATTGATGTAAATGTCAATTCCTGCAATATTACCAATACGAAATGAGCCACCCATGATGCTCTCCTCTCTGGAACGCGCTACAGTTCCAGGCTCAACACGCAAGAGAGATCAGGCATGGGAACTGAATCTGCTTCAGCCTCAGTCTATCTCTGTCTATAAGAAATGTTCGTTACTATCCAAAACAAATGCATTCCTACGTCCTACCGTATATACGTATGGGTAGCCATCAAGGAAGCAATTTTTCTGCAACCAAAGGCGAGGATGTGACTATACATGCGATAATTACAAGAGCATACGATGTTTGAAAATACACGAAAAAGGATATGAGATGGAAACAGAGACATTCACCCAACCATCTATTGGTCCGTTGACTATCGTAGTGTGCATTAAACAGGTTCCGCTCGTTTCAGCAATGCGTTTCGATCAACAGACACGCCGCCTTGTGCGCGAGGGCGTTCCGTTAGAAATCAACGAGTTGGATGTCTACGCGCTTACCGAGGCAATCCGCTTGCGCGACCGGCACGGCGGCGCGGTGGTTGCGATTACAATGGGACCCCCACAGGCGCGTGAGGCACTGGCAACAGCCCTGGCAATGGGAGCCGACCGCGCTATTCATCTCAATGATCGCGTCTTCGCGGGTGCCGATACAGCAGCGACAGCGCGCACACTCGCGCTCGCTATCCAACAACTTTTCCCCACACCAGTTGACCTTATTTTCTGCGGTCGCCATAGCGTTGACGCGGAAACCGCGCAGGTAGGACCTGAAATTGCGGAAATGCTTGCCCTGCCACAGGTCAGCGCACTGCAAAGTGTCGAGCTACAGATCGATAACGGACAAAAGGTTGTCATTGCGACGCGCGAGACGGATGATGGCAGCGAGAAACTGCGCGTGCCAATGCCGGCCCTACTTACAGCGGCTGAACGGCTAAATGAAGGACTCTGGCCCAATGAACACGAGATTCGTGCCGCGAATGAGCAGGCGGGAGACCGCATTCATGTTATCACTGCCGCTGACCTCACGCTTGACCCATTACAGATTGGTCAGGCAGGCTCGCCCACGTGGGTTGCCAATGTTGAACCAGAAACATATGTCCGTGCTGGGCGCGTGATCGCGGAAAACGACCCAGCCCGTGCGATAGACCTGTTGATCGCCGATCTTCAAGCGCACGGTCTGCTCTCCACAGGAGCAGAAAAACGAACAACAACGGCTGCACCATCAGCAACACCGCAGCGTACACAGGCACCGCTGGCGGGCAAAGCCGTCTGGGTTATTGCGGAACGCGCACGCGACGGCATCCGCCAGGTGACGCTAGAACTCTTGGGTAAAGGTAACGCACTGGCGGCACAGATGCAAGGCGAACTGGCAGCAGTTCTGTTGGGTGGACCACACGTAGCCGAACATACGCCTCTTCTGGCCGCGTATGGAGCCGAGCGCGTCTATGTTGCCGCTGACCCCGCGCTAGAACCCTATACGACGGAGGGCTACACAGCAGTGCTGGCAAGTGCTATCGCGCAGTATCAGCCTGCCATCGTGCTGTTTGGTTCGACTGCCGACGGGCGTGACCTCGCGCCACGTGTCGCAGCCCGCCTGAATCTCGGTCTGACTGGTGATTGCATCGACCTGGACATTGACGAGCAGCAACGTCTGCTGCAATATAAACCAGCCTTTGGCGGTAGCATCATCTCATCCATCCTCTCACACACGACACCCGCGATGGCGACACTGCGTCCCGGCATGCTCACTGCCGCGCAACCGGATTTCAGTCGTAGCGCACCGACGGAGATGCTGGCTATTCCTGATCTGGCACACTTGATACACACGCAAGTCCTTGAACGCACCTACCAGGAGATGGGTAGCGCGCAACTAGAGTCAGCCGCGACTGTGATTGGCGTGGGGATGGGCATGGCAGAACCGGAACATTATGCGCCGCTTTATCAGCTTGCCCAACAACTACATGCGGCAATTGGCGCAACTCGCAGCGTGGCTGATAAGGGCTGGCTACCCAAACAAGCACAGATCGGCCTGACAGGACGCGCCGTCTCGCCCAATCTCTATATCGCACTCGGCATCCGTGGCGCGGCAGAGCATATCGCGGGCATACGCAAGGCAGGCTATGTCGTCTCGATCAACAAAAATAAACGCGCCGCCATTTTCAAACATTCCGATCTCGGTGTCGTTGGCGACGCGCATGTATTACTGCCCCTGCTAATACAAAAGCTAGCCGAGGTGCTGGTCTAAGAAACGCGCAATAGCGGGATAGGCCACCAGGCGATTAGAACGCTTGATGAGACCATGTCCCTCGTCCTCAAAACGCAGGTACTCGACAGGAACATTGCGTTGCTTGAGTGCCTGCACGATCTGTTCCGCCTCACCGACAGGAACGCGCGGATCGTTCGCGCCGTGAATGACAAACATGGGAGCCTTGATCGCATCGACCTTGTGAATAGGCGAAATCTGCTCTAAGAACTCGCGGTCTTGCTCCAGACTACCATATTCAGACTCGCGCAATTTACGCCGCCAGGGACCAGTGTTTTCGAGGAACGTCACAAAGTTAGCGATACCCACGATATCTACAGCCGCGGCCCAGAGGTCGGGATAGTTGGTGACAGCCGCGAGCACCATAAAGCCACCATAACTGCCTCCCATAACAACGATTTGGCGGGGATTCGCGATGCCGCTCTCACGCAACCAGAGCGCGGCATGTTGTAAGTCCTTGACCGAGTCCATGCGCAAACGCACATCATCGAGGCTCTGATATTCATAGCCATAGCCTACGCTACCACGCACATTGGGAGCAAGCACGCCATAGCCACGCTGCACCAAATATTGATTGACAGGATTAAAGATCGGCAGAGCCTGCCCCTCTGGCCCACCATGTACGTTTATGACTATAGGAAGTCCGCGTTGCTTATCGTGGGGCAAATAGAGAAACGCGGGAATTTCGCGCCCATCAAAGGTGGGATACTGGACCAGGGCAGGGCGCACGAACGCGGATTGTGGGATACCGCCGAGCGAACTGCGCGTGGCACGCCAGACGATACACTCGTTCGCATCCCAGATGTAGATATCGGGCGAGTCATCGGGGCTGACGAACGTAATTGCCAGTTTGCTACCATCTTGCGACCAACTCAGATCATTGACCACGCCACCCGACAGTGTGGGTCCCTGAAGAGGTTGACGGTCAGCCCAGCCACGCGCAACATCAAACAACTCCAGATTGGAATAGCCATTCTCGTTAATGACGCTTGCCAGACGTGTGCCGTCATGCGTGACTGCCAGTTTGTCAACATCCCAGTTGGTATCGCTCAGATAGGTCATCTCGGTTGTGGCAAGGTCCAGATAAGCAAGCGAGAGGAATTGGCGGTCACGATTGCTCAACAGGTACAGACCAGCGCGATCAGCTGACCAGGCGGGAGAAACATACAAGGATGGACCAGTGCCCGTTGCGGGCGGCGTCAACGGACGCACAGAGCCAGAGGCGATATCTACCAGCATGAGCATATTGCGCGTATTCGAGTCATAACGTGACACAAGCACCTGCTGCCCATCGGGTGCATAGCCCACCACATAATTGGTGCCATCTTGCTGCAAAAGCAGTTTTACCGCACCGCTCTCTATGTGACGCTCATAGACATCAAAAAAGCGTGGGTCGCGCTCATTGCTGCTATAGACGATACGTGTCCCATCGGGAGACCAATCCCCAAAGGTATAAATGGCATCAGGGTGCATCGTCAAAGCAGTAAACTCGGAACCATCCGTATTCAACGTATATAGTTGCATACGCTCGTTGCCACCTATATCAGCCGAGACCAGCATAAGAGGTGCTTTTGGCGAATAGACAACACTCCCAACGCGCTCCCCACGAAACGTCAACTGCTGAGGCCACAACTGCATTTGGGCACGCATATCGACAGGCACGCTCCAGACCTCCGCCACGCCCGTGATATCGGTTAAAAAACTGATCTGGCTACCATCAGGAGAAAAACTTGTGCCATAGGCAGATCGCACATTGAGATATCGCTCAAAGCTATATTTTTCCGTTGTCACGTACAAATCCTCTTTCTTCGTGAGATATGAGCATCGTTGCTCATCCTACATTTCCGCGTTATGAGAGAACCTTTTCATATGAAAGGCCATTACGCTGCCGCTCACCTCTTTTTTCCAGGCTGAACCAACTTGCGCTTGCTGTTTTTGCAGGTGCTGTTGGTACCATTTGAGGACATCCATCAGGGAATCTGGCAGCACATACGGCACATCCCGCTTTTGCGTCTTGGGATCTTTCTCAATAATACCACACCATACGCCTTCTATTTTGCCGCTTCTTGCAGGCATAGCAAGAAGCGGTGAGGACACCGATAACATTCTTGTACGCGACACACGCCTTTCCAAACAGATGTAAACTGTGCTACACTTCTATAAGAAGCTCGAATAATGTAGTTCGATGCAGATAGAGAACAACACGATAGTTCTCCATCTGCATCGATTCTGTATTCAGGAGGAAATCCTTGTGATTTGGCAACGTCTTTCTCTGGAGTGGCAGTATTGTGTCGAAGAGGCATGGGCGGCATATTGTTACGGTTCGCTCCCACATGGGGCCGTAGTAGTCGATGCAGAGGGTAATATAGTAGCACGTGGACGAAACCGCATTCGCGAACTAACAGCTGAGGGCCGACAGATCTCAGGCAACCGCCTTGCGCACGCTGAAATGAATGCACTGCTTGAACTCGACTGGCATGCAGTCAATGTCTATGGATGCAAACTCTATTCGAGCATCCAGCCCTGTCCCATGTGCATCGGGGCAGTGCGTATGGCACATATGCAAGAGGTCCACTACGCAGGACGCGACAGCGGAGCAGGTGCGACTTCACTCATTGATAAAACGCCATTCTTCGAGAGCGGTAATATCCGTGTGTTTGGCTCAGAAGACCCCGAACTAGAGATTCTCCTCATGGCGATACAAGTAGAGGCCACATTTAGCCAGGCCCACCCAAAGGCTGAGGAGTGGGTTGAGATCATGTCGCAAGGCGTCCCATTGGGACGCAAACTGGGCACAGAGATATTTGCAACAGGCATCCTCCGACAATGGAAAGAGGAGAAGAAAGAGGCCGCATTCGTCCTCGATCAACTCCACGAACAGTTGCAAAAACTGGCATAATCCACTTTGCTACCACAATATGCGTCACGGAAGGGCCGATAGTGCCACTTTTCGGCCTTTCTAGTCGCCAGCTATTCTCTACAAGGAGGATACCATGGAGATGCCGACACTCTACGTCTCGACCGACCATCCACAAGTAGACAACATTTTGCGTGGGACAATTGGCATTTTAGAAACGCTCTTTCCCGAGCGGATACACGCTTACTATCTACACGGCAGTTTTGCCGACAACACAGGAATCGAGACAAGCGATATTGATCTATTCCTGGTACCTAAAGGCAGCTTTACACGCGAAGAACGTGAAAAAATACAGTTTGTTATGCAATGTAGTGCCCTTATCAGCCCTTATATGGTTGAGATGATCGCGGTAGATGAAGAAATATTGCTCAAGCAAGGGCACTTTCGCATTAAAGCTGCCAGCAAACTGCTGTGGGGAAAAGACCTGCGTGAGCGCATACCAGAACAGACGCTTGATCAATATCTCCGCATGTATGCCCGCTTCCCATTTATTTATATCGCGCAGATGCTCCGTCAAAAGCCGGGAGCGATTGCCGCCCTCGCATATCCAGATGCCGACGGGGAATTTTACGGCTACGATCAGCAGGTTCTCCCACCCGGAAATGAGCAGCAGCATAATATCAAAAAGCTGGTGACCAGTGTGTGCTGGATCGCGACCGTTCTTGTCGCCTGGAAAGCTGGAAAGACCGTTGAGGGTAAATTAGCTAGCGTCCAGATGTATAGAAAGTACGTCCACGATCAATGGACAGCTTTTGTCGAAGAGATGTACGAAAAAGGCAACAGGCAATGGCACTATCTTGTTCCTCAAACACAAGCAGAGCGACAGCAACTCCGTGAACTCTGTGCCCAAACATTAGCATTTGAACAACACTATCTCAGGCACTATAAAAGCTATTTACTCGCCGAGTTACTTAAAGACGATCAACACAAGCTGATAGCAATCCAACATCTGAAGAACGACATTGTCCTCGATGAAGAATGCGTTGTGACCTTGAAGGCGCTTGATCCTGGCGACAATACGCTACTGCGCAACACGATTGAAGATGCACTCTTAAAAGCACGTATCACACCGTAGCAAAGCAATGTTTCAGTGAATAAAACAGGGCATATTGATTGTAAGAGGGCAACGCGGATTATGAAGAGGAGAGAGCCAATTGAGACTCTCTCCCTGCTTGCTAGTGAGCGACTGAAAATGCCTATTCTGCTCCAGCACTACAACTGTAGACCACCTCGTAACGTGCGGGTTCAACCTTCTCAGCAATTTGTCGAATAAGCTGTAGATGAGGCATAGCTGCAGGATTACGCAACATTGCATCAAGAGCCTCTACACTCTCCCATTGTGTATAATTTGTCACCTTTGTCCCATCCAGGCTGCGGTGAAAATTAGCAGAGATGTAGCCGGGCAGAGAGCGCATCACCTTTTGATCAACATCAACCAAAATATCCAGCAATTCCTGCTGATGTTCTGGCTTGACGGTGAATACATTGATGAGAGTCAATACGTTCTCTCTGGTTGAAATCGTTACCATAGGAAGAATCCCCCAGTTTTCTCTAGATCTATTGATTAAGAACGTCAGGAATGGTTATCTGATTGAGAAGTCGGCTTAGTACTGGTACGCAGACTGTCAACAACGAGATCAACAGGTGTACCGCTCTTTTCAGAGGAGCGCGGCAACTTGCCTTGACGGAGATTTTCGGCGAGATAAAGGGCTGCCCGTTCAGTCTGCTCTTTCATCCTATTGGATTGTTGCAGAGCAAGACGCAAATTATAGACCTCCTGTTGCAATTGCTTCATCTGTTGCAAGTCTGTTTCAATTCGTCTTAAGCTACGCATGCGTGCGAAAAGCGTATTGAGAGAATGTGCCACTCTAAAGAGCACGTTATCCTGTGAAATTGGAACCTGGACATCAACATTGCCATTAGAAAATGTCTGCAGTGCCTGCAAAATTTGCTGAATACCCTGATCGAGTTGGTTTTTCAACTCAATTTCCTGCTGTTGCCGTTCAATCTCTTTGCGCTCAAGTGAGGCAATTTCCTCTGCGCGGTCCAGATGTAAGATAGCGAGGTCAGCACTACGGACGAGAATGAACGCAAAGATGGCAATAATAATCTGAATTTCAATAGCCTGAATCAGGATAGGGTTACCATTCACCAGCATTAAATGCGCTAATTCGGGCGAAAGTTTAGGAGAATGCAGGACAAACCAGACAATTCCAATATTCAATCCCATAATAGCAAAGACCCAGCCAGGAGCAAGCATTGCCACTGCGACAATTTCAGCTTGGGCCATCAAGTCCAAAAGTGGTAAGTTACTTGGGCCAAAGCCTCCTGGGCTCGTCAGCATAGTGCCTAAAAGACCAGCTTCGATAGTCAAGATTGCAATACAACCAGCCCATACCAGATGACCTGAACGATTCAGGAGCATCGCAAGGAGGTCTATAGCAAAAACTACCAACAAGGTTGTCACAACAGTGGAATTGCCAATTGCTCCTGGTAATGGTAAAAGCACAAGAGCGATAACGACGAGCAAAATCCAACTAGCAGTTTTGCCGCGTCGGACAACCTCGCGCTGTTTGAAAGAAACGGTAGAAGGAACATCACGTGGAGCTGTGAGACGGTACCAAATGCTCACAAAACTAAATTGACGCTCAGGTTGCTGAAACGGATCCAGTTCCTCATATGCATCAGTAAGAGACTCTCTATTTTCCATCAAACATACGATATTGTTATACCGTCCTCCTTAAATGTCTAGAATGTGATGTAGTTGTGTTGTGGTAGCAGACGAGTCATGATAATGTAGAATTGGCGAAACTACTATGATGTTAAGAGAATTACACAGCCGCTTCCTGCATTGAAAAGTAAACATCTTATTTTCCTGTGGGCGCTATAATGCCAATTCGTTCTCACAAATAATTGTCTATTTTCACGCATCAAAGATGAGCTTGAACATAAAATACAGGCATCTTAATCTTAAGTCAAGTAATTAGTGTTAAATAAACCTTTTTTTCCTATAAAGGTTCTAGTATTGTAGTGTTTACTTCTATACAAACGGCTGCATAAGAAGGTGGTCTATGTATCGCGGTGGATTTAATTTAAGCCAACAAGGTAATAGCCATCTTTTCTTGAGCGAATGGTCAATCCTAACTGCTCTAGTTTTCGGCGCAGACTATAAAGCGCGTTGTACACGCCGCGCATCTCCACTCTACGCTGATCCGCTTCATATAAGCGTTGATGATATTCCTGGACTATATTGCTCCACTGAATGCTGGCGACATCGTTAGAGGGGAAGATAGATTGCAGCAATATTTCATACGTACAATGATAGCTTGCTTGCAACACTTCTTGTGGGCAACAAGAAGGTGAAGCCAGCAATGGCAACAAAACGCGCATCTCTGTATCAGTAAGGATACGCTGAGCGATGACTGCCGCAATCTCTTCTTGCTGTTTAGACATGAAAGTAACGATTGGAATGGTGACATTGACTAATAGCTGGTGGCTGGGGAGCACTTCCCCTAAATCGAACAAATACAATCTATCGTTACTTGCATCTTCTAGACGCATACAATGATTTGCTCCATACAATATTTCAGCCTCATCATTAAATCGTATGTTTGTATTGTACTGGACAATGGACCATTTTGCAACAGAAGTTGGGATAATAGAGAAAATATAACCAGTTAACCTTTTTTCAGGAATAAAAACAGCAAGGTCTTTTCGCCGCTTAAAATATAAAAGGATATTGATAATGCATCAGACGGACAATGAGTTATCGGAAATTGAAGAACTTACCAGTGAAATCTCTGCTATGTACAAGATACAATAGCTATTGTGACAAAAGGAAGAATATCTTGAAGCACAAATACACATCATAAAACATATTTGTCATGGTGTATTGATCTTTAGGATAGTGTTACATATCCAGAAAGGACAAGATGCGTAGAGTCGTCATTTCCGGCCTAGGAGTGGTTTCTCCTGTAGGCATTGGCAAAGAAGTATTTTGGCAGAACTTGCTTAAAGGGGTATCTGGAGCGACGACGCTTGAAGATGTCACGGGATGTAGCCTTTTTGGGCATCACGAATTTGGAGCGCAGGTGGTATGTGAAGCCTCAGACTTCGACCCCAATATTCATCATGTACCTGCGGTCTACCATACCGCAGATCGTTTTATTCAATTTGCCTTTGCAGCGGCGCATCAGGCGGTGTATGACGCACAACTCAACCGTGAAGGATGGGATAAAACGCGCGCAGGGATTGCTCTAGCGACAGCGATATGTGGCACCCAGACACTTGATCTTGAGTTTACAAAAGCAACGCATATGGGACAAGACCCTTTACAAGCGGAGGGAGTTTCATCTTTTCTCTATGCTGGGGCCATGGGAAACTCGGCGGCACTTGCGCTAGGGTCCCACTACGGTTTTCAAGGTGAATGCGCCACGTTATCAACTGGCTGTATTGGTGGTTTAGACGCTATCAGCTACGCATATGACAGCATCGCGTATGGCGACCATGATCTGATGCTGGCAGGCGCATCAGAGGCACCCATTACACCCATCACGATTGCCGCGTTTGATATCATTAACTGTCTCTCGCATCATACTGATCCTAGAACAGCATCGCGTCCTTTTAGTCGTGATCGAGACGGGTTTGTGCTTTCCGAGGGATGTGGTCTGGTCGTATTAGAAGAGCTAGAACATGCGTTAGCGCGTCACGCGCCCATCTATACCGAAATCACAGGCTACGATGTTGCTGAACATGCTGTACATATGACCGATATGTCACCAGAAGGACATGATCTGGCGCGTGCTATTCAGGGTGCACTATGCAATGCCAATCTGACACCACGCGATATCGACTTTGTAAATGCGCATGGCACATCGACGCCACAAAACGACTATTTCGAGACACTGGCATTAAAAGAAGCACTTGGTGAACATGCCTATGGACTCCCCATCAACTCAACAAAGTCGATGGTGGGACACGCCCTCGCAGCCGCCAGCGCGGTAGAAGTCGTTGCGTGTGCCATGAGCATACGCACACAGCGTATTCACCCGACGATTAACCTTGAGGACCCCGATCCTCGTTGCGATCTGGACTATGTTCCCCACCAGAGTCGTTCACAACTCATTCGTCGCATGCTAACGACGGCGAGCGGTTTTTCTGGATTACACGCGGCAATGATCCTTGAATCCTATCCGGTGGAGGCGTAATGACGGCGAAAATTGTAATCACAGGGATGGGGGTTATCTCTCCCTACGGTATTGGCCCAGATATCCTTTGGGATAGCCTCATGCGTGGCGAAAGCGGGCTAAAACCATTGACCAACTTCGATACATCGCATATTCAATGCCGTGTCGGTGGTCAACTACTCGATTTCAGCCCTCAACCATATCTTCCGCCCCGTCTTACGCGGAAAATAGATCGGTTTTCCACCTTTGGTTTGATAGCTACACATCTGGCCTTACAGAACGCAGGTCTATTGCTTGATGGGAAAAAGCCAGTCTGGAGCCAACAAGAACAAGGGGGAAACCGTGTCGGCATCACGATAGGCAATAATCTCGGAGGGTGGGAATTCGCAGAGCGCGAATTGCGCAACCTCTGGCAAAAAGGGCCACGCGATGTAAGCCCTTATATGGCAACCGCCTGGTTTCCCGCGGCAGTACAGGGTAATGTCTCGATCCATTTCGGCATCAAAGGGGTAGGACGCACGTTTTTGAGTGATCGAGCCAGCAGTGCTCTGGCAATATTTCACGCCGCTGACTGCCTGCAACGAGGCCGAGCGGATGTGATGATTGCCGGTGGCACGGAAGCTCCATTTTCACCGTATGCAGCGCTATGCTATGAGACATCTGGTCTGATGTCCAGGCAGGCCTCAACTGGTTCCACGTCCGCATATCGTCCCTTTGATCGCGCACACGATGGCCTCGTCGCAGGTGAGGGGGCTGCGTTCTTTGTGCTAGAACGTGCTGAAGACGCTGAAAAGCGCGGCGCCACCATTCTAGCAGAACTGACCGGCTGGGCCACGACGAATGATGGGTATGATCTCGTGCATGCCGCACCTGATGGGAAACGCTATGCAGACGCAATGACGCATGCCATGCAGCGAGCGGACATCACTGCCGATAAAGTTGACTGCATTTTCGCCGCTGGTTCTGCTGTACCAGACGAGGATATTTCCGAAACGCGGGCTATCCATCAGGCATTTGGAGAGAACGCTTCCCATATTCCAGTATCGGTACCTAAATCCGCCTTTGGAAATCTCTTTGGGGCTGCATTTGCAGTCGATCTGGCGCTTGCGCTGCTCGCGATGCAACAACAGGTTATCCCAGCAGCACTGCATCTAGAACAGCCAGCACAAGAATGTGACCTTGATTATGTAACAGCCGATCACCGTCCAGCAGCACACATCGATTGTTGTCTGCTCAATGCGCGTGGAATTGGTGGTGCCAATGCTGCCATGTGCTTGCAACGTTGGCAAGGATAAATAGACCTGCATCAATAGACTGAAACCAACATCAACTCATCGTTATCCCAACACAGGAGGACATTTTTATGCCAAGTAACTTTGCACAGGAAGCCATTACATCGCATGTCGAGGAGATTTTCCACCAACAAATCGGCGATGACACAGAGCTTTTACCAGAAACAGATCTGCTCAACGACCTGGGGATGGACTCACTTGAAATGGTTGAGTTAGGACTCAAGATGGAACGCGTTTTTGGGACAAAATTGCCTATCGCCGAACTACGTGCCTGCGTTACCATCGAAGAGGTCATCCAACTGGTACAGCGTAAAACAGCGTAAATTTGAGAAAGGAGCATTTACTATGCCTCGTGCATCACGCTCTATCTTTATCAAAGGGACTCCAGACGAAGTGTTTGCAATCACGAACGATATTCCGCGCTGGACCGAACTCTATACCAATATGGCTGATGCCAAAATCATTTCGTTCGAGCGAGAGGGACGCTTTGGCAAACTCGTATTCGAGCTAACCAACAAAGAAGGGCGCACATGGCGTGCCTGGCGTATTTTGGACTTTAAAGATCGTGTAGCCATGTCTCGTCGCGATGCGCCCTCATTTCCCTATGTTTTTCACCATCTCACCTGGCGTTATGAGCCAGCGGATGGGGGAACATTGATGACATGGACAGACGACTTTGAAATGGATCCAGCGTCTCCTATCAAAAACGAGGTATCGCTCCAACCCATGCTAGAACACATGGCAGAGGCACAAGAAAACTTCAAAAAAGTGATCGAAGCCCATCTGGCATCTAGTGCTCTGCATTAGAGGTAAGCGAACGGGTAAGCAGGATGAATGACAGAGCGACCGTATAGCAACAAATGGGTAGCCATGCAGTCTATGCGTATCGGGATCGTACTGAAATTCTTCCTGTTTTCTCGCGAATGATGCCAGAGATCCATCTATAGGTTTAATCTGTGCCATTCCCAGTAAACAAACGCCAAAGGCCACTACGTTTTTTGGCGTTTGTGAGAATAGCTCCATCCAAGTTTGCAGAGACCAGAACGGTTCCGCGCATATCAGCCCCATTAAGATTGGCACTTTTCAGATTAGCATAGCTCAAATCGGCTTCTTTAAGATCAACGTCAGTAAGGTCGGCAGCCATGAGATTCGCACCGCGCAGATTAGCATTCTGCAAATTGGCAGCAGCCATGTTCGCAAGGCTGAGATCAGCCTCTTGTAAATTGGTCAACTTCAATTCAGCAAAGGTCAGAACAGCATAACTGAGATTGGCCTGGCTCAAATTAGCCAGACTCAGGTTGACACGACTCAGGTTAGCTTTGCTCAAATCTGGACGCATTTGTGGATTTTCTTTCCTCCATTGGTTCCAATACATTACGCCCTGTTTAAGGATATAAAGATGATCCGGTTTAGCCATTATCATAGCTCCTTTTCCCCGTCTGATGGCTGTATTATAAATATAGTAGCTAAAATAGAGCAAGTTTATCCCCTTTTTGGGTATTATCAGGCCAATCAGATGAATATGCTCTAGTCTCTATATAGTTTACTCTATTGCATAGCACGAAAAACACCAGCATTCTTTCTTTAGCCTTTTAAAGCAAATCCATTTCAACAACGGTAGAAGATGCCATACGCTCTCCCCCCATACAAATAGCAAGCCTTGACAAACATCTTCAACTCCCATATTATAAAGACGTTCGATATATATCGAACGTCTTTATAATATCGTACATACAAGATATTTGATACGGAAAAGAGCACCATAGCATGTCAGAAGAGCTTCCCACCACACACAGCACACCTGAGAGTGAGCCTGTCACTATGCCAGAGCTACCGCTACGCAAGGTCATTCATACCACGCAGCAACTGAAGGCGATTGGCGACCCGATACGCACACGTATCCTCGGTATCATTCAGCAGCAACCGGCCACCGCCAAACAGATTGCAGACAGACTCAACATGGCTCCTGGCACAATCAGCCACCACTTACAGGTCCTTGAAAACGCGGGGCTGGCTCAGATTGTCGCACGGCGTGTCGTTCATGGCATCGTCGCCAAATACTACACACGCACGGCGCGCATCTTTGTACATGACTTCTCGCCGGATATCGCGGGTGACACACCAATCGGCTTACGCATCATAAACGCGGCTCGCGATGAACTCGCGGAAACACTGACAGCGCATGGCGACGCTATTTTTAACAAAGCAGGCTTTCCGCATGCTCGCCTCTCTCCTGAGCGGGTGCGAGACTACGAAGCACGCATTTTACAGCTTGTCGAGGATTTTCTTCAGGAACCTGCCGACCCCAACGGACAGATCTATGGCCTCTGCACGGCTTTTTTTCTTGCCCCACCTTACCTTCAGGCAGCCTCGACAGCACAGAATATCCAAACTCCAACTGCTACAGACTCTTCAGACAGTTAAAAAAGGAGCGCAAGGATGGCAACACAGCAGCCAATGAAACCGAAATTTACGCTCTCTAGCGACTTCTGGAAATACTGGACGGGCCAAACCATCTCCAATCTGGGTAGTTCCTTTACACAATTTGCCTTACCGCTGCTTGTCTATAAACTGACAGGCTCAGCGATCAATCTCGGTATTACCTCCGCTGCAACCTTCCTGCCCTATCTGCTCTTTGGCCTCGTGCTAGGCGCATGGACAGACCGCATAGATCGCAAACGTATGATGATTGCGGTAGATATCGCCCGCACGCTCATTATTGCCACCATTCCACTCTTCGCGCTCTTGGGAATACTCTCGGTCTGGTGGATTTACGCCGTGAGTTTTCTTCATACCACGCTGACCATCTGTTTTGAGGCCGGACAATTCGCCGCCATTCCCAACCTGGTCAATCAGGACGATCTGGTGACCGCCAACGGGCGCATTCAGGCCAGTTACTCAGCCGCAGGTATCCTCGGCCCATTGCTGGCAGGTGTATTGTTGCTAGTCATGCCACTGGCTTTTCTGATGAGTTTTGACGCGCTCTCGTTCCTGATTTCAGCTGGGTCACTCGCTCTGATTGGCATGAGTTTTAACACGATAGAAAAAGAAAAGAAAACCACGAAGATCAGCGCGGATGTGCTAGAAGGCTTACGTTATGTATTGAGGCATCCCGTTTTACGCAATATCTCGTTGATGATGGCACTAGTCAACTTTATCAGTTCAACAACCTACGCGCAACTGGTCTTGTTCGCGCGCAATCAATTGCAGGCCACAGATACGCAAATTAGCCTGCTTTTCTCGGCAGGCAGCGTGGGAGTGGTCATTCTCGCGTTGTTGGCAGGCCCACTACGCAAACGCTGGTCCTTCAGCACGGTCGCCCTGGGAGCACTGATGACAGAAGGACTGCTCACGCTGCTTATGGCGCAAGTTCACTGGTACTGGCTTGCAGTCATCATTTGGACCATCGCCTCTGGTCTAGGAATTCTCTTCAACATCAACACGAGCAGTCTGCGGCAAGCAATTGTGCCCAACCAGATGCTTGGACGAGTGATTAGTATTGCCAGTGTCCTCGCGTGGTCGGCCATTCCCCTGGGTTCGTTAGCCGGCGGGTTCGCGATCAGTTGGACCAAGAACGTGGGGCTGGTCTACGGGGTAATTGGCGCGTTGGTCTTTCTCATTCCGCTCTGCTTCTCGTTTACAGCACTGGGCCACGCCGACCGCTATCTGCCCAAAGCCGAATCAGTAGCACAGGAGACGGTATAACGTAGTAGAGGTAGCCCTCCTGTCGAGGAGGGCTACCTCTACGATGCGATAAGACGTTTATATGCCACGCATACTGAGTTGCACGCGCCCACGCTGCATATCTACTTTGAGGACGCGCACCTGCACGACCTGACCGACAGCAACGACGCTGAGCGGGTCTTTCACAAAGCGATCAGCCATCTCGGAAACGTGGACGAGGCCATCTTGTTTCACGCCGATATCGACGAACGCGCCAAAGTCTACAACATTGCGCACCGTTCCCTGTAGGACCATACCGACTTGCAGGTCTTCCATCTTGAGAACGTCCTGGCGCAAGAGAGGCGCAGGTAAGGCTTCGCGTGGGTCCAGGCCGGGTTTTTCCAGGTTTTCCAGAATATCGCGCAAGGTTGGCAGACCTACCTGGACCTGCGTGGCAACATCAGCCCACATCTCATCTTCATTATCGCCGCTGTTCTTGCGATTGCGACTATTGCGTCCCAGACTACTTTGCAATTTGAGCAACTGGCGAAACTGCGCAATACGTTCCGCTGGCTTGAGCTTCTTATCATCGCCTCCAGGCAACATGTGCAGCAACGCGCGTGCGGCTTTATAGCTTTCAGGGTGAATAAAGGTGTTATCGAGCGGTTCCGCGCCATTGGCAATCTTGAGGAAGCCTGCCGCCTGCACAAATGTTGCAGGCCCAACACCAGGAACCTTGAGTAGCTCTTCGCGGGTCTTAAAAGCACCATGCTCTTCGCGATACTTCACAATCGCATTAGCAACACGCGCATTAATACCTGATACATGTTTGAGCAACGCGGCAGAGGCCGAGTTGACCTCGACACCCGCGAAGTTGACACAGGAAACAACCACACGTTCTAACATGGAGGCCAGTTCTTTCTGATCAACATCGTGCTGATACAGGCCGACACCGACCGCCTTCGGATCAATCTTTACCAGTTCTGCCAGTGGATCCTGTAAACGGCGTGCAATTGAGATCGTGCCGCGTTGTGTGGCATCCAGCGTGGGAAACTCCTGGCGGCCCGCTTCTGAGGCCGAGTAGACCGATGCTCCCGCTTCGTTGACAATTACATAGCCGATATCTAGAGACGCATTTTCCTGTTTCAGGTCGCGTAGTAGATTCGCTACCATCTGCTCTGTCTCACGCGAGGCGGTTCCATTGCCAATCGCAATCACCTGAATGCCATGCTTTTTTAGCAAGGCGCGCAGTTGTTGCACAGCCCGCTCTGACTGATGGAGATACATCGTGTCCGATTCGATGTATTTGCCCGTTTCATCGACAACCGTGAGTTTACAGCCCGTGCGAAAGCCAGGATCGACGCCCAAGACCTTCTTGCCACGTAGAGGCGGCTGGAGCAACAAATTGCGCAGGTTCGTGGCGAAAATCTGGATGGCATGTTCCTCGGCACGGCGCGTCATCTCAACCCGTACCTCGCGTTCCATTGCGGGGGAGAGGAGGCGTTTATACCCATCTTCCATAGCCTCTGAGAGTTGGTGCGCAAAGGGCGAGGTTGGCCTGATTGGATAGTGTGCCGTAATCTGTGCTTGAACCTGCTCATAGGGCAGGTCAACGTTCACGCGCAAAACACCTTCGCGTTCCGCACGATTCAAAGCCAGGATGCGATGCGGCACGAGTTTCGTGATATCTTCCTGAAACTCGTAATAGAGTTGATAGACGCCATTCGGGTCTTTCTCGGCAAGCTTTTCCGCATCTACAAGTTTCGCACTGAAACGCGACTGTTTGAAAAAGGTAGCACGCACATTGCCGCGCACATTGGCATCTTCAGCAATCACTTCAGCGACGATATCACACGCTCCCGCGTAGGCTTCCAGACTGGTATCGACGCCCTTTTCAGCATCGAGGAATGGACGTGCATATTCTTCGCGCAAAGCTTCATAATCGCCTGCTGACTCCAATTGCTGCAAAATATAATCAGCCAGTGGTGCCAGCCCTTTTTCACGTGCGACACTGGCGCGTGTTTTGCGTTTGGGGCGATAGGGCAAGTAGAGGTCTTCCACCTCTTGCAACGTAGTTGCCGCCTCGATCTGCACGGCAAGCTCGGGGGTCATCTTGCCCTGACCGCCGATCAAGCGATGCACATCCAGTTTACGCTCATGCAAGGCGCGCAAGGCGGCGGAGCGGTCGGCAATAGCTTGTATCTGCACCTCGTCAAGGCTACCTGTTACTTCTTTGCGATACCGAGCGATGAAAGGAATAGTGTTCCCCTCGTCAAGTAACTCAATAGTGCGGGCAATCTGCCCACTTGCGAGTGTAAGCTCGACACTGAGCGTTTGCGCTAGTGCGGAAAGAGAGAGCGTTTCATGTAGAACAGGTATTGTTTCTGGATATTGACTCATCTGTTCCTGTGTAGCCAAATAGTCAGCCTACCTTCTATAACGACGTTCAAAAAGGGAATGCCAGAGAAAATCGTACCACGCAGGTCAATACATCCGCGTACCAGCGTGTAGGAAAAGTAGAGGCAACAGGCTCTTTACGATGACGCTAAAATGGGAATATATAGGTGATGAGAGATGTTGCTTGCAATACAACGTATGTATGATACAATAAGCCAGGACTAGAGTGATCTCATGTACATGTTGCAGGAGAAGGGCAAACACTTGGAGCAAAATGTAATGTTTGACACTGACCGCGACCACGATAAAGCAGTAGAGCAAGAACGAGAGATAGTACAAGACGCAGACCTGAGCAACTTGGCACAAAGCGATAGTTTGCGTCTCTACCTACGCGAAATTTCTCGGATCGCGCTGCTGAACGCCGTCACAGAGTCCCGCCTTGCAGAGCGTGCAGAGCAAGGGGATAAGGAGGCACGCAACCACCTGATAGAAGCGAATCTCAGGCTAGTGGTAAGCATCGCTAAAAAGTACGTTGGACAGGGACTCTCCCTCGAAGACCTGATTGGCGAAGGGAACATTGGTCTCATACGCGCAGTTACCAAATTTGATTACCGTAAAGGGTTTCGCTTCTCCACCTATGCGACCTGGTGGATTAAACAGGCTATCACGCGCGCAATTCTCGAAGGCACGCGCGTTGTTCGCCTGCCAGTCTACATTATGGAAGAGGTTATGCGTGTCAAACGCATGACACGTCAGCTCTATCAGGAGCTAGGACGAGAACCCAATCCCGAAATAATCGGCGAACGCCTGGGTATGACAGCGGAGCGTGTAAGTGAGCTATTGATCTGGGCGGAAAAAGTGTTTTCCCTCGACGCGCCCCTCTCAGAAGAAGAGGAAAACACTCTGGGCGACATTATAGAGGATATGCGCGAACGAGGTCCAACCGAGGTCACCGACCAGCGTCTTCTGCGTGAGGAGATCCGCAAGGTTCTAGGACAACTAACACTGCGCGAACGTCAAGTCATTGAGTTACGTTTTGGCTTGGTAGACGATCATGACCACACGCTAGAAGAAGTGGGCAAAAAACTCAAAGTTACCCGCGAGCGTGTACGCCAGATCGAGGAGCGGGCTATTCGCAAGCTACGTCATCCACAAGCCAGCCGTATTCTAAAAGATTATCTAGAGTAATCTTTTACATGGCACAGTTGACATGATAAGACGTCCTAAAAAGGAACAAAGCATTTACTGGCTCTGCTTTGTTCCTTTTTGCGCCAATACTAAAAGAATATTTCTGCGGGGGTATGCACTTCTCTCTTCTCGCCAAATACCTCAAGAGTACTTTCGGGGTCTGAATATGATGGGCATACCACAAAAACGTTTCTTGTTAAGAAGGACAGATAAATAAGACACCCATTCTATAAAATACATTGGGGAAATATATTATGAATGAATTGGCAGGCCAAAACCTGGGTGGGTATCGCTTAGAAGAGGAGATTGGACGTGGCTCAATGGGTATGGTCTATCGCGGACGCCAGGTTGCCCTTGAGCGTGAGGTAGCGATCAAAGTACTACCCCAGGGATTGGCAAAAGATGCCTCCTATGTTGCGCGTTTTATTCGCGAAGCTCTCATTATTGCAGGACTCAATCATCCTAATATTGTACAAATTTATGATGCGGGCCAACAAAATAAATTACTCTATTTTGTAATGGAATATGTGCAGGGACCGACCCTTGCCAGCCTCTTACGTCTGGATGGCATCATTCCTATTCATCTGGCCGTCGAATATACCGCCCAAATCGCGGATGCGTTGGATTGTGCTTACAGTGAGCGGCATGTTATTCACCGCGATATAAAACCTGAAAACCTGATGCTCGACCGCTGGGGAAAAATTAAAGTCATGGACTTTGGTCTGGCCCGCGCGACTGGTCATCAGCCGATTACCGTCGCCAAAACGCTGGTTGGCAGTATTTACTATGCCTCACCTGAGCAGATTTGGGGGCAAACGCTCGATAATCGCAGCGATATTTATGCTCTGGGCGTCGTTCTCTATGAAATGGTTTGTGGTCATCGTCCATTCACGGGCCGCTCGATGCCCGAATTAACACAGGCTATTATCAATGGCACGCCGCAACGCCCAAGCGCATATAATCCGCTCATCACTCCTGAATTAGAAGACATTATTTTGACAGCGATGGCAAAGGATAGAGAGCAACGCTATGAAAATGCAAGTCTGCTCGCTTCTGCGTTGCGTGCGCTGCACATTCAGCCATCTGAGCCTGTATCTCCACCGCCATCGCATCCTGGCATCCCTTCAGCATCGACACGCCAGGGACGAGAACGTATCGTTATTCATCCACCTAAACGCCCACAAGGGCATCGACCTTCCTACCTGGATGGTGGTGTGGCCGACGAGAAGCCATCGGCACTTCCAGAGCCTCCTGTGAGCGAGCATCTCCCGCCGCCGCATAAACCGCAGATGGAGAGCAGCAAGGAACTGCAACTAACACAACCAACACAACCAATACTATTGCCGGGTGTGAAAGCTCCACGGCACTCTCTCTGGGGCCAATTGATGCGCTGGTTCAAACGCTCTGCCCAATGATAACGGCCATACAGGTTCATCTTCTTCCCCCGTTTTGGCGTACTAAAACCATTCAGCATCGAAAAATTTGGTAGAGCCAGTTATAAATAAATAAAATGGCTTTTTCATTGTGCAAACTAGATAATGGTATACGCTTTATGGATCAGGAACCTTTAGCCTCGTCTGCTCTTTCGCATGCCAATAGTCGCTGTTCACTACGAACCTATGCATCAGAGGAGCGGACACGCGCAGCTCTGATGCTGCTCTTGGGAACAGAGACCGAACATACAACTCGTATGCAGGCAATGCAGCGACTTGTGCGTCAGGGGCCGACTGTCCTGCCATTGTTCCTCTCGCTTCTCCATACCATGCCCGAAATCACTACACCATCGTGGCCGCAGTGGCCCCCACAATACGAATATTGTAGCCGCTTGCTATATCGGCTGTGCCGTAAAAGCGGATTGTCACTCAACGACATCATGAGCCATGCGATTGTGCAATTGCATCCTGGGCCAGTCTTGTGGGTGACAATTTTAGAGGCCAGTAAATACAAACCGACTATGGGCGATGAACATTTATTATGCGCTGGTCTGGAGGTCGAATGGGTCACTGTACGTTACGCAGCGGCAATAGCTCTTGCCACCTTTGCCACAAAAACACCGCTCGCGCCAGAGACGCTCCATTTGCTGCAAAAGCACCAACACACACAAGAAGTCTATGAAGTGCGTCTCGCCGCTTCCTATACGTTACTCCATAGCGGAGAAGACGCAGGTCTTTGTGGCTTACTCCAACTGCTTGAGTCATCAACGCCCTCAGAGATACAGCGCGCAAGTGCCTTTGTTTTGGCAACAAAACTTGAAATGCCCCTCTCTCCCAGGCAAAAAGAAGTCTTACAGCATCATCTGCTCGCGGTACTCATTAATACACCCACCGAGATTGCCCTCTTTGCGGCACGCGCCCTACGCCATGCCGCCTCCCCAAATCTTATTGATACATTACAGACAATGCTTTATTCAGAAGATGAACAAAATCAAATTCATATTTTAACAGCATTAGAAGCAATAGCACTTCGCGCTCCGTTACGCACATATCTGCGCCATACCATGCTTCCAGCATATCTTTTGACAGTGCTGCACAGCCAGCAACAGGCACTGCGCCATCAAGCAGCTTATACCCTGGGTGCCATTGGCGGCGAGTACATCATGGCAGCTTTTGGAACCATTCTGCTCGATCCCACTCACCCGGGGCATCTCCAGGTTATTGAAAGCCTTAGCATCTTTCATAAGGCTCTCCATCGCACTCAGCGCACCACTATCGTTCGCTGGCTTATCTGTTGTGCGCGCCACGCGCAGGAAGAAACACAGCTCGCGGCTTTAGAAGCGTTAACACATTTACTCTGGCGCGCACGTACCCATGGTCCCAAACGAGTCTGGTATGATCTAAGTCAGGAAATTTTGCAGGCGATGCATTTTGCATCGCTACTCCATGCGACGAGTATCCCCACGCGCCTATACACAATTGAACTGATCGGCATGCTCGATAGTTCACAAGAATTGCTCATCCCCTTATATCAAGAGCTATTGATACTTTTACAGACCGATAGAAGCAGCGATATTCGCGCAAACATTGCGCTACTCTATGGGCAGTGCATGTTTTCCGAGGCTATTCCACATCTGATTCCAGCAGTTCTTGACCAGGACGAACAGGTCGCAGGGGCAGCATTAGTCGCCTTAGAGCGCATGGCAACTTATCAAAGAGAGCTTATCGCCTACGTGATTGGCGAACTCTGCTGGTATGGCTCATCTCCCAGCCAGCCAGACGGGCCGCTGATCGCCTACGCGCATGATCTCCATAAACGTATTCAGAGGCACCTTTCTTAGCATAAAGAGGAACATGCATAAGAAATACGTTGCACAGTTCTAGCAAAGTCAGTATACTATACAAAGAGAAAAGTGGCTGGAAATTTTGCGTACTAAAAATGGAGAGTTATGAACGCAGCACAAATTAGCATGGGAATTGCTTTTATCGCGGGATTGGTATCGTTCCTCTCGCCATGTGTGTTGCCGCTGGTTCCTATCTACCTTGCCCAACTCGTCGGTCAGACCATCTATCAGGCAGATACTGAACAAAAAGAGGTAACCCGTCTGGAAACTTTCTTGCACGCGGTAACTTTTGTTGCGGGTTTTACCCTTGCATTTATTGCGTTAGGAGCTACAGCAAGCACGCTGGGGAGCTTCCTTCATAATAACCTTATTTTCTTGCGTGAAGCGGGGGGGGTTATACTTGTTCTCATTGGTTTACACCTGACAGGTCTTTTCAAGATCCCGCTACTCTACTGGCAAAAACGCTTTGAGTTCCACCCGACCCGTCCGGGCTATGCAGCCTCGCTCTTGATCGGCGTTATCTTCGCCATCGGCTGGACACCATGCATCGGAGTGACACTTGCGCCTATTCTTGCAATGGCAGCCAATGCCACCACATTACGACAAGGCGTACTCCTCTTGCTGGCCTATTCACTCGGTCTAGGAGTTCCATTTCTTCTGCTAGGACTGGGGGTGGATCAAGGTGGCAGAGTTCTCAGATGGCTCAAACCGCACCTGAATAAGATCGAGATTGCCACAGGCATCGTAATGATTGCCGTAGGCGTTATGATTTTCTTCAATCTGCTTACATATCTCAATGGGTATTTTAATTTTGGCATCAATATATAAGTGGAATAATAGAGGGAACTTCTTGATTTTCTGCACTCCATAGATAAAAGAAGTTCCCATCTATTACCATATCCTCAGCGGCACCATTCCATTATTCCCCAAAACTCAAGCGCAATTTAATGTTTAATTGGACAACACAATAAAACATGCTACCCTTCGATATCGGCCTTTATCTCCATTTTAAGATCTGGAGCGAGAGAGTCCAATTCCTGGCTGGACATATGAGCTAAGCGCATAACAGTAATACGCAGATGCTCTGGTGCGCGTGCAAAACGGCAATGTTCATGTATTAAACGTTTTACACTGGTGTCTACATGAAAGCGACACTCACAATGCGGACAGTTGGCAAGATGCTGTTGCACGATAGTAATTTCTTCGGTATTAAGTTCCCGATCAAGATACAAATGAAGACGAGCAACAGCCTCAATACAATCTATACACTCCATAGAAAATTTCTCCTGCGTTCATACAAGCTCGTCACGTTACCTGTTCATTCTAACATAATCATAGGGGTATTTCATTCCCAAAGCTATTTCTAGTACCAGCAGCTTACCCTAAAAGGCGGATTTTGCACTCTTGTATATGGGACGTACCTCTAAAATTGCAAAAGAGCGCGAGCCTATCTTCTTTTGGCTCGCTGGGGCGTGTTCATAGCAGTATGCATATGGCAAACCTGACTTTTGTTGCGTCACATGATATACTACATTTTGTGACAGGGGAATTCCCACACTAGTTGTGGCACACGAGGTGCGAATAAAATGGAGAAATCGCTCTAGAGAAGCGGCTCACTGATGGCAATGGAAGCTCAAGCAACACATGCTATCATCCACTTTCCATGAGAAATGTTTCCTATGCAACCCCACCTCTTAGAGTAGAAGCACACTGTTATTGTCACAGCCTTGTTAGAGGAGAGAAATATATTTTCATGTCGGAACAGCCAAAGTTTGAAGAAACACAATCATCAAACGTGACGTTTGATGAGATGGAAGCACAAGACGCATCTAAGGCGACAGCAAAGACATCCATTCCAGCAGAGGACTTTGAAGCAGGAGTGCTGGCACAAATTGATAGTTTATATCGTACTGCCTTACGCATGACAAACAATCCCCAAGAAGCTGAAGACCTGGTTCAGGAGACGATGTTAAAGGCATTCCGCTTCTCAAATACCTATCAGCGCGGCACAAATTTACGCGCCTGGCTCTTTCGTATATTGAACACTTCGGCAATCAACCGTTATCGTAAACAGGCGACCCATCCAAACACAACCTCACTGCCAGAAGGGGAGGATTTTTATCTCTATAACCGCATCCGTGACCTCAACGGTCAGGAATTGAATTTAGGAGCAGAGGAAGAGGTTGTCAGCAAATACCTGGATGAGGATGTCTACAAGGCACTCAACGATTTACCACCCAATTTCCGTATGGCGATTATTTTAGCTGATATAGAAGGATTATCATATAAAGAGATTGCCGAAGCTCTACAAATCCCTATCGGGACGGTGATGAGTCGTATCTCACGCGCCCGTCGTCAGCTTCAGCAATCACTCTGGCAATATGCAAAGGATAAAGGCTATGTGCGAGAGGCTTCATAATAAGCAATAAACATCCTTGAACACACGCACATGAAGATATATGGAACACTCTTTGTCATGTCATGTCATGTGCCCTTCTGGCCGCAGATCCTAACGAGCTAACAGTCTGTCGTTCTGGTATGCGCAGAAGAAACATCATTCATACAGTCCCATTCTTTACGAGGAACGTGTTGTCCGTTGGCGTATAATCTCAACGCCAGCACGGGTAATACGAACGTTTACACAGCGTCGATCCATGAGATCAATCGAACGAGTTGCTAACCCTTTCTTCTCTAAGCGTGCAATTGCTTTTGTCGCCGCTGCTGAACTTACCCCCAGGGCGGTTGCCAATGCACCAACAGACCATTGTTCTCGTCGTGTAATCAACGTAAGTACCTCGACTTGACGCGGCGTTACACCAACATATTCTCTATCCGTAGTAGTCATACCTTCATCTCCCGCTTATTTCACTGAATAGCATATACTGTAAATATGCATTGTCAGATTGACGTTCCATAGCAGAAAGTCGGGTATGTTTCCAGGCACGATAACAGGAGTTATGACAAACGAGGCACAATTTGAGAATTAGCACCGCGTTGCACACGCGGCTCGATATGTTCGGTTAACGGCAGTGAGAACATAAAGCTACTGCCTTCACCATCATGGCCAGCACTCTCCACCCAGATCTGCCCTCCCATCGCTTCGATCAAGCGTTTACAGATATAGAGGCCAAGACCAGCACCGCGCACGGGGCTATTCATATCGCGTTCTAGGCGGACAAATCGTTCAAACAAGTGTACCTGGTCTTCAGGTGGCACACCAGAACCATAATCGCGAATAGTCACGATGGCAAAACCTTCACGTTTCCGCGCGTGAATTTCAATTTTTGTACCAAACGGCGAATATTTCAATGCATTATTAAAAATATTCAAAATCACCTGCCGCAGACGCAGGTTATCAGCCCACACAACAATATCTAAGGGAACATCTACCGTAACCTGGCGATGCTCATTCGCAATCAACGCCCCTAACATCTCCACGACGTGAGCAACTGCTTCGACCAACGGAACGTGCTGCAAACGAACCTTCTCCGCATCAATATGCACGCGGCTCGCGTCCATGATGTTTTCCATCATCAGAGCTAATTCATCGCAGCCACGATGAGCCTTACGAATAAAGCTAGCACGCGCGTCTTCAGATAACTCACTGCCATATTGTTCCAAAAGTTCAACATACCCCAGCACAGCCGTTAGGGGCGTGCGCAACTCGTGCGAGGTCGTTATAATAAACTGGTCTTTTAATGCATCCAACTCTTTTTGGCGTTCATACGCCGCACGGAGTTCTAACGTGATCCTGGTATTTTCTAGAGCAACTGCGCACTGGCTAGTAAACATCTCTAACACCCGAATCTCCTCTTTTGTAAAAACATGTGGGTGTTGATAGATCAGAGTGAAGATACCAACATTTTTGTTGCCCAGCCGTAGCGGTAACCAGGCAACAGGCAAGGCTGGGACCTCGTGCAGACACGAAGGCAGGGTACTTCCCAGCCTCTCCCAACCTGATGAAATTGCGCCGTTATGAAATATTACGTGCCAATCATGCGCTACCAGCGACAACTCCGCCTGTGGAAATAGTTGTATGCCTGCGCCAGAGGCTGCTACACGGCGAACGTTCTGCGCGTTCGGCTCACACAGCCAAACTTCAGCTACGACTGGGAGCGCATGAGACGCAACAGACGTGTAGGCCTCCGCCAAATCTTCAACCGTGGCAAACGCTTCTTGTGGCAATATGCTCACACTGTAGAGATTGTTCAGCAACGTCGCATGTTCTCTCGCCTTCTGAGCCAGACGCGCCGTCTCTAGCAAAGGCGAGAAACGCGCAAGCAAGAGCATGATGGCATCCAGGTCAGGACCAGCGTAACGCTGATAATCGCCACGCTCACCTAGAAAGAGCAGGCCAATCATTTTTCCCTGTACGCGAATCGGCGTGACCACAATTTTTTCTTGCGCACTATCTTCATGCATGTGTTCGTTGACAGTCAGGCCAAAACGCCCCATCAGGGATGAAGAGTGTAATTCACGTAAAAATACCGGGCGCGTAACGCTATGAAGTTGCTTGACCAACGCGAGATTCTCATGCAACCAATAGCTCTCTTTACAGGCGGTATTAGCATGAAATACACGCACGAGCGTGTCTAGCATGGGGATACGCTTCTCTTCGCCACGCTCAGATTGAAGAGTAGGTAGCATATGATAATAACCATCATGCTCATCCAGAACAAAGAAGCAAACATTGGCCGTTTCAAACATATGCATAGCCGATGTGATCAGCAAACGGACAACCTCATCCAGATCGAGAACTGTTTCTAACAGAAATGCGGGCATTTCTATCAGACGACGATAGTACAACGTCTCTCTATAAAAGACCCGTTCCGTAAGGAGGCGAGCAAACCACCAGACTAACGGAGCGAACAGTGCGGTCATACCCACGATCAGCAGAGCAAGCAACGAGGGCAACTGCCCCGCAAAGGCCTCAGTGATAATAACGACAACGTAGACCAGCAACAATAACCCAACGCAACCAATAATCCAGGCAACAGCACGACGAATATAGGCATCATAGATCAGCAGTTGATAGCGCAAAATAGAGTAGCCGAGGGCAAGAGGAAACAAAATAAACGTCAGTGTGCTAAACTGCGCATTAATAGTCATGGTCTCAGAGCCAAAGATACGGGGAAGGATAGTCAAGAGAAAGAAGGGAGCAATAGCGACAATAACCCCAAGCAAAAAGAGACGTATCTGTTGCTTCTCTCGATAAGAGACTGCCAGGTAATAGGAGAGGCTGACAGTAGTGATGATGCCAACAAGCCCTATAAATTCATAGATATAGGAAATGACAAAAAACCAATTGGGCGGTATGGGGGTTAAGACAGCGAAAAAGACATTGCAGATAAGTAGAACGCCGCCATAGAGAGCCAAAACCAGCAAATAGAACGGGGCAAAGCTATGTACCATGCGCTGGACCACCATGCGAAAATGGCTTGTTTGCCCGTTCTCCACGACAAAATAGTTGCGCGGAAAGAGGAGCAGTAGCGCGAGTAGCAGTGGGATTGCGATAACTGTGCCACAAGCTGTAGCAGAAACCAACAATCGATGTTTCTCGACAGCCCCTGTCTCACCGCCAAAGACGACGCTCATTGCCAGACAGAAGCCAAACAAAACAGACGCGATGGACCGCTCATGTCCATAGAGCCAAACCAGGATACCGACCGCTAAAAACATCAATGATGTAAAGACAGAGAGGCCAAATTGGAACCAGATCGAGAGTAACTGCGACGAGGCGAGATGATAGAAGGTAACATATCCACATACCCCAATAAACGCGCCAAAGAAAAGAAGTGCCAATATTGCGATACCCGCCCGCCATAGCCATAAATTTGTCCCTAATATATGCTTCATAATACATCTCACGCGGCAATTGCCACATCTCATTCCTTGAATATTATGTAGAACCGAACAAGAGACGTAAAGCAGAAGAGATCGGAGAATGTTCCTCTATCTGATACAGGTAGTCACCTGCTCTTTCGCGGTATAAGAGACAGAGTCCCCAGGTCGTAATGATCCCTTCATGTAAAAGATCTCTAGATCTCGCTTCTTCCTGATCGGAGTGCAGTGAAATATTCTGAAGCATAGCATCACTGGTCGCTGCAATCACAACTGGTAATGTTTTTTTACTACGCGACAGGTCGGTTTTTACCAATTCCACACGTATGTTACGATCTATTCCGACGAAATCTGGTTGAGTAAGAGATACGCCTTTTACCAGCAGATGATACAGGTCATGACTGTCATTGTCAAGTTGATGAGCTATACCGAGGAGAGAACCAAGTTCAGAGAATAGGCTATAGGTTCTTTCGTCCGCTTGCCCACATAATGCGCCAAGACAGCAGGCCATCTGCATAAGAGCACCCGCTTTCCAGGCAGCAATCTCTAGACATTCTTCCTGTGTCATAGTATGGGCAGCACGCTGTTCGTCTAACAAATCTCGATGCTGTCCAGCAGTTGCGAGCAACAATGACTCATGCATACGCGCGAGCAAACGGAGCACGAGACGCGGCTCCATCCCCTCGTCTGCCAATACCAGCAGCGTGCGCTGGGCCAGGGAAAGTAAGGTCGTTGCTACATTTAACACACGCGCCGTCCCTAGTGCGTGTACAATGGAGGTCTGATCTCCGTCTTCAACGTCATCAAGGAGATCGAGCGCACAGATGACACACTCGACCGCCACACCTACCGCACAACCATACTCCAAATTGAGCGCAGGGTTGACATGGAGAGCAATCAGTAGCGGTAATAACGACCATACGCCATTGGGCAAATTATGCAGGGAGGATGCATGTTCCTTCTGTTCAGAAAATCCAGGGGAGAGCAATTTCCCCGGTTCCTGGAGAGCACGTTTTACATCAAGAGCGAGGGCAGGATGCAGCATGTCTATAAGACATTGAAGCCGCTTACGCAGCAACGGCTGGTAAGCGGCAAATACATCCCGCGCCTCTTGTATATTTTCACGCATAGCATTCTCGCATTCATGAAATAACAAAGCGGTTGTATTTAAGGGTGTTCAACGGCAAGATTGAGTTTACAAGCACATTGCTTGGACTCAAGCGCG
Source organism: Ktedonobacterales bacterium (assembly GCA_027451525.1). Taxonomy (GTDB): domain Bacteria; phylum Chloroflexota; class Ktedonobacteria; order Ktedonobacterales; family Ktedonobacteraceae; genus DTNP01. Next base: position 37,313 of record DAIDJF010000002.1, read on the forward strand.
ATCACCAGTTGTAGTACCACCAGAATGATGGTCCTTGCTTCTCCTCATTCTCAAGCGTCAAATGAGGAACAAGACGGGTAATAACGCGCGTAACACGTGGGGAAAACCCTTCGCTGGCAATTACTGCATCAGGATGGGCCGCTAATTCACTGCGGAGGGCCGCATCTTGGGAGACGCGGTGGACAAAATTGCGGATCTGCTGTACTTCCATAATTGGGCGCACCTTTCTGTTTTCAAACCTTACAACACCACATAAACCATCTTTACTATATAAGACGGGCCTCACTACCAAAACAGACTACAAAGTACAGTACATAAGCTAACATACTAGCAAGCCACAAAGCTTGCCTTTACGGCTTAACAGTAATAATAGTACATGATAAACAGCTTAAATGCAAGAGCTTATACAGTAATTTTTTTTATATTTAAAAAGTTAAAAATGGATTGTGTTTCATGCTTATTGACGAATGCGCTCATTGTCTGTAGAATCGAGGTGAGAATAGAGGAAAGGCAATCATCGTATGACATATCTGCATTCCGAGGATGCTGAAAACAAAGCACATATGTATACATATACACTTCTCGCGCCCGACCCGCTGGAGATACTCAGCACTACACGCAACGTTTTGATGGCGAGCAGGCATGTTTGGATTAACCCAAGTGCGATTGAAGCTCTTAGCAAACAATGGATCCACGCGGGCATTACTGCCAGTACTGCAAACTCCGCATGGTACGAGCAATATCACTTTCACGATGATACCGAACGTACTGTCAACTGGATATTACTGCTCGATGCACTGAATTTTTGCTTCTGGGCGCAACAGGGCCAGACGCGCTGGACCATTGAATATCAGCACGAGTTGCTAAATGGCTATTGGGCAGAGGCGGCTTCGCTGACGCGCGCGATTGAAGAAGGCATTCCCCTTTGGGACGCCGGATACCTGAGAACTATTTCAGAAGAGACAGTAGCACATATTTTTCGTGGCACTAGCACGACGCGCATCCCATTATTTGAGCAGCGCGTACAGAATGCGCGTGAGGTTGGACAGGTATTAGAAGAAAAATACAATGGGCAGTTTGTGCATGCAATTGAGCAGGCTCATTACAATGCTATCGAGCTTGTACAATTACTGGCAAACGATTTTCCTTCATTTCGAGATGTTGCATCCTATCAGTCATATGAGGTACGCTTTTTAAAACGGGCACAAATTTGTGTCGCAGACCTTTTTCATGCATTCCATGCTACACGTTGGGGCGCACTCAGCAATATTGATCAACTCACCTGCTTTGCCGATTACAAAGTTCCTCAGGTTTTGCGTCATTACAATGTGATCGAGTACACACCTGCCCTCGCACAGCGCATTGACCAGCAGGAACTTTTAGAGGCTGGGAGTGCGGAAGAGGTTGAGATTCGGGCTGTCACCGTCTGGGCCTGCGAATTACTGCGGCGTTCGCTTGAACGGCATGGCGTTTCATTAACGGCTATTGCTGTCGATCAGCAACTCTGGTTAGCTGGACAGCAAAGTGCTGCAATGCAGCCCTACCATCGCACGCGAACCATGTATTACTAACACATTTTATATTAGGATAGGCAACACATGCAAAATATTTCCATGCAATTACATCTGCTTCTTGCGGCATTAGAAGAGCAACCCTTACATACGTATGGTCTTGACGCATCAACGCTCGCAGCTACAATACAGGGTCTGGCATATGATTCGCGTAATGTAGAGGCGGGCTATCTTTTTATCGCTGTTCCTGGGACACATACAGATGGGCAACGCTTTGTCAGCGAGGCGGCACGTAAAGGTGCGCTAGTCGCGCTTGGTGAGACTTGGACAGGGAATGAACCTCCGCCGCTTCCTTATATAGTAGTGAGCAATGTCCGTATCGCGCTGGCAAATCTTGCTTGCGCCTTCTATGGCTATCCAGCGCAGCAACTCTGTACCATCGGCGTCACGGGAACCGATGGCAAAACGACTACCAGCAACCTGATTAGTCTTATTTTAGAAGAAGCGGGCAAGCATACCGGGCTGATGACAACCGCAAACTTTCGACTCAATGGACAAGAATGGGAGAACACCACACGCCAGAGTACGCTGGAGGCAGTAGACATTCAACGCCTCTTACGACGCATGTATGATGAAGGAGCAACGCACGTGGTCGTTGAGGCAACCTCACATGGGCTGGAACTTCATCGCGTGCGCGGCTGTGCGTTTGATGTGGGTGTCGTCACGAATATCACGCACGAGCATTTAGACTTTCATAAAACACTCGCCGCCTACCGACGTGCTAAGGCCCGCCTGTTTGAAATGTTAGATGCCAGCCGCGATAAAGGGATTGGGAGCAAAGCTGTCGCGATTCTTAACCGCGATGATAGTAGCTATGAGATATTGAAACCTTATTGTCAGGTGCCCATTCTCGATTATGGTATCGAGACACCGGCGGCTGTGCGCGCAGTTGATATCCAATTTCTCGCACATAGCACACGCTTTCGTGTAGTGCTACCCGATGCAGAGGGGATCATCGAAACTCAACTGGTTGGGCGTTTTAATGTAAGTAACGCGCTGGCGGCTATTGCGGCAACCTACAATCAAGGCATCGCACTCGCAGACATCGCGCGTGGGCTGGCAAAGGTCAAGGGCGTGGCGGGACGGATGGAGCGAATTGATGAGGGGCAACCATACACAGTCATAGTAGATTATGCCCATACTCCAGATAGTCTTGCAAAAGTATTGGACACACTCCGTCCTATTACTAAAGGGCGCATTCTTGTGGTATTTGGCTCGGCGGGTGAACGTGATCTACAAAAACGCCCGGTGATGGGGCAAATTGCAGCCCAAAAGGCTGATTTCTTCGTTATTACAGATGAGGACCCACGCGAGGAAGACCGTGAACAGATATTACAGGAGATTGCACAAGGAGCGGAAGCAGTAGGAAAACTGCAAGGGCGTGATTTTCTGTGTATCGCAGATCGCACAGAGGCAATAGCAACCGCCCTTACCACTGCGCGAGCTGGCGATACAGTACTTCTGGCGGGCAAAGGCCACGAACAAAGCATTATCATGGGACGCGAGAAAATTCCTTGGGATGATCGTAAAGTCGCTCGTGAACAGCTTCAGCGCGTGCTGAATAGACAGCAAGGCCAATAGAGGTGGGGAATAGACAAACCTTTTCTGAACCATATACTATAGACGTTACAATCTATTTACCCTTGCGTTTGAAATCATGAAACACGTGTGCCATTAATGGGCATGGGAGAACATACGATGCTTCTTGTCTGGTTGCTACTTATTTTTATCTTATGTACAATCATTAGCCTTGCATTTTGTGGGTTAGCCAGAGTGCTATTCCCAAAGTTTCGGAGCGGGGAACATAAACCCGGTACGCATCGCGCAGATTTACTGGCGGGCGGGCGTGAAATTAAAACTATCGAACTACCGCTTGTAGGTGGCCCGGCATTCACGCTGGCAATTGTTTGCACAGGGGTCTTTGCTGGCTATCTGCTTCACTTTACGCACGATCAATGGACCTTATTACTCCTCGGTCTGGGAACGACCGCAGGCTATATGATTGTTGGTTTCGTTGATGACTGGCATAAGGTTTATAGTAAAGAAGGTCTTTCCGAACGTACAAAGTTTGGCGGCCTGTTTCTTGTCTCAATGGCGGCAGCCGCTCTTTATTTTTTCCTCCTGGCGAGTGGACGTGAGTCATATAGCCCCTATAAGGATATCCCCGTATTGGGTTCGCTTTTATGCCCTACCCATACCGTGCAGCTTACCTGCGCCGTCTCGTCGGGCGTGAGCTACTTTGGCTGGCTCATCTTCTTGATGCTCATGACTGGCTTCACAGGAACCATTACCTCGCTATCCGTTGATTTCAGTGATGGGCTGGATGGCCTGGCAGGTGGTCTGGTATTTAGTACGGCCATTGCTTTCGCCATTATTGTTATTGGCATCATCAATGGCGAACACTCCGGCGGCCTCGTCTTAGAGGTTTTATCGCTCCTGTGCGCCGCGAGCGTTCTAGGCTACTTGCCCTGGAACTGGCCTTCTGCCTGGGCAGCGCGGCGTGGAACCGCCAAAAGACGCGCGAAAATTTATATGGGTGATAGTGGCGCACTTGCCCTCGGTGGCATCCTGGCAATGATCGCTATTTTTTCCCGTCAGGAGCTACTGCTTTTCCTTGTCGGTGGCGCATTCGTGTTAGAGGGCCTTTCCGCTCTCGTTTCAGCCCGCGTTATGACCCCGTTCTTCCGTAAACGCTTGCAACTGCTACGATTTGTCAGCAGCAAAGAATTTGTGCCACACACAGAATTTCCGCTACCATTTCTGGCAACGCCACTACATCATCACTTTGATCTACTTGGCTGGGACCGCCGTCGTCTGGTATATGCGGCATGGGCACTCGGTGCCTGTTTTGCCCTCCTCGGCGTCTCCACGACTATCGCGCCATTTGTCTGGCAACGTTACCTCGGTCGTATCCTTATTCTCATTCTAGGTTGGGGCGTATGGTCGAGTGGTTCATGGTCAAAACGCTATTTCGTTGGCAAATATCCCTTTGAAAAGACACGGCGACGGCGGCGTCTTGCCCTCTACTACGGCTATCCATACCAACTCATGGGTATTAACTTGTTCCATCGCGTCGAGGTGATTGAGGCCAATGAAGATGTCATTGAGACACCAGCAGAAGAGCTTGCCCTCTGGCAACGAATGAACATCTATGACGCGCGCGCAATGCTCGGCCTCTATTGCTATCGTGCAGGCTATTTTCCAGCCGCGCTTGCACAATGGATGAGTATTCCGAACCGCAACCGTGTCTTACGGCCTGAAATTGCACGGCTTTCCAACGAAGTAGAGAATCGTCTCGCACTGGAAAAGCAAGAGACACAACCTATGCGGCGCGATGAGATTCTACGCCAGCCGCCCATCCTGGAAGGTAATCTGCCCCCTGCCGATCTTCCCAATCCCTATGAGCCAATTCATCGTGACGAAAACCTGGATAACGATCCGCCCGATAATTGGCCCCTACCTGCGGCATCATTCTCTGCCACAGAGGAGGAAGAGGATGCACGCAATCCAACGGCAAAACTCCAAAGCAATCATCATAAGGGAGAGGGAAATGGCGAAGCTTCGGCATCCGAGCCAGCACACCAATTCCTTGTCTTAGGAACATCCTCTACCCAGGTACAATCCTCCACAGCACACACGACGCGCTCGAATTGGCTCACCCGCCTGCTACGCCCATCAACAAAGAAATAAACACCATCCACTAAAGACATTATGGTTCAGATAGAAGTATGGGAAGAGAGAGAGTTACTACGCTACTCTCTCCCATACTTTTACTTATACCTCAATCTTCTGATGGGTGATATCTATTTTTTTGCTATTTTTTCGCTTTTTACCCTTTTTGTAAAAACTATTCCCACTTTTATAGCCTATTAATACGACATGTTTCACAAAGTACTTTCAGGGCTGCAACAAATATGTTATATTCTCTACTAATTAATTTCCTTTTCATCTTTCAGGCGGGATTTCCTGATAACAAATCCACATGCCTTTAGTGAATTAGGCAATAGCAAATAAATATTGATACGGCTACACTGGAAGAAAGCACATCTTCCAGAACTCAGTAGCAAGAAGGGAAACCCTGATGCGTTTTTGTTTTATTGTTGAAGAACAATATCGACAAGACCCGATGCCGATGGTTGTAGCTGATCAACTTCTACAATGGGGACACACGGTAGATGTCCTGGAACCCCAGGAAACAGTCACCTGTCTCTCGACACTCGGCACACAGGGTTACGATGCATATGTGTTAAAGGCTGTTGCCGATGGTCCGGGTATGAGTATCTTAGAGGCAGCGGAAGCAATTGGCATTCCCACGATCAACAATTCACGCGCCATCCGTCTCGTTCGCGATAAAGCTGTCGCCGCCGCATTTGCTCATGCACATGGTCTGCCCATGCCAAAGACATATTTTGTAGCACATCCGCGCTTGCTGGCGCAAATTCCCCAGGAAGACTATCCGCTCGTCGTAAAACCTAGTAATGGTAGCTCTTGCCGGGACATTTATCGCCTTAACTCGCCTTCTGATCTGGAGATATTTCAGGCTATGGAGCCGGGTGAAAGCTTTTTTCTTGCCCAACGCTATGCTGAAAACACGGGCTTCGATATCAAAATCTATGTGACAGGTCGTGAGGTCTATGCCGCTATCGCGAAAAAATCTCCGCTGCATACGGAAGTGCAGGAGAAATTTATTCCGTTGACGCCCACGTTGCGCAAACTTGCCCTGGATGTCGGTAAAATCTTTGGCCTCGATATCTACGGGATTGACGTGGTTGAAACAGCACATGGCTATGCTGTGCTTGATATCAACGATTTCCCCAGTTTTGGCGGCGTGCCGCGTGCGGTTATGCGTATTTCAGAATACGTCCTGCATGCCGCAAAACGCGCCGAAATGCAACGCGAAGCTCGCCAACGCCGCAACCAACTCAGGCGTAAGACCAGTCAAGACATGACACTACTCTCTAGTACATTAGTGCAAACAGGTTTTCACTCTGATCTTCAAACACTTGGCTCGACACGCTAAATGTATTCGTTAAGGATGTGACTATGAACATTTGCCTTATTATGGATAATCCAGAAACAACACATCATCCTGTCATTAGTATTGCGTTACAACACTTGCAAAAACACCATACCGTCCGCCTGCTTGATGTACGCGAACTTACAGGAGTAGCCGCAATTGCCCAGGAACAGCAGCACGCAATAGCACACGTGTACCTGCTAAAATCTCATGCTCCACAAGCATTAGAGGTTGCTCATTATCTAGAAGAACAAGGCGCACTTGTTGTCAATAGTTGGGCGGCGTCGGTGGCATGCCAGGATCGCGTCTTGATGACGCAACGTATGCACGCAGCACAGCTTCCCTGGCCGCGTACATGGTACTTCGCCAGCCTTGCAGAGGCCATCGAACGGCGTGCCGAGCTTGCAAGCCTTCCATTCCCTCTCATTATCAAGAGCCACTATAGCCATCGTGGTGATCTAGTTGGCAAGGTCAAAAGTATCGCTGATTTAGAGGCTTTACTGCCTGAATGGAGCCAGGAACCGATTGTCTTGCAAACATTTGCGGCCAGTGATGGATGGGATATCAAGTTGTGGGTCATTGACCAGCACGTCTATGCGGCACGGCGGCGCACGCCATTGGAGCCAGGAGCCTCGAAAGAAGATATTCCCCTCGCGCCAGCAGATATACCCGCCGACTGGATGCAGATTACACGCGAAATTGGTCGGGTTTTCAATCTCCGCCTCTACGGCGTTGATCTGCTCATGACCGCCAATGGGCCTATCATCGTTGATGTAAATTCATTTCCTGGCTTTCGTGGCGTCCCAGGAGCCGACACTGCACTCGTTACCTTAGTCGAGCAACTCTTGCAAGAAAGGTGGAATCATCAATGAAGCTTTCCACTGATACACATCCCTCTATTATGCATTTACCCGCCATCGCCACCATGCTGTACCAGAGGGCGCAAATCTCCCTCTTGCCTGATGCAGACGCACAAGCGCGTATCGGCCTATTCGTGCGCTACCTCAGACGTAAAGCAGAGCGTGGGCTTGCAATCATCTACGCTGTTGATACGCTCCATCAGAAGCATACACACTCACCTGCGCGCACGATGAGTCTCACACTTGACGAGCAGGCACTACAGGGAACACAGATTCACTTTACCTTGGAGGATGTTCAGAACGCCACAGTCGAAGTACAACCAACAGGAGTGTTACAAGTGGCGACGTTGGGACTTTCGCTGCAAGCCTTCCCAGCCGATAACCAACTCACCGCTCTTGCCGCCAGTTGCGACACCACTACGGGACAACCACTCTTTACGGCTTTACAGGAAGCGGCGCAGATACAATTGCAAGACACGACATGGCAGTTGGTCAGCGCGATCGCAGAACCGGTACGCTATAAGCCAGGGAACCGCTGCGTGATACGTTATCATCTCATACTGCGCCATGCACAAAACGAGGGTGAAGAACGAGATTTAACCATCTTTGGCAAAGTGTACGCTAATGCGACACAGGCAGACACGGTACAATTCCTCCAACAGCAACTCTATCAAGAACAGGCCCAACAACATAGACAGCCTTTGTTACCACGTCCATTAGCGAGCATTGCCGCGCTAGGCTTAACGTTTAACGAGGCAGTGCATCCCCCAACGCCATCTGTCTCACACGCCGATGATCCCTGGGCACGCTTGCGCACTGGCACACGCGCACTGCAACCCGCGTTTGAGCGCAACAAAGGTGGCACAATTGTCCGTGTCCTCTTGCCAGAAGAAGAACTCGTCCTGACTGGACAGGCACTTGCGCGCCTCCATCTTAGTAGCGTTCGCCCTCCACAGGATACGCCACGCACAGGGGCAAAAGAGGCCAAACGGGCATTAGAACGCGCCAGACTGATCGCAAACTGGAACAAACCACAGGCAGAGCAAACGCTTCACCTTGCGCAGACGCTTGCCCAACGGCTCACCGCCTCACAACCAGAACAGTATCGTCCAGCCCATGGCGGCTTTAAGGCCAGTCAGCTACTCTTCCATAGCCATCGCGTCTTTGTCGTTGACTTTGATGGTTTTTGCCTTGCAGACCCAGCCCTGGACGTAGGTTACTTCCTGGCCTACCTGCGTCCCTCCGGCCTCTGGTACAACAAAGCAGGCATGAGACTCTGGTTTGAGCAGGCAGCTCACCTGTTTCAACGTTCCTATCAAGAGGCACTGGCAGCGGCCGGGATGCCTCAAACAACTATTGATAGGATCTTAGAACGCGCACGTCTCTATGAGGCTGCTTTACTTTTCAAGATTGCCACACGCCGGGTTAATCGGCTCAACAGCCCACGCCCACACGAACTGACAACGATGCTCTCCGAAGTCGCCGCGTGCCTTACTGACTCAACAAGGGGGAATGCCTGATGTTTAAATTCCTTTTTCGTAATCTGAAAGGCTATCGCTTTCTCGTCGTTTTGACGATGTTTGCAACCGTCTTACAAGTTCTGGTCGCGCAAGGCTTGCTCTATGCAGGTAAATATATGCTCGACAAAATTACAGCGCATACTGATCCCAAGGTCGGTTTTTTGAATGGACTCATTAGCTACTTTGACTCGTTTGGCTCACGAACAGGACTACAGCCCCAAGAGACGCATACAGTTGTTGGCGTCATTCTCTTCTCTGGCTTAGCCCTGATTCTTCTCGGCTTAATCTCAGGCATTTTGACATACGTTCAGCAGTTTATGGCATCCTTTATTGCTCAAAACCTTTCAGCACGTTTACGCAAGAACCTTTTTAGCCATCTGGAACGCCTCTCTCTCGACTGGCATGGCAAACAAAAAAAGGGGGATATTGTACAGCGCGTCACGGGTGATATTGCCAACATCGAAAAACTTGTGACCGATGGTCTGGTAGACCTCTTGGGCGGTATCCTCACGCTGATTACCGCAATCATCGTAATGCTTTCCCTCAGCGTCCCTTTTACAGTGCTCTCTGTTGTCATTGTGCCCGCTCTCTTTCTGGTTGTTTTTACCTACACACGGAGCATTAAAGCGGCGAGTAAAACAGCATCTAAGGCTGCAGGCGAAGTAGCAAACGTGGCGGTTGAAGATATAGGCGCAATTACCGTTCTTAAAGCATTTACGCTCGAAGAACGCGAGGCTATGCGCTTTAAGAAGTATACGGATAAAACTCGTGAGGCTGGTTTACGCGCTGGTGGACTGCAAGCGCAATTTACGCCCCTTGTCACCTTTCTCGTTGCGACTGGTACAGCAGTTATCACGGGTGTGGGCTACTATGTCTCCGTTGGCAATCCCTTTCATGTGCTGTTTATCTCTATTCCAGCCGCCTCGATTACCGTCGGCACAGTTGCAGTCTTCATCGGCAACGTCAACAACCTGTTCCAGCCCATGAAAGACCTCTCTAAATTGACGAACGTTGCGACAAGCGCGGCAGCAGGGGCGGAACGCATTCAAGAGGTGCTCGATCAAGCACCAGAAGTGATCGAGAACAGTGCTCCCTACTATGGTCCCACGAAACTCAAAGGCGATATCCTGTTTGAAAATGTAGTTTTCGGCTATACGAAAGATCGCCCTATTCTCAAAGGGATTAACCTGCATATTCCTGCGGGACGAAAAGTGGCCCTGGTTGGTCTTTCTGGTGGTGGCAAGACTACGCTCGTCAAGCTCATTCCGCGTTTTTATGAGATGCAGGATGGATCCCTGCGCCTGGATGGCATGGACAACCGCATGTATCCGCTCAATATTCTGCGCCAAAATGTGAGTATGGTCTTGCAAGAATCGGTACTCTTCGAGGGAACCATTCAAGAAAATATTGAGATTGGACGGCCAGGAGCGAGCGAAGCTGAGATCATAGAAGCGGCGAAGAAGGCCAATATTCATGATGTCATCGTTAACCGTCTCGGCGGCTATGATCGTACGTTACGCGAGCAAGGCCGTGACCTCTCTGGCGGTCAGCGTCAACGCATGGCAATCGCACGCGCGATCTTACGCGATGCACCAATCCTGATCTTAGATGAACCAACGGCGAGTCTGGATGTTGAGTCAGAAGCCGAAGTGATGCATGCCTTGGACAAACTGGTGATTGGACGCACCGTATTGATGATTTCACATCGATTGAGCACCTTGGGCAATGTTGATGAAATCATTGTTTTGAAAGATGGACGCATTGTTGAACAAGGCTCATTTAAGGAGCTTAAACGCAAAGGCGGCGTTTTTGCAGGCCTGCTAGAAGAACAGAATCGCTATAACGTAGAACGCGAGGGCGAGAAATCTATTCTGCGCTCTGGCTTTGTGGAAATTCCCAAGTTGCGCGATCAGCAGCAAATGCCGATTAGACCACCTATCGCGCCAGTTCCCCCAGTTGCACCAATACCACCGCAGCCTGTTAACCCAAGATATGCACCGCAGGCACCGCAGCAAGGGATATATAATGGGCAAGGTGCTGGGCAGGTACCACTACCACGTCCGGTGACGCCCGTTGCCGAAATTGGGAGCCATACTGCGCATATCCTGATCGAAATTGATGGGAAAATTATCAAAGAGCAGATATTGGATAAACCGCTTTTGACAATAGGACGATTATCAGGCAACGACATTCAAATACCCAATCAGCGCGTCTCGCGTCTGCATGCCAAATTACATCTGGAACATGGTGCCTGGATTATCGAAGATGCAGATAGCGTCAATGGTCTGATCTATCAGGGCAACCGTATCGAACGGCATAACCTCCATAATGGAGATCGCATTTATGTAGCTCCGACAGTAGCCCTGCTCTACAAGAATCAAGCGTAAACAGAGTCAAAACCAAACAAGCGAGGTACCTCTGGATGATATCAGAGCATCTCGCTTGTTTTCTTGCTTAGAAAGCGAGTAGCCCCGAACGAAGAGACTGCGACGTCTTATTGCATGTATAACCATTTTTATTAAGAACAGGATCACACATTTTATGAATCAACCGGGTTCGACCTCCAAGAGTGCTGAAATTACTGCATCCCCTCCCCCACAGGCACAAGAAAAACGGGGTATACAAACATTTCGCGCGTTGCGTTATCGCAATTTTACCCTGCTCTGGGTGAGTTTAATCGTATCGTCTGTGGGAACCTGGATGCAAATTGTTGCACAAAGCCTGCTTGTCTTGAAGATCACACATGGCTCTTCCCTCGCCCTCGGCGTCGTCGCCCTGGCACAAGCATCATCCTTCTTTATTTTTGCTCTGATCGGCGGAAGCATCGCCGACCGTAGTGATAAACGACGCTTCTTGCTCGTCACACAGAGTCTTTCTATGTTACTGGCCTTCCTCTTAGGAATTTTGACCTTGAGTGGGATCATTCAGGTATGGATGATTGTCATCCTTGCCTTCTGCTCTGGCACCATACTCAGCTTCGATCAACCGGCCCGCTCGGCTTTAGTTCCTGTGCTAGTACCGCGCGAAGACTTGATGAACGCAATTTCGTTACAATCCATTGTCTTCAATGGCGCAGCCGTATTAGGTCCTGCACTGGCTGGCATCATGATTGGCGTTTTTAGCTACCTTGGACAACAGAGTAGTTTCAATAACGCACTCATCGGGTATGCAGGCAACTTTTTCTTAAACGGCATCAGTTTTCTCGGCGTGCTGGTCGTTCTTTTCCTTTTGCGCATCCCAAAAGAAGCGGCGGAGATGAGCATGGACAGACGTGGACCACTGCTCGACTCTATTCGTGCTTCATTAGGGGCTGTGAGGCGTGATAGCGCACTGCCCTGGGTGCTCTCTGGTTATGGCGCGCTTCTCTTCTTTGGTCCATCAGGCACACTCATTTTGCCAATCTTTGCAACACAAATTCTGCATCTGAATCCATTTCAGCTAGGGCTACTCTTCTCGGCCTCAGGTCTTGGCACAGTTATTGGCGCATTGATTGTGGCTTCACTGGGAGATTTCCAGCATAAAGGCTGGCTGCTTCTGATCTCATTTCTGATCTGGTCCGGTGCATTGCTGCTCTTTGCTTTGAGCCAGGTGCTCTTGCTCTCTGCTCTCGCGTTGCTCTTCTTCGGCATCGCACAAAATGGTGTCGGGGCAACAACGATCACGCTCATGCAGACACGAGTTCCACCACAGATGCGTGGGCGCGTCATGAGCCTTAACACGCTCTTTATCATGGGCGTGCGCCCTCTTGGCGACTTTCCAGCAGGCGCGCTGATTGCACTTATTGGCGGTCCTTTAACGGTAATCATTTGCGCCAGCATCGTCGGTGTCTACAGTTGTTACTTGTTAGCAGCCCGCCCAATCATTCGTCAATTATAAACACTCACAGGCTTTGCGCATAGATTAGCGACAAGCCACACATACATGTTAAACATGTGTGTTCTTGCGCTAATCTATGCCATACTGCTTTGTATATTCGCTATAGGTATCTTCGAGGTCATGCGTATGAACGAGTTCGTGAACCCGTTGCTGTAACTGTTGACGTGCCACATGCCCCAAACGTTGATCCAGGGCCAGGGCATGAACCCAGCGATCAAGCGCATCCAGATACCGCTTTTGCACCACATATAATGCTCCCTGGCGACGCAGTACCGCACAGTGTTCAGCGGGGGTATCCAGTTCAATAGCGATTGTTAACGCCTGGGTGTAAAAACGTTCAGCCTCGTTCAGGCGTTGCATCATACGCGCAACATCGCCGCGTCCCCGCAAGGCGCGACCCTCAACCTGTCTGGCCCCTTGCTCTTGTGCAAATGCCAGTGCCTGTTCGTACAATTCTTCCGCGTTCAAATAGTCTGCGTCATCAAAGGCAATCGCCCCTAACGAGTTGAGCACTCGTGCCTGATCGACACGATCACCGAGCAGAGCAAACAACTCTTGAGCCTCTTCATAGGCCGCGCGCGCTTTTCCCACTTCGCCGCGCTCGCGCTGTACATCACCCATCGCACGTAAAGCCCAACCTGTACCACGCTTACTCCCATATTCACGGAAAATACCTATCGCCTCGCTACAGATTTTTTCCGCGTGCTCCAGACGGCCCTGATCGGTGTAGACGATCCCTTTATCAGCCAGAACCCAGGCTTGTTTTTCACGCAAGCCCAACTCGCCAAAGAGGTGCAGAGCCTCTTCATAATCGTTCAATGCTTTTGTATATTGTCCCAACGCCTCATACACGGTGCCACGATCCCGTAGTGAGGCAGCACAACCTTCTTTGTTTGCAAGATTGCGAAAACTTGTCAGAGCCAACTCAAAATGACCTAGCGCATCATAGTAATTGCCATATCCACGACTGACCTCACCCGTCACTAACTGCATCCAGGCCTCGCCAGAGGGGTTACTGCTATCACGGAAGAGCTTCAACGCCTCCTGCGCATAAATACCAGCCTGCTGAAAATTCCCCTCTTCACGGAAAAGCATGGCTAGCTCATATAAGGCCCAACCAGCCTCATTGCGTTCCTGTTGTGCTTGATGGAAATCCAGACTGCTACGGAGACAGGCCTCTGCCTCCGCGTACTGACCCAGGTGACGATAAATAGCTCCTAGGCAGCACTGTATCTGTCCCTCTACCGTCTTATTGCCCAACCGCGATGCATGGACACTGGCACGTCGTAGAATTGCGAGCAACGCTGGCACATGGCCTCGTCCCCCTAAGCTCCAGGAGGCGCGGACTGCAATACGCACCGCATCCTGCAAATCCTGCACCTCGCCCGCACTTTCAAGATGCTCAAAGGCCGCGAACCACTCTTCTGGGCTAGGCTGTGGCAGGCTAAGATAATAGTTTGCCACAAGGCGATGGACGCGCCTGCGCTCATCTAGCGGTAGACGCGAAAGCGCAAAGTAACGCACCTGCGGATGAATGGTATAGACGCGCCCATCAAATTGAATAAAAGAGGCCTGTACCAGTTCATCACGTGCGCCGCGCCAGTTTTGCGCTAATTCGGATGATAGGCTCGCAGTCTCGCCAAATTTGTGCTCTGAGGAGAGGTCACTCACAGCAGTTTGCGTTTCCGGTGCCACCAGGAGCATAATCTGCTCCCGGCTAAAAGGGAGTTGGAAAGCCGCCAGATAGCAGAGCAACAATTGAGCTAACGGCGTTAAACGACTATAGGCGACAGAGAGAACCGCGAGAATGCCCGCAAGAGGCGTGTTACGCAACTCATCACGCACCTCCTCTAGCGAACGTGTGGCGGCCTCTGGTGTATATACTTTGCCACCAATCGAACGGGCAGTACCGAAGATAAGAGCCGCGCCGAGGGGATAGCCAGCAAGCAGCGTACAAATTTCGCGCAGAGTGGTCTGTTGTTTGGGATCATCCAGATGGATACGCTGATCTAGACCACTTGTAGATGCCAGATCGGAAAATAAGGCCATCAAGTCTGCATCTACCATTTTCTCCACGCGATATTCATACCAGCGACAATGGGAACCTTCCAGCACTAACATCGTCTCAGGGTTTGAGCGCGAGGTGACCAGCACGACAACCTCCTGCGGCAATGCGCACAGAAATTGCAGCCATGTCTCTAATTCGGCATGCTCTTTAATTTCCTCAAAACTATCTATGAGCAGCAAGCAAGGCAATTCGCGGCTTGCCAGTGAATGAAACACACTAATCACAGTGCGCGCGCGCAGACGTAGATCTGCTGCATATCCCGTTTTATTGGCCCCATGTAATGCGTGTAATATTTCAATCAAGGCTTCGCCAAAGGTTTTTCCACCCTGGAGCGAGATACCAATTACGCCGCCTGGGAAACGCTCGCGATTACGACGCGCAACTTCACATGCCAGGGCACTTTTCCCGATTCCTGCCGGACCCGTTAATGCAATATGATGTGTGCCAGCATGCAATTTGATATGCAGATGCGCATTTTCGATCCGTTCACCCTTAGCTGCAGCCACCAGAGCATTCAGATCACGTAATTCTTGCTCACGCCCAATAAAGGCGAGCGGTGGCCCCAAATGCTCAAGCAGATCGTGCTCTTCAGCGGCATCTTGCTTGGCTAGCAGGGATACAGGACCTTCCTGGCCTTCGGCCACATGGCGATAGAGTACTGGGATAAACCAGCTTTTCTGCTGCATTGGAAGCAGAGCCTGCCGCGCACGGGTTAGCCCTTCTTCCAAGGTTCTTCCATCAGCCAAAGCCTCATAAAAATGATAGACAAACGTGGGGCTAAGATCATCTTGTAAGGAGAACGGCATCGCAATCACAGCTGGAACCTGGGCCGTAACCAATGCTGTTGCCAGTGTTGCATCAACAGCAGCACGCCGCTGATGATGGACCTGCTCATGTGCAACAGTAGCCGTTTCACAAGCTGAAAAGACGGCAAGACGGACATCACTACTGAGCAGAAGCTCGCGGAGCGATTGTGCATCAATATACCGTCTGCCCCCCTCATCGTTACAGAAACAGAGGTATGTTTGCGTTTTTACCCGTGCAAGAGAGCTTCCACAGACGACACAGCGGCGGGCATCAGGTTCGTTAAGCGTATCGCACGTATCTTCAGGACACATACGTCCATACGCTCCATGCCCATCAAAATGCACAACATAGCATGGAACTGCGGTCTCGCGATCATCCAGCAGACCAGCCCCGCCATAGGAGGTAAAATAGCGGACAAGTTCATCAAACGTTGGCGGCTCCAAACGATCCAAAAGGACCTGATTTGTCTCGGTCAATCCCGCCAGACCACGCTCTAACGCTTCATAGCTGCGTTCGATTTCAAGCGGCGCGCAGTCGCTCGGCGATGCACCAATATAGAGTACGCGAAAAGGGGGACGGATAGGAAGTTCGCAACCCACAGGCAGATCGGAACGCAATAAAGCGCGTGTCAACGTAAAGATGCCCGCCCCAAGCAGAAAGTGATCACCATTGTGCAAAAGTTCCCAGGGATAACGAATAAATTCATCGCACCCAGGATCAAAGCTAAATGTTAGGGCGACAGTTCCACGCCGCTGTAACGTGCGTTGAATGACGCCACGTAACATCGCGCGCACGGAAACGTCCGTTGGAGATTGATCTTGATGCTTGACATCTGTGAAGTTCTCTCCACAAAGCGAGAGAAATAAGCGATATCCAATTTCTCGTAGTTCCCGATTGTTACTCTCCAGAGTGTTTAGCTTTTTCTGTAACGCGGTTAACTGTTTACTAGTGTACGGAGGAATAAAGTTGCCTGTCACAGTCCTGCCGGACCAACTCTCTTTTACCTGTACCGCGAAAGTTGCGTTTTCTCGACATTGAAACCGTAAATTTACTGTCTCGCCCATAACCCCAATATTGCTTTCGGTCTCATCGGCGGCTCTCCATCTATTGTGCGCCGCCGAAATAGCACATGCATCCTTAGTATAGCATACTTCGCTTCCTTTATGTTGTGCTTATCACGAGACCGCAAACACTATTATTCACCCCAATAGAGTTCAGTCTTGTTAAAGCGTACAAGATCCCCGACTTGTACTCCTGCATCCTCCAGAGCTTTTGTCACACCCATCTTTTGCAAGGTCATCTGGAGACGGTCCATACTCTCTTCACTTTCGATATCCGTCATGCTCACAGCGCGCTCGACGCGCTTACCACGCACAATATAGACCCCTTTCTCTTTCGAGACAGTAAAGGCATCCTCTGGCTGTGGGCGCAAGACAGGTCCTTGCATGTCAGCGAGCGGCTCTGCTGCGGCTTTCTCCATTTCCTCGCGCAAAATCTCTTGTAAACGGTGGAGTGCGAATTGCATGAGTTCAACCGTACCCTGGTGCGCCATCGCCGAAATGGCAAACACTGGATAGCCAGCCTCTTCTGCCTGCTGTTTCAATCTGGGCCAATGCTCCTGTGCCTCAGGTGTATCTATCTTATTTAAGACCACCACCTGCGGGCGAGAAGCCAGATGCTCATCATATTCGCGCAATTCTTTACTAATCGTAAGAAAATCTTGCCAGGGGTCTCTATCTAGCGCAGCTCCATCCAGGATATGGAGAAGTAAGCGCGTCCGTTGTACGTGGCGCAAAAATTCATGCCCTAGCCCAACGCCTTGAGCCGCACCCTCAATCAGCCCAGGGATATCCGCAAGGACAAAACCGCTGCCATCGCCTCTACGGACATCGCCAACCTCAACAACACCAAGATTGGGCGTGATCGTCGTAAATGGATAATCAGCAATCTTGGGTTGCGCGGCCGTCACGACTGACAACAGCGTTGATTTGCCTGCATTGGGATATCCCACGAGGCCAACATCGGCAATCAGGCGCAGTTCAAGCGTGATCCAACGTTCCTCACCCGGCTCACCCTTCTGGGCTTCTTTCGGTGCTTGATGCGTTGAGGTCGCAAAATGCGGATTTCCCAGTCCGCCACGTCCGCCGCGTGCAACCATAACCTGTTGTCCAGGGTCTACAAGATCAGCCAACATTTCCTTGCTTTCGGCATCACGTATGATGGTTCCGCAGGGAACTGAAAGTACAATATCTTCCCCTTTCGCGCCGTGCATCTTTTGGCGCATCCCCGCCTCGCCACTGGTCGCCTTAAAATGATGGCGATAACGATAATCAATGAGCGTATTCAGGCTATTGGTTGCTTCAATATACACGCTCCCACCGCGACCACCATCGCCACCGTCTGGGCCTCCATTTGGCACGAACTTTTCACGGCGAAAATGCATTGAGCCATTCCCACCATCGCCCGCCTTTACATAAATTTTTGCATGATCGTAAAACATACTCATCTATCCCTGATCTGATCTGATTGGATTTTTCTTGATTCTTGAACGCAGTGCAAAGCAGTATATCATATCAGCAACAAGGATGCTACATGTGGTCGAGCAAACATCAGCATCAACAAAGAACAGGGGCAACTAGCTACCCCTGTTCTCGCCTAAATTTTTCCAGACACTCCTAGCGGCTTTTGTTGTCGTCACTATAAAGTAGTGGCGTATCCACAAGATGCTGTGAGATGAACCAGAGTTGAAGCTCATGCACACGCAATACATCGGAAACGAGCAGATCATTGGTTCCATAGTCCTTATTCTGGCTGGTTGTTTCAATTGCATCACGCAAGGTCTTAATGATCGAGGTATGAGCATTCGCGGTACGCGACAGCATAGCGGGAATATCCTCTTCGCCCTTCGGCGGTCGCTCAATGCGCGTCATCTCGGCAACATCAAATGGCATACCCGTCGTCACACCGCCAAGAGTTTGTACACGCTCCGCTATCAGATCTACCGTTTTCAGAATTTCTTCTGCATGTTTGTCCAGCAGAAGATGCAATTGATAAAATGTTGGGCCTGTCACCTGCCAGTGGTGTTTCTTATACAGGTTGTAAATTGTAATCGAATCGGCAAGGAGCTGATTGAGCAGACTCACATTCTGGCGCACCGCTTCTTCCGAAAGACCGAGCGGGACAAAATGCTGCTGACCATAACGTTGAATTTCATATGAACGCTGCTGCAAATTGGGCTGTGCCTCAGGGGCAGTCGTTTGTCCACTACGGGCATGTGGCCGTGTCGTCATTACTCATTCTTCCTTTCATTGCATATATCGTGTTGCAATACTTGTTAAATTACTTTGTTTCACTACCTAATTAACACGATTATCCTATGAAAGGTGTTTCAGTTACGCATCCCTCTCTTTATTCCAATGTTTTGACGGTGTCTTTGTTGGGAGCGACTTTTTCGCTGAACTGGATGATGGCCGTGGACCAACAAAACGGGGAAAGGTTGTGACATCATTCGGCAACACAATCAGATTCCAGATACCAGAGTTACGATATGTGTTATCACACCGCCCACTGTGGGACAAACAATAGGTGCCTGTAATAGTTCCGTTGTCCTCAACCTGCCCCGTAAATACGATTGAGACATTATTCTCATAATTTGAAGCAAGCAACTGTAGGACATTACCCGGGAAAAGCATTCCCTGCACCACTACGTTGCTATGGCGACTCCACAATGTCAAAGTGCCATGCAACAATGGGCCATCTTGTTGCAATTGCGTTAAGGTGATCACCTCTCTGCTCCTTGGACTGACAGCAGTGTTCGTGAGTATGCCACTATAACTACTGGCAAGGTGAGGATAATTCGCAACCCCCGCAATTGCCGGTAAAAGGGTGTGCCCTGTTTGGATGGCGGGTTTTACAACCGACGCAGGCAACGATAACGATGATACAGACGCACTAGAACGCGGTAAAAGCAAAAATAAATCCGTGCAGAAAACAATCCCGATACTAACAGCAAGGAGCGCAAGCAGCACGTGTGTCTTTTTTGTAGAGCTTTGCGGCAGAACTTTTTCACCGCTTGCTCGCGCACTTAATGGCATCATGACAGCAGGCAACGGCGTTGAGATACATGTTTCGTCAAAGGGTTCATGCGCGCTCTGTGCAGTATACTCAGGACATGCCTGTCCAACAAAGGCGGACCAGAATTGCTCAATGGTCGCGAAACGCTCTTTACTGTCAATCGCCAATCCACGTTCAATCGCCCATGCAGCGGATGGTGGAATAGTTGGCAAGAAATACGACAACGGCTTGAGTTGTTCATGCTCTTTCTCCGTGATCCGAACAAGAGCATCTGGCGGCACAACGCCCGTCAATAAGGTATACAGCGTAGCGGCAAGCCCATAAATATCTGTACGTGGGCTGGTGCCACTGGTGTATTGTTCTGGTGCCGCATACCCAGGAGAACACCGCCGCACCGTGGTTGTTGTCGAGTCACGAGCATATTCTTTCGCGATCCCGAAGTCAACAAGTACACCACCACGGCTAGAGGCAGGAATGAGAATATTGGCAGGTTTAATATCGCGATGGATAATAGGAAGCGGTTGCTGATGCAGGTATACCAGTGCGTCAATAATGGGAGCCATCATGTGTATGACTTGGGGGAAAGAAAAACGTTTTTCTGGCTGCTGCTGGCGTAACGTTTCCAAATCTGGCCCGTCAATATAATCCATCAGCATATAAGCGCGATAGCCGCTTTCGTCTTCAAAGAAACGATAGACATGCGGCAAGGTTGGATGATCAAGACGTTTTAAGAGTTCACATTCAAAGAAGAAGTGTTCTCGTTCTTGATGATTTAGCGCAATTACTTCTTTAAGAGCAAACAGATTGCCCTCGACACGCAGATCTTTGACTAAATAAACGGCCCCAAAACCTCCCACGCCTAAAATGTCCTCTATTTGATATCTATTTTTTAGAAGACTTTGGCGGGGAAGTGTCTGCATTATTTCCATGCTATCACCTCAGCAAGTATATATTACATTTTCTAGAAGTATAAAAGAAGCAAGAGGTGATAGCAAGCTCAAGTGGACAAAAAGTTATTAACGCCTATAGCAAATGTTGCATTATCTCTGCATTTTCGGGCAGTTTCGAGGTATCAAAAGTGATCAGGCGTGCCCCACGCTGAAAAGTGAGATATGCCCAGGCCCATTGAAAGAGCACCAGCAAACGATTGCGAAATCCAATCAAGAACACAATATGCACGGCTAGCCAGAGAAGCCAGCCCACAAAACCTGTTAAACGTAACCAGCCGAAGTCTGCAAGCCCGAAAGAACGTCCGATAGTGGCAAGATTCCCCTTATTGTGATAATGGAAGGCGGCGGGTTTATCTGCCTTATGTAGAGATGCGTTGATCACAGAGGCAACATAACGCCCCTCTTGCATTGCCACAGGCGCGACACCAGGTAATGGCCTCCCATCCTGTATGACACTAGCAGTATCGCCAATCACAAAAACATTAGCGGCATTCGGCAGTGACAGATCATCCTGCACGTTGACACGCCCTGCTCGGTCTACATTGGCGTGTAGCCATTGCCCGGCGGGTGACGCGGCCACACCAGCCGTCCAGATAACGGTTTTTGCCGCTAAGAAGTTCCCCGCTATATTCACGCCATCCTCTGTAATATTCTGCACAGCGGCATTCGTTCTCACCTCTACGCCAAGTTGATGCAAAGCCTTTTGCGCCTGACCTGCCATTTTTTCGGGGAAGGCCGGGAGGATTCTTGGAGCAGCCTCTACCAGGATAATACGCGCAGAGGCCGGATCAATCTGCCTGAAATCGGATGCTAACGCCTTATGCGCGAGTTCAGCAATCGCACCCGCCATTTCAACACCCGTGGGACCTGCACCAACAAGCACAAAGGTTAAAAGCGCACGCTGTCGCTCGCTATCAGTTTCTATTTCAGCCGCTTCAAAAGCCAATAAAATTTTTCGTCGCAGTGATGTCGCATCAATAATACTTTTCAATCCAGGGGCATACTGCTCCCACTCATCATGCCCAAAGTAGCTATGGCGCGAACCAGTCGCAATCACCAGATAAGCATAGGACACGACATGATCTTGCATTATCACTTGCTGAGCTTGAAGATCAATTCCGGTGACCTCTGCCATTATCACTTTCGTATTTTTTTGTTTACGCAAGATATGGCGAATCGGCGCGGAGATATCCGCAGGCGATAAACCCGCCGTTGCCACCTGATAGAGCAGCGGTTGAAAGAGGTGATGATTATTACGATCTATCACAGTAATCTGGGCTGGCGCATCCTTCAACGCTTGCGCAACCTGTATACCGCCAAAACCAGCCCCGATGATGACGATATGCGGCTTATCTTGCGCTTGTTGTGGAGCACCATCTCTATGGTCGCGTTCCTGAAGAGATGTCATCGTCTATGCATTCCTCTACTAATCTCTATGCTACAACCTTCATCTAGCTTTATATCATTTCGATATACCCATAGCATACAAACAGAATTTTATCGCGCTCCATTCCAAAACAGGCTTCCCTTTCACACAAGAAAGACGCCAGCAATACTTCTCAGGTATTGTTGGCGTCTCTCTTTTTTCTTCGATGGGCCCACCTGGATTCGAACCAGGGACCAACCAGTTATGAGCCGGCTGCTCTCACCGCTGAGCTATAGGCCCTCGTATGCGATGCAATTGTAACATATTCCCGATGAACTGTGAAGAGGGTAATTCGCCTCTTTTTCAAAATCACATAAAGATCACAGCTTTATAAAGAGATAAGCATTTCTAGTCCTAAATAGTGATTTTTCACTCACCCAATTGAGACAATGTATGCTATAATAGCATCAGTCACATGCATGGCTCTGTTTCGGTTATTTTAGAACGGAAATAGAACTAGAGATTGAGGCATCACCCGTGCAGAGAGAAAAGGGCGCGATATGCGACCGCAATATGTTTTAACTGCACTATACCTGGGAGAGCAGCACAGAATAACGTCTTTATCTATGTCATTGGCACAGCGAGGGGCAACATCTTTTTTCTGTCGCATACTCTGCCTCAATCCAACACTGCATATAGGGCCGCGCTTTCTGCACAAGCACGCGCGGTCTCAAATTTTTCAGGGAGCATTCAATGGAGAATGAAGTAACAATCCGTATTGGAGGTGAATCGGGCGAAGGTACAATCTCTGGTGGAGATATCCTTGCCCAGGCAGCCTCACGCTGGGGGTATCATGTATATACCTTCCGCACCTTTCCGGCTGAAATTCTCGGCGGTCCCTGTATGTTTCAGGTCCGCATTAGTGGCCAGCCGGTAAAGTCAATGGGCGACTACGCAGACGTACTGGTCTGTCTTAACAAAGAAGCCTATGATCGTAATGTGAGCGAACTGCGCAAAGGCGGCGTACTCGTCTATGACCCATCCGACTTTACCCCGGACACGGGTGACTATATTGCATATGCAGTTCCATTCAATGAGATCGCACGCAAAGAGGTCCAGCTTTTCCAGACGAAGAATATGGTCATGTTGGGTGCAATCTCTGGTTTGTTCGGTCCTCCGCTGGAAGCAATTTCCCAGTTGGTAGAGTCGAAATTCTCCAAATCGCGCAAATCGAACGCGACTTTAATGGAGAAAAACAGATTAGCTCTGGATATAGCGCAAAAGTATGTCACAGAGAGAATCACCAAACAAGACCCCTACCATCTTGGAAGCGTTGAGAAGGCGGACCGCGTTGTATTGAACGGTAACCAAGCCGTAGTAGCTGGTGCGCTAGCAGCGAATTGTCGGTTCTTCGCGGGCTATCCCATCACCCCAGCCAGTGACATCATGGAGGGGTTGGCAAAAGAGTTGCCGCAAGTCGGTGGCACATTCATGCAAGCGGAAGATGAGATGGCAGCACTCGCCTCTGTGCTTGGAGCCTCTTACGGCGGGGCACGCTCGATGACTGCAACTTCCGGTCCTGGTCTCTCGTTGATGGCCGAATTAATTGGTCTGGCATCCATGTCTGAATTGCCTGCGGTGATCATCGACGCTCAGCGTGCTGGCCCAAGTACAGGTATGCCTACCAAGATGGAACAATCCGATCTGAGTTTTGCCCTTAGCGCGGGTCATGGCGATACACCACGTATCGTTGTTGCACCAACCGATGTGGCTGACTGCTACAGGCTCACCATCCAGGCATTCAACATGGCAGAACGCTACCAGATGCCCGTGCTATTCCTCACGGACCAGTCACTCACCGCGCGTGTGGAGAGCGTCGATCGTAGCGTCTTCCAGCCAATGGAATTGCAAGATCGTGTTGCCTATACCAACGGGCATAGCGCAAATGGTCACACAGATGCACACGTGCCTGAGAAAGTGGCTGTTGGGGCAGGTGCCCATGAGTATCAACGCTATGCCGATACTGACAGCGGCATCTCACCTATCAGCATGCCTGGTATGGATGGTGGAGCATATGTAGCAACGGGCCTGGAGCATGATGTCCATGGTCATCCTGACTATGAGCCAGACGATCATACGTTGATGATGCAGAAACGCTACCGCAAACTCGCCACTGCTGCCGAGGAACTGCCCAAACCACAACGTTATGGTGACGACAATGCCACTATTGGTCTGATCGGCTGGGGTTCTACAGAAGGGGCGATTCAGGAAGCAGTAGATCGCGCACGGGCGAAAGGCTATAAAGTTGCCTCGATGCATCTGCGTATTCTCTCCCCACTAGCCGATGACACCATCCAGGCGTTCATCAAGTCCGTACAAAAAGTGATTGTGCCGGAGTGCAACTACTCTGGACAACTTGCGAATCTTCTAGGCGCAAAATATGCCCTGCAACCCATCCGAGTCAATAAGTTCGGTGGCATTCCCTTTACCGCTGGAGATATTGAGAAGGTCATCGAGGAGGTAAGCCAGTCATGACGCAAGTACTCATTAACCCGACGCCCAAAGACTACAAGAGTGAGGTAAAACCAACCTGGTGTCCAGGCTGCGGCGACTTTGGCGTATTGAATGCCACATATCGCAGCATGGCAAATATGAAACTTGTGCCCGATCAAACAGTTGTTGTTTCGGGTATCGGATGCTCTAGCCGCTTCCCTCACTTTATGAAAACCTTCGGGTTCCATAGCGTTCATGGACGCGCCCTCCCGGTTGCGCAAGGCTTAAAGATGTCACGTCCAGACCTCACCGTTGTAGCAGTCGGTGGAGATGGCGACTTCTTCAGCATTGGCGCAGGACATCTCGTTCACGCCGCACTGCGCAACATTGATATTACGGTTGTCGTGATGGATAACGAGATTTATGGTCTGACAAAAGGCCAGACTTCGCCAACTTCGCCACATGGGCATGTGACCAAATCAACGCCCTATGGCTTGCTAGCCTCTCAGTTCAATCCCATCGCCACTGCTCTCGCGCTTAACGTAAGCTTTGTCGCGCGTGGCTATTCAGCCAAACCGAAAGAGCTGGCGGCACTGATTGAACAGGGCATACAACATAAGGGCTTCTCGTTCATTCACGCGCTCAGCCCCTGCCCGACATTCTACCGCACATTTGATGCCTGGGATGCCTCGGTCACACCTATTCCCGCCGATCATGACCCGCACAACCGCATGCAGGCCATGAATATGGCAATGGAAACTGAGAAACCGTTTATCGGCCTCTTCTATCAAGAAGACCGCCCTACAATGGATGAAGCCGCCCATCAACTGGTCAAGGAATCCAAGCCATTTGAAATCGGAAGCTACATCCAGCGTTACGCATAAACGCAAGGTTGACATAAAAAATAGGGGGCATATGTAAACATATGCCCCCTATCTATATAATCTTCCACTAGCCACCCAGAACGGCTTAGAATACCTCTGTTTCAGTCATCGCGGTGGTGTTGAGCGCATTAGCAACTGCCTGTGAGAATTTTTCGCCGCATTCTCGACAAAACAGTCCACTCTCGTTATGATATCTTCCACCAATAGCGGTCAACTGTCGCTCAGCAGGCTTACCACACCATTCACAGACACTTCCGCGCGGCGCAAAATCGACAGAAACGGGACGACGAAATTCATTGATTGGCATTGACATAGGAACCCTCCTGGGTGGTGCAGATCGTGTGCGACCTTCATACGCATAACAACTTGATGGCACACAAAAGGATAGTGTATGAGGCAATCTCGGTAAAACGCTACCTGGACTCCCAATACGTCATCCATGACAGCGCATCATCGCCTGGAGCCGCGTTGCTCCTGCTCCGTACCGTTGGGGAACATTCCTGTCACCTGTGTAATGTAGACTATACCATACTTTTCGCAAATCTGCCAGAGCAAGCGCGTCTGCAACAACATTGTTCATGCTGTTCCAACACGCTTGCTTTTCTCACCCGTCTTAATCTAGAGAAAAAAGAGGTTTTTTATGAAGCTCACACCAAAAGAACTAGATCGCTTAACCATTTTTACCCTCGCGGAGATGGCACGCAAGCGACTTGCACGTGGTATCAAACTTAATTACCCGGAAGCAGTTGCCCTCATTTCTGATGAAGTGATGGAAGAGGCACGAGCCGGGCGCAACTATGATGAGGTTGTTGAACATGGGCAACATGTCTTAACCACAGAAGAGGTGATGGATGGCGTACCTACACTCTTAAGCACACTTGCAGTAGAACCCGTATTTGATGATGGTACAAAGCTCGTTCTTCTCCACGACCCTATCCGTTCTAAAACAGATACGATGCCCACGGCATCATTCTCTACAATGCGTACAGCGACAGAGGCATCTCCAACTCTGACCATCAATGCAGGCCGACCGACGATCATGCTCACCGTCGTCAATACCTCTGACCACCCCGTGCAGGTAACCTCACATATGCCATTCTGGGAGATCAATCCACGTATGCAATTTGATCGTGAGCAGGCCCAGGGCTATCGTTTAGACATTCCCGCAGGAGGCGCGGTGCGTTGGGAAGCAGGAGAAACCAGGGAGGTTCGTCTATGCCGTTTGAAATGAGTCGCGCCGACTATCACGCACGCTATGGTCTAACAACAGGCGATCAGCTTCGCCTGGGCGACACTGATCTTTACATACAGATTGAACACGATTATACGTCTTATGGAGACGAAATACTGGCAGGGTTTGGCAAAACAGTGCGCGATGGCTTAATGGCAAACTCACGTCTGGGACGTGCTAGCGAACTCGATCTTGTGCTGACAAACGCGATCATAGTTGACCCACGCCTGGGGATTTTTAAAGGCAATATTGGCGTGAAAGAGGGACGTATCGTCGGTATCGGGCGCGCGGGTAATCCAGATATCAGCGAAAATATTGATCTGCTGATCGGCACAAATACTGCGGTCTTGCCTTGCGATGGTCTGATCGCCACGCCAGGCGGCATTGATAGCCACGTCCACCTGCTCAGCCCACGCCTCTTTGCAACAGCCCTCTCTGCCGGAATTACGACCTTCGTTGCAATGGATGCTGGCCCAATGTGGAATGTTGGCGTCAACCCACCTTTTTTTCTGGAGCGCATGTTTGAAACATTTGAAAACGTGCCAATCAACATCTGTTTCCTGGCACGCGGATGCAGTAGCCATCCACAAGGATTACTGGAAAGTATCGAGGCGGGAGCGGGAGGCTTGAAAATTCACGAGGATATGGCGGCTTTTCCCGCTGTTGTTGACTGTTGCCTGTCAGTTGCAGAACAGATGGATGTTGCGGTGGCGATGCACATGGACGGTCTCAACGAATCGGCTGAATTGCGCGACACACTGGCGGCTATCAACGGGCGAACAGTCCACGCCTATCACGTCGAAGGTGCAGGCGGTGGCCCCTATGATCTACTGGAGATTGTAGCCCAACCGCATATTCTCCCATCCTCAACAAACCCGACTATTCCATATACCCAGCATACCGCCCACGAACATTTCGAGATGATTATGGCGGTTCACGGCCTGAATCCCGCTTTTCCAGAAGATGTGTTGGCGGCACAGCATCGTATTCGACCCGCAACGATGGCAGCCGAAACGCCATTACACGATATGGGCGCAATCAGCATAACCAGTTCAGACTCATTGGGTATGGGGCTTATTGGCGAGACTATTCGCCGCACCTGGCAGATGGCCCATGCAATGCAAACCACACAGCCAACAAAGGACATACCCGCGAACGAGCGTGTTCTACGCTATCTTGCCAAATACACGATCAATCCCGCAATTGCGCATGGCTTATCGCAGCACATTGGCACGTTAGAGCCGGGCAAACTTGCTGATATTGTGCTCTGGCAGCCAACATTCTTTGGCGTCAAACCCAATCTTGTAATTAAGGGAGGAATGCCCGCGTGGGGCAGCTTAGGCGATGGAAACGCAGCCGTTGAAATCGCTGAACCGTTGATCTATGGCCCGCTTTTTGGTGGACGAGGAGCCAGTGCCGCACCGCTCTCGATCACCTTTGTCTCGCAAGCAGCCCTCGACAAGGGCTTGCAACGACGTCTCCACAGTCATCGCATAGTGCGACCAGTGCGTCAAACACGCACCATCGGTAAAAAGCAGATGCTTTTTAACGACCAGACCCCGCCAGTGCGCGTCAATGCGCGTACATACGAGGTGACAATTGATGGCAATCGGGTTGCCATGGAGCCACTTTCACAGGTTCCGCTGAATCGTCTGTACATCGTTAGCTGATCGTCAGAAAACATGAAATGCAAGGAAAGCCCGTAGAGACACAATATATCGGTCTCTACGGGCTTTCCTTACTCCTGATGTACAAGCTGCGCGCTTGCGACAACTAGTCAGGCGGGAGTTCCTGGAACATCATCTTGACGTCTATACCCTGACGAGTATTGATCGCCTTCATGACAAAGTAGATGAAAATCCCTACAATCATGATGACTAACGCCCAGCCAATACCCGTGGTATTCGAAAACGTAATAAAATCGCTACTGGTCTTCGCGTTGAGGATGCCTTGAATAACAGGCCAGACAAAGGCAGCGAGATAGACTGGGATGATAAAAATCAGCCAGACAATCCCATACCAGACCAGACGCGACAGACCAAGGAACTTGCCCGTATTATTCGTCAATTGGAACAGGTCGGGGCGACGATAGGGCATGAGAATGGCATTAAGACCTGGCATAATCCAGGTCAGACCAGCCAGCAAGACGCCAAAGAAGGTTGTAGCAGCCAGCGTAACGTTGAAGAAGGTCAAGATGTAGAACACAGCACCGAGGAGCACAGCGATGATAATGACACGCAACGGGGCATTCGTGCGCTCATCAACCTCGCTAAACCATTCGGGAACCTGACGATCTAAGGCCCATGCCAGCACAATGCGAGACAGGAAGATAGCGTAGACCGGACAGAGCAGCACGTTCAGCGTGACATTACCAAGCGCGACGATCAACCAGAGCGGCCATGCACCTGGATGGACTGCTGTTGCCAACAGGGGCGTAAAGGGGGGCTGCCCATTCAGGGGTGCATTGGCGGTATTCCAGTAGAGATAGCCCCAGGCATTGGTCAGGTTAAAACCAAAGTGGTTACCCAGCACATCCATGTAGAGCGAGTTCATGAAGACGGCGAAAACCAACGCGCCTATGACCGCAAAAAACACGGTGCGACGTACATTGCCCTTGACTTCACCTGCGATATACGAGGAAAACTGGAAGCCGATGAACTGGAAGAGCACAACGCTGACCAGACCCGCGAGGGCAATCAAGCCTGTAAAGGAAAAATCAGGGCTACCAATACTCCAACCCGCTTTGGTTGCCGCATCAATAATGCCGTTATAAGATGTTCCTAAGGCAGGCAATGCCGCATTCATCGAAGAAGGATCGATAGAAAACGCGCCAAAAAAACTAATAGCGACCGCGACTACCGCGAAGATAGAGAGGCCAGTAACCACCTTATGGAAGGTGCGGGTGCGCAGAAGCGAGATGGCAGCAATGGCAAGCATAACGACGATGCCAACAATCGCCTTGCTCAGATTATCTTGAAACCAGTTTGGTGCTCCGCTAAAAAAGCTGCCTGGGAATGCCACACCCAGCAAAATACCTGTAAGCTGCACATTATGTACAGCGACAATAATTTCAAAACCGATGATTGTCAGGGCCGAACCAACAAGGGTCCAGCTCTCTAACCAGCCCCAAAATGGGCTAATGATACGTGAAGTGAAGACATAATCTCCACCGCTACGCGGCATTGCGGTCGTCAATGAGGCAAAAATCATGCCCAGAAAATAGCAGGCAATCCCTGTAAGAAGTGCCATCCAGGCAAATGATGAAACACCCAGACCTTTCCACTCTGGACCCAGGGAATAGAATACCACCGCCCAACCCACCGCAGTTCCCACAAAGGCTGCAATGTTGAAGAATAAAGCGTTTGTCATGCTGACATCACGCACGAGGCCAGATGCCTGCCTGACAAAAAGTTTGTTTGATGAAAACGAATTTGCCATATGGGTAGGTTTCCTCTTTCTGACCCATCCAACATACAAGCAGCACTCAACATTGAGATGGCTGTTACCCTTGTACGCGGAAGGACCGCTCCAGTTTGTCTTTGCCAAGATCGAAAACAAAACCACGCAGAATGCCCTGATTGGCTTCGCTTCCAGCATTAAAGCAGACGGTACGACCGACTTTACTTTGACCAGGAGCTTCATGGACATGTCCATGCACACTCACCAGCGGTTGCAGTTCTTGGAGAGCACGTCTGACGCCTTTACTTCCAACAGGAATGCGCAGCACGTCTCCCATCGTCACACGTGGGCGTAACTCCTTATCTAGCTCTGGGGCAGTATCAAGACCACTATCATACGGTGGAACGTGAATCATAAAAACAGCACGGTTCACCTGCTTTAGTCCACGTGCAGCCGTTACCACACGCTCGTAATATTCTTCCTCACTCCATTCGCGCGGCGTATGCCAGGGTGTCGGATTGGCATGGTCAAAGCTAATCATCTCGTGCCACTCATCCAACTGCACCACTTTTCCTACTGGATTTTTGACGTAGCTTGAGCGCGCGATTACCTCATCAACACCTTCATCATCATCGTTACCAGGCATCATATAAAACTGCACACCACTACCGCCAATGCGCTCTTCCGCCAAAGCAACCCAATCGCCGACACGCTGAATCATCTTTTGACGAAAAAGCTCGCTCATCTTCTCCGCATCACCATTTAACATCTCTACTTCTTCTTGCGTAGTAACATGCGGATAATACCCGATATCTGAAATCATATTCTCTATTTGCTGCCGTTCAGCCTCAGTTTCTGCTATATACTCCTGGTCCAAAAACGCCGCATGATAGCGTCCATTACGTTGAGCGACGATTGGCACAATCGCCTTACCAGTAAGATCACCAGCAATCAACACTACTTGCGCCTGATACACATTCATCTTGATGGCATTCAGTAGTTTGCGATAGGTACGATTCGCGGCATGGAGATCCGAACATAAATAACAGCGCACATGTTTGGCCATTCACCCTCCCTGATGCTCTATATAACAATGCTGGTATTACTTCTCCCTACCATCCAAAACGATAAGAAGAGTTACATAAATTGCGCAAAAGATGCCTTCTTAGAGAGAACCGCGACGGATTTTCACTCCGCTATCGATGAGAGAATGCGTCAAGACAAGGCACAATTACGCGCTTTAGCGGCCCTCTTCAGGCAACTCGTACCAGCGTACTCGTTCCCCTACAACGGCGCGTGCCTTCCATTTCATCGTTTTTGGATGCGCTTCCATCAGTTTAAGCAGCGTATCGATGCGTTGTTGCACACTTTCAGGGAAATGGTGCTCCGAGGCAAATTCCTGAATACGCTTGAGATTTAACTCGAACGTTCTGTGCATGCCCCAATCTTGTGCGACCAGACCAGCGATATAGTGACCATGGACGCCATGGTCGCCATCGACAATATCGTAATCGCAGAGAAGCGCAATAGCATCTTTGATATCTTTTTCGTTAATTTCAACGATTTGCAGTTTCGTCATTAAAAGATCAGCGGGCGAAAGGGTATGGGGATGAAGATGAAGACGGGAACGAAAATCGAGCGTATGGCACATTTGCATACGATCAATAAAAATATCTATTTTACGGTCGTGTAATTCATCATGAAAAAGGAGGCGTTGATAGCCATGCAAATTATTGAAGGCTTTATTTGGAGTATAGCCTAAACGCGAGAAAAGTGCTTTTGTTTTCGCATTCCAGGTGGAAAGCGTTGCAAAATCCATATCGCCATAAGAGCGTTGCAAACGTTCATCCGAATGGGTACTGGGACAATTCAGATAAATCGCTAACCCACCGAGGAGGCGCAATTGGATACCGTCTTTATGAGCCTCACGCAGAATACGTTGCGCTTCCTCTGAAATATCTTTGATAGGCAACTGTGGCTGTGCATCACTCATGTTCTTCAACCTGCTTACAAATGGCTACCAAGATACTGTTATCCAAAACAGTATGTAAAGATAGGATACCACAAAATCAGGCAAAGGAACAGTTTCCAAGCTTTTCTTTTCAGGTCAGGATGCTGGCGGAGTCTCAGCTTGTTCTGGCATCCCTTCACTTGTAGTCTCGTCGTCTAAAGCGGGGAAACGCGAAGAGAGTCGATCACCGACAATCCATCCGATTGCCCCCAAACCAAGCGTCAAACCTAACCATGAGAGCAACACCGTATTGAGTGCTACGCCAAAGACAGCAGCCAGTACACCAGCGAGAATAATACCAAACGTTAGACCCGCTGTCACACCAATTAAACATCCGGGGTGTGCCAAATTGCGGCCTCGAAGTCGTTTCATCATAGCTTATAGAGATACCTTTGCTACATTGTTACCCACTGCTCACCTCTTCCACGTTATGGATAATAACGTGTCTGAGCAAAATCGTCAAGAGAAAAATGTCCATTCGATAATATATCCATAGTGTTATTATTAGCACATATCAATATAGACATTTTACCAAAAGAACGCTATACTACTATTGATTTTTTGACTTGCTTCAAAAATTCATACTGTTTTTTACAGAAAAGTAGTTCATTCATCTATATGACAGCAAACAGATAGTATCTACAGGGAGAATATCGGTGCAGATACCAGAGACACTAATCATCATGCGCGGCTATCCAGGTACAGGGAAAAGTACTATTGCGCGCACGCTTGCATCGGCCCTTCATATACCATTGATAGATCGCGACATCCTCCGCCAAACCTGTGTTCATGTGCTCGGAGATCTCCCAGGAATCGGGCATCTCTCTTATGAACTCATGTTTGCCCTCGCGCGTGAACAACTTCGTCTGGGTGTAAGTGTAGTCATCGATACACCGCTCACATATCATACCACATATGAACAAGCCCAACACCTTGCATACACGTTTCACATTCCACTTCTCGTCGTTCATTGTTATTGCTCTGAAGAACTGCAACGCCTGCGTCTTGAAGGCCGTAGAGGGCAGGTCTCGACGTTCCAAATCACTTCCTGGGACGAATGGCTACGCTGGAAACCACGTTTTGAACAATTTGAGACCGAGGGGTGCCTGATTGATACTGCTCAGCCACTCGACGACTCGCTCTCTCAGGTACTCCATACCATTCAAGAACTACACACCAAGCAGGTCCAACCGTAGCTCTTGCTTGCGGCAAACACCAGTCAGAAACTTTTTTCATTCAGCTAGCATTCAGAAAGCTCGTAGCAAAAACATTTCAGCTAACGGATAATCACGGCCTGGATGCTATATCCCCTGATGGCCGTTGTCTCTACTTGTTTGAGCGTTTGCGCGCTCAAACAAGCCACTACTATCTGCGTCTCTTCCAGGTTAACGCAGACCACCTCTATCCGCAGATTATCGCCAATAACATCACTGATCGCGACATTTTCAGCGAGCAGGGTATTAAGTACAGTTCACTTTGACGCAGGCAGCACGATGCCCGATAATAAGACAGCTATACCGCCTTATGTGACAGATACAAGCTGCACAGGCGTAGCGTTAAGTGCCAACGGTTACATATTATACGCAGTTTCACTTGCCAGCGGTATCACACTAATAGATATCGCCGCAGGACAGTTTCGACATTTTCCCCAGAATCCTGCACATGCTCCCTGGGGAACTGAATGGATTACAAATTGATGAAACGGAAAGCACTCTCTACAACAGTATTGCTCATGGTTTTGCTTTTGACAGCTTGTACGTCAAAAGCAGAGACTTCCTCCCAATCACCCAAAACTACGCCGCTACCGACTGTTCTCCCAACGCAGGCCTCACCAGTCAACTCACCTAAAGAACCGCTGATTGCCTGGCCCGCCTTTGGTGGCGGCGGAACACGCGCTGGTGTGAATAACGTAGAAACGGTGATTACAGCAACGAACGTACATCAACTTACGCTACGCTGGCGACAACTTCTTCCTGATATCGCCGATAGCTCACCAGTTGAGCTACCAAACGTACAGACAGCAAAGGGCATAAAAAACCTGCTCTTTTTGACAACATTACATGGTATGCTGCTCGCCATTGATGCTTCTAATGGAACAGTCATCTGGCAGCAAGCAACACAGGGACCTAAAATTACCAATAGCTCGCCTGTCATCGACCCTTCGGGGCAGTATGTCTATAGCTATGGGCTGGATGGCAAAGTACACAAATATGCAGTCACTACGGGACAGGAAGATACAACAGGTGGCTGGCCCGCGACTATCACGCTTATGGACGAGGTCGAAAAAGAGTCTTCAGCGATGAATATTGGCAACGGCTATCTCTATGTAACCACAAGTGGTTATATCGGCGATGGCGGTCACTACGAAGGCCACGTAGTCGCCGTCAATCTCGCAACAGGCGAGACTACCGTGTTTAACTCTCTCTGCGCCAATATTCACCAACTGTTAGTCAATAGCACGGCTGCCGCGAACTATTGTAACAGCGTTCAATCGGGTATCTGGGCGCGAGGCGGCGTGGTCATCGACCCGATCACACACGATGTCCTGATCGCGACAGGTAATGGACCATATGACGCGAATAAGGGCGGTCACGATTATGGCGATAGTGTGCTTGAATTAAGCCCTGATCTCACACACTTGATCGATAGCTACACGCCCAGCAACTACCAGCGCCTTTATAATGAAGATTTAGACCTCGGCAGCACCGCTCCTGCCATCCTACCCGTGCAGCACGCCAGCAAGACGCCGTATCTGGCTGTTCAGGGCGGCAAAGATAACACACTGCGCCTGCTCAACCTGCAAAACCTTTCTGGGCAAGGAGGTCCAAACCATGTTGGCGGCGCGGTGCAAGCCATACAGTTGCCGAATGCCTGCGATGTTGATACACAACCAGGCGTGTGGAATGATAATACAGACACGACGTGGGTATTTGTGGCAAACAACTGTGGTTTTGCAGCGTTTAAAGCTATGACAAACAGCAGTGGCCAAACGACGCTACAACTGGCCTATCACAACAATGATACAGGCAGTTCACCTTTTATTGCCAATGATGTCCTGTTCTTGCAAAATGCAGGTGTCTTGCAAGCAATGGACCCGACGACAGGCAATGTCTTGTGGAGCAGCACGCAAGCCTCTGCGCATGGCACTATCGGTACTCTCCACTGGCAAAGTCCTATTGTAGTCAATGGCACTGTGTTTGTGCCTGACGAGGATGGCAACATGACGGCCTATCAACTGGCAGGGTAAGAGCAAGCGCACTTATCCGCCAGATGTGATTGTCCTTGATCTTATGCTCTCAGGCATTAACGGTATCGACATCAAGCGCGTTATCTTATTGGGCTGTTCGCCCGCCATCGACAGGCAGTACCTGTCCAGTGATATAGCTAGCGGAGTCCGACGCCAGAAAGAGCACGGCGGGGGCAAGCTCGCCCGGTTGACCAATGCGCTTCATCGGCGTTGCATCGGCCACAATCGCCTCAGCACGCTGTAAGATTGCCTCTGTCATACGAGTACGGAACATGCCGGGGGCAATCGCATTCACACGCACACCACGTGTTGCCCACTCGATTGCCAGGGCACGTGTCAGATTAATTACCGCCGCCTTGCTGGCATTGTAACCCACTGTATTATGCTGTCCCCCGCCCAGACCAGCGATAGAGGCAATATTGATCATTGCGCCTTTGTTGCGCTCCAGCATATGCCGTCCTACAGCCTGCGCCATCAAAAACGTGCCCGTAATATTGGCTTCGATAACCTGATGCCAACGATCCAACGGCATCTGTTCGGCAGGCGCACCCCATGTAAGACCAGCATTATTGACTAAAATATCGATCTTGCCACATAACGCAAGGGACTGCTGCACCAGTTGCTCGACAGAAGAGCTATCAGCAACATCGCAGAGCAACGCATGGGCGGTTATCCCTTGCGCTTCCAATTCGCGCTTCGCCTCCGCCAGCCATTGCTCCCGACGGGCAGTAATAATGACCGTTGCGCCAGCCACACCAAACCCCTGGGCAATCTCTAAGCCCAGGCCACGTGAGCCACCAGTGATAAGGGCCACTTCGCCAGAAAAATCGAAGGTTGCAGTACCCATGCTACTCGCTCCTCTTCTCTTAAGAAACACTCTTACGCAGTGTCATGATCTACGTATACGATAGCAGGCAAACGTTTATTTGCTTCTCATCTTCTGCTATGTTATGATCGTTGTAGTCATCATCTTTCTTATACCACAGCAGAGGAGGAACTTGCTATAGCGAACACGAGTAACAGTATTCAATTCTACATGAGTGCAGATGAGCAGAAACGATTAAAACACCTTCCCTGGCATCTTCCTCTTGCAGAGTGGGGGCAGCGAGGGATCACTTTACTTGTCATCAGGCGTGGCGAGTCCCGGCACCCCGTTATTTTTGTGGAATGTGAAGGGACGCGCTACGCGATCAAAGAGACGACACCACATATGGCAGAGAAAGAGATTCGCAATCTGCACGAAATTGGGCAACGCGGCATTCCCACACTCATCGCCGTTGGCAACATCACGGTTTCAGGCCCGCCCATCCCATTTAGTATTCCTCAGCTTGGCATTACGCAATACATTAGCGGAGATCGCGGCTATACAGTTACACGTCTGGCCCCTCGTGTCATCCCCCATGTATTACTCTATCGCATTCCTTTCGCGAAGCGTACAAAGCATCGACTATTAGCCGCTATCGCGGTTTTAATGATCGAGTTGCACGAACATGGGGTCTACTGGGGCGACCCTTCGCTGGCAAACGTGCTTATTCGCATTGATGGACGGCGCATCCTCGCCCTTATGGCAGATGCCGAAACAGCCGAACTCTTCCCCGAAGCAATCAGCGAGGGACTACGTGAACAAGACCTGGCCTCCTTTGGCGAGTCGCTCTCCTGGCAAGCTGAGGATATGCGTCAAGCACGCAACTTGCCGGAAGAGACACAATTGCTCAGTGAGAGTGATTTCCAGTATTTTGTGCGTCGCTATCACTGGTTACGTCGCGAACACACGCATATAACGAACGCACCATACTTTACCACTGTTTACCAGATTGAACGCTTTTTGCGCACGTTAAATGATGCAGGCTACTCTGTGCTGAGTGCAACAGGCCATGCGTTGCAACATTTTACCACGGTGTTACCAGGATGGTATGTACGTCGCATTGATGAACTATTACACATCAACATCCCACGTACCTATGCCCGCCGCTTCTATAACATGATCCTCGGACATCAAGTGTTATTAGGTGAAAAAGAGAAACGCCTTGTCAGTGTTGAAGAAGCTGCTCAAGATTGGTACGACAACTATCATCTGCCCGCGATCCTTTTACTGCGCCGCCACTTGACCAGTGAACAAGACCCGATGCAGGCATACTTTGCGGTCATGGAGCATAAGTGGAAATTGAGTGAGGACGCAGGGAAAGAAATTCCATTGGAAGAGGCTATTCTTGACTGGTCTATGCAACATGCAGCACCCAGTATTTTGGGCGATATCGACCCGGCATTGATGGCAAAATGGTGGCATGAAGTGACGCCAAGCGCAGAGGTAATGGAACCAACTTTAATTGCAGGTGAAGCGTTGGAACCGCTTCTCTCCACCGATGAAAAACCACTCGTTCATCTTGAACCACACGCATTGGAAGAAAAACTGCCAGAGATTTTAGAAAAACGAACTGACCTTACCGAAGAAGTTAGAGAGCTACCTGATGAACAGGTTTCTCCTCTTTCAGAAGCATTGGCTGACACCGACAAAAACATTGCTCACACTGATGAGCAATAAGAAGCGTTTGCGCGTCTCAATGCAAGACGGCGCAAACGCTTCTTCTACCAGTTATTCTTCGGTGCTAAACTCTTCCGCGCTCCCCTCATCCTCCTCAACACCTTCAATTTCACCACCCTTAAAGGTAACGATATTGCCACGAATCTGCTCTTCGATAGCCCCGGCTACATCGCTATTCTGGCGCAAGAACTCTTTGGCATTCTCACGGCCCTGCCCAAGACGGATATCGCCAACAGTAAACCACGCGCCACTCTTCTTGACAATGCCCATTTCCAGGCCCAGATCAATCAGACCACCCTCGCGTGAAATACCTTCACTATACATGATATCAAACTCGGCAGATTTGAACGGGGGAGCAACTTTATTTTTTACCACACGCACGCGGGTGCGGTTGCCCACAACATCCTGACCCTGCTTGATAGAGTCTGTACGACGAATATCCATGCGAACAGAAGAATAGAATTTTAGAGCCCGGCCGCCAGTCGTTGTCTCTGGGTTGCCGAACATGACGCCAACCTTCTCACGCAACTGGTTAGTGAAAATGACCGATGTATTAGAAGTGCTGATCGCGCCTGTCAGTTTACGCATGGCCTGGCTCATCAGGCGGGCCTGCAAGCCCACATGAGAGTCGCCCATCTCGCCCTCGATCTCAGCGCGTGGGGTTAGAGCTGCTACCGAGTCAATCACGATTACGTCAATCGCATTACTGCGTACCAGTGAGTCCACAATCTCTAATGCCTGCTCACCGGTATCTGGCTGCGAGACCAGCAGATTATTCGTATCGACGCCACAACGTGCGGCATACGTTGGGTCAAGAGCATGCTCAGCATCCACAAACGCAGCATAACCACCTGCGCGCTGGACGTTGGCAATAATATGTTGACACAGTGTTGTCTTACCAGAAGACTCTGGGCCATAGATCTCGGTGATACGTCCTCTGGGAATGCCTCCGACGCCAAGCGCGAGATCCAGGGCAATCGAACCTGTAGGAATAGCCTCAACGTGAATTTTCGCCGCTTCACCGAGTTTCATGATCGCGCCTTTACCAAAACGGCGTTCGATCTGTGTCAAAGCCAGATCAATGGCCTTCTCGCGTTCGCTCATACCGGCTGTGTTCGTTGTACTTGTCGCTGCTGCTTTTTCTTTTTTACTCGTTGCCATATTTCTTTCACGGTGCGCATATCTGGAACGTCTTACAACTATTCCACTTTACAGCCCCGTGCGCCTCCTTATGTGCTGCACTCGTTTCCCTGCGCGGGAATAGACAGTAGTCAAAAAGATGGGTTGTAGAGCGCGTGATGACATCGGTCATGATTCGGGATGATACAATGGATATCAGCGTCTCTCTTGTCGTACCTGTCTGCTGTCATCTCAATATGTCTACACACCTCTATTCTTTATCAGGCGGAAGAAACCGGAAAACAAGCAGGCGACATCGCTGTCCCACAATTTAGAACAATAGTACCATACGTATAGAAGAGTGTCAAGCGAAATGAACGACAGGTATGGCGGAAGACAAGCACAACCTACAGGTCTCGGCGTCCCTCGATAGCGCGTCCAAGCGTTCCCTCGTCGGCATATTCCAGGTCGCTACCGAGCGAGAGACCACGCGCCAGAGAGGTTACGCGCAGGTCTGCACTTGCACCATTCAACTTGCCCTTAATCTCGCTTTTGATGAAACCAGCCGTATAATCACCCTCAAAGCTAGGATTGGTTGCGAGAATTACCTCGCGCACATTCCCTTCTTCCAGACGCCGCATAAGCTCATCAATACGCAGATCCTTGCGTCCGATGCCATTCATCGGCGAGAGTGCGCCATGCAACACATGGTATAACCCCTTGTAAGCTCCCGTCTTCTCCAGAGCAATGACATCCAACGGTTCTTCAACCACACAAATGGTATCCTGATCTCGTCCGGCATTGGCACAGATAGGACAGGGGTCGGTTTCAGTAATGTTGAAACAGCGCGAGCAATAGATAATACTCTCTTTCACGCGCATAATCGCATCTGACAGGCGCCGAGCCTGATCGGTGGGACAGCGCAAGATAAAGAACGCCAGTCGTTGCGCCGTCTTGACGCCCACGCCAGGAAGTCTAGCGAACTCTTCAATTAACGCGGCAACTGGTGGTGCAATATCACTCATGTTTTAGAATAACCCCGGCATGCGTAAGCCGCCAGTGACGTTGCTGACAATCTTCTGTTGCGCATCTGAAACCTTATCAAAGGCATCCTTCGCAGCAGCCCGCACCATCACTTCAAGCTCAACAATATCTTCCGCGCTAAAAGCCTCCGGGTCAATTTTGACATCAGTGATCTCAAATTTGCCCGTCATCGTGATTGTGACAGCTCCGCCACCAGCAGTGCCAGTAAACTTCGTCGTCTCCAATTCCTCCTGCATTCGCATCATCTTCTGTTGCATTTTCTGAATTTCGCGCATGTTCATAGAAACAATCACTCCTTATTTCAATTTGATCTCTTTGACCTCGGCCTTAAACATTCGGACTACTTCTTGCACGACAGGATCACTCTTGGCCTTCTGCTTTACATATTCCGACCTGCTCACCGTGGTATCCTTTACTTTTTCCTCACCAATGGTATTCTCTCTTACCTTTTTCGGTTTGGCAAGTGATGGTGTCTCTCTCACAGGCATTGCCGGAGTAATCTTCACTTGAGACGTTAGCTCTGGAGCTTTCTTTTCGGTAGCAGGCAGGGCCGATGGTTCCTGTACAGGACGATTGAGGCGTGCCGATTGCAGTGGGGGCAACGCGCTTGTGCTAGCAGTACGATGACTGAACTCAGGCTGATTAGTGCCACGAGCAGATATTCCGCCGTCCACATGCACATAGCCAGGAGCCAGCAATTTTACGCCACATTCCTGCTCAAGTTCAATCTTTAACGCCCAGGCGATTGCATCGTGATACTCCGGTTTTTGTAATGATTTAAAATGAAAGTCCGCATTTGCCTTCAAGAGCACGACAGGCCCTGTATCACCTGCCTCAATGCCAATAATTGCATAGCCATTGAGAATTGCGGCCACCTTCGCACCATCTTTTTGCGTCTTCACGCGCCGTTTTACCATCTCCCACACATCTTTTACACGCTGGACCTCCAACATGTCTCCCTGACTGCTATCATCCACAACAGTTTCACCATCCGCATGCTGCTCATCTACTGGAGCGGCTTGGCTGGCCTCTTTCTGTACAGGGCTGATAGGTACAGTGCTAACAGGGGAAACGGTGCTCTGAGCCACTGGAGACGATGTCGTCTCCTCTTCATCTGGCTCATCATCGTAAGAAAGATCATCCCAATCTGGTGAGTCGCTCTCATCTTGCACCGCGGGAGGTGGTGTGGGAACGGCATCAGGCACAACACGCGGTGGTGCTGCGGGAGGTGGTGTTACTGCGGGAGGCGGTGGTGCTGGCGTTTCAATGTGTGGACGCACCACGGGAGCGACTGTGGCAGACGATGTTGCGGCAGAGTTTGACGGTGGTGATGGACGTACAGATTGCGTTGTTTCCGGTGTAGGAGTGCTACGCAGAGGACGGCTTGTCGATGCAGATTGTGGAGTCACAGGCGCAGGGACCGCTGGAGCAACACCAGTCTGGCCTGATTGAGCGCGACGATGGAGTTCGATACACGCCAGTAATGCTAGTTCCAGGCCAAGTTGTGGAGTCGCCTGATTCTTCTGCATTAACTCGTTTTGCGCAAAAATGCGCGCGCACTCGATCAACTCCTCCAGTACAAAGAACTTTGTTGTCTGCATGACCTCGCGCACATCGTCATCAGTCCGATCAAGAATAGCGGCGATATCGGCTCCCGCTTTTGCCAGCATGAGGGCACGCCAATACTCCGCGACCTGAGTATTAATCTGGCGCAGGTCCGCACCCGCCTCGGCTAGTTCATGGATGAGGTGTAATCCGCTAGCACTATCCAATTGCGCTGTATGCAGGACCAATTTCTGAATCGCGCGCGGGTCAGCCACTCCTAGCATGGCCTGCACCTGGCTGAGACTAATCTCCTGTCCACAATAGGCAATTGCCTGATCGAGCAGGCTCAGCGCATCGCGCATGCCACCCGCTGCCGAACGAGCAATCAATTCCGCTGCCCCACTGTCAAGTTTTACCTGCTCCTGTTGCGCGATAAAGTTCAGATGCGCAATAATCTGGCGCGTCGTAATTCGTTTGAAATAAAACTGCTGACAACGCGAGAGGACGGTAGGCAACATCTTATGCACGTCCGTTGTTGCCATCACAAAAATCGCGTGGCGTGGCGGTTCTTCCAGCGTTTTGAGGAGCGCGTTAAAGGCTTCTGTCGTCAGCATATGGGCTTCGTCCAGGATATACACCTTGTATTTTCCTGTGACGGGGGGCATCATGACTTTCTCACGCAGTTCACGAATACTATCAATACCACGATTGGAAGCAGCGTCGATCTCAACGACGTTAAAGGAATTGCCACTGGTAATCTCGCGACATTGAGCGCATTCGTTGCATGGCTCACCATCGTTCGGATGCAGGCAGTTAATGGTTTTTGCCAGCAGACGAGCCGTACTGGTTTTTCCCGTTCCACGCGGTCCCGCGAAGAGGTAGGCATGAGCCATCGTGCCGGAACCGAGAGCATTTTTCAGCGTCTTTACAATTTCTTCTTGACCAACAAGATCAGAGAAGGTTTGTGAGCGCCATTTGCGGTATAGTGATTGTGAGGCCATAGTTCTTACTCCCGTCTGCATGTCCTTAGTAACGTGACGGGCCACCTTCCAAATACTTCGACGAAAAGCAAGAAGTGGTCAAGAAACAGCAAGCCGATTTTCACCCAGTCCTGCCGGTCAGCGTAATCAGGCAACCCTGCGACACCCAGGGAGGTCCACTTACCGTTGCTTCCTCACGGACCTAGCGGGGTTCGCAGACATCTGCCGCGCAGGACCCAATTACGCCGACCGACAGGACTGGAAGAAAATCGGCTTGTCCTACTTAATATTTCCTCGAAGGAACACCGCTATTATACCTCTTTAGCTCCCTACTGTCAAGAAATATATTTGCTGATAAGCAGATGATACTTCTCTTTCGTAGCCGCCGGAATAGTGCGCGGATCGGTAATAATTGACGTTGCCATCGCGTTCGCGCAGCCACAGGAGAGACCCGTGCGCTCGCTGGGAATAAGCTGTGCGACATCACGCAGGATACGCTGCGCGTTTGCTACATTTGCGCTCAGGTTGCCAATCACCATCTCGACAGTGACGGACTCTTCGGTCTCGTGCCAGCAGTCATAATCGGTCGCACAGGCAATCGTCGCGTAACACATCTCGGCCTCACGAGCGAGTTTTGCCTCTGGCAGGGCTGTCATACCAATGATATCCATACCCAGATGACGATAGACGTTCGACTCTGCCTTCGTGGAGAAAAGAGGCCCCTCCATGCAGACATATGTGCCGCCCGCATGGACCTTGACATCCCCCAAACC
The DNA here is from genome assembly GCA_027451525.1 of Ktedonobacterales bacterium. GTDB lineage: Bacteria > Chloroflexota > Ktedonobacteria > Ktedonobacterales > Ktedonobacteraceae > DTNP01. The sequence continues at coordinate 80,690 of DAIDJF010000002.1, forward strand.
TTGCGCCGACTCTAGCAGTAATTGGCTTAAGGCCGGACAAAACGGCTCGGCAAAGGTACAATGAACGACGATACCGCCCTCAAAAAAACTGTTCACGCGGCTTTTGGTGCGATCAAACAGTTGATCGGGGACAACCAAATCACGTGGCGCGATATCTTCACGCAAACTTCCAACCGCGCTGACCGAGATCAGCCATTCAACGCCCAGGCTTTTCAATGCCCAGATGTTCGCACGCGCAGGAATCTCAGTCGGACTCAAGCGATGACCACGCCCATGGCGCGGCAAAAAGGCCATCGCAATCCCGTTGACGTTCCCAATCGTAATGACATCGCTGGGATCACCAAAAGGTGTTGAGACTGTGATCTCTTCTACCTCGGTCATCCCCTCCATGCGGTAGAGTCCGCTCCCCCCAATAACGCCAATTTTTGCCTGAGGCATGCACGCAACCTCCTCTTAATGGTATGCCAATAGGTGACAGTATAATAAAATAATCAGGGCAATCAACTTCTATGTATTGCCCTGTTGCCACTTCTCAAACCGACGTCAACAAGTTTTTAGACTCGCACTCTGATAAAGCGGCGTTTTCCGAACTTTATTATAGCACCATCGCTGAGCGGAACCTGATACGTCGCGTCAGTCACGCGCACCTCATCACGCTCTTCGCCGGAGGGGAAAAGGGAGACACCGCCCTGCTCGATAATACCGCGTGCCTGATTGCGACTGGTTGCCAATTTCGCGTTCACAAGCAAGGTGACGATATCCATCGACTCATGAAGCTGATACTCAGGAATGTCGGCTGGCAATTTGCGCTCAGAGAACTGACGAATAAACGCCTCTTCCGCCTCCTGGGCCGCAACAACGTTGTGGAAGACGGTGACAATTTCGCGGGCCATGCGACGTTTCACATCGCGCGGATTGAGCGTACCTTCCGCCATTTTGTGCTCGAACTCATCCAATTCGGCATCATCCACATCCGTCAGAGCCTCAAAGTAGAGACGCATCGCGTGGTCGGGCAGCGACATAAGTTTGCCATACATGTCATTTGCGGGAGCAGTCATCGCAATATAGTTATCCAGCGATTTGCCCATCTTTTTGACACCATCTAAGCCAACAATCAGATTCATGGTCAAGATCTGCTGCGGCAATTGCCCAAAGGCAGGCTGGAGTTCACGCCCAACCAGCAGGTTAAAGGTCTGATCCGTTCCACCTAGCTCTACATCGGCACGCAAGGCGACAGAATCATAGCCCTGAAGCAGGGGATACATAAACTCAGAAAGATAAATTTCGACGCCATTCTTATAACGTTTGGCGAAATCATCGCGCACTAACATCTGCGCCACAGTTTTATGGCCCAGCAGTTTGAGGGCATCGCCCATGTTAAAGCCATCAAACCACTCGTGCTGCCAGCGCACCTCGGTCAGCGCAGGGTCAACGATTCTAAAAAATTGATCGAGATAGGTCGCGGCATTGGCCTTGACCTGCTCTTCACTCAGGGGCTTGCGTGCCTCTTCGCGTCCGCTGGGATCACCGAGTCGCGCAGTCCAGTCACCAATTACGACTACCGCTTTATGACCAAGCCGCTGAAACTGGCGCAGTTTACGGAAGACGACAGCATGCCCAATCGTCAAATCGTAGTGCGTCGGGTCTACTCCCAGCTTGACACGCAACGGTTGGCCTTTATTGCCTTCAAGCAACAGGCGGCGCAGGTCTGCTTCTTTTTCAACTAATGCGACACCGCGCTTGAGTACATGTTCAATATCTTTTGATGTTGGCTGTTGTTCCACCATCACGGCTACATCCTCCCTACAAATTGGTAGGTCTTTCAATAATGCGTCGCTTGATCTTCCTTGTTCATTATGTTACTACTGCCAGGACGCCGAGCGACAGGTATGTTAGAGGCATTGTAGCAGAATAGTACGGCATCGTCGAGAGGGTCATACGCATTTTTCTTGATAGTAGTGCTATCAATTTTTCTAACAAATTTCTTACACTTCGCTTACGTTGCTCTAACACATACTGATATATAGTATGGACAGAAAGAAAACGAACAGCGGATGTGGTCAGAGAAAAACACGATGGCCCATTCTGAAGAATATACAACCATAGATTATCAAGCAAAGGAGATAACTACAATGGCAAACTTGACACGCTACAATCCATTTAGCGAGGTTGTTTCTCTGCGCGAGGCCATGGATCGCCTTTTGGCAGATAGCTTCATCACTCCCAGCACCAGCGCGTTTGGCAATCGTGGAGTAAATGCCAACCTCTTCGAGACCAAAGAGGGCTTCATTCTTCAGCTTCCAATGCCCGGCGTGCAGGCCGACGATGTCGAGATCACCATTCAGCAGGATACACTGAGCTTGAAATGGCAGACAAAGGTGCAGGCACCCGAAGGCGCAACGGCACTTTGGCACGGCTTCCAGTCCGGTCAGTACCAGCAGGCCTTCACGCTACCCTCTCCAATCAACTCTGAGAGTGCCGAGGCTAGCTACACCGATGGCATCCTGACGCTCCATCTGCCCAAGGCGGAACATGCGAAAGCGCGCACAGTCAAGGTCAACGCCAAATAGTGGGCAACCGAGAATACAAGCGAAAGTAGAAAGGTGGAGTAACAAACTGTTACTCCGCCTTTGCATTACAGATCAGCCATTATCGAAAAACCATCTCTCAAACGGTCCTATGTTCCGCTAACGATAAAGCTCTGGATCAAGCTGATTGATTTTTATCAGCATCCCATCAGCATCTTCGATCTGCAATTGATAGCCAAAACCCTCATCACCAGTGGGGCGCACGATGGTTATACCAGCTTCACGAAACTGTTGCTCTAAAGCTTCTAATGAGCCAGTGTACTCAAAATTTAGCTCGAATTTCCCTTCATTTTGCTCTGGATTTGCAGGATGAGCAAGCAAGCCTAATTTGGTATTGCCAAAACTCACTAATGCCCAATCACCATCACGACTTCCATTGAGAACAGTGGCACCAATTCTGCTGTAGAAGTCTAACGCTTTTCCCATATCATCCACATGCAGCATTGGCTGTAAGGTTATTTCGACCTTCTCTTGTGTCTGCTGCGTTGGTATTTCCGCATGAGCAGCCCCAGTTGTTTGAGTTTGAGAGAGATAGGCCGTGAACACTTTCTCAACCAGATCAGATAAAGAAAGCTGTTCATCAATTGAGCGATGCTTTATCTGTCTGACTGTCTGAGGGGTTAGATAGACGTTAAACTGTTGCTTTTCTTCCTTCATTCGTGCGCCCTTTCTGCTAATATACTAGTAGACTAGTATATTAGCATACTAGCACAATAATGTAAAGTAGGTAGATCTTAGAACGGTGCTACGATGACAAAGCAGAGGGTGCTATATTTCGCAAAAGCCAAAAAAGAGGTACAATGAAGGGGTGAAATGGTAACTAACTTAATTTGGTGGGAGAAGTCACTTCGATGGAGCACCCTTTTCTCGAACAACTGCGGCAGCGTCCGCTCCTCTGTGATGGCGCAATGGGAACGCAATTATATGCACGCGGTATTCCCTATGAGCAGTGTTTCGATGCCCTTAATCTGACACAACCAGAACTTATTCAGAGCATTCACCGCGATTATATCAACGCGGGGGCACAAATTATCGAAACCAATACCTTTGGTGCGAACCGCGCCAGGTTGGAAACGCACAATTTGGGCGATAAGGTGCGTGAGATCAACATTCAAGGAGTGAAGATTGCGCGTGAAGCACGCGAGATCTCTGGTCAGCCTGTCTTTATCGCTGGCTCCGTTGGCCCTAGTGGACGCCCGTTACAGGCTCCAGACGAGCAGCGTCTACGCGAGCTGCGTGCGATCTTCTCAGAACAAATCGAGGCTCTACAAGCGGGGGGTGTTGACCTGCTGATCCTTGAAACGTTCTCTAGCCTCGCGGAACTTCGACAGGCGGTGCTAGCGGCAAAGGAAAGTGGACTGCCGGTTGTCGCGCAGATGAGCTTTTATGAGGATGGGCATACGCTCTCTGGTAGTTCTGCCGCCCGTGTCGCCGCTGTGCTCAGCGATCTAGGCGTTGATGTGGTAGGAGCAAACTGTAGTGTAGGTCCCGCCGCGACATTCGACGCGCTGGAAGAAATGATTGCCGCCACAAAACAGCAGGAAACGCCAGCCGCCGTACCACTTTTCTCAGCGCAACCGAACGCAGGTCTGCCCACACGTATTAATAACCGTTTCTTCTACGTGGCAACACCCGACTATTTTGCCGACTATGCGCGTCGTTTTGCCAATGCAGGAGTGCGTCTCATTGGCGGATGTTGCGGCACAACGCCGCGCCACATTGCCGCCATGCGTCAGGCACTAGATGAGAGCTTTGGTACACCGCTATCCTCTGGCCCTGACATACCATTACCGCATGACCAACAGGTGCAGAATGGCACGGGAACAACGAGAAAAGCCAGAATTACGGGTACGGTTGAAGAGGAAACGCTCCTGCCCCAGCAAGGCTCTATGACACACTTACAACAGAAATTGGCGGCAGGGGAGTTTGTCATCAGCGTTGAGTTAGACCCACCCAAGGGCTTGAATCCCAAGAAGATTCTTGATGGGGCGGCAATTTTGCAAAAAGCGGGTGTTGATTGTATCAATATTGCGGATAGCCCGATGGCACGTGTGCGCATGAGTTGTCTTGCGCTAGCTCGCTTGATACAAGATCACCTGGGTATCGAGACCATCATTCATTTTACCTCACGTGATCGCAACCTCATGGCATTACAGTCTGAACTACTCGGCGCACACGCGCTCGGTATTCGCAATATTCTCGCCCTCACAGGCGACCCGTTGCGCGTTGGAGCCTATCCTAACACAACAGGCGTCTGGGATGTTGATTCTATTGGCCTGATGCGTGTGATACGTGGCATGAACGAGGGTTACGATGCCGCTGGCTCATCCATTGGGGCGCACGCCTCATTTCATATCGGTTGCGCCTTGAACTTGAATATGACCGACGAAGAGGTCGAGCACGAGATCGAGAAGTATCAGCGGAAAATAGAGGCCGGGGCGCAGTATATTATGACGCAGCCAATTTACGAAATGGCCCCTCTGGAGCGTTTCCTGAAGCGCGTTGGCAAACCGCCAATCCCGCTTATTCTGGGCTGTGTACCGCTGCATAGCACACGCCACGCGGAATACTTACATAACGAAGTGCCTGGCATCACCATTCCTGATGCGGTACGGGCACGTATGCGTGCGGCGGGGGAACGTGGCAACGAAGAGGGACTCCATATTGCCCAAGAACTGCTCAAAGAGGCACGTCACCTTATTCAGGGCGTTTACCTGATGCCATCCTACGGCCGCTACGAGGTTGTCAGCGAATTGACCCACATGCTACACATGGAAACAGCCAATCATTGAACCTGACCGCGTTAGCAGGAAGTGAGGAGCAAGCAGCATACCTCACTTCCCACTCTCTACAACCAATCGCGCGCTACAGCAGACGCCACAACACTCGCATAGATCGCCCCCTGAATACCCGTGTGCTTGTATTTTTCGAGACACCCTGAGAGCACAAGTAATGCTGTATCACGTAAGTTTTGCCGTTTGCTATAGGCCGCCATGCGCAGAAGGCACTCCGCCGCCAATGCATTCTCTGTCAGCGATTGTTCACGGATGAGCAACCGCCCTACCGCATCGGCTGTTTCTGGATAATCATAAAATAGTCCATTGTGTTCATCGAGCAGAGATTGACAACAAAAGTGCATCAATGCCACAGCAGTCTCAAGATGCGTTTTATTGCCATGGATTTCATAAGCATCGAGGAGCGCACGGGTCATCCACACCTGATCAGCAAGTTGTCCCGGCAAGCCTTTTTGGTCATGTAGAGCATAATGATATACACTACCCTCCCGATGAATCATCTTCTGGCACAACCAATCTAAACTCCGCAATGCCATGCTATTTAGGGATGGCTGATTCAGCACACGCGATGCCAATAGATAGGCCGAGGCCATGCGGGCATTCCACACGGTATAGATGGCGGTGTCAACATGGGGAGCGAGACGAGTAGCCCGCGAATAAGGACCCGGCTCATAATATTCTTCATCAGCACTCTGGCTTCCACTAAATACGCCTTCGCGCGGTTGCCACAGAGTTGTATTGCAATAGAATACCAGTTGTTGCAGTAATTGATACCATTGATAGTCTCCCGTCTCTTGCGTGACCTGAGCTATCACGTGTAACAACGCGGCATTCTCTTCAGCCATCTTCTCCGTATGCGGTGCCCCCCAATCACTTGCAGCCGAATAACGGAAAAACCCTCCACTTTCTTTGTCCCATAGCCCCCCATCGCGCATCTGTTGCAGCGAGTAGCAAACCATCTCTAAACAATCAGACTGACCGCGACGCGCAAGATGAAGCAATAATTCTAGAGCCTCTGGATGGGGAAATTTCAGGCGCGGATGAATCGTAAATCCGCCATAATCAGCATCGTAAAGATCTCGTAACACGTGTCCAGCCTGCTCTGGCAATGCTTTTAGCGCAATCTGCTCCTCCTGTGAAAGGGGACGTAGCCAGTGCTTTCGCACGTTACGATCTTCTTTCAGCATGTCTCGTTGCGCTTGAAGTTGCTGCACCTGCAGGGCGAGTTCTTGACGATGCTCACTATAATAGCGACGCACATAACCAAGATAGTACAACATCTGTTTGGGAGGAACATACACGCCACCCCACAATACTTCTCCCTCTGCCGAGAGCATTGCAACACTAGGCCAGCCATTCTGGTTATAGCGTGCGTTCACGTCTGGGCGCATATCACTATCCACTCGAATGGGGATGTAATCAGCATTGATAATCTTAATTATATTACTATCCGAGAGCGTTGTCTCGTCCATCGTATGGCACCAATGACACCATGAAGAGGTAATGACCAGTAGAATAGGTTTGTCCGTTAGCATGGCTTCTTGAAAAGCCGCCCTGCACCAGGGACGCCAGCGAATTTTATGCGCACTATTAGCGCGTGGAGAAAACCGAAATATCTCTTGCATTTGCCAGGACTGCGAATGATCTGCGACCTCGTTGCCGCTCATGGCGAGTCTCCTTTGCATGATCACTATTAGCGAACACAGCAAGGGATAGTAACGCTTACGCACCCTATGTCTGTTGGGTTGTTTCTAAAGTATAACATAAAATCACTGATTTTTTGCGACAAAAGAGGTTACAGTTTGTTTTGCTGACACAAACACAAAGAGCCAAACACCTTTCTTTCGTGTTCAGCTCTTCGTGTACATGGCCTATACGTGGCGCATTCGTTCAATTACTGCATCAGCCACTTGGGAGGTTCCAACAGCTGTAGGATCATCGGCACGCGGTTTCAAATCATACGTGACATATTTGCCTTCCGCGATAATGTGCATCAGAGCTTTTTCCAGGCGTAATGCGGCATCCTTTTCGCGCAGATGACGTAACATCATGACACCAGAGAACATCATAGCCATCGGGTTGACTTTATTCTGACGCGCATATTTTGGCGCACTTCCATGCACAGGCTCAAAAACAGCATAATCATTGCCAATATTTGCACCAGGAGCCACCCCTAAGCCCCCAATTAATCCGGCAGAAAGGTCTGAGATGATATCACCATATAAATTTGGTAACACCAGTATATCGTAACATTCAGGTTTTTGGACCAGTTGCATACACATGTTATCAACAATGCGATCTTCATACTGAATGTCAGGATATTCTTTGGCAACCTCATTGGCCGTAGCGAGAAACAGCCCGTCAGAGAGGCGCATGATATTCGCCTTATGCACGGCTGTTACCTTACGACGATTATTAATGCGTGCGTACTCAAAGGCAAAACGTACGATCCGGCGCGTTGCCATCACCGAGATAAATTTGATACTCAACGCGGAATTGGGATCTAGCCGATTCCCTGTTGTACGCGCAATCGTCTCCAATACATCTTCATACTCGGCTGTTCCACGCTGAAATTCGATGCCCGCGTATAAATCTTCTGTATTTTCGCGCACAATAATCAAATCAATGTTCTCATAACGAGAGCGTAATCCAGGATACGTTTTGGCAGGCCGAAGATTCGCATATAAATCCAGCTTTTTGCGCAACGTTACATTTGCGCTGCGCAAGCCTTTGCCCGCTGGCGTAGTAATGGGGCCTTTCAATCCTACACGGGTACGTTTGATAGAATCTATCACATCGTCAGGCAGAATAGTGCCATACTTCTCTAGCATTTCCGCTCCCGCCTGGCGTACTTCCCACTCAAAAGCAACACCCGTTGCCTCCAGCACTCGGCGCGTTGCTTCAGTGATTTCTGGCCCGGTCCCATCACCAGGGATGAGCGTCACTGCATGCGGCATGTCATCCTCCACAACAGCAGAATTTATTTTCTCGGAGAGCCTGTATACAAACATTCAGTCGTTTCTTATTCTACCACATGAACTCTCCGCTGTTCTGCCTTATTTAACCGCTTGTGTCTTTTTGCGTTTTACGGGAGATTTTTTTACAGGTTTAGGTTCAAGTTCATCACTCTTTTTTGCTGTCTTTTTCTGCTCCGCCTCTACCGCCTGACTGGCAGGTTTGTTCTGCTCTGTGCGCGTCACACGTGTTCTGCGCACACCAGTCTGTTTCCCCACACCATTTTCTCCCCCACCGTAGTGTGCTGTTTCCGCTCCCTCCGCCACATTGCTCCGCCTGCGCGTTCCAGCAGTAGAAGTTCTTTTACGGGTATTCGCCTCCTTGCTTGCATTTACCGCTGTCTCTTCTTCACGCGCTTGCGTGGTCTTTCTGCGTGTTGGACGCGATGAAGCAGCAGTAGGTGCACTCCTTGCACTGCCTTTCTGCTCACGCTGACCTTCCTCCTGCTGTGGTTTCTCCTCAGCAGCACGCTGAACCGCAATTACCTCGTTGTAACAGACAGGCTCTTGACCCTGCTTGGGAACTGCCATCAACCCGCCGCAATTCGGGCAAAGTTCAGGCACGGGACGTTCCCACATCGCAAAATTACAGGTCGGATAGTTGGTACAGCCGTAGAAAATGCGTTTCTTCTGTTTTGTCTTCCGCTCTACAAGATCACCACCACAATTTGGACAAAGCGCACCTGTTTTATTGACAAATGAACGGCTATAACGACATTCTGGGAAGCCCGAACAGGAGACAAAGCGACCAAAGCGCCCAGTACGAATAATCAGGTTACGTCCACATTCAGGACACTGCTCGTCAATCTCCTCCTGTGGCTTCTGCACCTTATCCATTTCGGCTTCAGCCTTCTCCATGACGGTCTTGAAGTCATCATAGAACGTGCGCAAAAACTCAATCCACGAACGCCGTCCCTCCTCAACATCATCCAACTGCCGCTCCATATCAGCGGTAAAGCTGACATCTACAATGTCAGGAAAGTGCTTATTCATCACCTCATTGACCGTCTCGCCAAGCCATGTTGGCACAAAACGCCGCTGCTCCTGATCGACATAGCCGCGATCTTGAATGGTACTGATGATCGGCACATAGGTACTCGGACGCCCAATGCCCTGCTCTTCCAGTTCCTTAATCAGGCTTGCCTCTGTAAAACGCGGAGGTGGCTGCGTAAAATGCTGTTCTGGTTCAAGTTTATGGAATGCAAGTATCTCATTAACGCGCATAACAGGCAGAAGTTTTTCATCCTCCTCACGAGACCATACAGCATAAAAACCCAGAAACTTGAGATTCGAGCCGGTGGCGCGGAAGATATACTGATGGGCAGCGATATCAACGCGCACAGTATCGAAGACAGCGGGAGTCATAAAACTGGCGACGAAACGCTTCCAGATGAGGCTATACAATTTAAATTGATCGGGCGTCAGGAATGGCTTCACCACTGGCGGCGTCAATGTCACATCGGTTGGTCTGATTGCCTCGTGTGCATCCTGCGTGGTCGCTTTGGCTTTCCCTGTTCGCCCCGCGCCCACAAACGGTTTGCCATGTGTCTGCTCGATATATTCTTTTACCTTTGCCTGCGCCTCGTCAGAAATGCGCGTGGAGTCGGTACGCATGTACGTGATAAGACCTTGATGTCCACGTTCTCCCAACTCAATGCCTTCATATAACTGCTGGGCCAGACTCATCGTCTTCTTGGGCTTAAACGAGAGACGCACAGAGGCATCTTGCTGCATTGTACTTGTGGTATACGGAGGATAAGGTTGTCGCCGCTGCTCACGCTCTTCATATTTTCGTACTGTATAAGTTGCCCCCTGCAAGTCTGCCAGAATAGCATTCGCCTCTTCCTGGGAAGAGATTTTGATGCGCCCTTTCTCCTGTTGAGCCGTTTTCGCACCATTTTGTCCATTCTGAGCAACACTGCTTGACTCATCGCTCTCTAACGAGAGATCTTCGGTGCCGTTTGCAGTTTCATCTTTTAGGCGCGAGATCAGGACGGCCTCAAAACGCTGTTCTTGCTTTTGCTTACTCAGCGTTGCGGTAATACTCCAATACTCTTCTGCCACAAAGGCACGAATCTCGCTCTCGCGCTGGCAGATCAGGCGCAAAGCCACCGATTGAACACGTCCAGCACTTGTTCCCGATTGAATACGCCGCCAAAGCAAGGGGCTAATTTTGTAACCCACAAGACGGTCTAACACGCGCCGCGCCTGTTGTGCATTAAACAAGTCTTCATTAATCTCACGCGGCTTCTTAATCGCCTCTTGGACGGCAGTTTTCGTAATCTCGTGAAAGACTGCTCGGCGTGGATTCTGCAAACCCAGTGCGTTTTTCAAGGACCAGGCAATAAATTCACCTTCGCGATCAGGGTCTGGGGCCAAAAACACTTCATCAGCCCGTTTTGAAGCCGTTTTCAATTCATCGATCAGTCTATCTTTTTTCTCAATAATTTCATATTTTGGCGCAAAGTCTTTGCGCGTATTCACACCCAAACCCTTCTTAGGCAGGTCCATAATATGGCCCATTGAAGCTCTCACCTCAAAGTCGCGCCCCAAGAATTTCTCAATTGTTTTTGCTTTCGCAGGCGACTCTACAATAACTAGTTTTTTTGCCATCGACCTTTTCCAACCTTTATTCCAAAAAACGGGCATATGCTTGGGTTACTCTCTTATGAGATAGAATAGCATACCCTGACAAGAGTTACCCTATTCCATAACGACAAACACGGCAGAAAAATTTCTTTTGCAGCATACCATACAGTAGCAATACCCTTCATATCCTGCCACTCTTCTCTCCAGAGGTACTAGCAAGCGAATATACGGCGATTATCCATCGCACCCGGACGTTGTCTGTCTGTCTTGTGTCCCTTGACCCGATGGCGGTTGCATGTTATGCTGCATGCAACTACAAATGATAGATATACCATGAAACTGAACAAGCGCGCTGATAAGGATTGGAGGAATGACTTGCGCAAACAGAAATCTTTTCAGTTCTTTTCAGGGAAAGCTCGATTACAACGTGATGAGTCCTCATCAAACTCAACGTCTCCTCCTGCTTTACAACGCTTCAAACCGACTCAGGGACAGGGAAAAAAGCCACCGCTCTCGCTGCGGGCCGCGCTTGCCGTTATCGGCGGGCGGGCGGCAGGGGCATTAAGTCGTCGTCTCCATTTTGGCGGTGGAACCAGTATCGTGGGCGTGATTGCACAACGCCTCTATCCTGAGATCGTGCCGTATCTGGCACGCCAACTCCACTATGGCAGCATCCTCATTACAGGCACAAACGGCAAAACAACAACCAGCAGTTTTATGGCAGCGATTATCAATGATGCTGGATTACGTGTATGGCGTAATCGTGAAGGCTCGAATCTTTTACGTGGCATTGCCAGTTCGCTGGTCATTCGCTCTCAGCCAAATGGACGCCTGCGCCGTTCAGGACGCGCTATCGCTGTATTGGAGATTGACGAGGCGGTATTGCCAACTATTGTGCAACATATCCCGCCACGGATTATCATCTTTACCAATCTCTTCCGCGACCAACTCGACCGCTATGGTGAGGTTGATAGTGTACTCGCTCACTGGCAACGCGCCATTGCCGCTTTATCGCCTGATACGACCCTTGTCCTCAACGCTGACGATCCGGCAACCGCGAATTTAGCGCGTTCCTTCGCGGGGAATGTCGTATACTACGGCATTGATACACTCCATAGCACTATACACGAGCCAGAGCGTGGCGCACAAGCACAAGAACGCCATCAAACGATAGATGCACGCACCTGTCCTGCCTGTGGAGGCGATTTTGTCTATGATCTGCGCTTCTACAGTCACATGGGACACTATCACTGTTCAACGTGTGGTCTACAGCGTCCACAGCCACAGGTGCAGGCAACGCAGGTACAAGAACTAGGTTTTGATCGCACACGTATCCATATCAGCACACCCACAACAGAGGGTGAGATTGTTATTCCGCTGCCCGGCTTCTACAACATTTACAATGCGCTAGCAGCAATTGCCGCCGCCCAGGCACTCGCTATTCACTGGGAACCAATTGTTACGGGTATCGAACAATCCAAACCTGCCTTTGGACGTGGAGAGCGCATTCAGGCCGAGGGACGCACGATTCGACTCTTGCTGGCGAAAAATCCGACCGGGTTTAATGAAGTGCTCCGTACGCTTTTTACTGAAACAACAGCGCGCAACATCTTATTCATTCTCAACGACCATATAGCGGATGGACAAGATATTTCATGGATTTGGGACGTCGATTTTGAGCGGGCGGTAGGTCATCTCAATACACTGGCTGTGGCGGGCACACGCGCACGCGATCTGGCACTACGATTGAAATACGCGGGTATAGAGCTAGACGAAAAGGACATTATTCCCCCTGCGCCGTTACGTGCCGCACGGAGAGAAGATGCATCGACGCGCGCAGCACGGAAAAATGCTTCGGCACGCGCGCGTCTTTCGCTTGTAGAAACACAACCACAACAACCACTAGTGCGCAAATTCGGTATCAAACAGGCACTTGAGAGTGCCTTAGAACAGACGCCAATCGGTGAAACCCTCTTTATAGTTCCAACGTATACAGGCTTGTTAGAAGTGCATCGTGAGCTAGAACAGCGCGGACTCGCACCCTATTATTGGGAAGGAAGAGATGCATGACATTCCACTTTACACAACCACTCACACTCACGCTGGGGCATCTCTATCCCGATCAACTCAATCTCTATGGTGATCGAGGAAATATTATGACCCTACGTTGGCGTTGTCAACAACGTGGTATTCAATTGCGTGTTGTTGGTCTTGGCATCGGCGATGCTCTAGCCCCCGATGAATTTGATCTTTTATTTATTGGCGGCGGACAAGACAAAGAGCAAGCTCCGGTATCGCAAGACCTGCACGACATCAAAGGTATTGGACTATGGGCGGCTATCGAGGACGATATGCCTGTTCTGGCAGTCTGCGGCGGCTATCAACTCCTCGCACACTACTACCGTCCAGCTGATGGTCCCGATATGCGTGGTCTCGGCGTCTTTGATGCCTGGACTATTCATAAAGGAACAAGCACACCACGCTGTATTGGCGATATCGCTATTAACTGGAATGGTAAGACACTGGTTGGTTTTGAAAATCATGGCGGTCGGACCTACTTGGGAACCGCCAAGCCCCTGGGACATGTTCTCAAAGGGTCGGGAAATAATGCGGAAGACCATACTGAAGGCGCGGTATATCGCAATGCCTACGGAACCTACTTACATGGCTCTCTTTTACCTAAAAACCCACATTTTGCGGATTATCTCCTTTCGCTGGCACTACAACGTAAATATGGTAGAACAGCAATGGAATCGTTATTCGCACCCATTGAGTCTGAGCATGAAAGTATGAACGGAAATGGACACATGCAAACTCCATTATCAGCAAATGGAACGCATGCGACCGCTACCGCACAACCAGAAATGATCACTCCTCTTCTTAAACCGTTAGATGATACACTAGAGTGGGAGGCACATGCTGCACTCCTCGAACGTTTAGGACTATATACGGAAGCGACAACCGTGTTGCGTACACGACAGAGCATTTGAGGTTACTACCACGAGGTATCTATCATGAGTTTTGATCGGTCAACAGCTCGCTGCTCTTTCTGTGGGCGTCCATCTTCAGAGGTCCGGCGCATGATCGCAGGCCCAGGGGCCGCCTACATCTGTAACGAATGTCTTCAACTGTGTACTGAAATTCTTAATGAGCAGGCACCCTTTTCAGAAAAAGCATTGGAGTTGGCTTCACGCCCGCCGGTTGTTATCGCGGCACCGCAAATTCGTGAGCAGAGTTCTGAACCTCCTTTGCTCAAGCGCGAACCAACACGTACCATCACCATTGAATTAGAACAAAAACAAAATGGCATGACCCTCATGCTTCATCAACTGCACTACTACGCCTCTCATTTTGAATTGCACTACTTATGGATCAGGCCGCCACTTACCAGTGGTTTTGCGTTTGTGCCGCGTCTAATCTTTTTCTTAACTGATAGTACAGGAATGCAATGGGCTGGTGATCGCGGCGGGCGTCTCCTGGCACGTCCCGAACTTGCAAGCGGACCAAATCACGCTGTCTACCAGGGCAATGCACGTTTCCAACCACTCCCATCACCTGACGCACGCACATTAATCGTGCGCGCTGCAGACCCATTGGGCCAATTTGAAGATCCCGCACCTCACCCCTGGCACTTCGACATCACACTCTTCCCATAACCATACTTGAGCAATCACCAAAAGTACAAAACACCATCTGTTTATATGCACAGATGGTGTTTTATTTAAGAAAAACTCTTCCGAGATCTGTGTTCCTTGACGATAAGAGTAATGTTATGAATAACATGTTATTTAAAAGGTAAAGTCGTACTACAAACTGACATTTGTATGAACATGTTCTCATTTTTGTACGTTACATATTAATGCAATGTTCATGATTACGTGTTATGCTTACTGCAGTGCTTATAAACGTTGTAGAGGACCGAAGGCTGTTTTCCGTCTGACATATGAACAAAGACAATTCTTTAGGCACTGTAGAAACGAATAGAGTGAGCTTCATTGGTTGTAAAGGAAATAGATATCTTATTTTTATCTGTAACATATTCCCTCTCCCGGTAGATATCATCTGGGCGAGCTAAAGCGGAGGGTGCAATGAAAGAACTTCCCAGTAATCAACATATTACATATCAACGTCAATTTCGTAAATGTGGCAAATCATCGTGCAGCACGTGTCGCACGGGACAAGGACATGGACCCTACTGGTATGCCTACTGGCGTGACGGCTCACGTTTGCGTTCCAGCTACATTGGGAAAATCGGCCCATCTCAGCCAGCACCTAATCCTAATCCAGCGGTAGAACCAGCACCCACACCAATAGTCGAGGATTTCACATCTGTTTCTGTGCTTGCCTAAAGTCACGCGGATGTTGTATATACCAACACGCATAAACTATGTTACAATAGGGCTATTACCCGTTACTTGAAACCGAGGCCGAGATGAAATGTCCCTATTGTGGCGGTACTGAATCGCGCGTGAAAGATTCACGAGATATTGGTGAAGCCATCCATCGCAGACGTGAATGTGAGCAATGTAAGGGTCGCTTCAGCACCTATGAGCGTGTTGAGCAGTCGCATTTGATGGTCATCAAACGCGACCAAAGGCGTGAGCCGTTTGATCGTCAAAAACTATATATTGGCATTCGCAAGGCATGTGAAAAACGTCCCTTGCCCATCTGGGAGATTGAGAACGCCGTTGAGGGTATTGAGCAAGATGTGTATCGTCTGGGCAAACTAGAGATTTCCAGCAATATCATCGGAGAAATGGTGATGGAACGCTTGCGCCTGATGGATAAGATTGCCTATATTCGCTTTGCCAGCGTCTATCGCTCTTTTGGAGATGTCGAGACGATGTTTGAGGAGATCCAGAAATTGTTGAACCGCGACAAAACCGGCATTGAAGAAGAATAATGCATGCTTTTTAAAAATTTCAGCCAGATACGCGCTCTAACAATGAAATTTTTAAAAAGCATGTACTATAGAGGATATGGCGAGTAACACATATTACAGCTCCCCTCGCCATACACACATGATTAATTATCTTGTTGCCGTTGCTCTGCTTTGCGGAGACGCCGACTCAGCACCGCAAGCAACTTGCGCGCGATGTCAGGGTGGTTCTGCAAGATGCCGCGAAACTCCCAAACAGGAAGCAGCAACGCGGTCACATCATCTACAGCGGTGACAGTCGCGGAACGTGGTAAATCATCGAGGAGTGACATCTCACCAAACACGTCGTTTGGTCCCGCTGTACCAAGTTCCTCTTCAGCTTTATCGGGATTTACCGCGTGCGTAATACGCACTTTGCCCGTTTTCAGCACATACAGGCCCGCACCGGCATCACCTTGCACAAAAAGAGTTGTCCCGGCGGAATAACTACGTTCCTGGCAACTTTTGGCAAGTGTCTGAAGTTCCTTCTTGCTTAACGTCGAAAAGAGGTCTACACGCGCGAGGATATCTTCGTTCAAGACTACAAGCCCTCCTTCACAAACAATACAAACAAATAATAGCAGGCGTGAGATAAGTAGAGAATAGGATAGCAGATGTTACACTGGCACTATTGCCTACCCTTCGGCGTCCTCATTATAGCACATGGAGCGACACAATAGTATCGCTTTCCCATCCTCTCACTAATAGCCGACAACAGTGTGTTACAAGACTCAACAATGAAGCGTTTTGACTTTCCTGCACACACGCACTACAATGAACAGTGACACTATTCAACACACTCTGATGAAGAGTTTTAGGGATATATATTATGACAATGCAAGAACACCAGAGTAAAGAGCAAGACCGTCAACGGGCCGAAAAACGCCTGCAAGACGGGATTGAGGCATTTAACGATGGCAAGTTTGATAAAGCCAGTGAAGCACTCGGCGATGCGGAGATTCGCTTCCGCCTGATCGGTGATTTCAAGCGCGCGGGCGACAGTCGTCGTATGCTCGGTGATGTCCAGCGCGAAAATGGTCAGCTAGAGCAGGCTGGAGTCAGCTATCAGCGCGCGATAAAATTTTATCATGATGCCAATACTCCACTTAACGAGGCTGCCAGTGCGCTTGCACTTGGGCATGTCGAGCGGCAGCTTGCGCGACTCGATCCAGCCCAAGAAGCCTATCAGCAGGCGCAACATATCTATCGTCAACAGAACCATATGCAGGGCATGGGAAACGTGGAACTGGCATTGGGCCATATTGAACTGCAACGTGGCAACCTCTCTTATGCTACCGATCATTACCGTGACGCAATACGGCTCTATCAAGAGGCGCATGACAGCATTAATGAGGCTGATGCTAGCCGCAGTCTCGCCGATGTGCAACGTATGAGCCGCCAATTTAGCGCAGCGGCACAGGCCTATCAGCGTGCCCTGGAAGTGTACCGCGCGCAGCGGGATAACTTTGGGGCTATCGACGCTCTACTTGGTTTGGGACGCATTTATCTGGAAGCGGATCGCTTGGAGGAGGCCGCCAATACCTTCGCGGAAGCATTGGAGTCCGCGCGCGTGCTTGAGTATGAGCTTGGTGAGGCCGATAGCAACCTGGGACTGGCCGAAGTCAGCTTGAAAAGCGGACGTGTCGATCAGGCACTCATGGGGGCACAGGCCGCCTCTCAGGAGTATACCGACCAACATAATGCACTCGGCACAGCCAATGCAGGGCGCGTGCTGGCTGAAATCGCTCTCAGACGCGGGCAACTCTCCTACGCGAACGCGACGATGGAGCGCGCACTTCGCACTTATAAAGCAATCTCTTATTACGTTGGGCAGGCTGAAACCGCTACCGGGCTTGCAGAAATTCAGTATCGGCGTGGCTTTCCAGAACGTGCCGCCCAGAATTTCCTGGAAGGGCGGCGTCTGGCACGCGAACTACACAACATCCTCTTGGAGTGCCGTGCCTTAGTTGGCTTGGGTGATGTTTATCGCCAACAGGGACAAATTACGCAAGCACGGACGGTATACACTGAGGCGCGTGCAGCCGCTGAGCAACTTGACGCGACATCTGGCGCGTTCTGGCTCACAGGAGCCATCATTCGTCAGGCTGGTCTCACCATCTCAACGGGCGATTTAAAAGAGGCCAAAACCTTGCTTGCAGAGGCCAGCACCATCGCGCAACACACCCATCAAGCGCAACAATGTATACCCATGCTCCATCTTGTCGAGGGCCAACTACTACTCACACAAGGCGAGTTTACACAGGCAGAGGCGCGTTTCAGTACAGCATATAACGAGGCGGAGGCTGCCCAGGAACCACTCCAGGCGGCAGAAGCAATACTGGGACAAGCACAGGCACGTCTGGCAAGTGGCGAATTGGAAAGTGCGATCACTACCTTTATGGAGGCTGGACGGCAATTCCAGTTGCTTGAAAATATTGATGGCGACGGAGACGCCATCCTGGGAATCGCACAGGTTCATCTCGGCAATGAACACTGGGATGATGTGATTGAGCATAGCGAAGGCGCACTTACACGCTATCGTCAGGCAGGAGATATCAGTGGACAGGCCTATGCACACCTGACACGAGGAATGGCTTATCGTGGCAAAGATGAACAGGACGAGGCCCTTAGCAGCCTGGACGAGGCGTTGCGTCTCTACCATCAACTCAGGCAACCACTGGGCGTTGCTGATACACGTGCGGCACGAGGCGGCATCTTTTTGCTACGCGGTGATCTCGAACGCGCCAGAGATGAACAGAGCAAAGCGATCATTCAAGTCGAGCGCGTTATGCAGAGTCTGGAAACACCACAGCAGTGGAGGATCTTCTTACGCCAATACGCCGAATTATATGCGCAGGCAGCGATTACCGATATTCAACGCAATCAAGATGAGCAGGCACGTGGATTGCTCCAGCAATTTGCGCGGATCGCCGATGGAGCAGAACTCATACGGCATCTCAAGGCTTATGAAGAGGCTCTCCCTGTTACCAGCGATGCTCTTCCCGAAACCGAGCTACAGTCCAATCGGAATCTGATACATCGCATTGAACAGGTGCGCAAGGGATTGTAATTGCAGGCACTCTCATGAGACAATAAAGAAGACATTGAAATCGCCCCACTGTTGGGGAGATACCATCACAGTGCGATGTGCTGTTTGCAGAAATAGCACGTACGCCTCTGGACAGAGAGGGTTCTTCGCTATGACGTTACATTTTTTACGTGGCAATTCACAGGCACCCAAAGGACATGCTATTTTTATCGCACGTCGCTCAGGTAATGCCAATGTGGTCTATTGTACCTACTGTATTGTCCCGCCAATACCCATGTCAATCGCGAAGTATCTTCCCCCTCTCTTCGCGGCGCAACTGCCACCAGAGGAGCTACGCGATGCGACAAATGTATCTGGCATGCCGATTCCACCGATGTTAGAGGATGGCCTCAGCCTGGAACACCTGGAGATGCTGGCAGAACGTCGAGACGATGATCTCTGCGATCTCGGTACATTAAGCTCTAATGACGAAGGGACGCGCCTGCAGATGGCGGCCCTGGCAAGTAATGAATACGGGCAACTTTATTCATCTTACATCTCGACAGCCAGCCGGGTCACTTCCACGCCAAAAGCCGCGCTTAGCGAGCCTGTCCCTCTGGACGATCTGGATACCGAAGAACTGCTCCTTCAGACGATGCCAGATCGCCAAAAGCTGACCGAACTGGGCAAATTGGTTGGAACCGCACGTTACGCGCTTGGAGGGCACGATTCTGCACTCTTGCGCGAGACCCAACGCCGTATGCAGCGTATTGCCGCTCTCTTACCTGAAAAGTATCGTGGCTCAGAGCTTGTTGCAGCCGCCATTGATACCGAGGCAAAAGGCGCGAAATTGGCTGAACTTTATCTCAGCCGCGCGTTCAAATTACTGGACGAAGAATATGCCGATATTCCCGGCATCGAGCGTGCTATTCGCGACCTACGACAACAATAACCGTATCTTCAAATATAATCAGGAGTCTTTGTATGGCCGGAATTGAAATGAGAGCTGATCTCTCTCACTTAGTTGATGCCTTGATCGCTGGTGACAGCGACCAGATTCTTGCTCAAGCCCGTGAGCAACTACAGCAGGGCGAACATGCCGATGTACTGCTTGGGCGTCTCGCCCTGTTAACAGCACGTGGTGACGCTGATGGAAATCCCACTATTACTCTGGCGGCGGCTGCCATGCTCAGCCGTTTGCTGCATACCATCCCGCAGCCGCTGGAAGGTGAGGTACTGCCCCATGAGCGCGCTCTGCCACTTTTTATGCAAGCCTTGCTCGTCGCCGCACCCGCGGTGCGCAATGGAAAAGACAAGCAACTCACGCTCCCCGCACCATTCTTCCCTAGCGAACTCGCTGAGGGCGATACCGTCAACGCGGCAATCCGCAAAGCCATTGATAGCAACGATAGTGCCATGACAGAACGCTTGCTGCTTGGTCTCTATGGCACAGGCGCAGACTATCGCACGCTACAAGTGCGCGCTTACGAGGGCATTGCGACCACATTTCAGGATGCCGGACATCCCCTTCTGTTCGCAGTACGCGGTTTCCAGGTCCTAGATGCCGTAGAATGGGGCACACATACCCCGGAAATTGTTGACTGGCTAACGCCCCATCTGCCAATTCGGCCCCAATCTGACGAGCCAGAATGGGTAAAAGCCGTGCGCAGCTATGTTGCCGACCCAGCACACAGTGTCGCCAGCATTCGTACTCGTCTCGCGGCGGCAAACGACACCAATGCCCTTCCCTTGCACCAACTTATTTTGAGTGATGCCGACACTACCCAGGTCTGCCAGGGCGTCTACAACGCGCTTATTCAGGGCAACGCTTCACCACGCGCGGTCGGATCGGTGATTGCGCTGGCAGCAGCAGACATAATGGAGCGCGTTTCTGATGAGAACCGCGACTTCTTTGTGCAAGCCGCACATGGTCTGCTCTTCGCGGCAGCAAGTCGTCTGGTCTTCCGTCAGGTGCAAGATGTCGAGGTACTTCCCCTCCTCTTCACGTCAGCAGCCTACGTGAATGCATTGCAGAAGGAGATCACGCTCCAACCCAACGCGACAAAAACACCCGCACCATCCGCGACACAACATATCGTCGGTGGCGGTTTAATTGCCCCCGCGCAATTAGAAACGCTCAACGCGCAACTCCAAAATCAGGATTTCGAGGGCGCGCTACACACAGCTCGTCGTTACCTCAAACTCGGCTACGATGGACGCGCATTATTCGCCACGATAGCACTCAATGCCGCTCGTGTCGATGCAACCGCTGACCAGGGCCACACGCTCCAGATTGTGCAAGCCGCGAGCGAGGAATTTATGGCCTGGCCTATCCATCTTGCCGAAACCAACCATGAAGCATTTTTGACTGTTGCCTTGCGCGCCGCTGCTTTCGGCAAACGCCATACACTGGTCAACAGCCTGTAACACATTTCGTCAGACCTGACTACCCTGCATCAGCATCCCGTATGAGCAGAACCGTTCATACGGGATGCTGTGTCGCTATCTATTAGACAATAGCACAGAGTGCGATATATATTCCTACCTGGACGTTATACACTATACAAGCTCTATACTGTATCTATGCTAGGGAGTTCAGTGCGATGTTCTCAAAAAAGTCCCCTACACGCTACATCATTCCATTTTTTATTTGCCTGTTATCGCTCTCACTCACTTCTTGTGATATTTTTGGTGGGAATCCGCAGACAAAACCACTCGTTAAAGCACCACTAAACAAGCAAATATACACGCTTCCAGAGATTGGCATGAGCAATCTTGACACGCTAGACCCTGCTCTTGCCCACGATTCTGCCTCACTCAATGCCGTACAAATGCTCTATACCGGGCTGGTCTCTTACGACGACACATTACAGATTCGCCCACAACTGGCCACCTGGGATGTCAGTGCGGACGGCCTGACATGGACATTTCATCTCAAACCTAATCTCACTTTTAGCGATGGTACACCACTTACATCAACAGATGTCGCCTATAGTCTCAACCGCGCTTTACTGCCCGTTACGCAATCAACCGTCGCTCCTATCTATTTGCGCCTTATCAAAGACTCCGATCAACTGCTCACAGGTCACATCACAACACTGATCGGCGATAGTCTACAAACACCAGACCCTTCGACACTCGTCATCATGGTTAGCAAACCATCAGCCTACTTTCTCGCCATGCTGACCTCTGCCTGCGCTGATGTTGTTGAAAAAAGTCTGGTGAGCACCTATGGCACAAACTTCACACAACATCTGACACAAGGCGGCACAAGCGGTCCCTTCAAGCTCGCCAGTTACATCGCAGGCAAAGAGGTTGATCTGGTGCCTAACACCCACTATTATGCAGCCAAACCGCAACTTCAGAAAGTTGTGCTGGCTTTCTATCACTCAGCCAGTGATGCCTACCAAGCCTATCAAGCCGGCAAACTTGATATGACCGACGTGCCACTCGCGAACTTTAATACTGACCGAAAACGCAGCGATTTTCATCAGGTTCCGCTTTTGTGGCTCAATTACTATAGTATGAACTATCTAACAAAACCGTTCGATAGTATTCATATGCGGCAGGCGTTCGCTCTCGCAATCAACAAACAGGCCATAGCCAGTAGCGTCTGGCATAATACGGTACTTCCGACTAACCACATCGTCCCACAGGGGTTGCCTGGCTATAATCCCAATCTGACAGCTCCTGATGGCACACACACGCTCACAGGCGACACGCAACAAGCACAAAATCTTTTAAAACAAGGGTTACAGGACGAGGGACTAACCAGCGTTACACAACTTCCGTCCATCACGCTCACCTATGCCAGCGATGTTCCCTATTTTACGCAAGAGGTTACGGCCCTGATCCAGACCTGGAAGCAAGTGCTTCAGGTGACTGTTACCCCTCACCCGGTTGACTATAATACGTTACTAGATCAGGTGACAGCCGCGACCAATAACGCACAGGGTATTCAGTTTTGGGGATTGGCATGGGTTGGCGAATATCCTGACATGCAGGATTGGCTGACGCTACAATTCGATCGTGGTGTGCCCAACAATAATATGAACTATGGGCAAAATCAGAGTAGCGACACTGTAGAGCAACAACATATTCAGCAACAACTGGAAACCGCAGACGCGACGATGCAGGCACAAACACGTCTCCAACTATATCAACAGGCCGAGCAGCAGCTGGTCAATGATGTTGCCTGGCTACCACTTGAGCAGGTGACAAATATCTTTTTGCGTACACCGTATATACATGGCATTGTTGATAACGGGCAAGGTGGCACACCTCCTGATGACTGGAGCAAGATCTATCGTTTGCAACCAGCGTAAACCGTATGTATTGAGAGACAAACCCACACACAGCGAAAATTCGTCATGATGACTCATGACGAATTTTCTTTTTTACACAATATCCTGTGTCTAGATGAGAGATTTCTTACAATAGGGACGTATGTATTAATGTCAGTCAGTATTTTGGATGAGCAGTCTTCACGGCACTCAATGCTGTACAAAAGACACTATCTCACAGCTTGAACATATGGATCATATAGTAGCAACGAGAGAATGCTCCCTGTCGCAGTTTGGTGCCAATCTGCATACTGACCACGCGGGTGTACTATTGTGCCAGAAACGCCATCTATTTTTTGACCAAAAGCTATCTAAATAGATGCGCTTTTCCCATCGTGTGTATACGAATCGGCCACACCTATTCGTATAGAGGAAGGAGAAGAAACCGCACAAAAGATACATTTTTCTGCCTGAACGTTTGTTCTCTTTCAAAAGCCAGCAAGCTTTAGGCTCTTGATTTTTAAACCAGAAACAAACATTACAGACAGACAATCCATGTACTGCGTATGCACACGTCGTATTAGAAACAATCTCATTGTTCAGACTACATAAGGAGATTTTGAGCATGCGGTTTGGCAAGAAATCTGCCGCTGGCTTCCTTCCAGCGATTTTCTGCCTTCTTTCCCTGTTACTTGTGGCATGTGGTGGAACTACCACCCCCCCAGCATCAACAGGACCAACGAAGGCAGCCGCCAGTAAACAAATTCTCGTTTTGCCTGAATCAGGCATCGCGGATATTGCTACTTTTGACCCGGCCCTTTCGACTGACGCTCCATCCATCTCTGCCATTGACATGGTTTTCACTGGATTGGTTCAGCTCAATGACAAAGGTCAGGCTGTTCCTCAGCTCGCCGCCTCCTATCAGGAAAGCACGGACGGCTTGAGTTGGACATTCAAGCTTAAAAGCGGCCTCAAATTCAGTGATGGCACGCCTCTCACCTCGGCTGACGTCGCCTATAGCATTGATCGCGCTCTTCAGCCCGCAGTGAAATCAACCACTGCTCCTATCTATTTGGCGTTGATCAAAGACTCCGACCTACTGAATGCAGGTAAGATCAAGACGATCATCGGCGACAGTTTGCTCACACCTGATCCACAAACGATCATCATCAAGGCAAACAAACAGGCCAGCTACTTCCTGGAAGCCCTGACCTACTCCTGCTCTTACATCGTCGAAAAAAGCCTGATCACCAAATACGGTGAGACTGCATGGACCGACCACCTGACCGAGGGCGGCGGTGCTGGCCCCTGGCAGGTTTCACAGTATGCCCATTCAAAAGAAATCGACTTCGTTCCTAATGCGAACTACTATGGTGCCAAGCCACAACTGAAGAAAGTCATCTTCCCCTTCTACAAATCCGCTGATACCACCTTCAAGGCATATCAGGCAGGTCAGGTTGATACTTCAGGTGTTCCGTCGGCTGAGCTGGCGACAGCAAAGGCTTTGCCCAATAATCAGTATCACCTAATTCCCCAGCTGTGGATTGCCTACTATACCATGAACTACCTGACCAAGCCCTTCGATAACATCGATATCCGGCAGGCGTTCGCCCTCGCAATTGACAAAACCGTGATCGCGCACAGCATTTACAAAGACACCGTTATTGCGTCAAACCACATCGTGCCAAATGGCATGCCTGGTTATACTCCAAATCTGACAGGCCCAGATGGTGTCACCAGCTTAAGTGGTGACCAGGCAAAAGCCAAACAGCTTCTTCAGACTGGTATGCAGCAAGAGGGCTACGCGAGTATCTCGCAAATGCCTCCCATCACGCTGACCGTCTCTAGCGGTGGCTCGACTGATGCCCGCAACGAGTTCCAGGCCATCCAGCAGATGTGGCAGAATACACTTGGCGTCAAAGTCACGATCAATGACATTGACTTCAACAAGTTGCTCACAGACATCTCGGCTGCGACCAATAACCCCAAGGGTCTTCAGATGTGGAACATCGGCTGGATCGCCGACTATCCAGACCCACAAGACTGGACAACGCTGCAGTTCGACAAGGGCGTGCCGAACAACAATATGAACTACGGTCAGAACAATTCTTCTGATGCCGCCCAGCAGCAAGCTACTCAGCAAATGCTGGAACAGGCCGACGTAAATCCTGACCAGACAGCTCGCCTCAAGCAGTATATGACTGCTGAGCAACAGTTAGTTAACGACGTTGCCTGGTTGCCTGTTTATCAGGTGGCAGCTTCGGTCGTGCGCATGCCATGTGTCACGGGTGTTGTTGATAACCCACAGGAATTGACTCCTCCTGATGACTGGGGCAGCATCTACATCTCGACAGCAACGCCATGTGCTGATACCTCCAGCTACCAATAGGCAATGCTAATGCTCTTGGGGCAATGAGATAATTTTCTTACGCCTGCAAGAGCAAGACCGTCAAGGTAAGTCAGTATTAGCAATGATGCTGGCTTACCTTCTCTCTATTCGCCGTGTGACATTGTAAAAACATACATATACAGCGTTTGCACTTGACAATAGTTCTTGCTATCACTACAATAACATCAATCACTGGCTACTGTATCTTCCAGATCAACATATTTCGTTATCTTCAGGGTGCCACATTGCAAATAACGGATATACGTAGTTGTTATAGTTGTATGGAAGCTAGCAGAATGCTATACAAAATCATAGTCATTCCTGTATTAGCTCTCAGCAGAGAGTGAGGAGTCTACCATGCTGCAATTCCTCGTCAAAAGATTTATAGGATTGATATTTGTTGTACTCTGCGTTACCCTCATCACCTTTATTATGGGCTACTACGCTCCTGGTGATCCAATTCGGGTGATGATGGGCAGCCACTTCAATCCTGTGGTCTACGCCAACCTGCGCCACCAATACGGTCTTGACCTGCCCGCATATCAGCAGTATTACAACTATATCGTTGACCTGCTGCATTTTAATTTCGGGTTATCCTTCCACGAGCAGGGACGTCCTGTTCTGGATATTATTATGACAGGCGTTCCCGCCTCCACAGAATTAGGAGTATGGGGACTGCTACTCACCCTTGTCGTTGGAATACCACTTGGTATCTTCTCCGCGCTCAAAGCCAACACCTGGGCAGACACAACAAGTATGGGTGCGGCACTCATCCTCTATGCGCTACCTTCGTTCGTACTGGCTATTTTTGTACAAGTCTTTATCATCTGGCTAGATAAATTGACAGGCGGTAACTGGCCAGTTGCGAACTGGGGTAATACCTGGCAATATTCCTGGACAGACATTCAGTTCAAACTCGCTCCCATCCTGGTGTTCTCTGCCATCAGCTTCGCGGGCCTGGCACGTCTGGCACGCACCAGTATGCTTGAGGTTCTGCGTCAGGATTATGTCCGTACTGCGCGCGCGAAAGGTCTGCGTGAGCGCATCGTGATCTACCGCCATGCCTTCCGTAACGCGATGATTCCGTTGGTGACCGTTATTGGTCTGACTGTTGGAACACTTGTCACGGGTTTCTTCTTCATTGAGCAGGTTTTCAACATTCCTGGCATCGGCTCAGTCGCACTCACCGCCATCACGGACCGCGACTATCCTGTCATTCAGGCCACTACCATATTGGGTGCCCTAGCCGTTGTCTTCGGCAATCTTCTATCAGACCTCCTGTATACCGTCGTTGATCCACGCATTAAGGCTGAATAGGAGGTACGAGATTTATGGATACACGGGATAGAAACGAACTTCCAACCTCTGGCATGATCGCACCAGATACCGGGATAATGGCCCCAGCAGAGATGGAATTGGCTGCAGGAGTCGCCACCCCTGTAAAATCAACGCCTACCTCAGACCCTAATGGCGAACAGAAAACCTCGACTCCTCTGCGCGACTCACTACGCCGTCTTAGACGCGATATACGCGCCATGATTAGTCTGAGCGTGATTGCCCTGTTTATCATCATCCCCATCGTCGGACCTGTCATCTATCAGCATATTGGTGGTCCTTACCATAGCACGCTCAACGGCGTAATTGGGCCATCGATCTACCATAACCCATTTCATCAGGAGCTTGACCGTCAGGATGAAGGTCCCTCCGCACAATACTGGCTGGGCACCGACTCCATTGGTCGTGATCTGCTGGCTCGTTTGATGCAAGGCATGCTCGTCTCGATTGTCGTCGCATTGGCCGTTGAAGTTGTTGATATCGTGCTCGGCGTCTCAATTGGTGTGTTGGCTGGCTTTTTTGGTGGCTGGATCGACCAACTCCTGGCCCGCTTCACAGACATCATTTTCGCCTTCCCCGGCCTGCTTTTCGCTATCCTACTCGCAGGTATCTTCGGTGACAAGGTTGATAGCACCCTCCAAAACATCCCTATCATTGGTCCTAACGGCAACGCGCGTCTGATCCTTGTCTCGATAGCCCTGGCATTTGTCAGTTGGCCTTTGATGGCACGTTTCGTACGTGGACAAACGCTACAATTAAAAGAGCAGCAGTTTGTAGAGGCCGCGCGCACCTCTGGTACAAGTAACGTGGGCATTATCCTGCGCCACATCATTCCCAACTTGTTCAGCATCGTCGTTGTTGCTGCTACGCTCGACATTTCAGGCACCATTATCGGTGAGGCTGGATTGAGTTTCCTCGGGCTGGGTGTACAGGCTCCAGGTTCGAGCATTGGCTTGATGATCAGTGACGGATCCAATTTGCTCGACTCTCATCCCTGGGAGGCCCTCCTCCCCGCCTTCACGCTCGTTATCATCGTTCTCGCGTTCTCCTTCCTCGGTGACGGATTGCGCGATGCCTTCGACCCACGATCAAAAGACTAGGAAGCGGAGCAGTAGCCATGACAACAACAGCAAATCTGCTGGAAGTGAAAAATCTGAAGACCTACTTTTTTACACGCCGGGGAGTAGTCAAAGCCGTTGATGATGTCTCCTTCGCCATAAAACCCGGTGATACGCTTGGTGTTGTAGGAGAGAGCGGTTGTGGTAAAAGCGTGACAGCCCTCTCGGTCATTCGCCTGGTCTCCGACCCACCAGGAAAAATCGTCGGCGGCGAGATCAACTTCAATGGCGAAAATATTCTGGACAAGAGCAACGACGAGCTGACCGAGATGCGTGGCAGCAAAATCTCTATGATTTTCCAGGACCCAATGACCTCGCTCAACCCTGTCTTTACCGTGGGCTATCAGATAGCTGAAACCGTCAAACGCCATCGTAAAGACCTGAGTAGCGACCAGTCCTGGAAACGCGCCGTTGAAATGCTCGATCTGGTACGTATTCCCGATGCGAAGAGACGTGCCTCAAATTATCCCCATGAGTTTAGTGGTGGTATGCGCCAGCGCGTGATGATTGCCATTGCCCTGGCTTGTAATCCACAACTTCTGATCGCTGACGAGCCTACAACGGCCCTGGATGTCACTATTCAGGCCCAAATTCTCGAACTGATGAAAGGCCTCTCACAAGAATTTGGAACCGCTGTCATGCTCATCACGCACGATCTCGGTGTGGTCGCCGGTACATGCCAGAATGTAAATGTGATGTACGCCGGCCATATCGTGGAATCTGCTCCTGTAAATCAGGTTTTTGAGACTCCTGCGCATCCTTACACAATAGGTCTCTTGCAATCGGTCCCCCGCCTTAATGAGCCACGCGGTAGCCGCCTGACTCCCATCGCGGGCCAGCCACCAGACTTGCTCAATCCGCCTCCTGGTTGTCCCTATGCGGCACGCTGTCCCAAAGTACAAGCACGCTGCCGTCAGGAGCGGCCTGAACTCAAACTCGTTGGGCGCGGCGAACAGCTTGCCGCTTGCTTCTATCCAAACTAGGGGATAAGAAATACTATGGCACAACAAGTTCAAACGCCAGCCACTACTGGCACGACAATGATAGATGTTAAGGGTCTTAAGGTTCACTTCCCGATCAAGGGTGGCATACTTGGACGCACCGTTGCCAATGTCAAGGCCGTTGATGGCGTTGATCTCTTTATCAAGCACGGTGAGACGCTCGGTCTGGTCGGAGAAAGTGGTTGCGGCAAATCTACAACGGGACGCGCTATCCTTCAGCTAATCAAGCCAACCGCAGGCAGTGTACAGTTGGATGGCGTCGAATTAACGCAACAATCACCCAATGAAATACGCAGGTTGCGTTCCAAAATGCAGATGGTTTTCCAGGACCCCTACGGTTCACTCGATCCACGCTACACCGTCGGACAAATTATTGCCGAGCCATTAGAGAATTTCAATCGCGGCAACCAGAAAGAGATTCAAGGGCAAGTCTCTGATCTACTCGAAACAGTTGGCCTCAATCCTAACTATGTCAACCGCTTCGCACACGAATTTAGTGGTGGACAGCGACAGCGCATTGGCATCGCCCGCGCGCTGGCACTACGCCCATCGTTCGTGGTTGCCGACGAACCTGTATCCGCGCTCGACGTTTCCATCCAGGCTCAGGTACTTAACCTGCTTCAAGACCTGCAGGGGAAATTTGGCCTGACCTACCTGTTCGTCGCACACAACCTCTCGGTTGTCAAACATATCAGCGACCGTGTCGCAGTGATGTATCTGGGGCGCGTGGTAGAGCTTGCCAAGAGCGAAGATATGTACGAAACGCCACTGCATCCCTATACGCAGGCACTGCTCTCGGCAATCCCAGTTCCCAATCCCACTATCGAGGCACGCCGCAAGCGTATCATCCTTGAAGGTGACGTGCCCAGTCCGGTCAATCCACCCAGTGGCTGCAATTTCCATCCGCGTTGTTGGAAAGCGCAAGCCATCTGTCGTGAGGTTATCCCCGCCTTAGAAGAGAAACAGTATAACCATTATGCGGCCTGCCATTTCCCAGGATAGGAGAAAGCAGAAACAAGAGAGGCAGAGAGCTCTATGCACTCTGCCTCTCTTGTTATAAATGCAGTTCTAAGCGTTTGATACGCAGCAAAAGGCGAATACGCGCCGTAAGATGCCACATATCAAATGGTTTTACCACATAATCATCGGCTCCCGCCTCGAAGCCTGCAACCTTATCATCAGTCGTTGCCAGTGATGTAAATAACATGACAGGGAGTTGGTGCAGTAACGGACTCTCTCGTATATAGCGGCAGAGGTCCAAGCCACTTCCTTGCCGATGGACATTTACCTCAGAGATCACAATATCAGGCACATCTGTATCAAGTATCACTTTGGCATCTTCTATAGAAGATACATGCTGTATTACAAAACCATCTTTCATGGCTTGTGTCAGGCGGGTATAGGTCCGTAAATCGTTGTCAATGAAAAGAATACGCAAGGTAGAGACTCTTTATACAAAGTTATGTTCTCCTATCCAGACACCCTTACAAGACCAAAGTGGGTAATTGTAAGCATTTTCGCGTGTGAGAACATGTACAGACTCATGGTGTCATCAGTATTTTAGTTAAAATAATGCAAGCAATCAGGCAAGTAGCAAGGTACACAATATAATCTTTCCCACCTCATAATGTATGAGGTGGGATTATTACGCCTATCTTTTATTTATGTTCGGCAGGCGGTTGCGCAAGCGAATCGACGCGCCGCTGGCGTTCATCGGGTGTCAATCGCAAAACCCGTTCAATCGTCTCATTGAGAGCCGACGGCTTAAACGGCTTGGTGAGATATTCATCCGCACCTGAGAGCAGCCCCGTCATAAAATCTTCTTCGCGCGTCATCGCGCTGAGAATAATAAGCGGTGTCTGGGCGGTACGTAAATCACCTCGCAAGCAGCGTACAAGTTGATATCCATCCATACGCGGCATCTTTACGTCAATAATGACGCAATCGGGGTGATCTGCATAGACACGCTCCAAACCTTGTACTCCATCATACGCAACAATTACATGGTATTTACCTTGCAAATTGACCGCATATTTGATAAGCTCTACAATAGTCGGATTATCGTCGATAACCAATACTGTTTTCATTCGCGTTTCGTTACTCATGGGCGACCTCTCACAAAGGGCCTCACAGGTCACGGCTACAGCGCGCCCAAAAAGGCGTTGCATCTATTGCATTGTAACACAGTTCTGCGTGGCTGCCAACTCATCATACAGATAGCACATGGCTATACCTGACTTTTTCAATCGGTAGATAGCGTAATTTCTTAATCTTCCAACGCTTCATCTACTAGACCAGACAGAACTGGCAACGCAGTGAGACACATATGCTAATATGCTACAATAGCAATACAACGCACGCTGATGCCTCAGAAATTTGGAGTGATAACATGCTTGATCGCTATTCACGGCAAACCCTGTTTGCCCCCATCGGGAAAGAGGGACAAGAACGCCTGCGCGCCTCGTCAGTCACGATTATTGGCTGCGGCGCACTTGGTACAGTCCTCGCTAACAATCTCTGTCGCGCGGGCATTGGCAAACTCATCATTGCTGATCGCGATTATATTGAATATAACAATCTACAACGGCAAATCCTCTTTGACGAGGAAGATATCGCACGTCACCTGCCCAAAGCGATTGCCGCTAGCGAGAAACTGCGCAAGGTCAACAGCGATGTTCAGGTCGAAGCTCTGGTCGAAGACATTAACGCGGATGGCATCGAGACACTGGTACGGATGAGTGATCTTGTCTTAGATGCCACCGACAATTTCGAGACGCGCTACCTGCTCAACGATGTCTGTATCAAGCTACAAAAACCCTGGATCTATAGCGGCGTCATCGCTTCTTATGGCGTCACGATGAACATTCTGCCAGGGGATACGTCCTGCCTGCGCTGCGTCTTCCCAGACATGCCCTTGCCGGGAACCACGGCCACGTGTGACACGGCAGGCGTGTTAAATGGCATCGTCGGCGCAATCAGCGGCATTGCCTCTACGGAGGCGCTCAAGATACTGCTACACAGCGAGAAGGTCAGCCGCGCTATGTTATGGATGGACCTGTGGGAGAATACCTATGAACGCCTTGAACTGCCACGTCAGCCCGATTGTCCAGCCTGTGGTCAACACAATTTCGAGTTTTTAGATACGCTGACAGGCACAAACGCCACCAGTTTATGTGGACGTAACGCAGTACAAGTGCGCGGTAACGCGGGAAAGCGCGGCGGCCCGCTCGACTTCTCTATCCTAGCAGAACGCTTACAAGCAGTTGGAAAAGTGCAGTATAACCAGTTTCTTCTGCGCTTTCTCATCGATAGCTATGAGATAACTGTCTTTCCTGACACACGTGCCATTATTAAAGGGACAGATGATGAACAACTTGCCCGTTCACTTTATGCACGCTATATCGGGATGTGAAGTCTAACCGACATATTGCGAGAGCAACTAAGACTTGTTATAATAACCCTGGCTCTCTTCAGCCCTGGTGCATGAGCCGTTGGAGGGGTGAAAACGCAGAAGGCCGCCAAATCCTCCCCACGTGTTGCTCTATTCAACTACAGACATTGATGTAAGGGAGAATAACGAATTACGATGAATGAACATATTCTAGTTTGTGTCGCCTGGCCCTATGCGAAAAGTCCCACCCACGTCGGACAAATTGTTGGCGCGTATCTGCCCGCCGACACCTTTGCACGCTATCACCGTCTCGCTGGCAACCATGTCCTCATGGTCTCCGGCAGCGACGAGCATGGCACACCAATCCTCGTTGACGCTGAACGCGAAGGCATCTCTCCACGCGAGTTTGTTGCGCGCTATCATCAACAGATTTGTGATGTCTGGCAACGTCTCGGTATCGCCTGGGATTTATACACGGAAACAGGCACAGAAAACCATTATCGCATCACACAAGACTTTTTCCTGAAGCTGTACGAAAAAGGCTATATCTTCAAAGATACGATGCAATCGCCCTATTGTCCTACCGACCACCGTTTCCTGCCCGACCGCTACATCGAGGGGACCTGCCCTAACTGTGGCTATGCAGGCGCACGTGGCGACCAGTGCGATAACTGCGGTCACACGCTGGACCCGATTGATCTC
>DAIDJF010000002.1:113850-176282 GCA_027451525.1 Ktedonobacterales bacterium
CTGCCCAAGCTTCAACCAGCTCTGGAGGAATGGCTCTCATCTGGCAAAGATCACTGGCGTCCGAACACGATGGCTTTCGTCACGAACTGGCTAAAAGAAGGTCTCCGCGCCCGCGCTATCACGCGCGACCTTGACTGGGGCGTGCCGATTCCGCTCGAAGGCTATGAAGATAAACGTATCTACGTCTGGTTCGACGCCGTAATTGGCTACTTCTCGGCCTCGGTCGAGTGGGCGCAACGCCAGGGTACACCCGATGCCTGGAAAACGTGGTGGGAGCCAGGGAAAACAGAGCAGCCCGTCAAATCGTACTACTTTATTGGCAAGGATAATATTCCCTTCCATGCCATCATCTGGCCTGCGATGCTGCTTGGCTACGGCAATCGCAATCTGCCTTACGATGTGCCAGCTAACGAATTTATGACAATGAGCGGCGCGAAGGCCTCTAGCAGTCGCGGCAATACGATCTGGACGCCCGACGTGCTAGACCGCTATGGAGCAGACACGGTGCGCTACTATCTTTCGGCAACCGCGCCAGAGGGCCGCGATACCGACTTTACCTTTGAAGAACTCATTCGCCGCAATAACGATGAACTGGTCGCCACCTATGGCAACGCAGTCCATCGCACACTCAGTTTCTTGCAGAGCAAGTTCGGGGGCGTCGTTCCTCAGCCCGGCCATCTGCGCGAAGCCGACCGTGAAATTTTGGCGGAGGTGGATCGTGGCTTCACACTTGTGGGTCATAACATCGCGCGTTGCCATTTTAAGGACGGCTTGAACGCAGCAATGGCGGTCGCCCGTGCGGCAAATCGCTATCTAGACGAACAGGCTCCCTGGAAACAGATCAAGACTAATCCAGAGGAGGCAGGCACGACCATTTATACCATGCTGCAAGTGATTAGCGCGCTGCGCGTGCTCTTCTATCCCTACCTGCCCTTCTCGTCAGAACGTCTGCATGGCTATCTTGGTTTCGAGGACGATATCAGCCATCTCGGCTGGCATTCGCAGACAGTG
Source organism: Ktedonobacterales bacterium (assembly GCA_027451525.1). Lineage (GTDB taxonomy): Bacteria > Chloroflexota > Ktedonobacteria > Ktedonobacterales > Ktedonobacteraceae > DTNP01. Next base: position 114,862 of record DAIDJF010000002.1, read on the forward strand.
CCAGCAGGGAAGAAATTGCCCACACCCGCGCCGCTCTTTCCAAAATTAGAGGAACCTGTGCGCGTGTAACAGGATAATCAAGTTTACCTATGTAATGGGAGTGTGTATGCACATTATTACACACTCCTCAATATTTATTGCAATGGTTTTAGGAGAGAGTGTGTGACGACAGCACAAGAAACATTTCAAAAAACTGTACTTGACCAATTAAAAGTAAATATGGGAACTCATTCACTTTCTTACTTAGAATATCTCAAACTTCCTGCTTCACAACGCTCTAACGACGAAGCGGATGTAGTCGATAGCCGCTTTACAGCAAAAATGTTAGAGTGGCTGGGATATAGTGGCAGTGATATTATTTATAATCGTCCAACCCCAGGCTCACCTCACAATAAACCGGATTTTGTCGTCAAAATACAAGGAGCCACAGCGTTTGTCGTTGAAGATAAAAGTACTGATGAGTATTTTAACGAAAGTTCAGTAAAACAACTCCGTCGCTACACCGTTGGCACGGCAGGCTACTGTATTTGGACCAATGCGAGAACCATCCTCGGACTACGTTTCGATGCAAATGGACACTACCAAACACTTGTTGATGTGCGTGTTGACCTTGCGTTCGGAGAGCAGGCACAAACAACAATTGCTCAAGATGCTAACTTTGAGTTTTTTTACCTTATTTTTCAGAAACAGCGTTTTACGACTATCGCAACGCTGATTAGCGAATTGGCAATTGATGAACAAAAATGGGCACAACAAGCAACACCGCTAACAGACGAGAAATCACTCCGTACATTCATTCAGGAAAGTCGTTACGTTCTTGACCAACTTACAACAGCAATTAGAGCACGTCTGAGTACGGTCACAATCGAACTAGAAGAAGCTGTACAAGCGCGTGCTAGCAGCCAGCAGAAGTATATAGCAATTACTACCGACCTGCTCAATCGTCTAAGAGGCGGAGGCGGAGTCAATGCGAGTCAGCTCAACAAACTGGAAAAATCACTTCGCGATCTGGAAGCTGTACTCGCAGATATTGATATCACGTATATTGAACGCCTTCAGCCAACGATGGGAGTTTCCACATTGCCCATCTGGTCTAAATATCTCCAAGATATTAATGCTATCATCTCTACTCAGCGTGAGCATGATCTTGCGCGCACAGAGTCACGACGCATTCGCAGTGCCTATCTCCTCTGGCTCGAACGCTATAAAATTATTGAGAGTGAAGAAGGTAGCACAACCCAGGAAACAGAACAACGCAGACAACAAGCATTTGCTGAACAGGTTAGCTATGTTTTCTTTGTACGCCTCTTGCTCACCCGCGTACTCGAAGATAAAGGCATTATGCCGCACTTAGTAAGTGATGGCGGCTTTCAGGCATGGTATCGTTTTATTCAAGGCTATGGTATTGATGCTATCGACGAAATTGGCGGCGAGTCATTCTTACCTCTGGTCTACCGCCGCGTAGCAGGCTTCTACCGTCACTTCTTTCAGCAACCCGTCTTTGACTGGTTTCTTCCAGATGATTATCTGTTAGGTATGGTGCTTCACCGCCTTAGTAAATACAGTTTTAAAGATGTAACAAGCGACTTACTAGGTTTCACCTATGAAGCATTTATTGATCGTATAGCACGCAATAAAAAAGGCCATTTTCTCACGCCACCCGCTATCGTCGAATTTATGCTTGACCGCGCAGGCTATCAAGGCGCGTCTATCATTGGTGAAAACCTGCTTGATACCGCCTGCGGCTCTGGGAGCTTCCTCGTCCATGCCTCTCGTCGCCTCAAACAGGCATTACAATCGACGCTCCATGACCCGCTAGAGATTGCACGCCAATTTGTTGCCCAAGTACAAACAAAGCTCGTCGGATTAGAGGTCAATCCTTTCTCTTGCTATCTTGCAGAGCTAAATTTGTTTATTCAGGTACTCGATGACTTAGCCCTCCTCTGGCGCGCCAACGAGCATCCTAATATCGAACGCTTTTCCGTCTATAACACAAACAGTCTGGAAATGCCTCAAGCCGTCCTTTACTCCGAACGAAATGGAGCGACAACGACATTTATCGACGAAGCAGCCGTCCTTGATGAGGCAGCTCCTATTAAAGCACAACAAGGCCAATTTACCTACATTGTCTGCAATCCCCCCTACATCAATCGTGGCATCATTCTGGAGACCAAAAGCTACGGCAAATTTCCGTTCTACCGTGAAGTGGTCAAGGGTGACGAGAATTTTTATCTGCTCTTCTTACGTCTGGCAGCCTACTACGCTAGCCCAGGAGGAACCATCTGTTTTATCTGCCCTCTCAATCTACTCGGTGATGAATCGACAATGGCAGCCCGCGAGATGTTTAGCAAAGATGAATGGAGTTTGCAGTCAATCACCCGTTTTTACGCCCGCAACGTTCTCTTCCCAGGCGTTCTTCAGGGCATTACAATTGTTCGCATTGATAACTTACCGGGTAAACAAATGGACTATTTAGAAGTTCGTGGTGGACACAGCTTACAAGAAGCAAGCGATATCGCAATACAGGTACAACGCTCACAGGTAGTAGTTAACTATCCGCTTAAAAATACGTGGAGCAAGCCCTGGCTTGTCAATGCTGATCCACGCGCATACGACTTGTGGAATTTTGTTCGTGAGCATACAGAACAAGAATTAGGTGATATCCTACAAAATAAGATGGATGCCAAAAAAGGGGATGCCCGTTCGACGTGGACAAAACCTATGCTCGTCACATATCCCGCCTCGCAACATGTTCCACTAACAAAAGGTAAAAACATTGTCGATTGGGGAGGCTGGTCTGCCTCTGGCTACCTCAATCCTTTTATCACTATCCCTTCTTCCAGTAAAGATTATAAGGCAAGTTTGTGGGTACAACGGCAGATACAACGTATTGTAGATGTTCAACAACCTGAAACAGCCATTTTTTTGAAAGAAATCTCTGGTTTGGAGATGAAGCGTCCCATTCGTGGTACAATCATACAACGCACAGGCAGTAATCCAGTTGTAGCAGATGAGACAGTACTCGTGATGTACACACTCAGCCCGACATATGAACAATTGGCCTACGCGCTGTTTGGTTTGCTCACCAGTAGCATCTATAACTTTCTATTCTCGCTCTTCTCAACCAATGCCCATGTGAACTTTAAAGAGATTTTACGTCTCCCTGTACCCATCTGGTCAGAAGAACGAGAACGCCAACTCGCTTTTTCTACAAAAGGTACATTGGAAGCGTATCAACATTTTCATCTGCATGAACAGCGTTTTGGCAGTGATAGGGCGCAACATGTTTTAGCAAACGCGGTATTGAGCGCGGGTAAACTTCCCACACTGCGTTTGGAAGAGCTTATCTTGCGCGGCGATATCACTCTCACAGGTCCACCTACATACGCCCTTGATATTCTACTCCAACGTGGTCAGATACACTTTGCTGCTACACTGAGTTCTGAAGCAACGCGCGCTTTTAGCGAACTATTGCGCTCTGCCGCCATGATCTCTTACACCAAAGGCGGCAAAGACATGCTGCTTCCCAACCCACGAGTTGCATCGGCCTTTCTTAACCAAGTAGAACAAGCACAAACAGAGCGGATACGCCTCTTAGAAACAATTTCTACTGCTCAGCAGTCGCTTGATCTGCTGGCCCTTGACGCTTACGCTATTACACGCGCAGATTGGCGAGATATGGTACTGCGCGGCGTACCCTGGGCAAACGAGTAGCTTTAGCATAACTATCTAGCGACCCACGTGTGTGAACGTGGGTCGCCCTTTTGCATCTTTTGCATCTTATGGTTACAAAGCCGCTGAGATCAGGCGTTTGCCCATAAAAATAGCGACTTCATACGCAGAGGGACCGGGAGGGTAGAAATGACGATTGATACTCCAGATGGTGAAACCGTTGCGCAGATAGAACTGAATGGCAGGATAATTGATACTTTGCGTCTCCAAAACAACAGCCCAACAGCCGTGATTGCGTGCCCAATCGGCGGCACAGCTTAATAGCAAAGAGCCAATGCCGTAGCGTCGGTACTGATGCCCAACAATAACATTATCAACACGCGCAACTGAACGCCATTCTTCCACGCTAAGCAGAATACCGCCTGCGATGGCCTCATCCGCTAAGGCCACATAGCCGCCCTCGGAGCGGCGTATCTCGGCCTCGATATCTTGTTGCGTTGGCATACTTTCACGATAGTTCTTATACACAGGAGGATCAACAGCGGTCTCTACCAATTCAAAGGCGAAAGAGACATCAGAGGATACGGCAGAGCCATTTTGTGCCAGTCGATTCTGCACCCGTAGCGTATACACGCGATCCGTCTCAAAGCTATAATCGAGTTGATGTAGTGCTGCCGCGTCGTTGCTATGTACCGCACGTACATTCATGTGGGGAGTTTCTTTATCCATAACACTGCCCCGCTTTCTCTTTTTTACTGTACTAGCCATTTTTCGCGCAGCACCGTTGCCGCGCCCATCAAACGGCTAGACGATCACTCAAGCATTCGTAGGGAACGGATAGCCAGTTGCCTGTGCTGCCAGGCAAGCGGCCCCAACAACACCAGAAAAATCACCTAAACGAGCGCGTAAGATAGGAGTTTTGCGCGCGGAAGCGGCAAGAGCGGCTGTACGTGCGCGATGCATAGCAGCCTCAAAGAGAAGATCAATCGCCTCGATGACGCCTCCACCTAAAATAATACAATCTGGATTGTAGAAATTCATGACAGATGCCAGCCCATAGCCGAGATAATCCGCTGCCTCAGTGACGACTTCGGTAACGAGTTCGTCGTGCTGCTGGATTGCGCTAGCAAGGATGCCAGAACGAATCACGGTATCGCCATCTTTTAGCAGACGCGCCGCATCATCGGAGAGCACCGACGCCCGTCCATGATGAATTTCCGCTAAAATCGCGCGCGTAATCGCCGTTCGCGATGCGTAGGCTTCCAGGCAGCCGCGACTTCCACAGCCACAGATACGCCCGCCAGCTTGAATGGTTATATGCCCAATCTCGCCCGCTGTGCCCGTAAAGCCAGTATACATGCGTCCATTTTGCACAATACCCGACCCAATACCAGTGCCAACGAAGAGACAGACAAAATTATTATAGCCCCGCCCCGCACCGTAGAGCGATTCACCTAAAGCAGCGACCTCTACATCGTTGCCGACCGAAACAGGGACATTGAACTGTTGGTGCAAAATATCGCCCAACGGCATGTTATGCACCCCCAGATTAGGTGCATCAAGCACGACGCCCGTCTTGCGGTCAATCTGACCTGCCGCTCCAACGCCAATAGCGAGCATTGCTGTTCCAGGAGGAAGCTGCGCCGCATTGATCGCTGCTGTCGCGAGTTCGATTGTGCGTTGTGAGACAAAATCCTGCCCTCGTTCTGCGCGGGTGCGTTTACGCGCTGAAGCGACGACTTCACCTGTTGTCACATCAATGACAGCGGCGAGTGTCTTGGTTCCCCCCAGGTCAATTCCGAGTGCATAGGCTTTCTGCTTTGACATACATTGCTCACTTTTCAAACGGCAAACTTAAGCCCGGCTGCACATCCAGATCCAGGCCATGTTGTTCGCCACGACACAAATGGAAAAAAGCCGCCCCGCCAATCATTGCGGCATTGTCCGTACAAAATTCAATTGGTGGATACCGTAAACGGATATGCAGTTGCGCTAACTCCTGCTCAAGCCGGGCGCGCAGACTGACATTGGCTGCCACCCCACCAGCAAGAACAACTTGTTTCACATGATACTCTTGCGCTGCCATCCGTGTCTTTACAGCCAAAACATCCACTACCGCATCTTGAAAACTCGATGCCAGCACCGCTACATTGGTTGAACCAGAATTTTTTTGGGCGGCCATCGCCCCCATGCGCGTATACTGGCTCACCTGGCGCGTTGCTTGTTTTGTCTCTCCTTCGGTAGATACCGCCCCTGCAATTTCCGTTTTTGTCGGGCCTTCTACCGCTCCTTCTGCCAGATGCAGCATTGCCGTTTTCAGGCCGCTAAAACTAAAATCGTACGTCCCACGTAGCCAGGCCCGTGGCAAACGGTACGCTTTGCGTGCAACTGCCAGTGGCTTATGCTGACGCAGCAACTCTTCCTCAATCTCCTGTGCCACCTTTTGAATCGACGGTCCCCCAGGATAGCTCAAACCAAGTATGCGCGCAACTTTATCGAATGCCTCGCCAGCCGCATCATCGCGTGTACGCCCTAATAATTCATAATGACCGTGATCGCGCACCAGCACCAATTCGCTATGCGCGCCAGACACCACGAGACAAATCAATGGAAATAGCGGATCGCCCTCGCGATAAGACCAATCCTCAGGGATAGAAACAGACGCCGACTGAAGCGGTGTTTGCGGCTCATGCTCTTTACGTAGCCAGTTGGCATAAATATGGGCTTCCAGATGATTCACCCCTAAAAAGGGGAGATTGCGCGCCAGTGCCAATGTCTTCCCAACAGTCAGCCCCACGAGCAGTGACCCCGCGAGTCCTGGCCCATAGGTAGCCGCGATGGCATCGATATCTTGCCAACCACAACCAGCCTGTTCCATCGCCATCTCGATGACAGGAATAATCGTCGAAAGTTGTTGACGCGACGCAACTTCAGGAACAACGCCTCCATAGCGGTTGTGAATTTCAATTTGTGAAGCTACCACATTCGAGAGCAAGTAGCGCCCATCGCGCACAAGGGCTGCTCCCGTCTCATCACATGAGCTTTCAATACCAAGTACCAGCATACTCGTCCCTAGACTAGCTTTTTGACATGCTCACTGCGTTTCCAATTTTTTTAAGAGAGCCGTTTTGAGCTCTTGAAATTTTTCTTTATAGGAAGGAGAATGAATCTCCTCTGTCCACATAATCAAGGCATCCTCGTTATTATCGCTATAGTAACGATGGCGTAGCCCCTCTTCGCGGAAACCGTACTTACGGTAGAGATTTTGCGCGGTATAATTAGAGACACGAACCTCTAGCGTCACCCACTTGGCCCCGATTTCATAAGAAATGTCTATTAAGCTCACTAAGAGCAATTCGCCCAGACCAAGACGGCGAAAATTGGGATGCATAGCTATTGTAGTAACGTGCGCCTCATCCACCATCAGCCAGAGGCCCGCAAACCCAATGACAGAGGCAAGATCAGACGAAGGAGCCGCGACTACCGGGCGGCTCGGCAACAACGAGAGAGGAAATAAACGGCTCCGGCGTGGTTTTTCTGCCTCTTGAACGGTTGCCACTTGCTCTTCTGCAATCTGCTTATCACGCAATACAATATAGTGCGCCCAGCGATTATCCTGTAGCTCCTTACGATACGCGCTTGGAGGCCACGTCGAAGGATACGCGAGACGTTCAATTTCGACGACGCGAGGCACGTCCGACATCGTCATTCGGTCAATGACGTAACGCACCCTCTTCCCTTTCTGTCTGGCTCTGATCTGCATCCTGTCCCTGCGCAGTATTGCCCAGCAACGAACGCTTTCTCTTACTCGTCGTAATTGAGGGACGGCGCAGATAGAGTGGTTCAAGTAACAATGGATCATCCTCTTCACCAGCGCGCAGACGCCGCAAGGCGAGCTGACCTAATACATCCGCTCGTCGCAGTGCCTGCCCTCCCTGGATAAAAAGGCATTGCTCCTGCATAACAGTTTGAAGCATCTGCTGAGAAGCCGAGCTGAACTCGCCGCAGAACAGCGTTGGTAGCACGTGCCGCTCACCGGGAACTCCAAACCAGGTTTTCGTGTGCTCTAAAAGATAATTCGCAAGGTCCTGAGACGACAGCAGGAGATAATCGCTCAACACATGCATCTGATAGAACATATGCCCATTGCTCTCCGCTACCTGCTCAAACGTATAGCAGGCCGCGTAGAGTTCTGAACGCCCGGCCTCTAATATGGCGCAGACAGGTCCATGCCATAACCAATATTGAGCTGCCGTTATATCTAAAGTACTCACACCCACAAGTGGCTTTTTTAACGCGAACGCCAACGATTTCGCCGTTGCCAGGGCGACACGCACCCCATTGAACGAGCCAGGACCAGTCGCTACTGCCACAGCGTCAATCTGTTGCATCGTCATACGGCACTCAATTAGAAGCCGTTGCACATGATCGAGCAATTCGACACTGTGGTTATTACCAACTTGCCAGATATGTTCGCCATGCACAACATCATCTTCACACAACGCGACGCTGGCATGACGAGTAGAAGTATCAAGAGCTAACAGTAACATAAGCGTTTTTCTGAAATTGCCTCAAAATGTCGCAATAATGCGCCCCAGTCGCTACAAATAACAGACCGCGTTTAGTTTCATTCAACATTTTCATATGAATACGAAGACGCTCGGCAGGCCAAAAATGGCCCGCTTTCTCTGCCCATTCTACAACAGAAACGCCAGATCCGTAAAAGTAGTCCTCAAAGCCGAGATCCACAATCTCTTCAGGGTCATCCAGACGATAGATGTCAAAGTGATACAGTGCCAGGCCAGATGTAGGAGCTTGCCCAACACGGATACGCCCTTGATACTCTTTAAGCAAAGTAAAGGTGGGGCTATTCACCGTCTCGCTGATCCCCAAGCCTTGAGCCAGGCCTTGTGTGAAGGTGGTCTTCCCCGTGCCTAACTGTCCATCGAGTAAAATCAGCTCTCCACCATGTAGCAGATTCCCCAAACGCACACCCAGGCGTTGCGTTTGGGCCGAACTATGGCTGATAATATCCAGTGTACAGGTCTCCTCTTGCGAATTTTCTTTCGTCACAACCCTTCCTTCATCTATCAAGAGCGGTCTTGTACGCTGCGTGCAGTCCATGGTGTATGCGCCAGCATGTTTAAAGATACCGACATGTAGCTTTACGTTCCTGCACGCACGATGTAAGCGAATGGAATACCAGAATGACTCCTATTATATCATGTATTCTTCTCGTTGTGTCTAGTAGAGATGCCGAGATATGATATACATGATACAGCATACCAACAGGGAAAGACAGACATTTAGACAGCAGTTGCAAAAGCCTTGTGAATTGCCCAGTGGGTCGTGCGAGCGACAGATGGTGACAAATTTCATGGCTTCTACAAGAGACAGCAGAAACATTGTCGCAGCTTGATAAACATAGACAACCAGCACTACTACTGTTTTTTGCTCAAAGGGTGCCATGATGCGCGCACAAACATGGCATTGTGATATACTTTGACTGCGATATACTTGACCTTTTTGTATCAAAGCAACCAATGCTCGGAGGGTGCCATCAATGTCCTACGTCACTGACGACTATCAGCATACGACCTCTTCGCACGAGGAAACATATGAGAAAACGCCAATACGCCATGTCCATATAGCTATTTTAGGTACGGGCTTCTCCGGTCTGGGTATGGCTATTCGCTTGAAACAGAGTGGTCAGCATGATTTTGTTGTACTGGAGAAAGCATCTGATATCGGAGGCACATGGCGCGACAACACCTATCCGGGGTGTGCTTGCGATATTCCTTCGCACCTCTATTCCTTCTCGTTCGCCCTTAACCCTAAATGGAGCCATATGTATTCTCCACAGCACGAGATTCAGAGCTATTTGCGCCGCAGTGCGAGACGCTTTGGCATCATTCCCCATATTCAATGGAATAGCGAGATGCTGAATGCCACGTGGAATGAAAGCGACCAATACTGGCAGATCACGACGACGCAGGGGCTGCTTTTTGCTGATATCCTTATCCTCGGCAATGGTCCACTCAGCGAACCTTCGCTCCCCGCAATTCCTGGGATTGAGCATTTCGAGGGCACAATATTTCACTCGGCCCAGTGGCGGCACGACTACGATCTAACAGGCAAACGTGTCGCGGTAATTGGCACGGGCGCATCGGCAATTCAGTTTGTACCGCGTATCCAACCAAAAGTAAAACAGCTTACGCTCTTCATGCGCACACCTCCCTGGATTATCCCGCGCATGGATCACCCTATTCCGGCCTGGCAACAACTCCTATTCGGCCTGTTGCCTATCACGCAACGGCTCGTGCGCACAAGAATGTACTGGCTGCGTGAATTGACGGCATTGAGCTTTGTCTATAAACCAAATATGATCGAACGCGGTATGCAACTTGCGCGCCACCATATGGAAGCCCAGATAGCCGACCCTATCCTACGCCAAAAGCTCACGCCCACCTATACAATGGGCTGCAAGCGCGTCTTGCTCTCAGATGACTTCTATCCCGCGCTGACCCAACCCAATGTCGAGGCCGTCACAGAGCGCATTCGCGAGGTTCGAGCGCACAGCATCATCAGCGAAGATGGCACAGAACACGAGATCGACACAATTATCTGCGCGACAGGCTTTCACGTCACCGATACGCAACTGCCGCAATGTATCTATGGACGCGGTGGTCATTCGCTCGCGCAAGAATGGCATGAAGGCACACATGCCTACTTTGGCACAACAGTCGCGGGCTTTCCTAACCTCTTCCTCCTCATAGGTCCGAATACAGGTCTCGGTCATAACTCAATGGTCTTTATGATCGAGTCACAAATCACCTACATTCTGGATGCTCTACGTATTATGCATAAAAAGGCTATTCGTGCGCTAGAGGTACAACCAGAGGTACAGGAAACATTTAACAGAGAAATGCAGGAGCGAATGAAGAGCACGGTTTGGAGTTCTGGATGCGCAAGCTGGTATCTGGATGCGCGCGGTCACAACACGACGCTCTGGCCCGGCTTTACATTTGAATTTCGGCGGCGCATCCGTCACTTTGACACGCAGCACTACCAGCTAACCGCGCAGCATACCTCTGCACCAATCACACAGTAGTAAAGGAGATGCTCATGCATATCGTCGTTGCCCCTCAATCCTTAAAAGGTAGTCTGACCGCTGCCGAGGCAGGGCAGGCAATCGCACAGGGCATACAAAGGGTATATCCAGAGGCCTCTATTACGATTGTACCGGTTGCGGATGGCGGCGAGGGCACGGTGCAGGCCCTCGTTGATGCCACCCACGGACATCTCATCGAACAAACAGTGACAGGGCCATTAGGTCACCCTGTCACCGCCTTCTTTGGCCTACTAGGCGATGGGCAAACGGCAGCAATTGAGATGGCGGCAGCGGCAGGGCTACCCCTGGTGCCACACGCGCAACGCGACCCACGCATTGCTACGACCTACGGAGTTGGTGAACTCATTGTAGCCGCCCTCGATTATGGCTGTCGCCGCTTCATCATCGGCATTGGCGGGAGTGCTACCAACGATGGCGGCGCAGGCATGGCCCAGGCCCTGGGCGCAACACTGCTAATGGAAAATGGCGAGACTATTGCACGCGGTGGTGCCGCACTGGCAACGCTTGCGCACATTACAACGGCAACAATGGACCCACGCCTGCAAACCTGCACATTTGATGTTGCCTGCGATGTCACCAATCCTCTCTATGGTCCTTTAGGAGCCGCCGCTGTCTATGGGCCACAAAAAGGTGCGACGCCCGCTATCGTCGCGGAACTCGATGCTGCGCTACAACATTATGCCCGCATTATCGAGCGTGACCTGCATGAGAGCGTCAGTGATATTCCCGGAGCGGGGGCGGCGGGTGGTTTAGGGGCTGGAATGATTGCCTTCCTCCACGCAACATTGCGCCCAGGAGCACAGATTGTTTTTGAAGCTGTACACTTGGAGGAAAAGCTGCGTACCGCCGATCTTGTATTAACCGCCGAGGGACAGCTAGATGTACAGACAGGTTATGGCAAAAGCGTCGGTGCCGTGGCACACATGGCAAAACGCTACAGTCTTCCAGTCATTGCTATCGCAGGCGGTCTCGGTACGCACTATCACACCGTCTACGAACTTGGCATTGACGGTATCGCCACTCTTCCATCTGGCCCTATGACCCTTGACTATGCGATTCAACACGCCGCCTCGCTGATGTGTGACGCGACAGAACGCGCACTACGCCTTATCCGCATGGGCATTCAGATGCACGAGCATAACACGCCCGCCACTAAATAGTTTTAAATAATTTGTAGCAAAACCGCATCTTTTAACGTCTCTCTCTATATAGGTGGAAGAGGTCTCTATACCGAAATTTTTGTGATCAAAAAGATGTTGTATCTAGTAGAGGGCTGTTACCCGTATACGTATCAAGGAGACCGTCGTTCGGTCGCCGAGATGCCTATCCTCATAGCCCGTTCGGTTATTCACAAGGGAGTCCTTTCATGACAGAACATTCTTACACGACCGATGGTACTGAATTTCAGCATCTCCTCTCACTAGGTTTTTCAGAAGAAGAAGCCATCCGTTTGATTGATATGCGCAGTCACATGTCCGAACAGAGCGAGTATCGTGAATTGCTTGAAGAGAGTCGCCGCCTTCACTTTTTACGCTGGCTTATCGATAATAATCGTATTGGGAAATAATAGCATAGCAACAGCATTTCGCATGAGGTGGCGTGATGCGTTTATGATCGTGAGGGTCATTATTCTACGATAACACATGCTTATCCCGTTCATCATATGTGCGACCCACAAGAAAGCCCCTAACATCTAGTGTTAGGGGCTTTCTTGTGGGTCGCACATATGAGTAACCCGTAAGCCGAATTCTGTATCCGTGCCTGCTTGCGCAAGCACAGACGGCAATCATCTATCTAGGGTATCGGTTGCCCAATACCTCAAGCGACCAACCCGGAAGTTGACAGGCGAGCAACCTGCAAGTAACCACTTGCGCAGTCACTATCCCTCCTGTTTGGTCTTGCTCCGAATGGGGTTTGCCCAGCCAACCAGTCACCTGGCTGCTGGTAAGCTCTTACCTCACCATTTCACCCTTACCCAACCGACATGCTCTGTTATCTGCGTGTCTAGCGTCAGGCGGTATGTTTCTGTTGCACTTTCCTTGAGGTCACCCCCACTGGCCGTTAACCAGCATTCTGCTCTGTGGAGTTCGGACTTTCCTCGGCCCTGACGAGCCGCGATTGCCTGTGTTACTCACACGCACGGATTATAGCGTAACACATCTTGCCATTTTCGTCTACAAGCGTTGCGCTTCTTGGAAAAACGCGCTACAATGTCACAGGAAAAGTTCATAAAGATTTTTGAAGGATAATGTCATGTCTACAGGGAGACAAATTCGTCTCACCTCGCTTGCCAGTTGCGCAGGCTGAGCATCTAAAATGGGTCCTGAGGCCCTGGCGCAGGTTCTGCGTCCACTTACACAACATCCAGCACCTGATGATTTGCTCGTCGGGCTGAATGCCGCAGACGATGCAGCAGTCTATCGGGTGAACGGTCAACAAGCGATTATTAGCACTGCGGATTTTTTTCCGCCCGTTGTTGACGATCCCTACGCCTTCGGAGCTATCGCCGCCGCCAATGCCGTAAGCGATATCTACGCAATGGGCGGGCAGGTACTCATGGCGATTAATCTGGTCGCGTGGCCCGATGATGTAGAATATGCCATCCTTAGCGAAGTATTACGCGGCGGGGCAGATGTTGTCGTCCAGGCGGGTGGCATCATCGCGGGTGGTCACACCGTGACAGATAAAGAACCCAAATATGGTCTCGCGGTCACTGGCATGGTTCACCCAGAGCATATTCTTACCAAAGGGGGAGCGCATCCTGGCGATCTGCTCGTGCTAGGCAAACCATTGGGCAGTGGCTTGATTACAACCGCGCATAAACGCGACCTTGTCAAAGAACAGGATTTACAGGAGGCAATCGCGTCAATGGCGCGTATCAATCGTGCCGCGAGCGCGGCTCTGGTGAGCGCAGGAGCAGCGGTTCACGCCGCAACCGATATTACGGGCTTCGGCCTCCTGGGTCATGCCTGGGAAATGGCAACGCAAAGTAAAACGGGCATGCGTTTTGAGTACGATGCGCTACCGTTGCTCCCAGGGGCACTGCACTATGCCGAACTCGGTTGTATACCAGGCGGCTCACACCGTAATGAGGATTACCTGACGCCGCATGTACGTATCAGCGAACGCCTTAGCATAACTGAACGCGCCATTCTTTGGGATCCACAGACATCGGGAGGCCTTTTCGCCGCTATCGCGCCTGATCTCTGGCCTTCATTGGCGACGTTAGCCCCAGGGGTTACATTCTGGCGCATTGGCGAAGTGACGGACGCCGTACAAGATGCAACTCAGGTGCAGTTGGAGGTCAACTAATGCGCGAAGCTCTAGAAGAGATCCTCGGCTTCCATTTTCGCAATCCCGCTCTACTAGAACTGGCTCTTACACACCGATCTTATATCTATGAAGCGGCAGGTGAGGGGAAAAGTTCTAACGAGCGACTCGAATTTCTCGGTGACTCTATCCTGGCAATGATTAGTGCGGATTTTCTTTACCGTGTCTATCCCAATCTCACAGAGGGCGAGTTAACCGATGTACGGGCAGTCCTGGTGCGCACAGAGACGCTTGCCAATTTTGCACGCGAAATCAAATTAGGCGATTTCTTGATTATGGGCAAAGGCGAACATAGCACCGGTGGTGGGCAGCGCGTGCTGGCCTCTGCATTTGAGGCTCTATTAGCGGCGTTATATCTCGATCAAGGGATCGAGACAACCAAGCAGTTTCTCTTGCCACGCCTGGAACCACTCGCGCATACAATCGTGTCTAAACGCCTGTTTAAGGACAACAAGTCCCGTTTTCAGGAATTAGCACAGGCTCACGACGGCATTACCCCTTCCTATCGCATCGCCAGCCAGGAAGGACCATCGCATAATCGTGAATTTACCGTGGAGGTTTTGCTGGGAGAACAGGTTGCTGGTCGCGGTCATGGACGTAATAAGCAGGCGGCAGAACAAGATGCTGCGCATGCAGCCCTTGTCAGCCGAGGATGGGCCGAGTAATCTTCTTTCCGGCAACAAGGGACGATGAGGAGAATGAGGCATGCGTTTAGAACATACGCCACGCCCAGAACATAATCTGCACGTCAGCACGAGACTCATCACATCAAGCACCATTTTGCAATATTCAGCCGACGAATTAGATCGCGCGGTGAATCAAGAGCAGACCGAAAATCCCGTACTAGAGGTTCTCGAACAGCGTGTATGCCATTTCTGTGGCACACGTCTCTATGGAGCGACCTGTGCCGTGTGTGGACATTTTGCCCCCAGCACACAGGCAACTAGCATGCAAGAATCACTCTCCGCATATCAATTTTCCAATACTCAAGAACCGCTCTGGGAATATCAGCAGCAGGTATCTTACGATATTGATAACTACGGCTTTGCCGAAGCTGATAGCGACGATGCCTATGATCCAATGGCCCGCATTGCAATGGGCGAGACGCTGGCGGAAACACTGCTACACCAGCTAGAGGCTCTTGTGACACCCGATGATGCCCCCATTGCCGAGCAACTCGTCGGCAATCTCAACGAACGTGGCTACCTTGAGATCAGCGTCGAGGAGATTGCCAGACAACTTCAGCTTCCCACTGAGCGCGTCACCTATGTTCTCAGTCAGCTTCACACGCTGGAACCACTCGGAATTGGCGCACGCAATCTGCGTGAGTGTCTCCTGATACAACTTGATGCTATCAGCGAGCTTGCTCCTGCCCATCCGCTCACACGTCCCTTGATCGAGAACTACCTTGAACGACTGGGGCGCAATCAACTCGCTGAGATTGCGCGTGAACTCAAACAAGCCGAACAAGAGGTGCGACAGGCAGCCCTCTACATCCGTAGCATGTTACACCCGTTTCCTGCGCATATCTACTGGACCGATTATCCTGCCAAACGCAATGGTGATGCAACGTATGTGCGTCCAGATATTTTTATTCGTAAGAACGAGAACGGCTTTGAAATTGAGCTGATTGAGGAACGGCGTTATAACTTCCGCATAGATAGCACTGGCCCTACAGAACAGCCACGTCAATCATCTTCCAGCACAGCTACTGAGGAGCGGCGCTATATGCATCACTATACAGATCGCGCCCGCTTCTTCGTCGAATGTATTCAAAGACGCTGGCGCACATTACGCCGCGTAACCGAAGTCGTGGTTGACTATCAGCATGATTTCTTGGAGAGAGGCATTCGCTATCTGCGCCCATTGACACGGGCAGAGGTCGCGGCACGCCTCAATCTCGACGAAGGCACGGTCAGTCGGGCAACAGCGAACAAGTATGCGCTGCTGCCCAATGGTCGGCTTATTCCATTATCAGACTTTTTTGACGGCTCGCTCGGCATCAAAGATATGATTCGCGAACTGCTTCACCATGAGCATCCACGCCACCGCTTGAGCGATGATGAGATTGCGCGCACCCTCACCGAGCAAGGCTATCCGATGGCGCGCCGCACAGTTACCAAGTATCGCGAGGAGATGGGCATCGGTTCCTCACGCGAACGGAGTTGAGGATGGCTCTGCATATAACGTCTTCTCGCGCTCATAAATGACCATGCCAGGACCACCACCCTTCATGTGACGCACATGACGCTGCAAGGTATAATCTACGGGCACGCTAGTACTCCCACGCGCCTGACTATAGTAGGCAGCAAGACATGCAACGCGCTCGATAGTAGGACGTGGCACGTCACGCCCTGCCGCTTTAATGATGACATGTGACCCAGGGACACCACGCGCATGTAACCAGATATCGTTACTCGTCGCCTGATGGAACGTGACCTCTTCATTTTGACGACTGTTCTTTCCAATCAGAACCGTAAATCCATCGTGACTCTGCATATGCAATGGAACACCACCAGATGGCGGAACAGGTTTACCTTTGCCCTGTTTGCCACTTTTTCCGGCTTTCTTCCCTTTATTCTGCTTCGCCGCCTTTAGCTCGCGCCCACCAGCTTTGCCACGTAGATAGCCCGCTGTCTGCACCTCCGCTTTTACCAACGCGACCTCTGGCGGTGTCTCCGCAATGGTCAGGTCGGCCAGCAGTTGCTCAACCGTCGCTAGCTCGACAGCATTCTGCTCAATCTGCTCCGGCACAAGCTCAGCAGCACGCCGCAATTTGTGATATTTGTTGAAGAACCGATTGGCGTTACCGACAGCATCAAAACGAGGATCAAGGGTTATCGTCACCGCTTCGCTTTCCTGCTCCTGGCCTGAAAAAAAGTTTTGTAACGTGACGCTGCTCTGACCTTGCACAATTTCATGCTGATAGGCTAATAAGAGATCGCCCTGCAAACGATAGGCACTGGCCTGCTCAATAACAGCTAGCTCCTGCTGTAACAGGTCGGCCTTGCGCTTGCAGCGTTCGACCTGCCCCTGTAATACCTTACGGATCGGAGCGCGCAAATTATCCAGCGCGTCATGCCACTCAGTGCGTGCGTAGTAGTCATCGAGGAGCATATTGACCGAGATTTGTTCTTGCACACGCATACCCGGCAGATCCAGATACTGTTCCAGTACATAGACTGCGAAGGCTATCGGTGTCGCCTGCTTGCTGACTGGGTCAAGACGTTCAGCCAGTTGGGGATGCCACTGATGGGTATCGTAGAGCGCACTCAATTCGCGCACATTCCAGGCTAATTCCTCCCAGAGCTGCTCGCTGCTTGCCCTGGCCTGCTCATTCGTCATTTCGGCATCTTCAGTAGCGCGATAGACAGCCTCACGCGCCACGAGCGGACTAAAGCCGAGCAGGTGTTTTGTCAGTAGTTGCCAGAGTTTCGTCTGTTCAGGTCGTTTACGTCCTTTGCCTGTCGGTGTTTCAAGCTGAGAAGGAACGCTCTCATCAGCAAGGCACAGCGAGAGTTGTGCGGCTGTTACGGTAGTCGGCTCAAGACGTGGTAGTGTCTGGCCTGCGAAAGAGCGTTGTTGCGGTGGCGGCGGTACATAGTGGACACCAGCAGCAATCACGCGGTAGCGATTCACCTCCGCCCCCACGCGTTTGAGACTGCCCAGGATCATACCCTGTTCATCACAGAGAATGATATTGCTCATACGTCCCATAATCTCAATAATCAGACGGAAACGTGTGCGCTCCTCGCTCTCCGCGCTACTACGATAGCCCACAATCAGCTCAATGACACGTTCCCAACGCGGCTGTGTTACCGCCTCAATGCGCGCCCCTTCTAAATGTTTGCGCAGCAGCATCACAAATGGCGGCGGCTCGCTGGCAATCTTTGTTGGTTTACGAGCGGTAAGGTGTGCGCGCGCCAGTTGAGGATGAGCAGAGAGATAGAGCCAGCGATTCTGTCCACCCTGTCCATCACGGGCGGGAGCATAACATTGTATAGCAATCGCATGTTCTGTTGGTTGAATAATGGTATCAACACGCGCACCTAACAGCAGTTTTTGCCACTCGTCCACGATCGCCGCGAGAGTAATTGCGTCTATATGCATAGTTCCACCTTCATCCTCTTTTCTTTTCAAGCCGCTGAAAGAGAAGCAAGCGTAGCTCACCAACATGCGCATCAGGCTTCAGTTACCACATAGCCTCTTCACACGAGCTTATACCGATGTTGTACAATAGAAGTAAATAAAAACAGATCTTCTCTGTTCCAATGCAGGAGCGAAGAAGCGACTTGCCGTACCTTGTGTCATACAAATGCCCGCTATTACACAAGGATTGAGAGGAATAAGGTCGCATCTTACCACATTGGCAAGAACAGTATACCAGAGGGTCGCCAATTCGTACATTCATTCCAACTACTAGACGACAATCAGGAAATTTTGCATGCAGATTAAGACGGAGCAGATTGTGCGTGAGCCGAACGCTTCTTCAGCACAACTACGTAGCCAGGGACTCCTCTTTGTCCTCTCTGCACCATCTGGGACAGGGAAAGACTCAGTTATCCAGGAACTCAAAGCGCAGGGACTGGATTTCCATGTCGTTGCTTCTGTCACGACGCGCCCCATGCGTCCTGGTGAAAGTGAGGGCAACCCTTATCACTTCATCAGCAAAGAGCAATTTGAAGAGATGATCGAACAAGATGAGTTACTGGAACACGCGCTTGTGCATGGTAATTGGTACGGGCAGCCATTGCAACCCATCAGAGATAATCTACGTGTAGGACGTGATGTATTGCTCAAAATTGATGTGCAAGGAGCAGCCACGGTGCGCAGGAAGTTACCAGGGGCAATTTTTATTTTTCTCGTCCCTGGTTCTGTTGAGGAATTGGTAATACGTCTGACAGCCCGTCAGACAGAAACGGAGGAGGAGCGAGAACGCCGTCTCAATGACGCACGTGTGGAACTGGCGCAACAAGATCAGTATGACTATGTGATTGTCAACCGCCAGAACCAATTGAAGGAGGCGGCTGAGTGTTTGCGAGCAATAATGCGCGCAGAGCACTGCCGTACATATCCCCGTCTTGTCACATTGTAAATCAGCCATTAGAGGAGGACGATATGCAGGAAGAACGTTTTGAGCGATCCGGCACGAAAGAGCGGAACCTGGCAATGGAGCTGGTTCGCGTTACTGAGGCAGCAGCATTAAGCGCGGGACGTTGGATGGGTAAGGGCAACAAAGAGATGGTCGATCAGGCTGCAGTTGATGCCATGCGCCACGCGCTCGATGGTGTTGATATGGATGGCACCGTGGTAATTGGTGAGGGCGAGAAGGATGAGGCACCTATGCTATACACCGGTGAACGCATCGGAAATGGCTCAAAGCCGGAGGTTGATGTCGCCGTTGATCCTGTTGATGGCACACGCCTCCTTTCGCTGGGTATCGGTGGTGCGCTCGCCGTCGTGGCTATCGCAGAACGTGGTTCAATGTATGCGGCCCCTCCCGGCGTCTTCTATATGGAAAAGATAGCAGTCGGCCCCGCCTTCAAACATGTGATTGATATTAACGCGCCAGTGGCAGTAAACCTGGACCGCATTGCCCGTGTTCGTGATGCCCACATTGATGATCTCACCGTTGTACTGCTTGACCGTCCACGCCATCAAGAGCTTATTCGCCAGATTCGTGAGGCCGGAGCGCGCATTCGCCTGATTACC
Organism: Ktedonobacterales bacterium; assembly: GCA_027451525.1. GTDB lineage: Bacteria > Chloroflexota > Ktedonobacteria > Ktedonobacterales > Ktedonobacteraceae > DTNP01. The sequence continues at coordinate 134,708 of DAIDJF010000002.1, forward strand.
GATGGTGACGTTTCAGCCGCCATCCAGGCCGCGATGGAAGATTACACAGGGATTGACCTGCTAATGGGCATTGGCGGCGCACCGGAAGCAGTGCTAGCAGCAGCAGCAATTAAATGCATCGGTGGCGAAATTCTCTGTAAGGTTTGGCCGCGCAACGAGCAGGAACGCGAGAAATTCAAAGCGAACGGCATTGATCTCAATCAGGTATTCCGCGCTGATGATCTGGTAAAAAGTAATGACATCTCTTTCGCCGCGACAGGCATTACGAGCGGAGAGCTACTGGACGGTGTGCAGTATTTTGGCTGGGGGGCGCGCACATCCTCAGTCATGATGCGTTCACGTTCGGGAACTATTCGCTATATCCAGGCACGCCATCGCTGGCGCAAGGATGGGAAATAGTTCTACAGCCTAATCCGAGAGAAAAAAGGTCGCAGAGAGAAGCACACGGCGTAAGAAATAGCATATATATCAATTGACTTGCAGAAGGCTGTGTGCTACACTTTGACCGTGTTCAAAAAACCATCCCATATTCAAACGTCTATGTTTACAAGAATGTTTAGCACAAAAAGGAAGGCAGGTTTGGCCTATTAACAGGGATTTTCGGGGGAATGACCGTCAACGTGAGACACGAGTGAATGAACGCATTCGTGCGCGAGAGATTCGCTTGATCGATGAAAATGGCGAAATGATGGGAGTAATGCCCCCCATACGCGCACTTGATATCGCCCGTGACAGAAATCTTGATCTGGTCGAGGTATCACCTAATGCTATTCCGCCCGTCTGCAAATTGATGGACTATGGTCGATACAAGTATGAGCAGGCCAAGAAGGAAAACGAGGCGCGCAAAAACCAGAAGACCATTACGCTCAAAGAAATCCGTATGCGTCCGCGTACCGATGAACACGACGTAGAAGTCAAAACGCGCAAAATTCAAGAATTTCTGGCAGAAGGGGATAAGGTCCGGGTCAGCGTGCAGTTCCGTGGCGCCGAAATGCGTCATCCTGATCTCGGTCGCAAATTGCTGGATGATATTGCAGAAGTCTTGAAAGGCACTGCTACAATCGAACGCTCACCCGTCATGGAAGGGCGCATGATGTCTATGATTGTCTCGCGCGCTCCCGGATGGGAACCTCCGAAGAAACAGACACCATCTCCGACCAGCAAAACTCAGGCAACTCAACCCAAATCAGACACGCCAACCGATCAGGCGCAGCCTGAGAGTGCAGACGAGGATATTGAGGACGACTTCGAGGACGAGGATGATGAGAATAACGAGAATGTAGAGTAATTCCCTCAGTTTGCCCTTGTAAGCAACGCAATACCAGGAGGGGAGCACAAGTAGTTTCTCCCCTCTTATTTTTTTGCCATAAATCCTCCTATTACATAATTTACCGCTTGCTTTCCTCCTTGCTCAACCACTGTATTGCTCCCGTCAACTAAATAGGTACGCACAAAGTGAATCTAGTGCGGAAACTACCTTTTTCGCCAGTCTGATCCCTATAGGTTGACTTTTTAGGCAGAGGCAACTAAGATAAGATTATCTCTTGCCACAAGCATATATACGATGTTATAAATACAAGCACTCTAAACAGTGCCTTATGGAGGCCATCCGGTGAGCAAATATGACGATCCCCGCTGGTATGAAGAACAACATACCGACCCGTCGCTCCCCAACCAGGAACTTTTCTACCATGTTGATCCATCATATACACCATCTACACCGACAGAGCAAGGAGGCTTTACGCGCAATTATGCCCAACTGCCGCAGTCTGCTCCCCACGCACCACGGAAAGGCAGAACTATTGGTAGAACTATCCTCCTCATATCGCTCGTGATAATCGCTTTCGTGGGCGGCTGGTTTGGTAACCAACTCTACACGATTGGCTCGTTCACACAAAGCAGCCAGTCCAGCCAATATGAACAGCTCTTCCAACAAGCATGGCAGATTGTTGACCAGAACTACGTGGATCGCAAAGCCGTTAATTATAAGCAGATGTCATATAGCGCAATTCAGGCAATGGTTGATTCGCTCCACGATACCGGACATACACGCTTCTTAACACCTAATCAGGTCCAATCGGAAAACCAGCAACTTAGCGGCTCCTTCACAGGCATTGGTATCTATCTGAGTCAAGACCCAAAAACGAAACAACTCATCATTACCGCCCCTATCCCCGGTTCACCGGCTGAGAAAGCTGGTCTGAAACACGGTGATATCCTCGTTGCAGTCAATGGAACCAGCACGGTTGGCAAGACAATTGCTGATGTCAGCACACTGATCCAGGGAAAAGAAGGCACCAGTGTCGCGATCACTGTACAGCGGCCCAGCACACAACAAACGCTGACCTTCAATATTGTACGTGCGCAAATCAGCGTGCCCAATGTGCTTATGCACTATATCCCTGAAGACCACATTGCCGATATTCAAATTGTGCAATTTGCGAATGGCGTCTCCGGTCAGCTCAAGGACCTGCTCCTCCAGGCTAAAAAACTGGGTGCAAACAAAATTCTACTCGACCTGCGCGATAATCCGGGTGGCTATCTCAGCGAGGCTGTTGATACTGCAAGCCTGTTTATTCCAAGTGGGAATGTTCTTCTAGAGCAAGATAGCAGTGGAAAACGCACGCCAGTCGCGGTCACAGGCAATACAGTCGATACAACTAGCCCCATTGTCGTCTTGATTAACGAGAATACCGCCAGCGCAGCCGAAATTGTTTCAGGGGCATTGAAAGATAATCACCGCGCTACACTCATCGGCGTAAAAACATTTGGCACTGGTACGGTCCTTCAACAGTTCAATCTCTCTGACGGCTCGGCAATTCTGCTCGGCACGCAGGAGTGGCTCACCCCTGATGGACAATTCATTCGGCAAACCAAAATTTCGCCCGATATCACCGTCCAACTCCCTGCCAATGTGACACCACTCACGCCAACTGACGAAAATGCCAGCAATATGACGGAACAACAAGTATTGAACAGTGGAGATACACAAATCATCGCCGCCATCCAATACTTGCAAACACACGCAAAGTAAGTACAAAGCAACATCGTTGGTAGCGTCGTACAGTCACACTAAAGAAGGACGATGGTATGGCTATAGGAAATAGCCATACCATCGTCCTTCTTTAGTGTGACGATAAGATCAAGCTGTTATCGATGAAGCTTCGTGGGCTTGAAAATATTTACTGGTAGGCATGTGACCCAGATATGGGGCAATTGTGCGTGTTGCCGCCACAACTTTTTCAAGGTCAACACCAGTTTGAATACCCATACCATGCAGCATGTACAACAGATCTTCCGTTGCCAGATTGCCAGCCGCTCCTGGAGCATAGGGACAGCCCCCTAAGCCACCCGCCGAGGAATCCACGCTATGAATGCCCATTTGGAGAGCCACCAGCACATTCGCCAGTGCCGTCCCGCGTGTATCGTGAAAATGTACCGCCAACCAATCTATCGGGATCGCGCCCTCACCCATTAGCAACGCCAGCACATCATACACTTGATTAGGGGTTGCGACACCAATCGTATCGCCCAAAGAAAGCTCTTCAATCCCCATATCTAACAAAGCACGAGCAACCGCAAGCACCGCGTGCGGGTCCACGTCTCCCTCGTAGGGACAGCCAAAAACGGTTGAAATATAACCACGTACCCCCATACCTTCACGCTTCGCCAGAGCAACAACGGGGCGAAAAATTTCCAGGCTCTCGGCAATAGTCATATTGATATTATGGCGCGTAAAGCTCTCGCTGGCAGCAGTAAAGACGGCGATAGAACGCACACCTGCGGCAAGAGCGCGCTCCATGCCTTTCATATTTGGCACAAGCACAGGATACATAGTGGAAGGTAATGGCTGGATACCAGCCATTACAGCACTGGCATCACTTAACTGCGGAATAGCACGTGGGCTGACAAAAGAGGTTGCTTCCACGACAGGCAGGCCAGCTGCAGCAAGTTGCGTGATAAAACGGATCTTCTGCTCTGTAGGAACCTGAACTTTTTCGTTTTGTAGACCATCGCGTGGCCCTACCTCAACGACACGTACCGACGCTGGTAGCGCGGGAAGAACGAAAGCCATAATCATGCCTCCCTATACTGATATTGTGATGCCTCCTCACGCGCGCCTTCTTTCCCTCTTTCAGCTGCACTTGTTTGCCCTTCAGGCGCAGGTAACAGCATCACATCCACATTGCTCTGCTCAGCAGCTGATTGATTGCGTATCACCCGTATTTTTGTAATACGGCGTCCACGCGTTGCCAATACAGTCAGCGTCAAGCCTTCAAAGGTAATCGTATCACCAGCATTGGGAATTTTATCAAGCTGAGCATACATAAAGCCACCAAGCGTCTCGTAGTCCGTATCTTCCAGATGCATCTCCATGATCGCGTTAAAATCGTAGATGTTTATTTTGGCATCAAAGATATACTCGTTCTCACTGACCTTTTCATACAAGTTCTCTTCGTGGTCATACTCATCTTTGATATCACCCACAATCTCCTCTACAAGGTCTTCAATCGTGACCAGACCCGCAACCGCCCCATATTCGTCAACCACAATCACCATATGGACACGATTCTGGCGGATTTCGCGCAACAGATCATCGAGTTTCTTCGTCTCCGGTACAAAGTAAGCGGGACGGACCAGATCGCGAATAGGGAATGAATGATGACCTTCGCGCAACTGTTTAAGCATATCCTTGGTGTAGAGCACACCGATGATTTCATCTATGCCAACACTCTCTTCATACACGGGAATGCGCGAAAAACCGCCTTGCAGAGCGAGATCAACCGCTTCAGTAACCGTTGCAGTGCTGTCCAACGTGACCATATCAATACGCGGAATCATCACCTCACGCACGGTCGTATCGGCAAATTCGAAGATGCTGTGAATCATCTCCGTTTCCTCTTCCTCCAAGACGCCCTCTTCTTCGCCAACCGTTACCAGAAGACGCAATTCCTCTTCTGTCACGAAAGGACCACGATGTTTGACTTGACCCCCCATCATCCGTACCAGATTTGAAGTTACGGTCCCCAGCGTCCAGACGACAGGATATAAGAGCCAGGCGGCAAAGCGCACTGGACCAACAAGGGCACGCGCCCAACGTAACGGACTTTGGACGGCGGCGGTCTTAGGCGTGATCTCGCAGAAGATCAGGACCACCAGCGAGATTATTACAGAAGAGATAAGCTCGCCCAGTGACGCGGAGAAACGCAATGCCAACACGGTCGCCATGCCTGAGGCAACAACGACCGCAACACTATTGACGACGAGAATAGTGGAGAGGAACTTGTTCGGTTCAGCAAGCAGACGCTCAATTTTTGTAGCCTGTGCATCGCCCTCTTCTACAAGATTTTTGAGTTTGATACGGCTAATTGAGGTTAATGCTGTTTCTGCGGCAGAAGCCACACCACAAAAAACAAGAGAGATAATCAGAATGAATAGTTGTAACCATGCTTCTGAGTCAAATTGCGGAATATGAAAATCAACAGAGGCGACTAAGCCCGCTAGGCCAGGGCCATCCATATCGAGGCTCACTCCTTCTTGTCGCTCTCTTCCGAGGAAGAGGCAGCATCCGATGAGTGCAACATACGCAAGAGACGAGCAGGAACACCGACAACCAGCGCATGCGGCGCAACATCCGTAGTGACAACACTCCCTGCTCCTGTATACGCGCCTTCGCCAACAGTGACAGGTGCAATAAGAATGGTATCACATCCAATAAACGCTTCATTTTCAATGACTGTGCGGTGTTTTCGTTGTCCATCATAGTTGGATGTAATAGTGCCAGCAGCGATGTTGACATGTTCTCCAACTGTTGCATCGCCCAGATAGCTGAAATGATGCATATCGCTTTCGGAACCAAGATACGAATTTTTGATTTCCGCAAAGTTACCCATACGTACATTTTGTCCGAGGTGCGCCCCTGCACGGGTGTGGCTAAACGGTCCCATGCTCGCGCCATCTTCCAACGTCGATTGCTCTACAACCGAATTGCGGACAATGCAGCGGTTCCCAATGACCGACTGGTCAATTGTTGTGCCAGGTCCAATGCGGCAATCCTCTCCGATAACAGTCTGGCCTGTAATCATGGTAGAAGGCCAGATCACTGTATCCATGCCAATCTGTACCCCACGCTCGATATACGTGGTGTCAGGATCGACAATGGTCACACCGGCATACATATGTTGTTCTAAGATGCGCCGCCGGAGCAGTTTTTCCGCCTCAGCCAGTTGGACACGATTGTTAATGCCAATCGTCTCATCTAGCGAGCCACGCACGGTAGCAACGACGTGTCCTTGTTGTGCCGCAATAGCAATCAGGTCTGTCAGATAATACTCACCGGAGGGATTGCGTGGCAGAGCTTGCAAAGCTGTCCACAGCCACGCGCGCGCGAAGCAGTAAATACCAGAATTGACTTCCCTAATCTGCTTCTGCTCTTCACTGGCGCGCTTCACTTCAACAATTTCACGGACGCGCCCATGAACGTCGCGCACAATGCGTCCAAAATCGGAGTCTGGCTCGGCATAGGCCGTTAGGAAGGTAATGGTTGCGTGTTGCGTGAGGTGTTCATGCAATACGCGCGCCAACACTTCGTTGCTGATCAGTGGCGTATCACCATAACAAACCAGGATAGTATCAGGCAACGGCTTCAGTTCTTCTACAACAGAGCGGGCCGCAAGAACAGCGTGACCTGTCCCTAATTGTTCAGTCTGATACGCATAGAGACAGCGTTCTGCGAAGGTTGCGCGAATCTGCTCGCTCTCATGCCCAACAACCACGATAGGACGATGGGTCTCTAGAGAGAGGGAAGAAGAAATCAGGGAAGTCGCGGTGGGGATAGTTTCGACAGCATGTAACACATGCTCTAACAGCGGTATGCCCGCTAAGGGCTGCAATACCTTTGATAGCTTAGAGCGCATCCGTGTACCTTTGCCTGCTGCAAGCACAACGGTAGCATATGTACTCATGATAAAATATACAAACCTTTTTCTGCTATTTTTAATATTGGGGATACAATAATGCGGATAGATGCTATGCGCATTACTATATAGAGAAGATGGCTCGGGTGCTAGGATTCGAACCTAGGAATAGCGGATCCAAAGTCCGCCGCCTTACCGCTTGGCCACACCCGAATGAATAGACACTACAATTAAGAAGCTCCGTCGTGATACGCATGCGACTTGCATAAGTTTTGATAATACAGATCTCTACAATTCGTAGTCGCGCTCACGCACGGATAATATGATACAGCATAGGCGGTGCTTTGTCAATACAAATTTTGCAATCTTTCCCTCCTTGCCATTACGAGGTGAGAACCCACTTGCGTTATGTGCTATACTATGAGGCAGAAAATCAAGGCCATCTTGATACAGTTGGAGATGCGTGTGAAGTATACCAAACAGTATTGTACCTGTCTTTACGTTCACGAAGGCAATGAACTTCGCGCTCTTGTGCAGTAACGCTGGCAACACAACAACAGCAAGTTGCCCATGCACGACAAGAGACGAAGGACATGGCTCAGCCCTTCGTGAACGTAAAGACATGCGCTTCAGCAGTTCACATGCAAGACTATCAATTCCGCATGTCCCTCGTCTGAGCTACATCTCTATACAATCCTTTTGTGCTAGAAGCAGTATCAACATACTTGCTCTGCTCAGCATTCAAGTACACATTTATGATCTCAACGAGAGGAACCTTGCTCATGCCTACAGAGAATAAAATACCTGTTTACCTGTATAATACGCTGACCCGCCGTAAAGAACTGTTTATCCCCTTGCATCCTCCGCGCGTGGGTATCTACTCTTGCGGCCCTACCGTCTATAAAGATATTCATATCGGCAACTTTCGCACCTTTGTCATGACCGACTGGCTACGGCGCATGCTCACCTATAATGGCTACGATGTCTATCTCGTGCGCAACATTACAGATGTAGGGCATTTACAAAACGACACGGAGGAGAGTGGCGAAGACAAACTCGAACACGAAGCGCGCACAACTGGACGCTCAGCATACGAGATTGCGAATTACTATACCCAGCAATACATGCGTGATGCCGACGAGATGAACATTCTACCACCTGATCTCAGTCCTAAGGCGACAGATCATATTCCTGAGATGATTGCGATGACCGAACAGCTTGTCGAGCGCGATCTGGCCTATATAAGAAATGGCAATGTGTACTATGATGTCAGCCATTTCTCAGGCTACGGCGCACTTTCTGGCAATACGGTTGAGCAGTTGCGGACCGGTGGACACGGGCGTCAGCAGATGGAAATTGCCGATGACAAAGATGCGCCAGAGGATTTCGCGCTCTGGAAACATGGCGGACCAGAGCGTCAAATGAACTGGTCAAGCCCGTGGGGAACCGGCTTCCCTGGCTGGCATATCGAATGCTCCGCGATGGCAACTAAATACCTGGGCGAGCAATTTGATATCCACACGGGCGGCATTGACCTGACCTTCCCTCACCATGAGGACGAAATCGCGCAGAGCGAAGGAGCGACAGGTAAACAGCCTGTGCGCTACTGGGTACATGGCGAATTTTTGGTGATTGGCAATCGCAAGATGAAGGTTGGCAATGCGCAGGAGGCTGATGATGATGAAACGCAAGAGCAAACAATCAAGATGTCACGCTCTAAGGGCAACGTTATTCTGGTCAGCACATTGAAAGAACTGGGCATCGACCCAATGGCCTACCGCTACCTGCTGCTTACCGCCCACTATCGCTCTAAGCTCAATTTTAGCGATGAATCCATCATAGCAGCACAGAACGGCCTCAACAACCTGCGTGCCGACCTTGCCATATTGCCACGTGAAACATTCACCGAAGACACACCCTGGTCAGCCGAGGCAGAAGAGATGCGGACCGCATTTCAAAAGGCGATCAGCGATGATCTCGATATGCCTGTTGCGCTCAGTCTCACTCGCGAGGCTGCACGCAATAATAAAATCGCGCCTGCTGAACGTTGGCGACTCGTCCTTGACTTCGATCGTGTACTTGGTCTGCGCCTGGATAGCGTTGAAGCCAGCACTCCGCGCGTCGTGAGCGAAGAGGTGCAAGCCCTGGTGCGCCAGCGCGACGAAGCGCGTAAAGCACGCAATTGGAAACTTTCCGACCAGTTACGTGACCAGATTCGCACGCTTGGCTTTGAGGTACGCGATACCGCGCAGGGAACCGAATTAGCTTAACAGCATCACGAAAGACGCCCCATGTGATACTATCAGTATATATTCTGACTGATAGTATCACTCTATTGTTTAAGGAGTACTCTTTATGCCATCCTGGTGGAAACGCATTGCGCTCGCAACCGCAGCCGTCGCAGGCATTACAGGACTTGCAGGCGGTACTTACTATTTGCTTACACGCCGCCCATTATCAAAAAATGATGAAACGCTATATCTCACGGGCCTGCATGAACAGGTCGAGATTATCACTGATGCCTATGGTGTGCCACATATCTATGCCAATAACGAAGATGACCTCTATTTTGCACAGGGCTATGTTCACGCACGCGAACGCCTCTGGCAGATGGAAATGAACCGCCGCCTGATCTCCGGTCGCTTATCCGAGATTGTTGGTTCCGTCGCCTTAGAGGTTGATCGTTTCAGTCGGCGTTTAGGGATGCATCGCTCTGCGACCGCGGAACTACAACGTTTGCCAGCGCATGAACAGCGTGTACTGGAGGCCTATGCCAGAGGAGTGAATGTCTTTATCGAACGCAACAGCCATCGCTTGCCCATCGAGTTTACGCTCTTGCGCATTAAACCAGAACCGTGGCAGCCAGTTCATACAATTCAATGGGCGAAACTCATGGCATGGAATCTTGGCGGCAACTGGGAGACCGAGTTAATCCGCGCACGTCTGGTGGCACAGGTGGGTGTTGAGCGCGCAATGAAGCTAGAAGCGGGCTATGACCCGACACATCCGCTGATTATTCCGCCCGGCGTAGCCTATCAAGGTATCAACACCGGCTTACTAGAACAGTATCAGCAGATCAAACAGCTCAGCGGCTTTGGCATGATGGGAGCCAGCAATAACTGGGTTGTTGATGGCACAAAAAGTAACACAGGTGCCCCCATTCTCTGCAATGACCCGCATCTGGGGCAGGCGGCACCTTCGATCTGGTTCGAGTGCCACCTCGTCTCCGGCGATGTGGATGTCGTCGGCGTGAGTTTTCCAGGCAGTCCTGGCATTATCATTGGACACAACCAACATATTGCCTGGGGTGTCACAAACGCTATCTCCGATGTCGAAGACCTGTACATTGAGAAGTTCAATCCCGACAACCCACACCAGTATGAATATCAGGGTACATGGGAAGACGCTCAAATTGTGCGCGAGGAGATTGTCGTTAAGGGCGTCAAAGAGCCTGTTGTGGAAGAGGTTCGTATCACTCGTCATGGTCCTATTCTCACCCATATGCCACCACTGACGTCCGCTCATCAAGCGAGTGAGAACGCACCAGAACTTCCTCTTGCCATACGTTGGGTTGGACTCGACCAATGCAAAATCATCTCTTCGATCTTCAAGCTTAATCGAGCCACGAATTGGGAAGAATTTCGCACTGCTATGCGCGATTGGGACATCCCGCCACAAAACGTTGTGTATGCCGACCGCAACGGTAATATCGGCTATATCATGGCGGGTGCGATCCCCATTCGCGCACACGGACAGGGCTTACTGCCATCACCGGGCTGGACAGGTGACTACGAATGGATTGGACAGATCCCCTTCGAGGAACTGCCACAAATCTACAACCCCGAACAACATTTTATCGTTACGGCCAATAACCGCGTTATTGATGATAACTATCCTCACTACATCACGCATGAATGGCTTAATGGCTATCGCGCCCAACGTATTCGCGACCTTTTAACCCAAAAAGAGCACCTCTCGCTGGCGGACATGGCAACAATTCAAGCCGACCAATACGCGCTACCGGCCCGTGCTATCGTTCCTCACATGTTACGTATTGCCGCCAAGACAGAGCTAGCTAGTGCTGCGCAACGGATATTGGGTGAGTGGGACTATGTGTTGTCGCCAGAGAGTGTCGGCGCAACACTGTACACGACCTTTTTACGCAAACTCGAATATATTGTTTTCAGTGCTGTATTGGGAAGTGATCAGACATTTATCTACAACTATCTAGGGGTAGGGGACAATATTCTCGCCCCACAAAATGGCTATGCCAGTCGTAGCAAACCGCTCCTGATCCGCTTGCTCAATGAACAAGATGATAGCTGGTTCGCGACCTCAGAGATTGCTAATGGCCCGAAAAATTGGCATGATGCGCTGGAAGTGACACTACAGGCAACGCTGGAAGAGCTGCAAGAACGGTTGGGCAACGATATAACACGCTGGGAGTATGGAGCCGTCCATAAGATGAGCTACAACCACCCATTAGGAGCTATCAAACCGTTAGACCGACTCTTTAATCGCGGACCGTTCCCCGTGGGAGGCGACATTGATACGGTCAACATGGGCGCATCAATGGCAAACGCACCTGAAACCGTCATTACCGTTCCCTCATTCCGGCAGATTGTCGATCTGGCGAACCTGCGTAATTCGCTGTCCATCCATGCCCCAGGGCAATCTGGACACCCTGCCAGCCACCACTATGACGATTTTATTCCTCTCTGGCGCGCGGTAAAACATCATCCCATGCTTTTTGAACGCGCAGCCATCGAGAACAACGCAGAGGGAATGCTTCTTATGTATCCAAATTAGCCTTGACAAAAATTTTACACATCCTAGAGGTTTTTCTGATATATAAGTGGTATACTCCTTATACATTAGTAATGGAGTGAGTCACAGGCTCCATTACTATGCATCGGTGAAAGTGCGTGCGAAGAGGCCTAGATTCGCACGCACCACGCTTTTTCCTCACTTTCCCCATCTCCAGCATCTCATTAATACGTTTTTAACGTCATTGTGCTATACATAGGTGAGTAAAACGAAGTCAAGCATAAGAGGATATCATTCCTCAAGACACAATTTCATGTAGGAGTTGTCATGACACCATATAAAAGCATACAACCAACGCCAATTCCCGGATGGGTACTACTACCTATGCGACTCTTCCTCGGCGTTACGTTTGTTTATGCTGGTATCCAAAAATTCATGGATCCACAATTTTTTAATCCGAAAGCAACGGGCTATATTGGCAGACAAATTATCGGTTTTGCAGCCAGTTCCCCACTTCACAGCTTTCTTCTCATTGCAGCACAACATGCCCGTCTCTTTGGTCTCATGACCGCCTATGGCGAGATTGCAATCGGGTTGGGCATTCTCTTTGGATTTCTATTCCGTCCCGCCGCCTTTTTTGGTATGCTTATCAGTTTACTTTTTTTCCTTTCCGCCACATGGCGCGTCTATCCCTACTTCTATGGTTCTGATATCGTCTTCACTGTCTGCTGGCTCACAATGGTGATAAATGGCCCGCTTAATACCGGATTACCAACGCTGGACGAGTGGTTAACAATTACTACACTTTCCCAAGTCTCACCCCAGCAGCAACAACAACTCACACCGGCTTTCGCCATCCTGCTCGGCACAACAAGTTTGGCCCCTGAAGTCGCGCCCGCACTCGCAACTCCAGCCACAACAGGAACAACAAAACAAACTGCACGCCAGCAACAGCAGCAGCAACAACAACGCCGCTATAGCACCATACAACGCGCCAAAGATAACCGCCGCAATTTTCTCTCAGGCGTCTTCACAGGCGGTGCAACCATACTTGGACTGTTTACACTCGGGTATGCAATTAACCGCTTCTTCTCATCTACCGATGATTCAAGTACTGTTACTACTCCTGGCAGCTCGTCCGCCAGCACGGCTGGAAGCGCATCCAGCACAACGACTACTACCAGCACAACACCAGGTACAACCAGTGCAATTGCGCAAGTTAGTGCCGTCCCCACCAACAGCGCAACAACCTTTACAATCCCGTCTAGCGGTGACCCAGGTGTACTCGTACATCTGAATAATGGTCAATTTGTCGCCTATGACGCCCTCTGCACACATGCAGGCTGCCAGGTCAGTTATGATCCCAGTAGCCAACTCTTGCTCTGCCCCTGCCACGGCGCGGCTTTCGACCCCTCAAAAAATGCTGCGGTCGTCAATCCACCCGCTCCAACACCGCTGACGGCTGTCTCCATCCATGTAGACAGTGCAACAGGCGCAATCACACTGGCATAAGATTAAGATACACGACACGAGACAAGAACTGCTGTCTTGGCATACCAAGGGAGAGAGAACTAAGTGTAAGGCTTTAGTTCTCTCTCCCTTGGTATGCCAAAAATTCATGCCCAACAATTCGTGGGCCGTTTCTCTTGACAAGCCCATAACAAAAAGCTATACTGTGATATAGCAAATAGTTATTTGAGGTGGAAAGATGAATCTCGGCGAGAAAATTAAACATTTGCGTGAAGTCGAAGGCGATCTACGGGGGCTACAACGCCCTATGACGCAAACAGAAGTCGTAAAGGCCATGCAGGAAGAATTGAATGAAAGTGTTAGCCAGGCGTACCTCTCGCAGCTAGAGGGGAATAAACGGCTGCATTTAACGGCATCTACACGCGACCTTTTGGCTCGCTTTTTTAAGGTTCATCCAGGCTATCTTGTCAGCGATCCACCAGACTATAGCACTGACCTGATAACTGATGTCGCGCAAGAAACAGACCGCTTAGTGACCTGGTTAAGCGCGAGTGCGGAAGAGTGGTATGCCGAGCCAACACTCTCAGATCTTTTGTCGTTGCTTGCTGAGAAAGAGCAACCACGCCGTTATCTAGCAACATTTCGTGATCTTGCCAGTATGCCGATTGATGAGCTTGAAAAGATCGTTCAGACCATCCTGCAATACCACGATCAACAGAATGGTTATGAGCATAATTGAACTGCGCTATAGCGTTCCCTTTGGATTTGGATTTTTATCAGTATATTACGTCCCTATAGATGATTCCGTCTGAGAGATACAGCGAATCATAACACGATACATCAGGGATATTTCCCTGTAGAACGAAGGAATAAGAGAGGTTATATATGTCACAGAGTCAGCAGGAACTGAGCTACAGGAGGATTGCCGTGCGGCTAAGACGAAGCTCGGTTCTGCAACGCTATCCTGTTCTGGCTCCCTGTCTCTTGTTATCAGGTTCTATTGGTTTGGGTATTGCCAGTTTTTTCTCGGATGCGCTATTTCCAGTGCTCGCATTCATTGGAATACCCACAACACTATTCTGTTTATCGCTCGCTTGTATCTTCGGGATTGTTGGTGTGCTGGTCGGCATTATCACTGTGATTGAGCATGCTGATCACGCAGCATTTCAAGCTACCGCAATTTCACAGCGGAAGGAGCATGGTTATGCCAATCGAAACTGATCCGCTTTCGCTGCTTTTCCTTGCCAGTTTTCTTTTTGGGTTACTCTTTCTGATAGTAACCTCCGTGTTGGGAAACTTTGGGCATGGACACGGTGTTCACCACGTTGGGCATGGAGCAGGGCAGCATGTTCATCTCAGTGGACAGACAGCTAGTTCTACACACCAGACGGGTCATTATGTTAACCGCGTACATGTAGGCACTGGCTCACAATCCTCAGCCAGCATGCGCAATAATCAAGCCGCTGTTGCGCACCTACCTGGCACAACACAAGGAGGTGCATCGCTCCTCACATTTATTAATCCTACTACTATTATTCTTTTCTTACTCGGGTTCGGTTTCTTCGGCTATGTATTCCACAGTGTTATCGGCTGGATACTGCCACTGACATTGCTTGGGGCCATAGTAGGCGGTCTTGCTGTCACACTCTTCTTACTCGCCTTGCTGGTACGCATCTTTGGGAATAGCGAGGGCCAGACGATTCAAGATGTCTCGGAGCGCATTGGATTAATCGGGAAAGTAAGCCTGACAATTCAGGCAAACAGTCCGGGCGAGATTATTTACCTTTCGCCTGGTGGAATGCGCAAAAGCCTTCCTGCGCGTAGCGTGACTGGACAACGCATTGAGCGCGATCAAGAAGTGGTGGTTGTCAATTACCAGCACGGCACAGCAGAAGTCGATACCTGGGAACATTTTATGGAAGAACAGGATCATCAGGACTCTTTTTCTCCCTCTACAGTATCATCCAATACCGATTCTGATGAATTAGCAAAACTACGCTCACTTATCGAGGACTCTGAACGTTCAGACGCTCCCGTGGTGATGCGCAATGATCTACAAAAGGAGTAAAATGTCATGTTCACTAATGGCATTCTCTTAACCTTTATCATTGGTGTTGTAGCTCTAGTGGTTGTCGTTATTCTCTTGCTACAGACCACCAGTCGCCTGCTACGTAAGGTTGGTCCTAACCAGGCACTTATCGTCTACGGCACAGGCGGGACGAAAGTTATCACGGGCGGCTCACAACTTGTTATTCCACTCTATCAGCGTGCCCAAGAATTTTCGCTCGAACTAATGTCTTTTGATGTCGCCCCCCCACAAGACCTGTATACGACACAAGGCGTTGCGGTTAACGTTGAAGCGGTCACACAAATCAAGGTGCGCTCAGACCAAGAGAGCATCAAAACTGCCGCGGAACAGTTCCTCAGCAAGACGCAGAGTGATCGCGAGAACCTGATTCGTCTGGTGATGGAAGGCCACTTACGCGGAATCGTTGGTCAGCTAACCGTTGAAGAACTGGTGAAAGACCCAGAAAACGTCGGCACAAAAATGCTCAAAACGGTCACGCCCGACATGGAAAAAATGGGCCTCGAAGTTATCTCTTTCACTATCAAAGATGTGCGCGACAAGAACGACTATATCACCAACATGGGGCGCCCACAGATCGCGGAGATCAGAAAACAGGCCGATATCGCCGCCGCTCTTGCCGCGCGCGATACCCAAATCCAACAGGCAAATGCTGCACGCGAGTCAGCCGTCGCAAAATCCGCGGCAGACCAGGGCCGTGTTAAAGCAGAAACCGAATCGCTGGCACTACAAGCAGAGTCACAGCGTAACCTCTCATTGAAAAAAGCGGCCTTTGATGCTGAAATTAAGCGGCAGCAAGCCTTAGCCGACAAAGCGTATGATATTCAAGCCAATATCACGCAACAGCAGGTCGTCACAGAGGCGGTCAAAGTCACCGAAGTCGAGAAACAGGCGCAGATCAAAGTCCAACAAGCCGAAATTCAACGCCGCGAATTCGAGTTGCAAGCCACCGTCTTAAAGGCGGCTGAAGCGGAACGCCGCCGTATCGAAACAGTCGCCGAGGCCGAGCGGCAGCGTCTCCTGCTGGAGGCACAAGGTCAAGCGGAAGCCAACAAAACGCGTGGATTTGCGGATGCCGAGGCCAACCGCGCTCGTGGTCTGGCCGATGCTGAGGTCATTCGTGCAAAAGGTCTGGCGGAAGCAGAAGTCATTCGTGCGAAGGGTGAAGCGGAAGCCGATGCCATGAAAGTGAAAGCCGCCGCATTCCATGAATATAATCAAGCAGCTGTGCTGGATAAACTGCTCACAGGTATGCCAGAGATCGTCCGCGCTATCGCTGAGCCATTGAGCAAGGTTGATAAAGTCACGATTGTCTCGACCGGTGGGGGCAATGGCACGAACGGTGGGAGCCTCGGCGCAAGCCGTATCACTGGCGATATCGTCAATATGGTCGCGCAAGTGCCTGCTCTGTTTGAGCTACTCAGTGGCACACGCATTAGCGACCTGATGAGTCGCATCCCGACATTGGCGGGCCAGGAAGCCCAAAACGGCACAAACGGGAAAAATGGCGCAACCAGTGCCGCCCATCTGGTTGACTCCGCCAACAGCGAAATGTAAATAGTGGCAAGTGGAGCACTGTCCTGGGACAGTGTTCCTGCCGGAATGGGGCGACCTCACACGGTCGCCCTCTACCTATTGGTATACCAGCACATAAATGGAGATCCGCATGAATTTGTTGGAACGTGTTCTTACTTTGCTACAAGCAAATCTCAATACTGTAGTTGAAAAGGCTGACGACCCGGAGAAAACACTTCGGCAACTCCAGCTTGATATGCGCAATCAACTCGTTCAGGTGAAAACGCAGGTTGCCACTGCTATCGCTGAAGGGTACAAATTGCAAAAGCGTAGCAAAGAACGTTCCGCAGAGGCTGATGTCTGGTTGAAAAAAGCTGAACAGGCTATTCGACAGCAAAATGATGATCTCGCGCGCACAGCTTTAACCCATTATAACTCGCTACTTAGACAGACCGAACGCTACCAACAGCAACAAAAAGACCAGGAACAGCTTGTCTCAACCATGCGCAACGCCCTACGCCAACTTGAGGCAAAGCTCAGTGAAGTCGATACTACGATTGATCTTCTCGTCACACGTAAACGCAACGCGCTTCTCCAGCAACGGGTCTATGAAACGCTGAGCAAAGGAGCATCACCGAAAGAGCGTGAGCGCACGGCAAAAGCGCAAGATGCCGTACAACAGGCAGAGGCACGCGCACGCGCACTTGCGGAGCTTCATCTGCGCGACACTGACATTGACGTTCAGCTAGACGCGCTCTCTACAACCACCGATGTTGAGCAACAACTCGAGTATCTCAAAAATCGGCAGCCGTCATCGTCTGTTCCTCTGCTTAAAGAGGGCGAAGGACAGGTATCACCTCTGCTCCATCCACGTCCGCAGGCACAGTCTCCTACCAGCCAGCCTCTCACGCAATCATCATCCACACAGAGGACAGAGCAGACAAAACAAAAAACGATACCCGCCTCGCCTGCTCAGCAACGCGAGGAAATCACACTCGAACGGTTACGAAAATTGCTAGGAGATACTCCGCAATAGGTGACGATACGCCTTATTTATTAAACAGAATCGTAAAGATGATAATAATTGCAAGGGCAATACAAATGCCGACGATAAAGGAGAAACGATTATTTCTTTTCTCTTCTTCAGAAACGGTTCTCTTTTCACTCATTGGATATATCTTCTCTCTATGACTGAAGAGCGGTCGTGATCGCACTTTCCACATTCGCCATCACATTCAAGCTCTCCGTCGGGTCAGACTCACGGGAAGTAATCAACACCTGGAAGGCTTTTTTTTCATCGCCTACCAGACTCATCATAATATGACGATCAGCACTCGTGATTACGGTATCTTCATACGCGCCCCATGCACCTTGATCTAGCGATTGTAGCACACTTTTCAAAATAGCACTAAATGGCTTACAAATGCGCGAGATATCCAGGTCATCAACCGCAACTTGCGCAATTGGTTGGCCATCGAGGGTCACAACAGCGGCGGCAATAAAGCCATTGACGGCATAGCCAAGCGTCTGGAGAGCAGCAACCAACGCCGGATAATTATATGCACGTTTTACAGCCCGTTGGTTTCCGGTGGCCCCCAGAGTAGACTGCGAACGACTGTCCCGTGGGTCAGGTGGATCAGACGCGGGATTTTCAGGCTTGCGTGGAGCCAGACTTTGTAGGGGGCCACTCGACGTTACACGTCCTGCGTCCGCAGTTCCCCATTCTGACGAGGATATGGTTGAGCGTTTGGGCGTTGGAGGTACCACAGGAGCCGACCATACAGCACCGACACTGGCCTCATTCTCTTTACGCGCAATCGGCCCAGTGACTTGCGTGTCCGGGCGTTGCGCCTGAGGAGGTTGCCATTCAGGTGATGACGACTTTGTTGAAGGCATAGCTGATATATAAGATGTACCGGAAAGCGACGATGGACGAACAGCAGGCAGAGATGCCGATGTTGGTTGATCTGTTAACCAAGAAGGCAAATCTTTGCGTACTTCTGGAGTAAATTTCTGGACGATCGGAACAGAAGGCGTATTTTTCTCATTACCTTGCTTACCTGCCCTCCCATTTGTGTCCAGTGCCCCTGTCGTATGTGGTATCACCGTCCCTAATGGAGAACTCTCACTGATACCCATCACTTTCCCTGTTTGCTGCCACCACTCTTTTGCGACTGGAAATTTCTCACCTGCTAGCGGCGTAAGAGGCGGTTGCCCTGCCTCTGCAATTCCCCCTTTCAGATCATGGGTTGCTACGGGCATTGGCACGCCAGGCTCGACAGTGCCCAATGGAGTATTGTCATATTCAGCCAGTACCTGAAAGGGACGATCATTGATGTCATCCAGAAGCATTCCTTCTGTTTTGGGAACTGCTACTAGCTCGCCGCTAAACTGCTGTGCATATTTTGTTCTGTATTGCAAAGCTTGAAAGATGAGACGCGAAAGTGGCTGCGTCACATTGGGGGTAACATTGCCATTCCAAGCCTGATGCATCACTGTGCCATTCTTATGCGCAGCGAGAGCAAAAAAAGCCTCTTCCCCACGCAACATGCCATATTCCGCCCATACCAACTCACCCTCTAAAAACCCTAACATACCACGTTCCTCTACCCCAATCGTCACCAGCAAAGCGATATTCTTACGGCTCATAGTGATAATTTGAATCACATCCAGGAGATCAAAAGAGTCTAGACTTGCAGAAAAACCCGTCTGCTGCCAAAGCCGACGCAATTCTTCTTTCAGTTGGTGCAAATTGAGTGGCTTTTCCAGATAGCCAGCAGCACCACCTTCAAGAGCCTGAGAACGCGCAACATCTGAATTTGCAGGCCCCACGAGAATTACGCGCGTATTCGGGCGATATGTGCGTAACCAGTGCAGGAGTTCTAATCCATCTATTCCCGCTGTCTGCAAGTCAGAAATCACCACATCATATTCTTCTGCCCATAAAGTACGCATAGCATCTGCAATGCTGACCACCCCCTGCACCACATAACTATCCTTCCGCAATGCCTCTACGATGCTTGCATTTTGATATTCATCATCTTTTACTAAGAGAGCGCGCAATTGTCCAGACATAACTGCTACCACCTGCAACGAGATTCTTCTACCATGTGCCGCCATCAGCCGGTTTCCCCATACCGGGTTTACATTTCTTCCTTACCGACACATTAGAACGTCCTATATGAATCATCTTTACTCGCTGAGTGTATCACGATGCTCTACAGATGACAAGATAGTCCCCTGCATGTACCATAGGAACCATTCTTTCACCTACAAAAATTTGTGCTATACTCAAAAGCAGCGATGTTAAATAGGAAGGATACAGAGCTATGGCAGAACAGTATATCACACAAGATACAGAAAAAGCGCAGGCTGCCCAGGCTGCAGCTCACTATATTGAAAACGATATGTTAGTTGGACTGGGGACTGGTTCAACTGCGACCTTGCTGGTGCAGGCATTAGCCCAACGTATGCAACAAGGTTTACATATTAAAGGAGCCGTGCCATCCTCTCAAGTCACGCACGATCTTGCGCAACGCCTGGGCATTCCCCTCACCGATCTAGATACCGCTCCTGAACTCGACATCTATATTGATGGAGCCGATGAGATCGACCCACAACTCAATCTATTGAAAGGGGCAGGTGGGGCCTTAGTACGTGAAAAGATTGTCGCGACTGCTGCTCGCCGCTTCATCGTTATCGCAGACCATAGTAAGTTGGTTGATCAACTCATCTCACGCTTCCCTTTGCCAGTCGAGGTAACGCCTTTTGCAATTACCCCTGTGCGCAAACGCCTGGAACATCTGGGAGCCAGTGTGACATTACGCCAGCGCGCGGGAACGACCTTCATCACAGATAATCAGAATATCATTCTCGATTGTACGTTCCCCAAAGGCTTCGACAGTCTCATAGATTTGAATGCGCATATCAAAAACATTGTTGGAGTGGTCGAAACAGGTCTCTTCCTACATATGGCAGAACGCGCACTTGTTGGCACACCCACAGGTGTACAACAGATACTTCCGCCAACGTCTACAAAAGCCTGATTTCTTTGGACGACTTTCATGCTGAATATAGCTATTTTTCGCGCAATAAGGGATTGACCGTAAATTTTACCTTTTTCACGCACGCCTGTTTACTATTTCTTGACAGGTAGAGTTCGCAACGGGTATAATTTATGAGGTTTTATTCCCAACACTTTATGCATACAGGAGGCCATACTAGCTATTTCGTGCCTATTTTCCACTGTGGGATATGTCCTACGGGGATTTAACATTTCTAGCGGTTGAATTCAGCACAAAGGAGTTTTTGCTGTGAGCAAAGCCACTGTCGGTCCTACCTCTTCTACTACCAACCCCTGGATATTGACCACGGAGCGTATCGTTATCGCGGGCGTCCTTGCCGCCATTACGATTATTCTCGGGGTTGTTCCTGGTCTGGGCTTTATCCCCCTGCCCAATGCCATCGGAAATGCAACGACAGAACATATCCCCACTATTATCGGCGGGATCGTCGGTGGCCCCATTGTGGGTATTATCTCAGGCCTTATTTTCGGCATTCTCAGTCTTACCCGTGCCACGGCCCCATTTTTCAAAGACCCTCTCGTTGCCATCCTGCCACGCATCTTTATCGGTTTAACGGCCTGGGCAACATTTGCAGCCCTCGTACGTATCAATCGTAACATGGCAGCAGTCATCGCGGGACTTGTTGGTTCAGCAACAAATACCGTCCTTGTTCTCACGATGATTATTGCACGTGGATACTTGCCCACCTCTATTATCTGGGTGGTGCTCCCACAAGCCATCGGCGAAGCAATTGTTGCCGCCCTTATCACGCTGGCAGTCGTAAATGCGTATTTCATCATTCAGGGCCGTGTCATCTACGCACGTGAGACACGCCGCCGCGACGAGTTGCCTTACTAACATGATTACAGTCAAGAACGTTACCTTTCAGTATAGCAGTCAGGAGGAGTATGAGACTCCTCCTGCACTCAAACAACTCAACGTTCAGATAACTGAAGGAGAGACTATCGCCATTATTGGGCAGAATGGCTCGGGCAAGAGTACCCTCGTCAAGTTGCTGGCGGCCATTCTCCATCCTAGCGAGGGTTATATTCACGTCGATGGACTGCGCAGTACCGCCACCGATGAAGAGATTTGGACCATTCGCCAGCGTGTCGGCATCGTCTTTCAAAATCCTGACGATCAGCTTGTTGCAAACACGGTCATTGATGATATCGCTTTTGGCCCAGAAAATCTTGGTCTGCCACGCAGAGAAATTGAGGAGCGCATTCAAGAGGCCATGTCTCTGCTGGGTTTGGAGCCATATGCGCAGACGGCAATTAGCGAACTTTCGATTGGACAGAAACAGTTGGTGGCAATTGCCGGCGTACTGGCAATGCGCCCGCGTTATCTGCTCCTCGATGAACCCACTACGATGATTTCTGGACAGGCCGGGCGGACCTTATTGGCAACTGTTCAACGCCTTGCGCACGAGCAAGGGATTGCCGTTATCCATATCACCCATTTTATGGATGAAGTCGCCAGTTTTCAGCGCGTCATTGTGATGCATGAAGGGCAGATTGTTATGGATGGCACACCCGCAGAAATCTTCTCCCATGCCGATGAACTCCACGCTCTCGGTCTCGATGTACCAATGGTCACACGTCTGGGTCAACATCTACGCCAAAAAGGATGGAGCCAGATTCCTGAAGTCGTTTTGTCAGCGGAACAGCTAAAGGAGAGCTTATGCTCTTCGAATTAAAAAACATTTCTCATACCTACCTGTATAACACACCATTTGCAGCACCAGCACTGCATAACCTTTCGCTCTCTATTGCAGAGGGACAGACTATAGCACTCGTGGGGGCAACCAAAGCTGGAAAATCGACGCTAGTTGATCTGCTCGCAAGCCTGATAAAACCTACATCTGGCACGCTCTTCTTTGAGGGAGACGATACTGCCAGCAAAACATTTAATATAGAGCGTATTCGCAATACGGTTGGCGTTGTGTTTCAGTCACCAGAGGCACAAATTTTTGAGGAGACGGTCGGCAAGGATGTCTCTTTTGGCCCCCGACGTAAAAAACTACCACTCGCCGAGTCGCGTCGTCTTGTGCAAGAGGCTCTCGAAGCCGTTGGCCTGTCTTATGAAGATTTTCGTACACGCTATACCTACGCTCTCAGTGGTGGGCAAAAACGCCGTGTAGCTATTGCAGGTGTCCTGGCATTGCAACCCAAAGTAATTATTTTTGATGAGCCAACTGCCGGGCTAGACCCGCGCGGACGCCGTGAACTGCTTGCCCTGATTACGCGCCTGCGACAGACACACCAATTGACTATTATCTATATGAGTAGTGGCTTAGATGATATCATTGAACTTGCCGATATTATTCACATTCTTGATCGCGGCAACCTTGCGTTCAGTGGGACACCGCGTGAAATTCTGCTCCACGCAAAAGAGTTACAAGCATTAGATATCACACTTCCAGAGGCGACACAAATTGCCCTTGCCCTGCGTGATATCTTGCCAGAGATACGTACCGATATACTCAATCTGGCAGAACTAGAGGCCGAAACGCTCAAGCATCTCGCGCTTGCCAATCACTCTCTTCACTCTCACTCTTGAGGAACTACCGATGATTGAACTTACTCGTAGCTTTGCCTTTGGTCAATTTATCAATAATGGTTCCGCGCTTTCACGCATGGACCCGCGCACCAAGCTTTTTTGCGCAGTCTTATTAATCGCGCTCGTCTCTTATATAAGCAATGCAATGGCGTTCTTCGTGTGCTTTCTTCTCTGCATCGCTATCCAATTCCTCTCCCATATCGCGCTTTCTTTCGTCTTGCGCAGTTTCAGACCGTTTGTTATTTTCTTTCTCATTGTTTTTTGTATCGAGGTATTATTTTATCAAAATCCAGCACATACACCACTCCTCTGGCAATGGGGCATCTTCTCTATCTCCCAGAAAGCTATCACCATCAGCATTTTTACTCTTTTACGTGTAGTACTGCTCTATTACATCATCTCAATGCTCACGTTTACAACCTCGCTTGTTGACCTCACCGATGGCTCTGAGGCTCTACTTTCGCCTTTTCAACGCATCGGCATTCCCACGAGTGCGCTCGTCATGGTAATGGTCATTGCCTTCAAGTTTGTGCCTATCTTCCTGACTGAGGTCGAGCGACTGATTAAAGCGCAATCCGCACGAGGCGTACGTTTTGATCAGGGGAACTTTATGCAGCGCACCACCAAACTTGCACCATTGATGGTTCCTCTCTTCATCAACGGTTTTAAGCGTGCCAGTACGTTGAGTGTGGCAATGGAGGCACGCTGCTATGGCAACCATAAAGGATGGCGGCGCAGTAAAAGACGCGCATTGCATTTTGAGCGTTTTGATGCCTTCGTTCTCATCTCTACGCTAGCAGTATGCCTCGTGGCTATTCTTGCGAATATCTTTGCGCCATTCACGCCATTCGCTCCATTCCCCTCATTCTAAATTACGCTGCTCCTAGGATAACTAATATCTTATTGATAGTATTATCTGCAACAAAACGCACGTGCGCAACGTCTCTTTTATAGCGAAACTATCAAAATAGGACAAATGCACCTCTGTATATCATCATCAGAAACCGTTATACTACGGGGGATAACATTC
This sequence comes from Ktedonobacterales bacterium, assembly GCA_027451525.1. Lineage (GTDB taxonomy): Bacteria > Chloroflexota > Ktedonobacteria > Ktedonobacterales > Ktedonobacteraceae > DTNP01. The sequence goes on from DAIDJF010000002.1 coordinate 159,119, forward strand.
TTTGATGGTTAGACACACATATTTATTGTATTGAGAGAGGCTTCATATGCCGATAAGATTTTTTTTACCGCATCTTTGGTCCAAATACATCCGCGCAAGTTCTTGTTTGACCCTCCTGGCAATGACGTGTCTTTTGGTGTTTCCATTTCCTGTATCAGCACACACACGGCAAGCGCAGAATAGCGGTCCCTCATTTCAAGTAAACGCAGGCTTTGATGGTCGCTATCGGGATGGTAACTGGATTCCCATTCAGGTGAAACTGAGCAACAATGGGGCAGATTTTTCTGGCACGCTCTCTGTTGATATTCCCTCTGCGTATGGAAACACGATAGCATCTACCTATACTATTCCCGTGACGCTGGCAACGGGAGCCCAAAAACAGCTTGTATTTTCCATTCCTCTTTCGCTCGGAGCTCTGGGAACAACGCAGAGCGTCACAGTTCACCTGCTCGACAACACAGGACATCTCGTTGGAACACAGATAGCATCACTGCGTAGTTTGGGTCCCAATGATCTCTTTGTTGGTCTGCTTTCTGATCAATCTAGTGGGTTTGGCCCGCTCAGCACCGCCACCTTCCCAGGGCAAGCTCAATCGGCATCGCTCTTAACCGAACAACTTAATGCAGCAAATATGCCAACCGAAGCGGCATTGCTACGCAATTTTAATCTGATCATCCTCGATAATTTTACCACGAGTACGTTAAGCAACGATCAGATCACAGCATTACAAGAATGGGTTTATCAAGGAGGAACGCTCTTAACTGTCGGTGGCCCTGAATGGCATACCACGCTCAGCCCATTGCCAGCAAGCCTCTTACCAGTCACGATCACAGGAACACAAACGCTTCCAAGCGGGACAACGCTCTTGCCGATTGGTGGTCCTGGCAATAGTATGACGCAGCCGGGTGTAAAGCCAACTGCACCAGCGTCACTCCTTGTCAGCGTGGGACAACCAACCCCCACGAGTAATGTCATCCTCGCTTCTGGCACTACCCCCCTGCTAGTGCAAGCCCATCAAGCTCAGGGGCATCTCTACTATCTGGCCTTTGATCCTACGCTTGACCCAATTATTAACTGGTCACAAGCATCTCAATTATGGCAGAGTTTGCTATTCCGTACTATCGGGGATCAAGTCGTTGTACAAAATCCGAATATCGGGCAGTCATCACCCGCGATCAGCACCAACTTATCAGATCGCATAAATGGCAGTATGGTTAGCTTATTGCAAACGTTCCTCCCCAACACACTGCCATCAGTCACCCTTATTCTCGCTATCCTGCTTGGTTATATCCTGGTTTTAGGACCAATTCGCTTTCTAATTGTGCGCCGTTTCAAACGCCGCGACTGGAACTGGCGTATCATTCTCTCAACTATTGTAATTTTCTCACTGCTCAGCTATGGGATTGCGCTTGTTCAAAAAGGCACCTCTGTTATTGGCGATACGGTTTCTGTCGTACAGCTCGGCACAAGCGACGGCAATACAACCCCGGCTTATTCGACAACCTATGTGGGCGTGTTTGTTCCCAGCGCGGGAAACTCCAATATTCATCTGAGTGCCAACAGCCTCGTACAATCGGATAATGGCACATATCAGTTTGGACCACAGGCCTCGGAACCGCTTACAACAATCACACAAACATCGAATGGAACAGATGTCATCCTCCAAAGTAGCAGTACCTGGACACTCAATACCGTTACTGCGGAGCAGGCAAGCATCTTATCAGGGAGTCTGACTTCTCATCTCACGTTTGCAAACGGCACACTGAGCGGTACAGTCAGCAATAATTTCGCGTATGGTTTGAGCGACACATATGTTTTGATGGGCAGTAGCTACATCGCCATTGGGCATATTGCCGCGCATGAGACGAAAAATATTGCACTTTCACTCAACACGCCGGGCAACACAACGCCAATTGCCGATCAGATCGCAACAAATACCGGGTTTTCTTCACAGGCAAATGTAGGTAGTTACCAAACACCGCATAGCGAGCTAGAACGCCATATCGATATGCTCTCAGCACTCAGTGGCGAAGGTTCTTACTGCGCGGGTAACGGTGGACCTTGCTATTCTGTACCCTATAAAGTTATGACAACCAACGGCGGTGTCGTTGTCAGCAATAATGGGATATTACTCACAAACAGCACATTAGACCCATTGCTACTCCCAAACGCACCCGCAACGCTCATTGGCTGGGCGGATACGCCCATTAGCGCAATTACGATTAACGGTGGTCAGCCGAGTGGCGTACAGGAGACGCTTTTTCAGGCCCCTCTCTCGGTGCAATATACAGGAACAGTGAGTCTCCCAACGAGCTTCATCCAGGGTCAGGTTATTAATGTACAGAGTCAGGGCACAAATATTCAAGAAGCTACGCATGGGGTCTATACAATGACAACAGGTAGCATCGTATTTGAACTGCTTGCTCCCCCCAACATCCACATCAATAGCGCGACCATTAATGAAACACAAAATATTACTGGTATAGTGCAACAAAGTACGCAGGGGACTGGTACGTTAAATGATGTCACCCACCTCCAGGCTTCGCTCTATAATTGGCATAGCAACACATGGGATAGCGTAACCATCAATACAAACTCGTTTTCTTTCCCAGTTAGCGACACCGCTTCGTATGTCGGTCCCAGCGGGCGCATTCTGGTACGATTTGCCAATCAGGATGCGACACAAGGGACAATCGCATTCGATACACCAACGCTGCAAATACAGGGCAATGCGCAATAAGACGATGTTGAACCCATTATGAAGTGGAGTCATTGAATACATGATTAAAATACGCAATATCTCTAAGCTTTACCGCAACGTTCATGCACTGAATAATCTCTCATTAGAGATTCCTGATGGGTCAATCTACGGTTTGATTGGTCCAAATGGAGCGGGTAAAACAACGCTCCTACGTATTCTTGCGGCATTACTTACTCCTACTACAGGAGAGGTCTGGTTCGACAACGAAGAGATTCGCAAGTCGCCCAATATTGTCCAGCAACGTATCGGCTATATGCCAGATTTCTTTGGTGTCTATCCAGACCTCACTTCAGCGGAATATCTAGATTTCTACGCGGGCATTCACGGCATTCCCCGCTCACAACGTCCACGTATTATTACTGATCTTCTGGAATTGGTTGATCTCTCAGCAAAACGCGATGCCCACGTGGAGACACTCTCGCGTGGCATGAAACAACGCCTCTGTCTGGCACGCGCCCTCGTACATGACCCATCGGTACTGCTCCTCGATGAACCAGCATCGGGCCTTGACCCACGCGCGCGTGTAGAGCTACGCGAACTGTTACGTACCTTGCAAGGTATGGGTAAAACAGTCATTATCAGTTCACACATCCTGCTTGAATTAGCCGAAATGTGTACTGATGTGGCCATCATCCAGGGTGGACGGCTGATTGCCTCTGGCGGTGTTGAACAGGTCGCACGCCGAATGGGTGGGCGTCTCCTGGAGGTGCGCGTGCTTGATCGCATTCCCGAAACGCTACAGATTTTGCGGGAAACGCCCGGCGTCGTGAGTGTTAATGAACAGAACGGGAAACTGCTACAGGCGGAGTTCACGGGCGACGATCAGGCTCTTGCCCAGATCTTAACCGCACTTATTAGCAAAGGTATGCCAGTCATTTCCTTTACACCGCGTAGCGGAGGTGAGCGACTGGAAGAAGTATTTATGAGTATCACGGAAGGAAACAGCCCATCATGACTTTCTTTGCCCTCCTTACAAAAGAACTTCGTCTCAGACTACGCCGCGAGCGCACGGTCTGGATCATTATTGCTTATGTCTTGCTGATGGGACTGCTCGGTTGGTTTATTATTGGCAGTTTCACTACCAGCAGTACGTATGCTCCCTACTCAATTAGCCAGATGGGGATCTATCTCTATACATTACTCTCACAAGTACAACTGTTTCTTCTGATGTTCATCACACCAGCATTTACCGCAACAAGCATTAACGGCGAGAAAGAGCGTCAAACCTTTGATCTCCTGCTCTGCTCGCGTCTTTCGTCATTCTCCCTGATTTCAGGAAAACTTGTAGCTGGCTTGATGAACGCGCTACTGCTTATTGCCGCCTCTATTCCACTGTTCAGTCTTGTGTTTTTCTTTGGCGGCATCTCACCCGTTCAATTGCTTGAAGCAACACTGCTCTTTGTTCTCACAGCCGTGATGGTTGGTACATGCGGACTACTTTTTTCAAGCATTCTTGCGCGTCCGGCGGCATCTACGGCCATCACCTACGCTGCCGGTCTAGTCTGGCTGGTGACACCACTGATCATTTACTTTATCGGTCAGATCTCAAGAAGTTTTATCAGCAATAATAACCAACCGCCACTCATCTTCATTTGGAATCCTGTCATTGCGCTGGTCAGCACCTACCCGACAGGCACATTTTTTACCTATACGATTGGAAGTTGGCATATTATCGCATGGCAAGGTTACTGTATTCTCTGCATTATTGCCACGTTCATCTTTTTCTGGCTCAGCATGGTAACGGTTAGACCGAATGCAACGAACCGTCCACGCCGGCAAACGGCGGCGACAACAAAGATGACGGCTACGGCATAATATGATACGCTTAAGATAACGGTTCTCGCTCCGCGTAGAATCAGTTACGTTGATAGAAAGGGACGCATATGGCAATACTCTCGCCATCACATATCGCTCCTCTCACGCGCGACATGCCAGGCAGTAGCCATCTTATGCTGGCACTGCGCCCCTGGCGCAGAAGAATACTGCTGCAGCACCTCACACGTTGGTTTCTACGTGGGAGTTTGCTTGCACTCATCCTGGCGGCTTGTGTGTTGCTCATAGCTCGACTTTTCCCCTGGGCACAAGCACTGTTTTGGGCAATCGGAATGGGGAGTGCCAGCCTCTTGCTCGTACTCATCGCCGCAATTTGGTTCCGTCCATCGCCAGAACGTGTCACGCGCATCATTGATCGCCGCTTATCTTTACAGGATCGCCTGAGTACCGCCTGGGAGATGCGCGAGACGACCTCTTCACTGGCTTACATGCAACGTCGTGACGCTCTCTCGCACCTCCAAAAACATACGCCCGCGAAAAGATTTTCACTGTTTCCACATACATCCGTACTGATCTTTTTAGCTCTGCTCGCGCTCGCATTAACGCTGCTCATCGTTTTACCAAATCCAATGGACGCTCTACTCAAGCAACAAGCAGCTTTTCAAGCAAGCACAGCACAACAGATCACACACATCGAACAATTGAGAAAAGAGCTTGCGCACCAGCCAGCACTCACAGCACAGCAGAAACAGCAGATTGACCAGATATTGCGCCAGCTTGAGACACAATTGCAGCAAGCAAAAAATAATACAGAGGCACAGCAAGCACTTGCTCAGGCTCAGGCTCAGTTGAACCAGCTCCGCAATCCTCAAACAGCCAGCAAGCTCGCCGCGCAAAATGCAGCTGGAACATCGCTACAAGGAAGTGGCAATAGTAGCTTGAATGCTATTGGACAGGCTCTTAGCAACAATGATCCCAAAGCGCTCTCACAAGCGTTGCAAAACCTCTCCACGCAAATCAATAAAATGACACCAGCGCAACGTAGTCAGCTCGCGCAGCAGATTGAGCAGGCTGCGAATCAGGCCAGCCAAAATCCCAGTCTCAGTTCGGCTCTACACCAACTTGCGAAATCGGTCGCGGATGGCAGCGCAAGTGAAGTAAATGACGCGACAAATGCCGTACAGTCCGCTGCAAATCAGAGTGCAACAGCAGCGGCACAGGACAATAGCATTGCGCAAGCCGCCCAGGGCGTGCAACAGTCAGCAAATAACTTCGCTTCATCCACAGATAGCAGTACCGCCCAAAGCGGCCAAGGTCAGGGGCAAGGGCAAGGTCAAGGTCAGGGTCAGGGTCAGGGTCATGGTCAGGGTCAAGGCCAGGGTCAAGGCCAGGGACAGGGTCAAGGCCAGGGTCAGGGGCAAGGTCAGGGTCAAGGGCAAGGGCAAGGTCAGGGGCAAGGGCAAGGTCAGGGTGGACAAGGGCAAGGTGGCACTGGAGGAGGAAATGGAGCCGGTAATCAACATGGCAAAACTGAACAAGTTTATGTTCCAGGGCAAACCGGATCTGGTACAAGTACGCAAAGTAATAATGGTAATCCTGGCGTTGTCCAACCCGGCAGTTCTATTCCATACTCGCAAGTCATCCAGGAATACAGTCAAATGGCGCATGATAATATCAACAGTAGCAATATCCCACCAGACATGAAAGACTTGATCCAAAGCTATTTTTCAGCATTAGAAGGGCAATAAGGCAGATATGGCAGACACAAATAAACGCATATCATCTACACAAGCATCTGTTCTGCAAAATGGACACGATGCTTTAGAAGCGCAAGCAGGGCCAAACGAAGGCGATATCGCAACTTTTATGTCTATCGCCCAACAGCTAGAACAAGAACTATGCAGTATCGTTGTCGGGCAAGAACGAGTAATTCGCGAATTGCTTCTGGCTCTCCTGTCAGGTGGTCACGTCCTATTAGAAGGCGTTCCCGGTTTGGGAAAAACATTGTTGGTGCGCACGCTTGCAGACGCGCTCACACTCAAATTTGCACGTATCCAGTTCACACCAGACCTCATGCCCGCTGATATCGTTGGCACAACCATTGTGAGCGAGCAGCCAAATGAAAGCGGCACCGGCAATATGCGCGTGTTTAGCTTTCAGCCAGGCCCAATTTTCGCGAATATCGTACTGGCGGACGAAATCAACAGAGCCACCCCCAAAACACAATCAGCCCTTCTCGAAGGTATGCAAGAGCGCACTGTAAGCGTTGGCGATAGCACGCGCCCCCTGCCAGTACCGTTTTTCGTGCTTGCCACCCAAAACCCCCTTGAAATGGAAGGCACCTATGCCCTGCCAGAAGCTCAACTTGACCGTTTCTTACTCAAGATCATGGTAAATTTTCCCAAAGCACAAGATCTTTTGCGGATCATTGATACCACGCTCGGCACGCAGAACACACGCGCACAGCAGGTCGCCAGTGGCGAACAGCTTGTGCATCTGATTACAACAGCAAAAGCCGTTCCCGTCGCCAGGCATATCAAAGAATACGCCGTGCGTCTGCTACTGGCAACGCATCCCGATCAAGAAGATGCACCCGATCAAGTGCGCCGCTATGTGCGCTACGGGGCCAGCCCGCGTGGTCTACAAGCAATGATTATGACTGCGCGTGTACGTGCCTTGCTTGAAGGCCGCTATAATGTCTCACAAGAGGATTTACGTGCCGTTGCCTATCCAGCATTGCGCCATCGCATCATCTTGAACTTTGATGGTTTAGCTGACGGCATCACAGCCGAGCAGTTAATCAGTATACTTCTTGAAGAGATTGAGGCCGAATAACCAACAAGAGGTCATACTAAACAATAAAAACAGGAGCAACATGGCATGATAAGCGATGAGAATGCACGCACACGCTTCCCCCTGGACGCCAGTATCTTACAACGCTTAGATCAGCTTACGATCCTAACACGGCGCTCAATGGCAACAGGGCATCCAGGACGCCGCCGTTCGCCTATGGCAGGCTCATCTTTAGAATTTGCCGATTACCGCCGCTATGCTCCCGGCGATGATTTTCGGCGCATTGACTGGCGTGCCTATGCGCGTCTGGAGCGGCTGTTCTTACGCGTATTTGAAGCGGAAGAACAAATTACCGTTACGTTGCTGATTGATTGCTCCGACTCTATGCACCACGGCACACCTGAGAAAATCGCTCTGGCCGCCACCGTTGCGGCAGCACTTGCCTATATTGCCCTTAAATGCGAGGATAGCGTGATTGTTGGGGCATTGACAGATCGTCTTGCCGCCTATAGACGGGTTGGTGCTGGCAAAAACGCGGTATGGAGCGTTGGAGAATTTCTGCAACGCCTGCCACGCTCAGGCGCAACAGACTTAAATCGAGCGTTATACGATCTCGGTCGCGTCGCCACAAGCCCAGGACTTACCATCGTCTTGTCTGACTTCCTCGCTCCTGGTGGCTATCAGACGGGTATCAGGGCTGTGCGACAATTGCGCCAGGAGGTCGCGCTACTACAAATTCTCTCCCCCGACGAACTTGAACCAGATATACAAGGCGATTGGCGACTACGTGATAGTGAAGGGGGCGGCACAGTGGATGTGAGCATCTCTGCACAGGTTATCGCAGCTTATCGCCAACGTCTAACAGCATTTACGCAGGAACTGGTAGCGTTTGCGCATACCAACGCCGCCAGCTATAGTCTCTTACCCAGCAATACAGCCATTCTTGACGTTATTCAACGCCTGTTACGACAGATTGAACTGGTGAAATAAATTATGAACTTATTAGTTCCAGCCGCGCTGGGCTTTGCAATCATTATTCCAATTATCTTGCTCTTCTATTTCATGCGTCCCAGGAGACAGGAGCGCGTGATTGGCAGTACGCTCCTGTGGCAACAGGCATTGCAAGATTTGCAGGCGAGCCGCCCCTGGCAGCGTCTACGTATCACACCGTTACTGCTACTACAACTTTTAGCGGCTCTTATTATTGTCTTTGTTCTTGCACGCCCGGCAATCTTTACTAGCAGCCCAATTAGCGGCGACACAATTATTATTTTACAGACATCAGCCAGTATGCAAGCAACGGATGTCGCTCCTACGCGCTTTGACGAAGCAAAAAATCAGATTGCAAACTTTATTGATGCCATCGGTCCTGATGACCAGCTATCCCTGCTTACAATGGCCCGTACACCACAAGTTCTAATTGCTAACACGCAAGACAAAAGCCAACTGCTAGCAGCACTACAGCGTGCGCAGGTCACTAACCAGGATGCTGACCTTGAACAGGCACTTTCGCTGGCAAGCTCTCTTGCCGCAGGGCATAGTAATGCCCAAGTTATTGTTATTGGTGATGGACATGTTCTTCCACCAGATCAACAGCTTGCGCTGCCTTTTCCTGTACGTTACCTTCGTATCGGCACAAACGCCCCTAATGTCGCATTGCAGGCACTGGCCGCACGCACCATCCAGGGGAATCTCACCGCGCAAGCGCAGATTGCCAATTATAGTCCACAAACGCGCGCCATTCCCGTTGCCCTCTATGCTGATGGACACCTCGTGAGCGTACAAACGCTCGCATTGCCCGCTGGCGCGACAGGAACACTGCAATGGACCACCCTTACATCCAACACACACCTGCTGCACGCACACGTACTTTCCCAGGATGCAATGACTGTCGATCACGATGCATGGGCAATTGTGGGGGCCTCCATGCGTGGGCGTGTCCTCCTGGTCACAAACGGCAACACGTTTCTACAGGCCGCGCTTCGCCTGCAAACAAATATTGATCTCTATGCAACAACCCCCGCCCACTATATCACCGCGACAGGCACAGGCTATGATCTCACAATTTTTGATGGCTATGTGCCTCCAACACTTCCAGATGGTGATCTGCTCTTCCTTAATCCACCCACAGGCTCCTACACGTTTGGGAAAGTTGGCCCCGATATGCATGTGAGTGGCATTAGCAGTGGAAATGATCTTACAAACCTGCTCACCAATGTCGATCTCAGCACCATTCATTCGCTACGGGCCACCCATCAAATCACGCCTGCCCTCTGGGCACAACCAATTATCACTGCACCAGAAACCGCTCTTTTTGTTGCCGGTCAACAAGGCAATCGGCGTATCGCGGCACTCGGCTTTGATTTGCATGATACTGACTTTCCGCTACAGCCAAGTTTTCCGGTATTTATATACAATTTGATGAACTGGTTTCTCCCTTCGCCAGTAGGTGAAAATGGACAGGTAGCGGCAGGCACATCTGTTACCATTCAAACATGGCCCGGCGCGGATCAGGTAACAATTACCAGTCCCAATCACAAAACAACAACTGTCGCCCCACCCTTTCCCGCTATCCCATTCGATCAAACAAATCAAACAGGCATCTATCATGTCACGCAGCGGGTTCATGGGCAGGAACGCGCTGGAGATTTCGTCGTCAACCTTTTCGATCCACTTCAATCACGTCTGGCCCCAGCGACGAGTTTACCAGTCATCGCCACGAACAACATAACGGGGATTAATAATGGCGTGCCACGCACACTGCATGAGATCTGGCCCTGGATCGCCGCCCTGCTCCTGCTCGTCTTATGCCTGGAATGGTGGATTTTTAGTGGAGGCTATAAGAAGAGTGACTCGTCTTCAGATACACCCCATCGGCAAGGAAGCGTGTATGCTCTTTTGAATACTGTGCAAGGGCAGGCCGACACGTATTACCGCCAGCAGACTAAACGCTTTCAGCGTTGGAGAAAGCGTGTGCGGAAACAGTTCACAGCAACGAGAAACAGGGGGTAGCTATGTTGACATTTGAGCAACCACTTTTATTACTCTTACTACTCCCTATTGGGATACTTATTTATCTCACCTGGAAGCGCATGTCGCTCCCTTTTCCAACACCACAACGACGCCTTATTCTGCTCAGCAGGCTTCTACTCTTTACGTTGATCATTGCCGCTCTTGCTGGAGCCACCTGGGCACAACCAACATCACGTCAAACAACTATTTTTGTCGGCGACATCTCTGCCAGTACAGGGACACAAAAGGCTTTTATCGAACACTGGATTAGCAACGCAATGAGTCATAAACGTCCTGATGATCAGGTCGGTATTGTCGCCGTGGGTCGCAATGCTCTTGTTGAACAAGCAGTAGGCACACAGATCGATTTTTCACGCTTCGAGTCTACACCCGATACCAACTACACCGATCTCGCCGCAGGTCTAAGTCTTGCGGCGGCAATTATGCCAGCAAATACCACGCGCCATATCGTTCTACTCAGTGATGGGCAGCAGAATCTTGGTGATGCCCTTCAGGAAGCACAGCTTTTGCAGCAAGAAGGTATTCGGCTCGATATCGTGCCACTGCCTAATAGCAATGGACCAGAGGCACGGATTGATAATGTCAATGCGCCAACGGAGTTACGTACCAATGAGCGTTTTGTTCTACATACGCAACTCTTTAGTACAGTAGCACAGCAGGCAATCTTACATCTTTACCTTGATCACACGCTCTTAGGCCAGATTGCTGTTAACATGCCAGCAGGAACACAACAGGCGAGCTTTGATCTACCTTCTCCACCGCCTGGCTTCCATACCTATCATCTTACACTGGATGCACCCCAAGACACGATTCTGCAAAACAACGAGGCGTCGGCCTTCGTCAATGTGCAAGGGCCACCACAAGTCTTCGTTATTGAAGGTTTCCCCGGTAGTGGAGCCAATATTGTTTCCGCTCTCAAAGCGACAGGGATGATTGTGACGGTGGGCACCCCTAACGATATTTCCACCTCGCTGAGTGGTCTGGCCGCGTATAGCTCCATTGTCCTTGCTGATGTCCCCGCTATCGCGTTGGGCACGACGCGCATGCAGGTATTACAGTCATTTGTTCACGACCTGGGACGCGGTCTTGTCGTCAGTGGTGGTCAGAATAGTTACGGCGTTGGCGGTTACGCAAATACACCGCTGGAACAAACGCTACCTGTGAGCATGGATATTCCCCAACACAAAGATACACCCAGCATTGCCGTCGTGCTGATTATTGAAAGCTTAGAGAGCGACTCGGCGGTCAATATCTCGAAAGAAGCGGCCAAAGGCGTTATCAACCTGCTCACGCCCAACGATCAGGTCGGTATTTCAGCAGCGTATGGAACACTCCAGATAAGTATGCAGCATGTTACAAACAAAACAGCAATTGACAGGGCGATTGATGCAATGAATCCAACAGATCCAGCAAGCTATTTGCCCGACCTTGTTAATGCGGAACAGGTACTGCTACATACCAATGCCAAAATCAAGCATGTTATTCTTCTGGGTGATGGAGATGCGTTTGATAACTATGTGACGCAAGTTTTGAAGATGGCGAACGAGAATATTACAGTTTCAACCGTTGCGACAAATTCTGGGAGCTACGCCGAGTTAGGCACTATGCAGCAGATCGCGAGTTGGGGGAAAGGACGTTTTTATCGTGCAGACGATCCGGCAGCAGTCCCAGCAGTTCTACTTAAAGAGACACAACAGGCGGCACGACGAGCAATCATTAACGAGACTTTTTTACCCGCAATTGTTGGCAATCATCCCATCCTGACCGGCCTGGGACCACTCCCAACGCTGAATGGCTATGTTGCCACAACACCTAAACCAGCCGGGCAACTCGTCCTTGTCAGCAGCAAAGATGACCCCGTGCTTGCCGTCTGGCAATATGGTCTGGGGCGTGTTGCTGCCTGGACCAGTGATGCGCTTGGTCTCTGGACAAGCAATTGGTTACAATGGAGCGATGCCGCGCGCTGGTGGGCCAACCTCGTGACCTGGACTCTGCCTACACCCGACAGTGCGTTGACAATCAATGGCAGTGTTGTGGGCGGCACCGGCCATCTCACCGTCGATCTTCCACCAGGAACAGCAACAAACGCGAGCGAGCAACAGATGCAGGCACACATCATCCTGCCTGACCTTTCTCAAGAGGTCATTACACTTCAGCCCAACGCTCCGGGACGATGGGAAGGCAATTTTCTAGCGTTGCAGGTCGGCGCATACCTGCTACAGGTTTCATGGCGAGGAACTACAGCGGGAACCACCGGAGGTTCTAACCAGTTGAGCGCAACAAGTGGTCTCGTCGTCCCCTACTCACCTGAATTTCAGACACAAGGGACCGATATGCGCTTTCTCAAGCTGTTAGCACACGATGGCGGGGGCATACTGCTTAGCCCATCTGACCCTACGGCAGCATTTATGCAGCAACTCCCCACTGTCGCAACAACCGTTCCTATCAGTTTCTGGCTTCTGATACTTGCCGCGTTACTTTTACCTGTAGATGTGGGATTACGTCGTCTTGCAGATCTGGAATTTTTCCGCGCTGGCTATCGCTGGCTTATCTCCGGCGGCTTGCTTAAACGCGCTACGCCTGCACTTATCACATCAAATGAACAGATCAGAGAGAGTGCCATTGGGAAACAGCTTGGAACATTACGCTCAAAGCGCGAAGAACGGCGTAGTAGAGTAATTCCTCCCGCTTCACACGTTGCACCGACTGGATCTACACCAGTAGTACCGACTACATCAACCCCTTCTATTGAACCAGCAAAAGCAGTGCATACAGAACCTGGCGTCTCAACAGCGCAACAACTTCTGGCGGCAAAGCGGCAACGCGCTCAACAACGCAAAAGTGAGTAAATGAAGAATGGATAGCTAGAGGGGATAGACCTGCGTGGGCAACCCCTCTAGCTCCATTATTTTCAGCGCGTTCGTCGTTGGACACGGACCAACGCGCAGTTTATAGTCAAAGACCATCTTACCGTCAATCACATCCTCTCGGAAATGATAGTTTTTGATCTGTGGCACGCTATCAGCTAGTTTCACCAGCTCAAGATCATGTGTCGAGAGCGCACCCACGCATTTCTTATCCAACAGAGCATGAATATAGGCATTACTCCCGATCAACCGCTCCCTATTGTTCGTGCCCTTAAAAATCTCATCGACCAGGAACAGGACAGGATAACGTGTTTCCTGCTCTACTCTGTCTAATAAACCTTTCAAACGGCGAACCTCGGCGTAGAAGTAAGAGAAGCCATCAGTAACTGAGTCATTGACCTTGATACAAGCGTATAATTCAAACAGTGAGGTTTGCAGCGACTGCGCGTTTACAGGTCCGCCAGCATATGCAAGACACAAATTGATACCTATCGTGCGCAGAAATGTACTTTTGCCTGCCATATTTGAGCCTGTAATCATCATAATATCACCAATTTCATGAAATGCACAATCATTAAGCACTTTCTGCTCTGCCGGTAGTAGAGGATGACCAAGACCAGTACCCTCAAAGCAAATACCGTCATGGAGTTGCTTCTCGGAGAGCAATTTCGGCATCACATACTCTGGATTCAGATAGGCAAAATTCGCGAGTGAGCAGAGTGCCTCAAGTTCATACCAGCTATCCAGCCACTGAGGGAGCATATCGGCAATGAGAGCTTTATATTTGCGTAGCTGAAACGAGAGATACATCCCTAGAGGAAGAAGTGTATTTACAACCATCCATACTTCTGCGCTTTTCTGTAAGCCCGCGCGTTGCGAAAGCGTTGCGAGCCGTTTTAACAGAAGCGAAGGGCGTTTATCAGGATTGAGGAAGAACGGCTCACACAGTTGTTTGAGATGCTTCTTATGCTTATATGGATACGTCTCTAAATATTCAAAAATCATGCCAAGCTGGTCTAACGTGCGATACAAGGTATCCGCACTATCAGCGAGATAGCCAATCTCTCCGCGTTTCAAAAGAAACCAGCAGAGCGACAAAAGCAGAGAAACAATCACAAACAACGGCGAGAGGCCAACAAAGAGATATGCGACAAGAAACCCAAATATCAGTACTGATAATGCCACACCAATAAACAAGGTCAGGCGCGAAACGTTCGTACCCTCTTCTTCTTCTTTATCAAGCCAATCCAGAAGCAGTTCACCTTCAATCTGCCCAGCAAACACGCGCGTCGCCATTAATGAATAGAGTTGCAACTTATCACGAAAACGCGTGAGCGGCACAAGCTCACACACAATATTCTGGCGCGCATAAATAGTATCCAGATCTGGTTCTGTATCGAGCAGCCAATCACGTAACATCTCACTTCCATCAGCAGAGATACCAGTATTTATTAAGCGATGGAGCGAACGCTCACCAGTGATGTCAAAATCAACTTCAAAGGGATGCTCTCGATCAGCGGGATTCAGCCCGTCATCTGGCAACTCTGCCCAGTCTAGTTGCACACGAGCAATTTGCCTTAGATAGACCTTTCTGAGCATATCGTGCTTGACAATACTGCGATCAACGCGCCGTTGAAAGGTAACAACGGCAATCAGCGTTGCGAGGGCTATAACAAACATGATAGGACCAACCCAGTGAAGAAAACTCAATGCTATCACACTAAGTGGGATGCCAAACACAAAAATCATGATTTCTAAAGAGCGATACCAGTTACTTTTTTCCGTCAGCTTTATGATGCGCTGCTCCACACGCTTTATTTGCCGCGTGAGAGTCTCTACACGCGCTTGCTTTTGAGCGATCATATAAATATCCTTTGGGCAATGAAATTCAACTGAAATGCCAGATTACTGCGTATAATACACATACGTAGTTCTGGCTGCATTGTTCCTCATTTGCCGAAAATAGCTAAAAAGCGAGGGATGAAAGATTCTTCTCTACTGAATAATCAGGTTTCGGAAGTTTGCCGCAGTATCGTCAGTCATCAAGCCCACCTGCCCATTTACGATGGGAAAGACACGTGTTTGTTGAATTAACCCGTCTAAAAAGAAGATAAAAGTAGAGCCTCGTTTTTCGGCACTGAGCGTATGATACTGCAATAGATCAAAGCTAGCGGGCAGGTCTGTCTCCTGCCAGTGCAGCCAATTTCCTTCTATACAGGCATTTGTCACAAAAACGCCTTTCTTTTGATCTAGACAGGCCAGCACAAAATTTTTATAGTTGTTATAACAAGCATATATTCCATACTTGGGAAATGCGCTAGTTGCGCCTCCATGAACAAACTGCACATCAATCTGAATAACATAGTCAGTGGCATCGATATCTCCACAAAAAATCTGATTCCAGGGCACACCTAACGAGAGGCTCCGAACTGTCTGAGCATCTGGATATTCCCAACTGCCTGAGACAGCAGTGCCTGTTGCAGATGCCTGCCACCCATAGGTATGCGTAAGGATTGGCAATAAAGCGTTATACCAAACAGAGGCCATCTTTTTGTAGCCATTATCATTGGGATGCAATTCATCGGCCAGATCATGTACCGAAACCACGTCATACATATCCACATATTGCACAGGCATACCTTGTAATACACGAGTCTGAACAAGGTCAGGAATTGCCATGTTATATATTTGTGTCTGTTGATTCATAAATGCATGATCAGCGCGTGGAATAATTTGAGCGACAAGAATGGTCGTCAATGGTAGCAATGCATTGATTTGATCAATGAGTTGCGCAAGCCGTGTTGGTACAGTATCTACAGCAAAACGCTGACCAATATCATTGGTGCCGATATGCAGGAGGATAATATCAGAAGGATACTGTGTAAGCCAAAAGCTGATCTTGCTCGAAATCTGATCTATACGCCAACCAGGATGCCCTTCATGTGATCTTTCAGGAAAGAAGAACGAACCGCTAGATTGAGAACCAACGAATTGCGTGTTCACAATCCCGGCATCCACCAGTGCATACCATAACGGGGCACGATAGCCATTACTATACGATGAGCCAGTGCCATAGGTAATAGAATCGCCTAGCGGCATGATACGAATAGTACCGCGCTCCGTTTTCATGCGTAATCTTACATAGAAATTTTCAGTCACAAACCGTATAGGAACCCACCAGAAATCAGTAAGAGAGAGGGAAGTGCCTAAGAAAGATGCTATAGAGAGAAACATTCTTCTACGTGATAAAAGAGGGGAAATATACCTCGTTGATCTTCTCTTTTTATCCATCTACAAAAAGCCCCTTTAAAACAGATTGCTCTGCTATGCCCCATACAAAAGCATAGTAATGCTGGTAGCGATTTATCGCATACACGATGGAGAATACTCGTTACTTTAAACACAAGTATACACTATTTTAAGGAAATTGTAGAGTTATTCGAGGGAATCAGGCAAAAAGAGACGGCAGGAGACGAAGACGTCTACAGGAAATGGTGATATAGAGCGTAAGAATAGGCAACAAAAAAGAGCATACGTGATGTATGCTCTCTTTGACATTGACAATTAATTCTTACCTCAATATTGCCGGGACCTAGCAGTCCAAAGCGTTGAAGTTACGTGCAAGATACTAATAGTTGAAAACAAGCCGTTCGATCATTAGGGCCGCTTCGCTCCACCTGTTACCAGGCGTCCACGTGCGGTCTATCTACCAGGTCTTCTTCCTGGGATCTTTACCTGACGGTGGGAAGAGTCATCTGAGGTGCGGCTTCGCGCTTAGATGCTGTCAGCGCTTATCCCTTCTCGACATAGCTATCCAGCTCTGGAATTGGCATCCCAACTGGCACACCAGCGGTCGAGCCATCTCGGTCCTCTCGTACTGAAGATGACGTCCTGCACTCTTCCTGCGCCCACGACGGATAGAGACCGAACTGTCTCG
>DAIDJF010000003.1 GCA_027451525.1 Ktedonobacterales bacterium
AGACTACATGGACAATACAGAGAATGAGCACACTGTTTGGATGTTCTCACGCTCTGTCTATTCGGACGGTGTTTGCTGCAATGAGTGTGGTCGAGAAAGTAGAGGGTGAGCGTTGCCTGAAAAAAGCGTCGTGGGATTCGGGTGCGTCAAACGGCGTACCGTAGAACGAACGGTTTCAAGACGAGAGCGGATAAACAGAGAGCTTGTCCATTCATGCGTTCCATAACAATTTTCTTCGGTCACGCTTTCTACGCGAATCCCGATGTTTTCCAGGTCTTCGAGTAACACAGCAATGAGAATGGGGTCACGAGCGAGACAATCACAGGCAAGTACAACGACAACAGCAAACAGGTGTTCACGAGCGGCTAGCCGTAAAGCAGTAAGGGCAGGGCGATTACGGCAATCTGTGCCACTGGCGATATCCTGATACAAAGACCGTTCATTCGCTTGATAGCCGTGTGTAACACAAAACTGGCGGCATTGCTCAATCTGTGCCGCTAAACGTCGTGGGTGTTCGCTTGCGAGCGAGGCTTCCGTTGCGCTTCGTGCGTAGATCGCCGCTATAGGGCGATCTTCTTTTGTTGGATTGACTGGTATATGCTGCAAGAATGTGGTCACGTTTTTCACCTCATCTGTTGCATAGGAGTGTTTCCAATCTCGAAAACACTCCAACGATACTAGTACTTGCCTGTGAAAATGATGGTTGCTTCTTCAGGAGTAAGCAAGCCGTTCTCTAGGTCTTGTGCGAGTTCTGCAATCAAATCAGCGTCTTCATGACAGGGACAAGTAGGGTCGCTACAGAATGAGCCACCTTCAGCGTGAACGAACTCGTCGCCGTCTTCATATTCGATATCAATGGTGATTGATTGATTGAACATTGGCGGATTCCTTTCATATGCTTGACAGCGACAGCCACAGAAGATTCAATATCTGTGAACATGTCGCAATGCTTACACCATTGCGCTACAGAGTTCTAACAAGCCTGATGTGTACTAGACATCGGGCTTGTCTATTGTGATATGGCTTATCTAGGACGAAAACAGGACAATAACCTACAATGCAATGAATGACTTGTAGCGCAAAAAGCAGCATAGTTATCAGTACAATGAAAGTCTTGCCCCTCATGCTTTTCCCTCCTTTCACATCTCTATCATGACCTCTTCTCAAAAAACTTCAGGCGATTTAGTAGGGTACAGGTGATTGCTAACACGTTAGTACATTAATTGCATTCCAAAAGTGAATTTGCTATACGCACTTGAGATGCACGTTTGTACGATTTTACTCTCGTATTCTGTATCACCTAATCCATTTATCTAAATCTAAGTCTAAGTTTACATATCCAAATACAAAATGTCAACCCTGCTCAATAGTCGCTATATCTAAATCTTAGACTAAAAACACAAGTCTAGCACGATAGGGTATAATTAACAAAATAGATACACCCTGGAGGGTTTACAGATGAGTAATGAATACTATAGTGCCGAAGAAGCCATGAAGGTTTTGAAAAAACCACGCTCAACCTTTTTTAAGGAAGTGGAATTAGGACGTATCCCTTTTGAACTTGAAGAAGGCAGGCAGAGAGGACGCCTATATCCTAAGCGTGCCATAGATGCACTAGCAAAAAGGCAACAGGTAAAGCACAAAGATAAGGGACCATCACATCTGATTTTTTCCCCTTCTAGCCTGGCTGACTTATGGGCAGAAGTACAGATAGGAATAAATCTGTATGGCGAGGATGATATTGTACCGTACGATTCTCTGCTAGAATGGCGAGAAAGCAATGATGAGATGTTCATGAGCGTAAAATCTAAAGGAAGAGTGGTTGCATATTCAAGTCTCATGCCGTTAGAAGAAAACGTTTTGTTACCCCTCCTACATGACCAGATTCGGGAACGAGATATACCAGTGAACGCGATCAGGCAATGGACAGATAGCAGATTGTCAGTTTATATTGCCACCGTGACAGTGAAACCAACAGGCAATACAACAAGAGATGAGTACTTAGGTCGGTATATCATCAAACATACAATTAAGTGGGCATTGAGCCTACACAGACAATTTGACATCAAAAATTGGTATGGAATAGGAGCAACGAAAAAAGGGCAACATCTGTTTGAAAGCTTAGGTTTTGATGAGATAGTATCTCTTTATGATGGTGAAAGAAAAGGGTACTTCTTATCTGAGGTGAAAAAGCCTATAAAGCTTCTAAGCAGATTTCTTGAAAACATGGAAAATGCAGAACATTCTGAAGAGTCAACACGCAAAAGCAAGTAAGTTAGCATGATAAATGCTGCTATATGCTTATTATGAGAAATAGGACACCTGTTATTGATAGGTTGCTTTTGCCAAATACAGAGTTTTACGAGACTGTATTACAGAATACCCGCTATTGATTGTCATGGACATGTTTAGTCGTATAAAGTCTGTTCATGGCAGTCTATAGCGGGTAAGTGCTTTCCAATCAAACGTAAGAGTCTATAAGTTATCCTCATTACTACCAGTCCAACGTAAAAGAGGGGTGTTATTGTGTACAGCACCGTATGATATGTTTACGGGACAACCCTTTGTCATTTGGCCCATCGCCCATCGGGAAATAGACCTTTGTCGCCAGCACAAATGAGTCACGCGGGAATGCCTTCAACGCTCGTCCCACAAACTCCTCGGCCCTGCCACGCGCGTAGACGTTGGCGGTATCGAAAAAGTTGATCCCCTGCTCATAAGCGGCGTGAACGCAACGTGTCGCATTCTCTTCTTCAACCGAGCCACCATAGGTGAGCCAGCTTCCCAGGCTGATTGTGCTCACACGCATCCCTGCACGGCCCAATCTTCTATATTCCATTTTGCTTACTTTGCTCCTTTTATGTGTAGTGTATGTAATCTATACGCTACGACATCAAGTAGCGTGTGTCAAGCAAGCACATGATTGTTAGTGGTGTTGACGCGCAGCAGCACCAGAGAACGGGCTACCCAAAAGCGGGGCTACCAGGCAGAAATCGAACAAGCCTGCCAGCAGTGGCACCAAGCCCACTATTGTTAACACAACGCCCCATGTCACATTCACGCCAGCCAGCCACATGTAGAGGCCATAGCCACTAATTGCCAGCCCTAAAACCGCGCGCAACGCACGCCCAAAACCGCTTGCCATAAATTCTACAAATTGCATCGCTTTGCTCCTTTTACGATTATTCCATCTGCTTTTTTACGCGAATTGCCTCATTCACGTGCTGCATCACACGTTGCACACTTTCCATGTGACGAACAGGCTGCTGCTGTTGTAAATGACGCTGTATTTCAACAAGGCTCTGATAGAGTGGCGGACACGAGAGGCAATGCAAAAGATGGTACTCAAGCATATGAACGTGCTCCTCATCTAGCTCTCCATTCATATAATCCGAGACCATCGCTCGCGCTTCCGCGCAGGCAAGCAGCTTATCCATGTGTCCTCACGCTCCTTTCTGTGTTTTGGGCAAGCCGTGCTGAGGTGCTACATTTTGCGATCCCTGCATTGCCTGCTCAGAGTGGGTTGCCTCATCAAGCAGCGTTACCAGTGCCATACGTGCGCGTTGCAAGCGCGATTTTACTGTTGGCAACGGCGCATCCATCAGGGTTGCTATTTCACTCAAGGTGAGTCCATCTACTTCGTGCAAAAGTAACGTTGCGCGATAGGTTGCCGGAAGCTGCCCAAGCGCATGTTCAATCAAGGCGCGATTCTCAAGAGCCAGGACAATCCGCTCCGGGTCTACCGTGTAACGTTCATCGGTCCAGAGTTCCTCAACATACGAAAATTCTACTGTTTGTTCACGCACCTGGCGGCGGCGCAATTGGTCACGACAGACATTCAGCGCAATGCGATACAGCCAGGTTGCAAAGCTCGCGGAGCCATGAAATGTTTCGAGATGGGTATAGGCGCGCAGAAAAACCTCCTGTGTCGCATCCTCGGCCTCTTCACTGCTGCCTAGCAGGCGCAATGCCAGCCCATAGATGCGGCCAGTATGACGTGTCACTAACACCGCAAACAGTTCGGAGTTGCCAGCCAGAATAGCAGCCGCGAGTGCGCTATCGTCTGGCTCGTCATTTTTTAGAGGCGTACCTTGCATCCCATTCATCTCTCTTACGATCTTTCTCTGCTCATCGCCCGGAAGCTCGTAGTATCTCATCGCTTTTACGTCTTGTTAGACGCACAACATTACCAAAAGGATGCAGCTAGCGCAATCAAAAAAAGTTGTTGATTTCAGTATCCTGTTAGTAAGAGAGCGTGGCAGTACAATGCTGACCTACGTCTCAAATGGGCATGTAAAGGGTTGTTTGGAAGGAGTTTTCTTAATGGAACACGAGCAAGAGACGGCACACAAGCCGCAGACTACGGACGGGAAAAGCAGCACACAAGAGGTAGTTCCGGGGGCAGAAATCGTGCGCGCCAGCACGCCACGTCCGCTCACATTTGCCCCGTCGATGGCAGAAAAATCCGCAAACGGGACAGAAGAACAAGATCCCACAATTACAAGTTTTCCACACAGAGCACCATCGGCTCCCCCATTGCCGGAAGATGATGACGTGCTACTCACGGAACGCATCGTGACACAGAGTCCACTACCTGGACAAGCCGCGCCATTCCCGCCGGAGCAATCAGAGTTTATCTGGCTTTTTGAGTATGGCCTGGAGATGGATAATACGTTGCTCAATAGCGTGGAACGTCTGGATGGTCTTGCACTGCCCTATGGCACAGCACATTTAAAAGGCTATCGCGTCATCTTCGGGGCCATCGAGCTTGGTACAAACCAGATGACCGCAACGCTGGCGACGCTCATGCCATCGAGCAAATCAGAGACCGAAACGTGGGGCGTACTCTATCGCATTCCACGCCGTATCACCGAAGCGACAGAAGGCGAAGGCTCTCTCCTGGATACTGTCCATGGTGCCCTACCGCCGCGCCCACTTTTTCGCGCCGTCATCATCGAGGTACATGATACGCAGCGTCACCGCACGCTCCAGGCCATCACCTACATTTTAACAGATATGGCACAAGTAAATTTCTATCCCCTCTCAACGAAACAACGCGCCTATGATAATTTTGTTCAGCGCATCTTACACATCGGGCGCAAACAACATCTTCCTGAACGCTATCTCAAACAATGGTCGGAGAGCAGGCCAACAATGCGCCAGGGAAACACACCACTCGCGCCAACGCCAACAAACAATGAACAAGATACAGAGCCGCTACCCGCCATGATGGAACTTGCCCTCTCAGGCCCAGTTCCATCTATTGCGCCTTCTTCAATGCGTCTTAGCTCAACACGCCTGCTCAGTCGCTGGTTGATGATCTTTGCCTGCTATCTCGCCGTTATCCTCTTAGGCACATTGGTGCTCATTTTACTGCAAAGCATCGGTCTGCTAGATTTGACGGGCATGAGCAATAACACAACCTTGAATGTACCAGGGATTGTGCTTGTCTATGGCATGCTTGGGGGATGCATTAGCAGTATCGTCACACTGGGGCGTTTTCACGCAGTCCAAACCCCTGGTTTTGTACTGATGACCTGGTTTACACGGCCCTACATCGGAGCAGTCCTTGCCCTCTTCGCTTACCTGCTGCTAACCAGCGGCCTCTTCATCTTCGGCAGCAACGTGCAACAACATCAGGCCCTTTACCTGCTGGCAGGCATACTCGCTGGTCTGTGTGAGGGCTGGCTTTTCTTGCGCCGCTAGCAGTAGCGCACGCATTGCTTCTTCCCAAGAACAGCATTCTTAGCGTTTCATAATCAGAACTTTGAAATTTCCCATTCCTGCCATGTCGGTCAGGGCAGCCACACGGTGGCGCAGGTTGTACCATTGCAGGAGCGCGACCTGGCCCTGATCGCTGGCACGGGCAGTCTCAATAAGCGCAAAGTCGCGCTGGCGGATCGCTTCCAGTTCGTTACGAATGCCTAATTGCAGCAACCACTCGCGCTGTGTGACGAACTGGTGCAGACGTAGCCCATACTGGCGGCCAGCGTCGATTAACGCGCTAAAGTTGACGTGCGCGGTGATATCTTGCTCACCCGGACGTTGCAGTGGACGCTCGGTCAGTTGGTGCTGAAAATAACAGGCCAGCGTGCCATGCCGCCGCTCAGAGGTGTAGAGACCACGCGCTTTCTCCCCATAGTCAATCGTGAGCAGGAAACCACTGAGTTTTTTACGCGCACTGGACACGGGCAACAGACGTGCCGCCAATTCCATCCAATGCAGAGCGTCGAGGTTGATCTCCGTGCGCCAGCCATTGCTAAAGGTTTGCCAGGGAACCTTATACCTTTCCAGATACATCGCAAGTTCGCCGCTACTCGGCTCATCTAACACCTCATGCAAGCGTCCATGATGAATATCCACGTAGACCTCGTAGAGATGCTGGTCACGCACCTCTACCACATGGACGGGAAAAGCATCCACCAGTTCGTTCGAGAGCAGAACGTGCGGATGTATCTCTTCCACACTGGTCGCAACCTCGCTAAGCGCGTCCCGCCCCATGCGAATATCCGCATTACGATAGCTGAGAACATGGGCAAATGCTGGTTCTTCGCGCTGCGCCCATGCCTGCACGCCCTCTGCGAGATGCCCACGCCCGGCACCCTGTTCCAGCACGTGAAACCGTTCAGGTTGACCGAGCAGGTGCCACATCTGCAGCAATTGTCGGCCTACGCAATGCGCGAACAGGTCGGAGACATCGGTGCTCGTATAGAAATCGCCCTCCCAACCAATGCGCGTCGCGTTCGTTACATAGTAGCCATAGCCGGGTTCATACAGAGCCATGCGCATATAGTCGGCAAAGCTGATGGGACCCTCACGCTGAATGCGCTCGATAAGCAGCGCGAGCAAGGAAGAAGAGGAAGATGTTGTCATAGAAGTTAGACCGTTCCAAAGGTGACAACAAGCAGATCAAGGGCCAGTTCCGGCGTCATGCGACTGCGCTTGAGGGCCGCGTCGGTCGCCATCAGCTGGCGATAGGTGCCCTCTAGTTGTGCCGTGCTGAAATTCCCCACCTGACGCATGGCTTTCTCGACCACAAAGGGCGGCATACCAACCGTCGAGGCAATCTGGGGCGAGCGCATCCCCTTCTGCGCCAGTTCCTTGACCAGGATGAGCGAACGCACCTGTGAGGTAATCGTACCAATCAGCTTGATCGGCGGCTCACCATCGGAAAGCAGGTCATGCAGAATGTTCAAGGCTTGTTTGCGATTGCGCTGAGCGAGAGCGTCGGTCAGATCAAAAATGCGCGCCTCTTGCACGTGGGCCGAAAGTTGCCGCACATGCTCTTCTTTGATCGTTCCGTCAGGACCCACGAAGGTTGCCAACTTATCAAGCTCGTTTGCCAGGAGACGCAGATTACTGCCAATAAAGTTTGCCAGCAACGCCACCGCGTCTGGCGCAATCTTAACGTGGAGACCTTTGGCCCGCTTTGTAATCCAACTCTCCAGGGCGTTCCCTTTCGGCACGGTACTCTGAATGACCTTGCCGCACTTCTCCGCCGCCTTGAGCAATGGATTGGCCCCCTCAATCACCTCATCGACCAATAAAATAAGAATGGTAGTCTCTGGCATGGTGACGACATGTTCCGCGAGCGTCTTTTCAAAAGCCGCGCGTGTTGGTGGCCCACTTTTCGCGCTTTTCTTGCTTTTTTTGCCTTTTGCACCTTTTGTACCACTTTCGGTAGCATCAGAGGCTCCATCACCACTGGCGGAGGTTTCGCCACGCTTACGCTTGGGCAGGCCCTCTACCACAACTAGCCGCTGCTCACTGAGAAACGGCATGGTGGTCGTGGTGATTAGCAGCGTCGTCAGGTCAACGTCGGCCCCACTATACGAGTCCTGGTTATAGCCAAAATCGCCCTGCTGACGCAGTTTTCTTAACTGCTCGCGTGAAGTGAACTCATCGTCACCATGTAAGAGGTAAAACATTATTCCTCGTGCGCTACACGGCGATAATCGCGGTCGTTGGCACGCGCCACCATCAGATCGGTCAAAATCGCGCCAGCTAGACCGAGGGCAGCACAGAAGATTACTGAGCCAAAGAAGACAGCCGCGCCGTTCGCATCCGGCAAAGGCGTATCGAAGATCAGCGTGCCGACCCAGCCAAGAATAATAAAGAAGCCGATAACCGCTCCCACAAACGCGCCAATAACCACAGCCACCCAGTTTTTAACCGAACTGAGCCAGAACGAGAGAAAGAGCGCGATAGGCAGAGCGAGAATGAGACCGAAAATATCGCCAATAAAGATACCGCTACCGGGATCAAAATTTAACGCGGGTAACAGAGAATTCATGAGAAAAGCCTCCTGAGTTGTAAGCAATAGAGTTCGCTATCATCATTATAAAGCAGTTCTGTGGTCGTGACAACATCTGGCACAAGTGGGTTTCACCTTCGAGCATGTTCTTCGTTATAATGATTAGAAGCAAGCAATTAAAAATATAAGGGAATACAGGGGTAACATATGAAAAACGTAGATAAGCCCACATCTTTGCTTATTACAACAGGTATCATTCTCATGTCGCTAGTACTTGCTTATATGCTATTAGTTTTACTACTTTTTGGCTACTTTACAGCATTTCATACAAAAATTCCGTTTTCTGCCTCATTCATATCTTTTATCGCTTCCAGACCTGTTTATTTATCTCTTCTGTATGCGCTAAGCATAGGCATCTGTATTTTGGTTGTCGGACTAAAAAAGAAGGAATTATTCTAAGTGAAACAGCTTGTTAGTAGTCACACACAATACCTTCCATCGTTTCAACGATTTTCTTTTTAGACTGCGTGAACAGTTGCCGCCACGAGGATAATCTCTTCAAGAAATTTACACTTGCATAAGAGGCAAATCTATGTTGCAAACACTATTGACACTCTCCCCTGTAATTGTTTTATTCATTATCAGCTTCCTGGGGTTTATCGTAGCCCAACGAACCTATCAATCGCGCAAAGAAAAGCTTGGGGTAGATATGGATGAACGCACTCTGGGACTCATTTGGGGCGGAAGTTTGGGTATAGCTATTTGTGGTAGTGCATTGTTAGTTGGGTTTACCCAATCTCGTACTATGCTCCTGATGCCACTTCTCTGTGGAATCCTCTTTCTTGTGGTAGGAGAGTGGACACTGCGCACGTCAGTTATCGCGGGGAAAACATATTTCTTTGCACTGTCCATGACCATCACAGGTATGGCTCTAGCTTTTTTCAACTTTGTTCTATTGACCAATATGAGGGAGCCATTTATATTCATCTGTTCAGCAGCAGTATCCCTTAGTTGCTTTATGCATATATTTCTATTTGACTCCTGGAAACACAAGAGGAAACCAAAACTATAAAGTGTTTTTTTGGCAGCTTTTCTTAGCTAAGCCTACATCAGTATAAATAAAAAAGAAGCGGCACGCTGGCATCATACCAACGGGCGGCTTCTTTGCTCTTTACTGCATATCGGGCAATTGGGGAAAGGAGCGGCTAAGCAGAGACGGGGCCGCTACCTTTACCCACGGGCACTTTCGGGAACTGTGTCGAGGCAATAGGCGCACCAGTCTCTTCCATAATCGCGTGTAGTTGCTTGGCGTCGATAGTCTCCTGGCGACGCAGTTCCTGCGCGATTCGGTCAAGGGTTGGGCGATAGGTCGAAAGCAGTTCGATGGCCTGGCTATAGCTGGTACGCACGATGCGATCAACCTCTTCATCAATCAGTTCCGCTGTCTCTTCGCTATAGTTGCTAGGCGCACCCGTGTCGCCACCGCCCGCAAAAGGACTCTGTCGCTCGCTGAACGAAATTGTACCCATGCGCTCGCTCATGCCCCAGCGGATGACCATCTGGCGCGCAATCGCGGTAACGCGCTGCAAGTCGTTCTCCGCGCCCGTCGTCACGCGATCAAAGACTACCTGCTCCGCGGCACGTCCACCAAGGGCAGTCACAATCTGTGTCAGCAGGTACTCTTTCGAGTAGTTGTAGCGATCATCGAGCGGCGTGTACATCGTCACGCCAAGAGCCTGTCCACGCGGCACAATCGTGACTTTCGTCACTGGGTCTGATCCTTCCAGCAACAGGCCTGTCAGAGCGTGTCCACCCTCGTGATAGGCTGTCACGTTCAGATCGGCGTCACTGAGGACCAGCGGACGTTCCGCACCCAGCAGGATTTTATCAAGAGCCTCATCAAAAGATTGCTGATTCACGCGGTCGAGATTGCGCCGCGCCGCCAATAGAGCAGCCTCATTGACTAGATTCGCTAGGTCTGCACCCACCATGCCTGTTGTCGCACGGGCAACCGCGACAAGGTCCACGTCGGATGAAAGTGGCACGTTGCGCGAGTGAATCTTAAGAATTGCCAGACGGCCATTCCAGTCAGGGCGGTCTACCGTCACGCGGCGGTCGAAACGACCGGGACGCAGCAGAGCCTGATCAAGACCATCAGGGCGGTTGGTCGCGGCAATCACGACAACGGCCTGCCGCGTATCAAAGCCATCCATCTCGACGAGTAACTGGTTCAAGGTCTGCTCGCGCTCATCGTTGCTGTTAATGCTCGATCCACGCTGGCGACCAACGGCATCAATTTCGTCAATAAAGATGATACTTGGCGAGGCTTTTTTGGCCTGATCGAAGAGGTCACGCACGCGACTTGCACCGACACCAACCAGAACCTCGACAAACTCGGAACCGCTCATTGAGAAGAAGGGCACGCCCGCTTCGCCTGCAACGGCACGCGCCAGTAGCGTCTTACCAGTTCCCGGAGGGCCAACCAACAGCACGCCACGGGGAATCTTGCCACCCAGACGCTGGAACTTCTGCGGCGTCTTGAGGAACTCTACCACCTCTTGCAACTCATACTTGGATTCATCAACACCCGCCACATCCGCGAAGGTGGTGCTGGGTCGATCTTCCAAAATCACTTTAGCGCGGCTCTTGCCAAAGCTAAAGATACCTTGCTGCCCCTGTGAGGCACGCCTGCTGATAAAGAAAAAGAGCGCGATCAAGAATACCCAGGGCAAGACATTAATCAGCACGGTAATCCAGAAGCTATTGTCTGGAGGCGGCTGATAGGTAACTAATGCCCCATTATTGACGAGCAGTTGTGGTAAATTAGGATCACCATTGGGCAATTGGGCCAGCTGATACTGCGTGTACCCACTGACAGGCGTGTTAAATTGTCCTTGAATGCTCGTTTGCCCAATAAATGCCGCACTCTTAATGTTATGCGCGTTAATCTGACTATAAAAATCTGTATAGGAGATTGGGTCCTGGCGTGGCGTATTGTTCGTCGCCTGGGTCCCAAAGAAATTATAGTATATATAGACAACGAGCATGATGACAACGATAGCCAGCAACCAGCGATTCAAATTAGAAGATGAACGCTTTTGTGGCCCCTGCCCATTGCCATTTGGGCGACCAGCGGGATCGGGACGCTGCTGCCGCCGATCATTCATATTTTGTAGCCAGTAGAGGGCTGGCTTTCTCTCCATCATGAGCTCCTGCTTTCTGGGTATCCAATACGCATCATCCCGAACAAATCAAAAGTACGCACATTTGCTGGGGTAGTAGATGGTAACGTTCCTATTATATCTTATGGATGTCTGAAATGCACGTATAGGATAGCCGAGATGCCCCATTTGACAACAAAGGGTTCATCATCAACATTTCGACCGACCAGTATCCTTTGTGCGCCTCTCTTTAGTGATATTACGTAGAAGGTGTCGGTAGAGTAGTACTTTTCTGACCTGAATTTTTGTTGCGTAAGGACTAAAGATTTTTGAAAGGACGTAAGCACATGGAAAATATGATGGCTCCTCCACCTCGTCGTCCGTTGGGCATCACGATTATTTCCATTTTGCTGATTATCGAGGGTGTTGTTGAACTCATCGGCGCTTTTGCTGCTTTTTCACTAGCGGCTGTTGTGCGTCATCACGGCGTGATCGGCTCAGCACTTGGCGTGGCAGGAATCGTGATCGGTGTTATCGCGCTGGCACTTGCCATCGCAACACTCGTGCTAGCCTGGGGTTTGTGGACGCTCAAAAGATGGGCTTATTGGGCCACTATTTTTATCCAAGTATTGATCATTGTCGAGCGTATTCTCTCGCTCTTGCGCACACATGCGACGGCAGGCATGGTAGTCGCCAGTTTAATTATTCCAGTCATTGTTCTCATCTACCTCTTCGTGGACCGCGCTGTGCGTAATGCCTTTCATCTCAAAGCCACCTGAGATATAGCGCATTTCATTTCAAGCCATATCTCAAAGTACCATACCCCCCGAAACACATGCGAAGTGACGTTGATTTGTTTCAGCAAGGCAGTTACAGAAACAGTATCTGAACGCACTTTTCTAGGGAGGCATGACACATGTTTTCAGGACGTATCACCGCCAGACACGCGCTCACCTGTGCAGTGCTGTGTATAGCAAGCATACTTTTTATGACAGGTTGCTCTCTGCCGTGGAAACATACCACGGCGGCGGCAAGCATTAACCCGAACGCACCAAAACCAACCGCGCAACAATTATTGACCAATCTACAAAAGAACTTTCGCAACGTTAGCTCATTCCATGTCACGATGGCAGAGCAGAATCCTGGCCCGGTTACACCCGACCAGATACAGATTCTCAATGCTGCAGGCGATGTTGTTATGCCTGATAAAGTGAAGGCACTGGCGACCGTTGTCCTCTCCGGTCAATCTGTACAGGTAAGCCTCATCAGCGTTGGTGATAACCAGTTTATTACCGACCCCATCACAGGGCAATGGCGCGTCATCAAGGGCGTCCTCGACCCGCGTACCTTGACCAACCCCGACACTGGCATTATCTCACTGGTCAGCAAACTACAAGGCGTCAGTGCGCCAGTCGCAGATATCGTGAATAATGTCCCTTGTTGGCGCATCACAGGCCAGCTTGACGCCAAATATCTCGCTTTCTTTACGGGTGGCGGCGTACCCGCTGGCACAATGCTCCAGACCAGCGCATGTGTTGGGCAGGTCGATATGTTGCCCTATCAGGTGAGTGTCACGGGCATAGCCGCTGTTGGTGATACAGCACAGACAGTGCGCACATTTGATCTTTCTAACTATAACGAAACGATCTCTATCACAGCTCCACAGATATAGGAGCGTGAGTATGGTGTTCAAAAAAATAACGTGGTAATAGACAAAGAAGCGTGCTTTATCGCGTCAGCCTTCCTCTCCAATCGGCCTCACAGGCGGATATATACACGAGCAGGACGCGATAAAGCACAGACCTACGCATTGTGTTTTTGTATGTTTTATATTGTTATAAATGAACGGGGGGACGATGTACACCCTAGAAGATGATCAGGAGACATCCTCGCGTTTGCAAAAACGAGATTTCACGATTGCCGAACAGCCGGGGACATTCGGCGATGACTCCGACAGCGTGTCCGAGGATGCCACACAAGTTGTCTCTCTCCCTGAAGAGCCAACACCTGCCGCCCAGGAAGATGCTGTTTCCGCGCCAGCACATCATACAGGGCGTTTTTCAACCCAGCAGATTACCAGTTCGTTCAAACGCTTGACGACCCCCACGCCAGGGAAGACCCATAGCGCGGCAGAGCGGCGGATCGCGCTAGCAGCACTCACTGTAGCCTGCATTGGCGTCTTTTTTACCGCCCTTGACCAGACGGTTGTCGTCACGGCGTTACCGCAAATTATCCTGGACTTACATATTCCAATCACGCAACTCGATCATGCCGCGTGGATTATCAGTGCCTATCTGCTCGGTTTTATTGTCGTAATGCCGTTGATGGGGCGCGTCTCCGATATCTATGGTCGTCGCCGCATCTTTCTACTCTGTCTAACCATCTTTGGGGTTGGCTCAATCCTCTGCGGTCTGGCTCCCATCTTTGGGCAAATGCTTGATTTGAGTTTTTTAAGTATATTCAATATTGATACCTCTTCGCCCGGCCTGATCTTACTGATTGCCGCGCGTCTCTTACAGGCGGTGGGCGGTGGTGCAGTGGTTCCTGTCGCGATGGCAATTGCCAGTGATTTCTATGGTCAGGAGCGGCGCGGTCTGGCTCTAGGGATCATTGGAGCCGTCACAGAGGCAGGTGGCGTGCTGGGTCCACTCTATGGGGCCGTGATTGTGCAGCATCTCGGCTGGCAATATATCTTCTATCTCAACGCGCCCATCGTGCTGGCCCTCATGATTGCCGCGTGGTTCCTGGTTCCCAAAGGCAACCATCTGCGTGAGAAAATTGACTGGCTGGGAACCATCTTGCTCGCACTGGCATTGACCTGCTTGAGTCTGGGTTTGGCGCAGCAAGGAACGTCACTTAGCCCAAGCACAGTATCGGGACACGCTCCACAGAATAACCCACTGTCGCTTGCACTCGCCGCCATCTTTCTTATCGCCTTTGTGCTGGTCGAACTTAAAATACGCTGGCCCGTTGTCGAAGTCTCGCTCTTCAAACGCTTGCCATTTAGCGCGGCCGCGCTGGTAAGCCTGCTGGTCGGCTCAGCCCTCATGATCGCGATGGCGGACATTCCAATTTTCGTTGACACGGTATTGCAATCCTCGGTCCTGGATAGCGGTCTCGCGCTGTTACGCATGACAGCAATGATTCCGTTAGGTGCGCTGCTTGGCGGCTGGCTGTGTAGCCGCATCTCCTGTCGCTTTACGGGTATGCTTGGACTAATCTTTACCGCAACAGGCTTCTTCTTGATGAGCCGCTGGCCTGTGAATTTACAATGGCAGCAACTCACAATCAGCACCCTGACAGCAGGCTTTGGCTTTGGCCTTGTCATCGCCCCTATCGGCACGACGGCGATCAATGCCGTGCGTCCGAAACAGGCAGGTATGGGATCTGCTGTCGTCACAGCCCTGCGCATGGTCGGCATGATGCTCGGCCTCGCCGCGCTGACCTCGTGGGCATTGGCCTACTTCAAACAACTGGTTTCTACCTATCCTTCGTTACCGCTGACGGCAACAGCCGCGCAATTCGGACAGTGGTCAAAGGGCTATGCCACGCATATCATCCAGTCCGCGCACACTGTCTATGATTCTGTTTTCTTCATCTCAATGATCCTCTGCTTGATCGCATTGCTGCCCGCGTTTTTCTTGTGGGGCAACAAAGCACCAGAAGTTGAGCCTGTGATGATTGAGCCGGAACTACACGAGGCTCTTACAAGCGGTGTTGTCGATATCGCGGACCTGCCTACCGTACCGGTACCCCCCGATGCAATCACACCGCTTGTGGAAGAACCGGGCATACCTAAAAAACGCCGTTCCAAACGTCGTCTACTCATTGTCGCGCTGATCGCCCTGATCCTGCTGCTGATCGGCGGCGGGGTGCTGGCAGCTTTCATCCTTTCACCTGACACAACCACAGATCCTGCGCTCCCCACACCAACGAGCGTTGCGCGTAGCGTTCCTACGAGTGCGCCTCTGGCTACACCTATCGCAGGTCCACGCATGATCCAACTGGCCCTGGACAAAGGGGCACTGACATCGATCTTTGTCTCGCAGTTGAACCTGCAATCGGGCACCCTGACCGATCTCGCGGTCACACCAACGCCCAATGATGGCCTGGTTTTGAGTCTCAACCTGCATATTGACGCTAATGGCATCCATCGCGTAATGCCGATTGAAATGGATGGCATCATCAGCATTGACAGTCAGCAAAACTTGCACCTCCAGGTCGTACATCTCAAGCGCGACGGACAAGATGCAGGCTCTACGGCTGCGACACAAATGCAAAACGCACTAAACCAGTTACTGCAAAGTGCGGTTATGCCAGCCCTACACGGTCAACTCAAAGGCGTAAAACTGATCTCAGCGCATACCAGCTCAACGCTTGCTTGTGGTAAGGGGGCCGAAATGCTGGTCCTTCTCGTCCAGGCTCCGCCCATTCAAGGAATCGCGGCCCAGCCCACACCCGTACCGTTCTGTATCAATGGCGCGCAAGACTTGAATAAGCTGCTTTCACAATAAATGAGGAACGTGACAATGAAAAAGAAACGTCTTTTACAATCCGGTCTGGGCGTAGTGTTGGCCTTGCTGCTCTTCGCCCTCGCGGTCACACCAGCTCGTGCCGCTAACAGGAATATTCACATACACAAGGCTACGAGCGGTACAACATCGATCAATGCAACAATCTATCTGGCAACGGCGACTTTGCAGCCGATTTTCCAGCAGAATATCGATCAGGCTGTACCAGGAGCAGTCAATAGCACATTGAGCCAGATTTTGAATACGCTGCCCGCCAGTGATCGCGGTTGGGCAGGACAGATGGCAAGCGCGCTGCTTCAACCATCCGCGCAACTGACGAGTCTATCAGCACAACAGAATGGACTGGCCGCCTCGCTCAATCTCAGTCTCTACCCTGGTGACCCACAACCAATTAACGCCAGTATGAACGTGACATTTAGCGTGTTGGATAGCACCACCGTGCAGGTCAGCGTCCAGCCAGCCAGCGGTAGTCCGGCCCTGGTCAGCGGCCCCATTACCACCTTCACAATGCCCATCGGACAACTCAATAGTATCAGTACAACTCCTAGCTGTGGTAATGCTGCTCTTGCCGCCAACCTGCAATTCCCTATCGCGCTAGGCACGGCAACAGGACAGGTTCAATTTGCGCATTCTATGCAACATCAGGTGACACGGGGCAAGTTGCAGCCACAAGCAACGGCAGGAGCAACAGACTCGTATATCGAAATTCCCGCGACCTCGCTCGCCTCGCTGGGCAGCAGCATTAGTTCATTGCCCATCAGCAGCAATATGAGTGCCCAGAACATTCAGATTTCAGTGCAGGGCAGCAACCTGATTATTAACTCGGACATCATGCTCGGCTCGTTCCAACTTGGTACAGCGACGACCACAGTCACGCCCACAGCAACCAATGGTAGTCTGGCGGTCAACGTGGTCAGTACGACGTTAACCGTCTTCCAGATTTTCACCTTCCCCTACGATACCTATAATCAGCAGATCCAGCAGACACTCAACACGGAACTAAATGGGGCACTGACGGGGAAGTTCACGGTGACAAAAGCAGCGATTGGCCCCGATAGCAACCTGCCTTGCGCAGCTAGCGACAGCCTCGTATTGACGGGCACAACCAGCTTGTTCTAAACGTGAACCAATCTCTTTAACCATCTAGCTCTTCATATTGGCGCAGTCAATGTGCCAATATGAAGATGGATGACGGAATTTTTTTCTGTCCACACTAGCGACAGAACGCTGCAGTAACCGATGTAGTGCGCGTTACATGGAAGCACAATCAATCGGCTCCTACAGGCACTTCGTCTTTGACATTGACCACGGCAGACACAACGGCGCGCGGACGTTTGCGCCAGCGATTCGATAGCTCTATCCAGGGTAGCTCTACCCATTTATACATCCCATAGGAGAAGGGGATGACGATAAAGAGAGCACATAGCCACAGAAAAATGTAGAGAATGCCGCCACGCCAACCTGCCGCGTGTAAGGGGCGCAGATATTCTTTGAAATCCTCCAGCACATAGAGATGCCACATATAAAGACTATAGGAAATATAGCCGATCCAACGTAGCGGCAACCACTCAAACGGACGCTTCAGCCTATACTCGCCAAAGAGAAGCGCGATCACACACAGGCCAAAGCCGAACGAGAAGCATAGCTCACCCCATTGCGTAAAGGCTTGTGAGATCGGGTTAAGGAAGCGCAGACCTGTGTGAAACCAGTTATTGAAATGCCATAATGCCGTAAAGAAGAGCAGCAGAATACCACTGCCCCAGATCCACCAGCTTGCGCGGCGCAGGTATTGACTTAACAGATGATCTTTCGCAGCCTGCCGTGAATAAATATACAGCGCGGCAATCAACATGCCAACAGCAAAATCTTCAAGAAATTTGCCGTTTGTGCCATAGGTAAAAAAGAGCACCCAGTTCAGTACGGGACGCGATACGAGCACGCTTTGTGTCGGATTGTTGGTGAAATAGAGACCCACGTAGCGTGTTCCCACGCCCCATGCCATCATGATAAACAAACAGGCCGTTAGCATAATCACGCGCTGCTTTAACTTTCCATGTCTCACCACCCAACTAAAGGCCAGGGCCAACCACGGCAAGAGCAGGTAAAATTGCCACTCAACCGCGAGTGTCCAGAATGGACCATTGAGGTGTTGATAGGTCGCGGGTGTCGAATCCATAAACAGCGTGAGAAAAAGTACAAGCTGTTTGAAATGATCGGGCTGCAAATAATCTGGCTCAAAGAGGAGAATCATAATAAAAAGAGCGACATAATAGCCGGGCAGGATACGCAAGGCACGCCGTAGATAAAACTGGCGCATTGAAGGCCAGTCCTTACTGAAGAGCAGCGACTTCGCGTACGGCATGAAGAGCAGAAAACCCGACAACACGAAAAAGAGTGTTACACCAGCCCCTCCTCCAAGCATGAGTGCGCTAGCAAGCGAACCGACTGAGAAGGTCCAGAGTTTCAAGTCCAGGTGAGCAATCAGATTAAGATGAAATGATATGACGGCCAGACAAGCAACAGCGCGTACCCCGTCCAGTACGGCTATCGAGTTCTTCTGTGTATCTTGTTTGAATGCTGAAAACACTATCGTTTCTATCCTACATGGTTATAAATATGCATAATGCGTCCTTTATAGCCCAGACAACAGGCAGATGGGGACATGCATAATACGTATGACGCAGGCAGAATGATACATATCAGCACAGAGTACTACATAATGGGATAATCTAGCGTAAAGGGGCCGTCTTGACAGTAGAGATTTCGCGCGCATCAGCAGGTTGTAGTGGTAGCGTAAAAGTGAAACGCGCCCCAGCTCCCGGCACATTCTCGGCCCAAATTTTGCCGCCATGTGCCTCCACAATAGCCCGTACAATTGCCAGGCCGAGTCCACTGCCGCCAGTTGACGACTGCCGCGCATTATCGGCGCGAAAGAAACGTTCAAAGACGCGCTCAAGAGCATCGGGCGGAATACCTTCGCCTGTGTCGGTCACGGAGACAAGCAATTCTGGACCACGCGGCATTGCCGCTATCGTGACCATGCCGCCAGCGGGAGTATGGCGACGCGCATTGGCACACAGATTTGAAAACACACGCGTCAACATATCGGGGTCAACCCAGATGGGGGGCAGATTGAAGGGCACACTATTGTTTGGCTCAACCTGGGCACGCTCAAATTCGGGTGCCAGCACCGCTAGCACTTCATCAACCAGGGCGGCTAAACGAATCGGCTTGCGCATCGGATGCAGCGCACCAGCCTCCATTTTTGCCATCACATGCAGGTCCTTTACCAGACGGCGCAGGCGCAGCGTTTCACGTACAATCACCTCGCCCGTTGCGATATAGTCCTCGCGGCTCTGATTAACACCATCAACCAGCGATTCGCCCAGACCTGTTATAGCGGTCAGCGGCGTTGCCAGATCGTGCGTAATGCTCATAATCAGTTCGCGTCGCCATTCTTCCTGTTTTCGCAACTCTTGCACGTCGCGACTGAGTTGAGATGCCATTTCGTTAAATGTATGGGTTAGCTCGCTAATCTCCCCTGGCGCATTCAGGTTCACATGCACATTATAGTCACCCGATGCGACTACACGCGCCGCTTGTGTCAATTCAGAGAGAGGGCGCGTAATAGTGCGCGAAAAGAGAATAGCGGCCAAAGCAGCAACCAGGGCGACGATCAGTGAAGCGACCAGCACCGTCTGCCCCACCGCAGAGATGAAGGGCGGCACGGTATTAGTAGCGGCGGTGCGCGGCATCATGACCAAAACACCCACAGAGAGACTATTCGCTTGCCCGTTCATAATGGGAACAGCGATAAAGGGGCGCGAAAGAAACGCACGCGCGAGAGGACCCCCCGTGCCAATTTCGCCAGTGGTGGTGGTATCATCTTGCG
The DNA here is from genome assembly GCA_027451525.1 of Ktedonobacterales bacterium. GTDB lineage: Bacteria > Chloroflexota > Ktedonobacteria > Ktedonobacterales > Ktedonobacteraceae > DTNP01. The sequence goes on from DAIDJF010000003.1 coordinate 19,840, forward strand.
CCAGCAAGATCGCGTGTCGCAAGCTATTGATCTGATTATTCTGATAGTTAGGATGTTGCAGCCCATACGCTAATAAATGCACAAGCGCGTTATACTGTGTATTGCTGTTCGCTAAAGAGGTTTGTCCCGGATAGATAAGCTGGTTGGATTCATTAAAGACAAGCAGCAGATATTCACTTAATTGCTGATTTTGCAAATGCCCATTTAAGGATAGAGCACGCCGCAGATTGCCATTGCCAAGTTGGGCATAGGTATTGCCAATACTTTGCGCCTCTGTCTGTGCAGCTTCGCTGAGACGATTTTGCTGATCTACACCATAGTACGTCGCAATCGCAATGAGAGCAGCCAGCGCAAGCAGTCCTGTCGCAAGCAATGCAACCAACGTCGAGCCGATAGCTAGACGCCAGCGAATACTCTGCCACCAGCGTGTACGCATCTCCATCTCCTCTCTAAGACGCGCTTGTCGAGCGTGCTTTGACCTCGAAGCGGTAGCCAACGCGCCAGACCGTCTTGATATAGCGCAGGTCCGAGTCGCCCTCAATTTTCTTGCGGAGCGCACTCATATGTACATCTATCGTGTGCCCATCGCCCAGATAGTCATAACCCCATACCTTGTTCATCAATACCTCGCGCGTGAAAACACGGTCCGGCGATTGGGCCAACAGGGCCAGCAGATCAAATTCGGTAGGTGTCAGGGCAACCTCCCGGCCATTGACCTCAACGCGCCGGGCAGGTAGATCAATTGTCAAGCCTGGAAAGCGCAGGAGCGTTGTGCTTTTTGCCTCCGCTTGCCCTTCTTGTACAGATTGGTTACCCGCTGTTTTCTGCACCGCCTCCACGACTTGATTGTTTGTGCGGCGCAGGATAGCCCGTACACGACTGACCAGTTCACGCGGATTAAATGGCTTACTTAGGTAGTCATCCGCCCCTATGTCTAGTCCCGTAATACGATCATCTTCGGCGATACGCGCAGTCAGCATCAAAATTGGCGTCTTTGACCACGCGCGAATACGCCGACAGACCTCAAAACCATCTATCGCAGGCAACATTACGTCTAGAATTACCAGATCAGGATGCTCGCGCGCATGCAGTGCCAGACCGTCCGCACCATCTTTTGCCACAATAACGGTATAGCCAGCATCTTTAAGATACAGATTGATCAGATGAATAATGCCGTCTTCATCTTCTATGATTAGAATTTTCTGAGCCATCACGCCGCTCCTCATAATAAAACCGATGGCTCGCATTCGCCATCTACGTCTGCTGCTATCTCACACAGAATATCTTGCAGAAAATATACCGCATAAGGTCACAACATACCAGAGGGTAGAGGTATCTTGAGTAAATCTTGATGAGTGCATGAGCGATACTTCACACCTTCATTCTATACTATAGATGTCACCACAAAGGTGGCAAGCAATCCAACAGGACAAGACCAAATAACAGGTATAACATCTTTATAGAGTCTAAAAGGAGCATTTGCAAAATGAATAAAAAGAAATTCTTGATGATCTTTGGTGGAAGTGCATTACTACTCGTGGCAATTCTCTTTGGCGCATTCTACGCTGGCCCATTGATGGCCTCGGCAAATAGCAAACAAAGCGCGAATAGCGCAACAGCCAGTGCGACCAGCACAACAAATCCTTATTGCACGCAATATCAGCAGGACCTCGCGCAACGTCTCGGCGTCTCTGTCAGCACGTTGCAGCAGGACAGCCAGTCAGCGCGCATTGACATCGTCAACCAGATGGTCAAGGATGGGAAGCTGACGCAGAGTCAGGCCAACACGCTCATTCAGCGCATCCAGAGTCATCAAGCCTGCACAGGCAAAGGCAAAGGCAATCACCCTTATGCGCGGTTCGTGCGCAACCAGTTCGTCAAGAAGTATCGCTCTGACATTCTGGCACAGATCGCGCAGGGCCTCAACCTGAGCAGCAGCCAGTTGACCGCTGATCTGAAACAGGGCCAGAGCCTGAGCCAGGTCGCGACCGCCCAGCATGTCTCGGCCAGCCAGTTGACAACCATCGTCACAAACGCCATCACCAATGACCTGAATAAAGCGGTTAGCGCGGGCGACTTGACGCAGACCCAGGCCACTGCCGCCCAGACGTTCCTACAGAAGCATCCACACTTTGTGACGCGCCTGATTAACCGCCATATGAAACAGAAATAGGCGATGATAGGACATTGACCCAACAGCGATGCCAGCATGACGAGAATTGTTCTCGCTATGCTGGCATCATTTTCATAAAATAATCCAATCACTCCCTGCATGTAATCGCCATTGCTGGTGCTATCAATCTGCTGCTGATTGACATAGAGCGTAAAGTTGCTCCCATCGGCAACAATCGCAATGGTATTTGCTTGCTCCATCCCGGTAGTGATGGCGTTGGCTCACTACGCACAACCTTGATGGCAACCTGACGCGCAATGCGCGTATCTTCGGCCAGATACACCTCGCCCATTCCCCCTTGGCCTATTGGGCGAAGAATACGGTAATGACCGAGTTGCTGCCCTGCAAGTGTCATACAGTTCTATCCTTTTATAGAAATGATAGTGCGAACAGCCTATATATCTGTAACACAGAAGCAGTATAACACAAGCATTTAACAATGGAAAGTTTGATGGAACAGGCCAAAAAAGCATGCAAGATTATAACACATGCGCAACAACACGCATGCCAACGACGATAGAGGTAAGAGACAGACAACCCGTCACAGTCGCCCGTTCCTTACGTCTATCGTCCCTATCCGTTCATATCTTATCTACCTATGCATAGCATCACGTACCTGTGTATAGACCATTCACCCGTTCTCATCTAGCCCATATATTTTCATACGCTGGTCCAGCAACACCATTTCTTGTATTTTATGAGCAACTATGCTACACTTACATACGGACCATAGTAGCTTATTTTTTTGGCTTTAACTTCCGTCGGCGGTGATGGAAGTGGAGATATATACATAATTGAATGATTTATAGCTATGCTACATCATTAGGTGTAGTCAGGAGGTCCTTTTTACCTTGACAACAGAAAAAATTCGGCTTGTCCCTCTGGGAGGGCTGGGAGAAGTCGGAAAGAATATGATGGTCGTCGAGTACGGCGATGATATTATTGTTATTGACGCGGGTGTGATGTTCCCTGATGAAGAGATGTTTGGTGTCGATCTGGTTATCCCCGATACTGGCTACCTGGCTGATAAAAAACACCGTATACGCGGTATCCTCATCACTCACGGGCACGAAGACCATGTTGGCGGCCTTCCTTATATTCTGCCAATGCTCGATTTCCCCCCCATTTATGCGACGCGCCTGACACAAGGGTTGATCAATGTCAAATTGAAAGAGCATCGCATGCTCGATAAAGCTACCGTCAATGTAGTTACACCGGGCGATCAGGTGGTATTGGGGGCGTGTATGGCTGAGTTTTTCCGCGTTAACCATAGCATTCCCGACGCTATCGGCATTGTGCTCCATACGCCCATCGGCACGGTTGTTCACACGGGTGACTATAAATTCGACTATACGCCTGTGGATGGCAAACCAGCCGACTTTGGCGCACTGGCCCGTATCGGCAATGAGGGCGTATTGGTGATGATGGGCGATAGCACGCGCGTTGAGTCAGCGGGCTACACGCCTTCTGAACGCATCATCAACGACTCGTTCGATAAGATTTTTGCTAACGCTCCTGGGCGTATTATGATTGCGACCTTTGCTTCGCTCATCTCGCGCGTGCAACAGGTCATTGATGCTGCTGTGCGCTACGAACGCTTTGTGGCTCTTGTTGGGCGCAGCATGATAAATAACGTGCAGATGGCGATTGAACTGGGCTATCTGAATGTGCCCAAAGGTACGCTGATCCGCGCGGAGGATATCAACAAATTCAACCCAGAGCAGATTGTGATCGTTTGCACGGGTAGCCAGGGCGAACCGACCTCAGCCCTGACGCGCATTGCCAATCAGGACCATCGCCAGATTCGCATCCAGGCGGGCGATACCGTCATCCTCTCGGCAACGCCCGTACCCGGTAACGAGAAGATGGTCAATCGTACAATCAATAACCTGTTCCGTCAGGGAGCAGAGGTCTACTATCAGGCGATTTCTAACGTGCATGTCTCCGGTCACGGAGCGCAGGAAGAACTCAAACTCATGCTCAGCCTGTTGCGACCGCGCTTCTTCGTGCCAGTACATGGTGAGTACCGCCAGCTTGTCCTCCATGCCAAGCTTGCCTACTCTCTAGGTATCCCCGAAGAGCATATCACCGTTATCGAAGACGGCGATATCGTCGAACTGAGCGAGGAGAGCATCAAGGTAGTCGACCATGCCAGCAGCGGCAACGTCTTCGTCGATGGATTGAGCGTCGGAGATGTAGGACAGATCGTGCTGCGTGACCGCAAGGTGCTTTCGCAAGACGGCATTTTGTTGGCGGTTATGACTGTTGACAAAGAGACAGGCATGCCTATCGCGGGTCCCGATATCGTTTCACGCGGTTTCGTCTACATGCGCGATGCGGAAGAACTGCTTAACAGCGCGCGTGATCGTGTGCTGGAGTCGCTGACCAGTCTCAATGGACACTCTTCTGATTGGTCCTTCGTGAAGGATAAGATCAAGAACACACTCAGCGAATTTCTTTATGAGAAAACGCGCCGCCGTCCGATGGTGATCCCCGTCGTGATGGAAGTGTAACGCATAGAGTAGGGCAAAGAGATGAGGGCGAAACGAGGTATACTCGCTTCGCCCTCATCTCTTTGCCCTACCCTACACGGAACGTTATCAAGGCACGCACCCGTAAACCATGGACAAAACGTAACCCGAAAGCTATAATACAGACGAAAAATGGGCTGTTCAACGATGAGCAGGAAGGAACTTTATGCAAATTCGTGTAATTGGCGCACCAATGGATCTGGGTGCAGATCGACGCGGTGTCGATATCGGCCCCAGTGCCATTCGCTACGCAAATCTGAGTGACCATTTGCAGCACATCGGGCACACCGTGCGCGACTATGGCAATATCACTATTCCACAACCTGAAAGTTGTCCTGTGGGCAATCCTCACCTTAAATATCTAGAGCCTATCGTCCACGCGGCGGAGGAATTGGCGCATCTCGTTACCACCACGTTACAAGCACAAGAATTTCCGCTGATTTTAGGCGGTGATCATAGTATCGCTCTCGGCTCAATTAGTGGAGTTGCGCGTGTGCATCCCAATGTAGGCGTGATCTGGGTGGACGCGCACGGCGATTTCAACACCGACGTGACTACGCCCTCCGGCAATATTCACGGCATGGTCCTGGCGGCACTGGCAGGGGTCGGTGACACACGGCTGACGCATATTGATGGCAGGGGTTGCAAGCTACGCAAAGACACAATCGTAATCGTAGGAGCGCGTGATCTTGACATAGGCGAGCAGGCGCTGTTACGTGAGCATGAAATACATGTCTTCACCATGTCCGATATCGACCAGATCGGTATTTCCGAAGTCATGCGCCGTGCCATCGCGATTGCGAGTCAGCACGATAATCCTATTCATATGAGCCTGGATATGGATGCCCTGGACCCACGCGAGGCTCCCGGTGTCGGGACGCCTGTACGTGGCGGTCTCAGCTATCGCGAGGCGCATCTGGCAATGGAGATGGTCGCCGCTTCACAGCATCTTATCTCGATGGATGTCGTTGAGGTCAACGCGATTCTTGACCGCGAGAATGCGACCGCGCGCCTCGCCGTCGAACTGATCCTCTCCGCATTAGGTAAGAGAATCTGGTAAGCAATTGGCTGTCTACGATTGCGCCCATAAAGGCAGATTGGCTTACCGGCTAGATGCCCCCGTAATGGTAGAATAGAGCAAGTGATAGTATTTCTCAGAGAAGGAGGACGCGATAGGTCGTAGTGTAACCACTTATCGCAACACACGATGAACGTCAATTCAAAAGAACTGTTTATGGATGGCAAGTTTGTTCCGCAGGAGCAGGGTGTCATCTCTGTGCGCACCCATGCCTTCGCCTATGGCACGGGCTGCTTTGAGGGCATTCGTGGTTATTGGAACGAGGAACAGCAGCAGGTCTATCTTTTCCGCGCACGCGAACACTACGAACGCCTGCTCAATTCGTGCAAAATTCTGCAAATCGCGCTCCCATATACCGCCGATGAACTGGTTGAGATCAGCATCGAGCTTGTGCGACGCAATGGGCAGAAGCAGGATGTCTATTTACGGCCTGTCGCGTACAAGTCGCAGATGATCCTCGGCGTCAACCTGCACGGCGTCTCCGATAGCTTCCTAATCACCTCTGAGCCACAAGGCAACTATGTAGACCTTGGAGGCATGCGTTGCGGCGTCTCTTCCTGGCGACGCATTGATGACAACGCCATGCCCGCCCGTGCCAAGATTTGCGGTGCCTATGTCAACTCCGCCTTTGCCAAAAGCGAGGCGATGCAGAACGGCTACGACGAGGCGATCATGCTCACCAACGAAGGCCACGTCTCCGAGGGTAGCGCGGAAAACATCTTCCTGCTCATGAACGGCGCGTTCATCACGCCCTCACCTAGCGAGAATATCCTGCTCGGCATCACGCGCGACACCGTCATGAAACTGGCGCAGCGCGAGATGGGTTATCAGACATACGAGCGGCAGATCGACCGCACAGAACTCTATGTCGCCGACGAGATTTTCCTCTGTGGCACTGGTGCGCAGATTGCTCCTGTTGTCGAGGTCGATCATCGCGCTATCGGCACAGGTAAGGTTGGCCCAGTCGGCAAAAAGTTGCAGGACCTCTACTTTGATGTCGTGCGTGGTCGCCGCGCCGACTATCGCGAGCAGTGGTGTACACCCGTCTACACCAGCGTAGCCCAACACAGCTAAGACCAGCGAGGCATATTCATTGATAGGAACAATAACGGCATCCGAGCGGATGCCGTTATTGTTCTCATGAAAGAGGAAACAGCATATGGAACTGGCACAGCGTATCGAGCAGTATTTACAGGCCGTTCCAAAGGCCGAACTGCATGTCCATCTTGAAGGTGCTATTCACCCAGAGACACTGCTGCTTCTGGCGCAACGCAACAATGTGACACTGCCTATCTCCACAGTCGAGGAGGCGCACCAGTGGTTTGCCTATCGCGATTTCCCCCACTTCGTTGAAATTTTTTTTGCGATCTCAAGCTGTCTGAAAACCGCAGAAGACTATGAGCTGATCGCCTATGAGTTTGGGCGCGAGATGGCACGCCAGCATGTACGCTATGCCGAGATCACCTTCTCCGCCAGCACCCATCGCTATTCGCTCAAAGTGCCGCATGACCGCTATTTCTCCGGCTTGAACAAGGGCAGAGCACGGGCAAAAGCTGATTTTGGTGTTGAGATGCGCTGGGTCTTCGATATCGTGCGCGACATTCCCAAAGAAGACTCGCTCATACGCCGCGCGGATTATACTGTCGAAGTGGCATTAGAGAGCATGCAAGATGGTGTTGTCGCATTGGGTTTGGGCGGCTATGAGGTTGGACATCCGCCGGAAGTGTTTGCACGCTGGTTTGAAAAAGCACGGGCGTGCGGCTTACATAGCGTGCCGCACGCGGGCGAGACGCTCGGTCCAGAGAGCGTGTGGGGCGCGTTGCGCGTGTTGGGAGCAGAGCGTATCGGACATGGAGTGCGTTCTATCGAGGATGCCAGTCTTGTCACATACCTCGCGCAGCAGCACATCCCGCTAGAAGTTTGCCCCCATAGCAACATCTGTTTGGGCGTCTATCGTAGCCTTGCCGAGCATCCTCTGCCGCGCCTCTACGCCGATGGCGTTCCGCTCTCGGTCAACTCTGATGACCCTCCGCTTTTCAACACAACGCTCCAGCACAACGTCAACACGCTCTACGAGCCATTTCAGTACTCACTTGATACAATAGATGAAATCCTGCTTAACGGTGTGCGCCATAGCTTTATGGCGGCTGAGGAGAAACGTAAGATGGAAGAGGAATTTCGGACGGAGATGCGGCAGTTGCGTGAGAAATTGGCATTATAAGAGGTGGGGATACTTGGGGATAGAGCGTGATGATCGTCTTTTAAAAAATAATGCGAACATGGTGTAGGGGCGTGATTGATCACGCCCTGCTCGCGCATCGATCCGCCTGGGGAGCCATGTGAGATGCCATACGAATGGGAACGAGGGCGTGATTGATCACGTCCTCGTTCCCATGAAATTTTAACCACGATCATCGCGCATGTACAATCGCATTACATATACAAAGACGAACATCAGGCCGCTATGTGCAGGAATATTGCACATACATGCATATGATTAACGCTTTGTATACTGTGGGGCCTTGCGGGCGCGTTTGAGACCTGGCTTTTTGCGCTCCTTCATACGTGGATCGCGGGTCAGATAACCAGCTTTACGCATGGAGGCTTTGAACTCTGGGTTCATGCGCACAAGGGCACGCGCGAGGGCATGGCGAATCGCGCCAGCCTGCCCACTTGTGCCGCCACCAACGACGCGCACCGTCATGGTATAGGTGGTGCTGAGATCAAGCACGCGCAGGGGTGCCGAGATCGTCGCCATATGCGAAGCCAGTTTGCCGAAGTAGAGATCGGCACTCTTACCATTGACGGTGATGCTGCCATCACCGCTGGGGAAGAGGCGAACACGGGCAACTGCCGTCTTGCGCCGTCCCATCCCGTAATAATATTCACCTTTGATGGTATCAGCCAACGTACGTTCTCCTCTTCTCTATCTACTCTGCGCTCGCCGCAGCGGGCTTCTTGAGCAAAGACTGTGGTCCCGTCCAGACAATCGGCTTCTGGGCCTGATGGGGATGCTCTGGGCCGGCGTAGACCTTGAGATGGCTCATGACATCCGTACCCAGACGATTATGCATCACCATACCGCGCACCGCGTGAATCAGCGCGCGCTCAGGATATCTACCGGAGAGGGTCTGGCGCAGGGAGATGACTTTCATGCCGCCAGGATACTGGCTATGGTGATAGTACATCTTCTGATCTAGACGCCTGCCAGTGACAGCAATCTTTTCCGCATTAATGACAACCACAAAATCACCACTTTGCAGGTGTGGTGTAAAGGTGGGCTTATGTTTGCCCCGTAGAATCTGCGCAATCTGGGAAGCCAGACGGCCCAAAACCTGTCCCTCAGCATCGATGATATACCACTGGGGTTGCAGGTCACCGGCCTTCGCGCTATATGTCTTCATCATTGCACTACTCCAAATTGTTCAGGATATTCAACCCGTACCAGACATAGCCCGTGAGGTGGGGCCGCTGAGCCAGGGTGCGTCTTCTCCGCACGTTGTACGATGGTTGCGAACTCATCCAGGCTGAGGCGGTGCTGCCCAACCAGAAGCAGAGTTCCAACCATTCTGCGCACCATCCCCGTCAGGAAGGCATCCGCAGTAAAGTCACAATAGATAATACCTGTTTGCGTCTCATCGCGTATACAGCGAGCATCAAGCATGGTCCGTACGCAGTGGTGCGGCCCCGGCTTATTTGGGTTCGTCTCATCAGGACTGCGCCCAAACGCGCCAAAATCCTTGCGCCCAAGTAACAGTTGACAGGCTTCTTGCATACGCTCTACATCCAACGCTAGTGGGCGATGGTAGCTGTAGCGCGCGTGCAACGGTGATGGTGCGTATTCGTTCCAGATCGTATAGCGATATGAGCGACTGATTGCGCTAAAACGTGCGTGGAAGCGTTCAGGAGCCTCGCACGTCCAACGTACCGCGATAGACTTGGGCAAGAGTGCGTTGAGGGCACGTTGCCAGACAGTGGACGAAAGCAGTGCATCGCTATGAAAGTGAATGACCTGCCCACTGGCATGAACGCCCGCATCGGTGCGCCCTGCCCCATGTACGACGGAGAACACGCCAGAGATACGCGCTATTGCCGTCTCTATTGCTCCCTGCACCGTCTCGCCCTGGCTTTCTGCTTGCCGTTGAAAGCCGTGATAGTCGGTACCATCGTACTCTATTCCACACACAAGGTTCATAGTTCTTCGCAATCAGTTCGCAACGCAATCAGCCAGCTCAGCGAACGCGCTATGTCGGTCCCTACACGAGGGCAATCTGCGCCATATCAGAGGCATCGCCTCTGCGCTTGCCGAGTTTGGTAATGCGAGTATAGCCGCCAGGGCGTCCAGCGTAACGTGGAGCCAACTCCTCAAACATCTTCTTGACGACCAGCTCATCAGGTAGCGTGCGCAAGATCAGGCGGCGGGCGCGCAATTCGATGACCATTGCTTCGTATGCGGCCTGCAAGGCTTTTTCGGCCTCTTCCTCATTGGCGATGATATTCAGCAACTCTTCGCGGCGGGCCTTGAGCTTATCTTCCAGGAATTTACGTCCCTTGTCGGTCAGTGGTGCTTTCAACTGTTCAGCACGCTCTTCATTGGAAGCAACGGCTGCATCAAGCGTGAAACGTCCACGGCGCGCAAAGGCCAAAATTTGCGCAGCCTTCTCCTGATCGGATACGATAGAGGTGAGATATCGCTGAGCGGCGGCGTGGCCCTTGACGGCTACGTCGATCAGCTTCTCTGCCTCGGCGCGAATGGCGCGCGCACGTGCCTCGGTAGTCTGTATCCGATCATACCGAATGAGGCCAATCATCAGGTTGCGCCGCGCGGAACGGCGTTGTGGCTCAGGCATGTTCATGCGATTACCGGCTATTCGGTGCCTCACTTCAGTCCTCCATTTCGTGATCGCCGTCCATATCGGCTCCGACAGTGCTGGTACGCGGATTGGGCAGGAAATTGCGCGCAAGCAGGCGTTCGCGCAACTCTTGCAAACTCTTCTCACCGAAGTTACGAACGCCGAGCAAATCTTCTTCATTCATCGTCAGGACCTGACCAACTTTCGTGATATTGCTGCGTTTCAAGCAGTTATAGGCACGAACCGAAAGATCAAGCTCTTCAATCGGCGTATCATAAATTTTCGGCGGGATAGGAATACTGCTCAGCGGTGCCTTCTCCGGTTCTGGGAGGGAGGCGCGATAATTCGCGAGCAGAGTAAAATGGCGTACCAGGATATCGGCACTTTGTCGCAACGCCTCATCCGGCGTGATTGTGCCATCTGTCGTTATATCAAGAACAACTTTATCAAAGTTTGTCATTTGTCCTACACGTGTATGCTCAATCGTGTAGTTGACTTTTTGTACAGGGGTATAGATCGCGTCAACGGGGATAACCCCAATCGGCTGATCTTCTTTCGAGTCGGCAGGCACATAGCCACGCCCACTCTCGACCACCAGGTCCATTTCCAGACGTGCATCTTCATTATCGAGGGTTGCGATGTGCAACTCAGGATTAACAATCTCTACTGTGCTGGGAGCCATAATATCTGCCGCTGTCACCTCGCGCATACCGGAGACCTCTAAACGCATAGAGACGGCATGGTCAGAGAAACAGCGGAGACGCAGTCTTTTGACGTTCAGAACAATGTCCGTCACGTCTTCCGTCACGTTTGGCACGTCCTGAAACTCATGTTGTACGCCCTCGATGCGAATAGAGGTTACAGCAGCACCCGGTAGCGATGACAGTAGCACGCGCCGCAAAGCGTTTCCTAGCGTCACCCCATACCCGGCCTCTAGCGGCTCTATATCATAACTCGCGTAATTTCCCTGCGTTTTTGTATTCTTAATGCGAGGCAGAGTAATATCTAGCAAGGTTCTCTCCTGCCTTTCTTTTGCTACCACAGTCTGTTTCAGGCATGTTGTTTCTCATTCACTTACGATAAGCGTCAAACCAGAGACCAGAAACACGGGTAGTCCGAGAGTTATCGACCATCTGAGTCTAGCCAGCGGATAGGCCCAGAAGCCCAGCATCTTACCGCTGATACAGCTCGACCACCAACTGCTCATCGAAGGGTAGTTCGAGATCAGCGCGCGAGGGAATAGTAATCACACGTCCACTCAACTCGTTGGTATCCAGACGGAGCCAGGAAGGGACGCCTTTTTGTGCCAGAAGCAACGTGCGGGTCTTGAAGTACTCCAGGCCCTTGCTCCGCTCTCGAACAGTAATGACATCGTTGGGCTTGGCAATAAAGGATGGAATATCCGTTTTGCGACCATTGACCGAGAAATGCCCGTGAGAGACTAACTGGCGAGCCTGAGCGCGTGAGTCGGCGAAACCGAAACGATACACCAGGTTATCCAGACGCATCTCCAGAATTTGCAGCATATTCTCGCTGGTTTTACCCGCGCGCCGTGCAGCAGCATCGAAATGACGGCGGAACTGACGCTCCAGGACGCCATAGGTGCGGCGCACACGCTGCTTCTCACGAAGCTGTTTTGCATAGCCGGACTCTTTGCGCGCGCGGCTCGTACCGTGCTGTCCGGGTTTGGTATTGCGGCGTTCAAGCGTGCATTTGGTCATGCACTTGTCGCCTTTTAGAAAAAGTTTTACCCCTTCACGCCTGCAGAGCTTGCAGACGGGACCGGTATAACGCGCCATCTAATCTATCCTCCTCACACGCATGGGGCGTGCGTTAGCGTGTCTATCATAGTGCATGTAGACTGCCAGCCTACACGCGACGTCGCTTGGGTGGTCGGCATCCATTATGCGGAATAGGTGTCACATCGATAATGGAAATGACCGAGAGACCCGATGATTGTAGTGAGCGGATCGCCGCCTCGCGTCCAGAACCGGGTCCCTTCACAAAGACCTCAACCTGACGCATGCCATGTTCCATCGCTTTGCGAGCTGCCGCCTCTGCCGTCATCTGAGCGGCATAAGGGGTACTTTTGCGCGATCCTTTGAAACCTTGACCACCCGCACTGCCCCAGGAGATTACATTTCCGTTGGGGTCGGTCAGAGTCACAATTGTATTATTAAACGTGGCCTGAATATGGGCCTGTCCGCGCGGCACCGATTTACGTTCACGTCGCCGCACTTTACCTGCTGCTGCCGCTTTCTTCTTATTGTCTGCCATGCTTACGCTCCCTTACCGGCGTTTATTGTGTTCCACATTTCGCGTTTGCTGTTGCGCACGTAACCTGTGGAGTCAATTTACTTCTTCGCTACTGCCTTCTTCTTGCCAGCTACCGTCTTCTTAGGGCCACGGCGCGTGCGCGCGTTGGTGCGTGTGCGCTGACCACGAACGGGCAGGTTACGGCGATGGCGCATCCCACGATAGCAGTTAATTTCAATCAACCGCTTGATATTCATGTCTACTTCGCGACGCAGGTCGCCTTCGACTTTATGCTCACGGTCAATTACTTCGCGCAGACGGTTGACCTCTTCTTCAGTCAAATTTTTCACGCGGGTATCAGGGTTAATACGTGTTTTCTCTAGAATTTTGCGGCTGGTTGTCAGCCCAATTCCATAGATGTAGCACAGCGAAATCTCCACGCGCTTCTCGCGAGGAATGTCAACGCCGGCAATTCTAGCCATCTTTCCCTCCAGCTGTAGCCTTCTGTTTCATCTATAGTAGCGAAGATAGAGTTAATACTACCCGACAACCATAACAAACAACAGAAAGCCTCACGTGTTTTATTAGCCTTGCTTCTGTTTGTGCTTTGGATCCTTGCTACAGATAATCATTACGATTCGGTTGCGACGGATCACTCTGCAGTTTTCGCAGCGTGGTTTTACTGAGGCACGCACTTTCATGACGGCCCTCCCTCATTCTTGATCTTGATTCTTGCAGAATCATAAACGCCCATGTACCGAGAGATGAAGAGAAAAACGTCTCACACGCCTTCCTTCCCCTCTGCCTGGTTTCCAACGAAAAGATGCTGATTAGAGGAGAAAAGATTCGTATCCCTACCTGCTCTTATCCAGGTAACTAGGAGTCATCATGGATGCTTTTCTGCCTGCTTCACTTCCTCATGCTTTGACACGCCATACAATGCGCCCACGAGCCAGATCATAGGGCGATAGTACCACTCTCACCTTATCGCCTGGCACAATACGCACAAAATTCATGCGGATACGCCCTGAAAGAGTTGCCAGGACTTGATGTTTCTCGTCGATTTCGACCTTAAACATGGCATTAGGGAGGGCTTCCAGCACTTTGCCCTCTACCTCGATTTCATCTTTTGCCATAGCATCCTTTCCCTATTGGTGGATTTCTCGTCTTTCTGTTTTCCTCGGCCCGGTTTCTGCACCGGGTTACATCTTTTTCTCTGAGCTTCTCATCTATTGTGCAAGGATACTGCCATATGGCAGCCACATATAACAGTTCCAATTGTTTGATGCGCTCTTCATTCATGCGTAGATACAAGTACAAAAGGGCAGCGGTAGTTACCGCCGCTGCCAACTACGAATTATAGCATACGTTGTGGCGAAAGTCGAGAGGGAATTTTCTCCCATAGTGACTGTTTGCTCAACGTGTGAGGATATCGGCGTCACCTTCCGTGATTGCAACGGTATGTTCGAAGTGCGCGGCGGGTGTGCCATCGACCGAGACGACCGTCCATTCATCGGCAAGGACCCGTGTCTCCTTCTTGCCCATAATCACCATTGGCTCAATCGCGATGACCATGCCGGGCTTGAGTGTGTAGTTGGGATAGCCTGTCTCTACATAGTTCAAGACCTGAGGGTCTTCATGCATACTGCGCCCCACGCCGTGACCGCCATAATGGCGCACCACGGAGAAGCCCGCAGCCTCCACAAACTGTTGCACGGTTCGCCCAATATCTTGTAAACGGTTTCCCGCGCGCGCAGCCGCGATTCCGCGATAGAGGGCATCTTCTGTCACCTTCAAAAGGCGTTGCACATCTGGACTGGGGGTTCCCACTGGAACAGTGATCGCCGAGTCAGCATGCCAGCCATTGTAGTTCAAGGCAAGGTCGATAGAGACGATATCACCTTCTTGTAGCACACGCTTCCCTGGAATACCATGCACGACTTCTTCATTTACAGACGTACAGAGTGATGCAGGATAACCGTGATAGCCCAAAGCACTTGACTTCGCGCCATGCCGTTTGAGAGCCTCGGCTCCCAGCCGATCAAGCTCAGCCGTTGTGATGCCTGGTTGCACCGCCTGCCGCAACTCCGCAAGCATCTCGGAGACGATGCGTCCCGCAACCCGCATTTTTTCTCGCTCTTCCTTTGATTTGATAATAGGTGCCATGATGCTTCTCTATTTTTCTTTGTTGTTTCTCTACGGCCTACCGGCTCAACTTCTCAAGCAGTGGTGTCACGATGCTCTCTGATCTGGCGGACCAGAGCTTCATGGACCTGCTCGATGCCCTGATTGCCATTGATCTCTTCCAATTTATGCTGAGCCGCATAATAGTCGGTAAGACGCAAGGTTTCATTAAAAAAGATATCTAAACGTTTTTGTACAGCCTCGCCCCGATCATCAGAGCGTTGATATAATTCACTTCCATCCAGGTCACAGATGCCCGCGACTTTGGGAGGGCGTGTATTGATATTATAAACATGCTGGTTTGCGCGACAGATATACCGTCCAGAGAGTCGCTTGAGGAGTACCTCGCGCGGCACACTCAGGTAGACCGTCACGTCAATCTGGCGTCCAATATGTACCAGTTCGCTGTCCAGAGCCTCAGCTTGCGCAATTGTGCGCGGAAAGCCATCGAACAGCACTCCTGCTGCACAATCGGGTTGCTCAATCCGATCCAGGATCATGCGAACCGTGATATTGTCGGGCACAAGGTCGCCACGCTCAATATACGTTTTCGCTTGCATACCCAGGTCGTTCTGTGCATCGATTGCCTGGCGAAACAGATCCCCACTAGCAATGTGACGGATTCCGAGGGATTGTGCCAGCATCGCTGCCTGCGTTCCCTTGCCAGACCCCTGAGCGCCGATCAGGATAATATTCACGTTGTTCCTCCGATGGAAGTGGGTGGAAGCGCGTCATTGCGCACGCACGCTTCAGGGCAAATATCTATAACCTTGTCCGCCCAGAATAAACACGCTCCCAAGACGCTTACGAATAGCGCGAGACGGCCTGGAAGAACAGACCGTTCCAGGCCATCTGCCATCGCAGACTTATCCTATGACAGGAAGCCCGAATAGTTGCGCATCACCATTTGCGCTTCTAGCTGCCTGACAGTATCTAGCACGACGCCGACCACAATCAACAGTGCAGCACTGCTGAGCAGCTGGTTTGCGCCAATACGAGCAACGAAAGGCAAGATTGCCACGATGCCCAGGAAGAGTGCGCCACCGAGCGTGATGCGATTAAGGATACTCTGCAAGTAGCGACTGGTTGGCTCGCCAGGACGATAACCAGGGATAAACGCGCCTTGTTTCTGCAAAGACTCTGGGATATTCTGCTGTTGCCACATGACATACGCATAGAAGTATGTAAACGCAACCACAAGCAAGAAGAAGATGGCCCAGTACCACCAGAGATTCGTATTCACTACATAGGTTCCCACCCAGACAGCCGCATTCTTCAGCCACGCTGTGTTACTCGTTGCCAGATATTGGGCGAGCACAGCGGGGAAAATCAACATCGACTGTGCAAAGATGAGTGGGATCATGCCCGCGCTATTGACCTGCATCGGAATGTAGGTTGTTTGGGCCGAACCAACAAGCATACCACGTCCGACCATGCGTTTCGTTGGATACTGCACAGGAACACGTCGCTGCCCCTGATAGATATACACGATGCCGCCAATAGTCAGTAGACCGATGATGAGGAAGACAGCGATGCTTACGATACCGCTGCCGCCGCCGCCACTAGTTGTACTCGCGGTATACCCTTGCTGAACTAACTGAGGAAGACGGGCTACAATACCAGCAAAAATGATTAAGGAGATACCGTTACCTATACCATTTTCAGTGATGAGTTCACCAATCCAAACCAGAATCATTGTCCCCGTTGTTAGAGCAATAAGAATAGAGAAAGTTCCCAAAGCATATTGTGGATCAACAAGGCTAAAATTCTGGAGCACGCCCTCTTTCTGGAAAATGGCGCACTGACCCAGTGCTTGCAGAAACGCCAGCGGCACAGCGATGATGCGCGTGATCTGGCTGAAACGCAGCCGTCCAGCCTCACCTTCCTGGGCCAAATTTTGCAGGGCAGGAATGATAGGCTGTAAGAGCTGCATCACGATGGTAGCAGTGATGTAGGGATAGACTCCCAGCGCGACAATCGAGAACAGTTGAAGAGAGCCACCAGAGAAAACATCAAGTAAGCCAAGCAACTGCCCAAGATTTTGGTTACTGTTATTGGTAAAGAGCGCACGCAACGCCGCTGTCTCAGTCGCATTGAGAGGGACAGGGATATGCGCGAGGATGCGGAAAATCAGTAACATCCCCAAAGTAAACAGGATTTTGTTGCGTAGATCAGGAACAGTCCAGATACTTCGCAGACGTTCCCACATGGGAGCCTCCTTCAGACAGGCGACAAGCATAGAGCCGTCGTGTACGGAAAATCAACAACATTCATATACTACAGTATACGAACAAGATGCCAGGGTGTTAACCCTAGGCATCCTGTTGGGGTGCTGCTGTTGTTGTTGTCGCCTTTTCACCGTCCTTACGCCGCTTGGTCTGCTCGTAGGTTTTGGTGGGAATGATCTCTATAGTGCCGCCCGCAGCCTCGATTTTAGCGCGTGCGCTTGCCGAGAACTTATGTGCGAACACGGTAAGAGGGTGATCAATCTCGCCATCACCTAGTACTTTTATCAGACCTTGCGCCTCGGCAGGGGTCATCAACTCCGCCTTTGCGAGGTCTTCGGGGCGAACCTGCGCACCTGCATCGAACGTCTCAAGATCAACAACATTGATGATCGTATAGTTATCGCGGAAGGCAGTATTGCTATTGCCGAGACCACGTACGAAAGGCAATCGCTTGGAGAGGCGTGTCTGACCACCGTTAAATGCGCGATGGACCTTGCCTCCGGTGCGTGCCTTCTGACCCTTGGTACCACGTCCAGCGGTTTTACCACGCCCAGAACCATGCCCACGTCCAATACGTCTTTCCGATTGATGTGAGCCGGGAGCGGGTCGTAAATCAGAGAGTTTCACTGATCGTCTCCTCCACCTGCACCAGATGGTATACTTTACGAACCATGCCGCGAATGACGGGCTGGTCGTCATGCTCAACGGTCTGCTGAAGTTTGCGCAACCCCAGCGCGCGGATGGTGGCTTTCTGATCTTTGGGGAAGCCAATCGCGCTTTTCACCCATTTAATACGCAGTTTTGCCATGTTCTTCTCCTATCGACGTCGGTCGCCACGGTCGCCGCCGCCACCGCGTCGGTCGCCACGATCACCGCCGCCACCACGGTCGCCACGGTCGCCGCCACCGCGTCGGTCACGATCACCGCCACCGCGTCGGTCGCCACGGTCGCCGCCACGTCGTCCACTGGAACGGCTCTCACGGGCCTCTTCCTCACGGGCCGCACGCGCTGCCGCCGCATGTTCTGCCGCAGTAGCCGCAGCCAGCGCAAGACGCTCTGCCTGACGTTTGCCAACCAGCTCAACAACAGTCTTGCCACGCCGAACGGCTTCCGCTTCAGGAGAGCGCAATTCGCGCAGAGCATTTACGCATGCTTGAACTGTATTGGCTTTGTTCGTGCTACCTAATGTCTTTGTCAGGATATCGCGTACGCCAGCAGCCTCTAGCACTGCACGCACTGCGCCACCCGCGATGACCCCTGTACCAGGGGCGGCAGGTTTCAGCAATACCTCTGACGCCTCAAAATTCGTCTTGACCATATAAGGAATGGTTGTTCCCGACAAGGGAACCTGAATCAGGTGTTTCTTGGCATCCTCAACACCCTTGCGGATTGCCTCAGTGTATTCGCTCGCCTTGCCGAAGCCGAAGCCGACATAGCCGTTGCGATCACCAACTACCACAAGAGCGCGAATGCTGAATCGACGACCGCCTTTGACCACTTTCGAGACACGGCTCACCTCAACGACAGTCTCTTCCAGATTCAGTTTTGACGCATCTATTCTTGCCATAATGCTCCTTCGTCCTCTGCATATACGTGTGAGCCGTTCAAGACGTAGCTCAGCACGTATACGCATGTCGGATCGCTTATCGACTTGCGGTTAAAACTTCAGACCGCCTTCACGCGCCCCTTCAGCAAGGGCGGCGATACGTCCATGATAGGCATAGCCACCACGATCAAACACGACGCTGTCCACACCTTTTTCCTGTGCGCGTTGAGCGACGAGTTTGCCGACTTCACGAGCCATTGCGACTTTGCGGTTATTGGCGATGGCGGCAAGGGCCTCGAGAGGGGTCTTGCGCTCGCCTTTCTGCGCGCTTGGCAGCACTGTCTTGCTCTGCGTGCCGGGCTTGCCTTTTGTTGCCTGGGAGCCACCTTTAGAAGGCTGCGCGGCACCCTTGGCGGGTTTCTCAGCCTTCGCGCCTTTGCCTCTGGCGGGAGCGACTTCAGCAGCAACCTCGACTCGCTCTTCCACCACGGCCGACTTCTCTTGTTGAACAGAAGCGGTGGTAGCAGGCTTAAAGTCTTTCAGGCTCTCATCCAGCGAGGATGCCGCGACCAATGTCTGTCCAGTCGTATCATCGATAATCTGCGCATAGATATGATGACCGCTGCGGAAGACATTCAGTCGGGGGCGCGCCGATGAGCCTACCAGGCGGTTGCGCATGCGCATATGGCGTTTGAGACGCGCCTGATTGGAATTAAATTTTCTGCTCATAGCTCAACCTGCTTTATTTCTTCTTACCGCCGACTTTACCAGCTTTACCAGCTTTACGACGGATAGCCTCGCCCGCGTAGCGAATGCCCTTGCCTTTATACGGCTCAGGTTTACGGATACGGCGGATTTGCGCGGCGATTTCACCTACCATTTGTTTGTCAATTCCGCTGACACTGATCTTCGTCGCTTTTGTTGCGGGGTCTACACCTTCAACATTGAGCGTGATGCCATCAGGAGCCTGCACTTCAACAGGATGGGAGTAGCCAACAACGATCACCAGATTACTGCCCACCTTTGCGGCGCGGTAGCCGACGCCATGGATTTCCAGTTGCTTGGTGTAACCATTTGTCACGCCCACCACCATATTATTAATGAGCGTGCGATAAAGTCCGTGCTTTGCCTTATGCTCCTTACTTTCCGAAGGGCGTGCGACGGCAATCGAACCATTTTCAAGCGTGAGGCTAAGGGCGGGATCAACCTGACAAGAAAGTTGCCCCTTTGGTCCCTTGACCGTCACGAGATTGTCTTCGGTCCAACTCACCTGCACCTTTGGCGGCACGACAATAGGAGCGCGTCCAATACGAGACATTCGATACCTCCTAGCTACCAAACGTAGCAGATGACCTCGCCACCAAGGCCTTCGCGATAGGCATGGCTGCCCGTCATCAAACCCTTTGGTGTCGAGACAATGGTGATACCCAGGCCGCCACGCACACGTGGAATAGATACCCGCTTGGAATAGACGCGCAAGCCTGGTTTGCTCACGCGCTTCAAGTTGGTCAACACTGGCTTTTTGTCAACATAGCGCAGTGTGAGGCGCAACGTCCCCTGGGGATTATCTTTCAGGATTTCGATATCCTTGATATAGCCTTCTTCTTTGAGTACACGGGCGATAGCCAGCTTCATTTTCGAGGCTGGGATCAACACGCGCGTGTGCCGTGCTGTAACCGCATTGCGAATGCGCGTAAGCATATCCGCAATCGGATCAGTCATATTCATGGAATGTCCTCCATCAACACGAAAGCGCAAAAATGCAGGTCTTGAAACGCACCTCAGCGTGTGCGTTGTTCTGGTAAGCGTTCAACGCAGCATCTTTGTTCATTCGCCCATTTCTTTTCGCGTCTGTTTACCAGCTCGACTTTGTTACGCCAGGCAATTCACCACGCAGCGCACGTTCGCGGAAGCAGATGCGACACAAGCCAAACTTGCGGATATAAGCTCGCGGTCGCCCACAGATATTGCAGCGGTTATGATGCCGGACCTTAAACGTGGGCTTGCGCTGCGATTTTACAATCATGGAGATTTTTGCCATTACGCCCTCCAGCGTTACTTCTTAAAGGGCATGCCCATTAATCTGAGCAATCTTCGCCCCTCTTCATCAGTTCGAGCCGTTGTGACGACACTCACTTCCATGCCGCGCACCTTATCGACTTTATCATAGTCAATTTCGGGAAAGACCAGCTGCTCGCGCAACCCCAGGGTATAGTTGCCACGTCCATCAAAGGCTTCCGGGGAAATGCCCTGGAAGTCACGCAGACGTGGAAGTGCAACATTGATGAGCTTATCAAGAAAATGGTACATGCGATCACCGCGCAATGTCACCATGCAGCCAATCTGCATGTTTTCGCGCAGTTTGAATGCCGCAACCGAGCGTTTAGCACGAGTGATAACCGGGCGTTGGCCTGTTATCGTCGCCAGATCGGCAACTGCCGCATCCATCGCTTTCGGGTTCTGGATGACCTCACCCATTCCGATATTGATTACAACCTTCTCAATGTGTGGGACCTGCATCGGGTTTCCGTAGTTGAACTCCTGTTGCAGGGCTGGCACAATCTCTTGAAGGTATTTCGCTTTCAAGCGTGATGCCATTTCACTACTCCTTCGCCCGATCAGCAATGACCTTCTGGCATTTCTTGCACACGCGCACGACGCGCACCTTCTTATCCTCGCCCATTGGACGACGATCATGGGCAATGCGGGTTGGCTCGCCACACTCAGAGCATTTCAACATCACGTTGGACACGTGGATCGGCATCGCCTTTTCGATGATGCCGCCCTGACGTGTCTGCCCTTGTGGACGAATATGTTTCTTTACGACATTCAGGCCTTCAACAATTACTTTGTTGACCTGTGGCAAAGCCCGCGAAACCGTTCCTTCTTTTCCTCTGTCCTTGCCTGTGATAATAAGAACGGTGTCACCCTTCTTAATATTCATTTTGGCAAGGTGAAGAGGCTTCTTCTCTTGTTGTTTCGTTGCCATCTTTTTCCTCAAACGCTCTACTTAGAGCACTTCCGGCGCAAGCGAGACAATTTTCATAAAATTGCGCTCACGCAACTCGCGGGCGACAGGGCCAAAGATACGTGTGCCACGCGGATTGTTACCAGCCGCGATAATCACCGCCGCGTTCTCGTCAAAGCGAATGTGCGAACCATCGGGACGGACGTATTCTTTTGCAACACGCACGACCACCGCGTTCACTACCTCGCCCTTCTTGACTTGCCCATTAGGGGCCGCTTGCTTGACGGATGCCTTGATGATATCGCCAACCTCCGCGTAACGTTTCGCGGAGCGGCTCATCACACGAATGCACATAATCTCTTTAGCACCAGTGTTGTCAGCGACTTTCAGGCGTGTCTGTGGTTGAATCATGATGCCTCTCCTTATTCTGCCTCAGAGTCGAGGTTGGGATCAGCCTCGGCTAGAACTTGTTCAACCGGCACGATACCACTGCCACGCTTGATAATCTCGATCAATTGCCAACGTTTCGTTTTACTCACCGGGCGACTCTCTTCGATGCGCACAAGATCGCCAATCTGACATTTATTGTTCTCATCATGCGCATGGAAATGCTTCGTCTGTTTATATGATCGTTTGTACAAACGGTGCTTCTTCAAAGATTCAACAGCGACGACGATCGTTTTTTGCATTTTATTGCTGACCACCACGCCCACTTTTTGGACACGGCGGCTCTTGACGACGGTCGCGCCTGTTGAAGCGGTAGAAGTGGAAGACGCGCCCTGCATAGCATTTTGTGTCATTCTTCATTCTCCAACTGTGTGAGACGATGCAGAACCCGCGCAATATCCTTGCGCGTTCTGGCAAAAATGCGGCTATCTTTCACTTCACCGCGCTGCAGTTGCAAGCGAAGGTTAAACAGGTCGAGGCGCAATTTGCGTAGCTCTTTCTGAGCTTCCATCTCGGTCAACTCGGCGATCTGTTTTCTGCGCTCATTAAGCTTCGGCACTTTCGGCCTCCCCTCGTTTGATGAAGCGCGTCTGCACAGGCAGTTTATGACCAGCCAGACGAACAGCTTCCTTCGCAATTTCTTCGCTTACGCCACCAATTTCAAAAATGATACGACCGGGTTTCACAACGACAACCCAGTGATCGACAGCACCTTTACCACTACCCATACGGGTCTCGGCAGGTTTGGCGGTGATAGGTTTGTCAGGGAAAACGCGGATCCATACCTTGCCACCACGCTTCATGAAGCGGGTAAGCGCGATACGGGCAGCTTCGATCTGACGAGCCTCCATCCAGCAAGGCTCCATTGCCTGCAACCCAAACTCACCAAAGGCGAGCGTGTTGCCGCGTGTTGCCTCACCTCTCATGCGCCCACGATGCTGTCGGCGATACTTTGTACGTGACGGTGCCAGTAACATTGGCTTGCTTCTCCTCTATTCGCTTGCGGCTATTCAGCCTGCGGTGGCGTTCCAGCATCCGAAGACGGAGCAGCTGGTGGTGTAGGTGGTGTTGACTGGCTAGGGGCCTGTTCTGCACGCGGTGGCCGCTCGCCTTGGGGGCGTGGACCGCGCTCGCCTTGTGGCCTCTCACCTTGTGGACGCGGTGGTCTCTCGCCTTGGGGGCGTGGACCACGGTCTCCACCCTGTGGACGCGGACCGCGCTCGCCTTGTGGGCGTGGGCCGCGCTCGCCACGATCACCTCTCTCACCTCGGTCGCTACGCTCGCCACGATCTCCGCGATTAAAACGCTCGCCTTGAGGACGTGGACCGCGATCACGACGATCTCCGCCGTCGCGTGGGGCAAACGATGGCTGAGCTACAGCCTCCGCATGCTCACCTGGCTCACGGCGTTTGCTCGGTAGAATATCACCGCGATAAATCCAGACTTTGATACCAATAACGCCAAAGGTTGTGCGTGCTTCCGCCAGACCATAATCAATATCGGCGCGGAGCGTTTGCAGAGGCACTTTGCCTTCAACTTCTTTCTCGGTACGAGCAATTTCTGCTCCACCAAGACGCCCGCCACAAATGACTTTGATACCCTTCGCGTTAGCGCGCATCGACTTCTGAACAGCCTGTTTCATTGCGCGTCGGAATGATACACGTTTCTCTAACTGTTCCGCAATACTGCGGGCAACCAGATAGGCATCCAACTCAGGTTGGCGAATCTCGCTGATCTCCAGGCGTACACGCTTGCGCGTCTGTGCCTCAAGAGTTGCCTTCAGTCGCTCAACTTTCTCACCGCTCTTGCCAATTACGATACCGGGCTTGGCGGTGTGAATCTTTATGAGCACCTGGTTGGCGGCAGCACGCTCAATCTCAATATGAGAGACGGCGGCATTCGCCAATTCTTTGTTGATCGTTTCGCGAATTTTGCGATCTTCGCTGTATATATCCTTGTATTCACGCTCGGCATACCAGCGTGATTGCCATCCCTTTACGACGCCGAGCCTGAAGCCAATGGGATTCACTTTATGTCCCAAAAGTGTTCTCCTTCATCTAATGCCTTTTGTCGGCGGGATCATCCGAGACAATCACCGTAACATGGCAAAAACGACGCTGGATCGTAGCCACTCGACCATGCGAGCGTGGTTTGACACGCTTAATCCGAAACGAGTCATCCGCCACGATATTGAGAATATAGAGCTTATCTGGATCGAGATTATAGTTATTCTCCGCATTTGCCGCCGCCGACGCCACCACATCACTGACAGGTCGCGCACCTGCGTTGGGCAAGAACTGAAGAATAGCCAGAGCCTCATTTACCCGAAGCCCTTTCACCGCGTTCGTTACCAGACGCATTTTGCGCGGCGGAATGCCAATATTCTTTGCAATAGCCCTGACTTGCATCTCATACCTCTATAGGTGGGCGTGATACATCACGCCCCTACAATCTTCAACCTCTGTTTATGCAGATCCGATATTAGCGAACAGAGGTGGTTTTTTCATTCTTGCCGCCCGCGTGACCACGAAAATGACGGGTGGGGGCAAACTCGCCCAGTTTATGACCTACCATGTTTTCGGTGATATAGATAGGCACATGTGTTTTTCCATTGTGGACACCGATGGTCATTCCCACCATTTCGGGAAAGATCATTGACGCCCGTGACCAGGTTTTGATCAGGCGGCGATCACCGCTACGCCGCATGCCAAGCACTTTTTTTCTGAGTGACTCGTGAATATATGGCCCTTTTTTTCTTGAGCGCGACATGGCTTACTTCCTCCCTGCATTGCGACGGCGGACAATGAAGCGGTCCGTTCTCTTGTTCCTGCGCGTCTTGAAGCCCATTGCAGGCTTGCCCCAAGGGGTCTGTGGTTGTCCACCAATAGGCGCGCGTCCCTCACCACCACCATGTGGATGGTCGCGTGGGTTCATGACAGATCCGCGTACGGTTGGGCGGCGTCCCATGTGGCGTGAGCGGCCAGCTTTGCCGATGCTCACGTTTTCATGTTCCAGATTGCCCACCTGTCCAACGGTCGCCATACAGAGAATATGCACATTGCGCTGCTCGCCCGAAGGCAAACGCAGAAGCGCGTAGTCGCCCTCTTTTGCCATCAACTGCGCTCCGACCCCTGCGCCGCGCGCGAGTTGACCACCGCGTCCACGCTCAAGCTCCACATTGTGGACGGTTGTACCAACGGGAATATTTTTCAGAGGCAGAGCATTACCTGGTTTAATATCCGCATCTGGTCCCGACATCACCGTATCGCCGACTTTAAGGCCGAGCGGTGCAATAATGTAGCGTTTCTCACCATCGCGATAATGGAGCAGAGCAATACGTGCCGTGCGATTTGGATCATATTCGATAGAGGCAACGCGCGCGGGTACGCCCGGCTTGTTGCGCTTGAAATCGATAATTCGATAGGCACGCTTTGCGCCACCGCCACGATGGCGGGTCGTAATTTTCCCCTGATTGTTACGTCCGGCATGTTTCTCTAACTTGACGGTTAGAGATTTCTCTGGTCGAGTCTTTGTGATCTCCTCGAATGTCGGAACCGACATGCCACGACGCCCAGGAGACGTTGGTCGATACTGTCTAATTGGCATCTCTCAATCCCTCTGCTACGCCTTCAAAGCGTCGATTGTCTGGCCTTCACGCAAAGTAACAATAGCTTTTTTCCACTCACGGGCCTCTGTTCTCTGCGGCATACGTCCTCTGCGTCGCATCATTTTTACCTTGCCGGGCATGCGCATAATGTTGACTGAGACAACCTGCACATTAAAAAGCTGCTCGACTGCGCGGCGTACATCGATTTTATTGGCTTCTAAGGCCACTCGAAACGTATACTGATTGTGCTTTTCCTGAAGTCGGACACTTCGTTCCGTCACAATTCCCCGGCGTAGTATCTCTGTGATCTCCACAGTTTTCTCCTTTTGCCCTATGCTTCGCTGCTTTCAGCAGGCTGCTCACTGGCACTCGACTCCGTGTCCAGTTTGCGGCTCGCCTCTTCCGCGCTCATACCTTCGCCAAAGACCATCTCAATCCAACGCACGGTCTTGACAGGCATAATCACATAATCATGCTTGAGCAATTCAACGACGTTGATCGAGGCGACATGTTGGACCTTCGCGCTAGGAATATTACGTGCAGATAGCACGACGTTCTCATCACGCGCCGGTAACATCATCAGGACTCGCTTCCCATTCGCGCTAGGCAAATTGCTCAAGATGGTTTGCATCTCTTTGGTGCGCGGGGTTTCCAACGCCAATTCATTGATAACGACCAGGCTCTGGTTTGCAACTTTATCGGAAAGGGCGGAGCGAATTGCCAGCCGCCGCATCTTCTTTGGCACATCATGATGGTAGGGGTGCGGTCGCGGTCCCCAAACTACGCCACCATGACGGAACTGTGGTGCGCGCGTGCTACCTTGGCGTGCGCGTCCGGTTCCTTTTTGCTTATAAGGCTTTTTATTACCGCCCGATACTTCGCTGCGCGTCTTGGTTGAAGCATTTCCCTGACGGCGATTCACCAGTTGTGCGGTGACAACTTGATGAAGAACCGGCACATTAGGAGTGATGCCAAACACCAGATCGCTCAGTTCGAGCTCTTCTACGGCTTCTCCAGCCATGTTATAAACTGTCGTCGAGGGCATCTTGCTTACCTCATCACATGCTTTTTAATCATAAGCAAGCTACCATTGGCCCCTGGGACCGATCCTTTGACAACCAACAGGTTGCGCTCCGGGTCAGACTGGATCACTTGCAACTTCTTCACTGTCACGCGCGCGTTACCCATATGACCAGCCATACGAGTTCCTTTTAGCACACGACCAGGGGTCGTGCCTGCGCCAATAGAACCAGGGGCACGCAAACGGTCCGATTGACCATGCGTTTTAGGACCGCCACGAAAGCCGTGGCGTTTTACTACGCCCTGGAAGCCTTTACCTTTCGAGGTCCCCACGATGTCCACCGACTCGCCAGAGGTAAAAATGCTGGTATCAATTTTTGCCCCTAGTTCGAGTTTGTCTGGCGTAACGCCGTTCTGTAATTCCACCTCGCGCAGCACTTTGAAAGGCCCAAGAGAAGGTCCGGGACGACGCTGGCGGTTCGCCTGTACTTTCAGCAGTTTTTGAATCTGCTTATCCGGCTTTCCAGCATCGTTTGTGCCCTCCGTGCTTGCCTCGCTCTCACCAGCTTTTTCGCGCTGGCTCTGCTGATAGGTCTGAAGGCGTTTACGCTGTCCCTTGAGCAGAGGCAGATTATGCCCCAGATGGCCTAGCTCTGGACGGGTAGTATGTTTCAACATCTTCTCTTCAAAGCCAATCTGGACTGCTTCATACCCATCATGCGTCTTGGTTTTGATCTGTGTTACTATGCAGGGGCCAGCCTCAATGACAGTAACGGGAATAACGGTTCCGTTCGGTCCGAACACCTGGGTCATGCCGACCTTCCTGCCCAACAATGCACTCAGCATATTGTCTCCTCATTATCCATCAATTGCTGTATGATGTTCTTTCCTGCGTGCGTGCTTGTGGCGCGCGACGCTGGTCTCCACACCCTACAGTTTGATTTCGATGTCTACACCTGCGGGCAGATTCAAGCGGGTCAGGGCTTCAACCGTTTTGTTTGTCGGCTCAATAATGTCGATCAAACGCTTGTGTGTACGAATCTCGAACTGCTCACGCGCATCTTTATCAATAAAGGGTGAGCGCATAACCGTATATTTGTCGATTTCAGTAGGCAAAGGAATCGGCCCTGAAACTCTTGCTCCGGTCTGTTGTGCAGTATCTACGATCTGCATTGCAGACTGATCGAGAATGCGGTGGTCATATGCCTTGAGTCGAATACGAATGCGCTGTTTGGTTCCTGTCGCCATTTCTTTCTCCTGAAACAGAAGTCGTTCTTACCATTCATTCGCGGACGCGAGTGACCGCATCCCTGCGAAAGAAACAAGAATAGGGGCGCGATTGCGATATCACGCCCCCAGGCTTCCTATGCCTCGACCTTCGTGCAGATGCCTGCGCCAACGGTACGTCCACCTTCGCGGATCGCGAATTTCACGCCTTCTTCCATTGCCACCGGCTGAATCAGTTCCACCGTCATCTCAATGTTGTCACCAGGAATCACCATCTCGACTCCTTCCGGCAACTTGATCGCTCCCGTCACGTCTGTCGTCCGCACATAGAACTGCGGGCGATAGCCGTTGAAGAACGGCGTGTGGCGACCACCCTCTTCTTTCGAGAGCACATACACCTGCGCCTTGAACTTCTTGTGCGGCTTGATCGAACCCGGCTTGGCTAGCACCTGTCCACGCTCGATATCCGTGCGCTCTACCCCACGCAGCAGACAGCCGACATTGTCGCCCGCCATCCCCTGGTCCAACGTCTTCTGGAACATCTCTACGCCTGTCACCACCACGCTGCGCACATCTTCACGCATGCCCACGATTTCAACGTTGTCACCCACTTTGACCAGTCCGCGCTCGATACGGCCGGTTGCCACCGTGCCACGGCCTTTGATGCCGAACACGTCTTCGACGGGCATCAAGAACGGCTTGTCGGTCGCACGTGGGGGGGTGGGGATGTAGCTATCGACGGCATCCATCAACGTCCAGATGCACTGCGCCGCCGGGTCGTTGCGCGAGAGGTCGCCTTTACTCTCCAGGGCTTTGAGGGCCGAGCCACGAATGACGGGCACATCATCGCCTGGGAATTGATACTTGGAGAGCAGTTCGCGCACTTCCAGCTCGACCAGTTCCAGCAACTCTTCGTCTTCCATCATGTCTACTTTATTGAGGAAGACCACCATCGCCGGCACTTCCACCTGTCGGGCCAGCAGCACGTGTTCGCGTGTCTGTGGCATCGGGCCATCAGGAGCACTGACCACGAGAATCGCGCCGTCCATCTGGGCGGCTCCGGTAATCATGTTCTTAATATAGTCGGCATGACCGGGGCAGTCTACGTGGGCGTAGTGGCGATGCTCCGTCTCGTACTCCAGGTGCGCGATAGCAATCGTGATACCACGCTCGCGCTCTTCGGGGGCCTTGTCAATCTGGTCGAATGCGGTATACTTCGCCAGTTGGGCAGCCGCCAACACTTTGGTGATCGCGGCAGTCAATGTGGTCTTGCCGTGGTCAATGTGTCCAATTGTCCCCACGTTCACATGGGGTTTTGTTCGCTCAAACTTCTTTTTTGCCATGTCCTCTGCTCAGGCTCCTTTTTACATGCGATCAGATGGCAACAGGTATAAACATGCAGCAGCCGTCCCCTGATAGCCAGATCGTCTCCATGGGTAACGTTTTAGATAAAATCAAGGGAAAGTGACGATCTTTATTTCAGAAGACGGCAGCAAAAAGCTTTTACGTCCTACGCGGTTTCTTTCCTAAATGAGGAAATGTGCCGTGCGACACACGATCATTCATAAGAAACCACGGGAGCCCGTGATGGGAATCGAACCCATGACCCCAGTCTTACCAAGACTGTGCGCTACCGCTGCGCCACACGGGCCAACCAGACCATACAATGATGTTTGCAGGTGGGCAGTGGAGGATTCGAACCTCCGAAGCTTTCGCAACTGATTTACAGTCAGTCCCATTTGACCGCTTTGGTAACTGCCCCGGTTGAGGAACACACCAGTTCTCACTGAGTGATCGTCTGCATCATTATAGCCGACCATTTGCGCCTTGTCAACACCTTTTTTAGGCAAAAGAAATGCTATTTAGCATGTTGCCGTTCCTCTTGCCAACATCGCTCCATACTGAAAAGTTTTCCCCTCGATCTGCTCACTATTGCTGACTTTGACACCAGACGAAAAAAAGGGGGAAAAAGCATTGCTTCTCACACAATTTGCTGGTATAATCTCCAACGTTGGAGAAATAACGGACCCCGAACAAATGCGGTTTTGCCGCTACCTGCGACAATTTTGCAATTTGGACTTGGAATAAAGAGGTAGCTACTATGGCGACGAATTGTGACTTCAGCCGTTCATCCTTGATCGCAGAGCAGTATCAGCGCGAGATGGAAATCATTGCGCTTGCTCTTCAAGAAGAGAGCCTGGAAGAACGCGAGGAGCGTCTCAACCTCGTTGCGTGTGCATGGTCTTTGACCGCTGCGTGCTTTCATAGAACGCAAGTTGAGGCTAGTGACACGCCCGTTTATGTACCGGTGGCCTTTGCGCGTCAGTAGTGAAAAGGTAGATATGTAAAAAATATGCCTCACCCACCAGAACTTGCACCGGATGCTCTGACCTATCAAACACCAGTGCAGTGTGGCATGGTGTATTGGGTAAACTTTGGTTATCAATCTTTACCGCCGGGGATTGAAGAGAAGCGCATCCTTGATTGGCATCCGGCCCTTGTCGTCTCTTCTGAACCATTCTGTCGGCATGCTGGTGCGGTCAACGTTGTTGCTCTCACCTCGTACCGGGGGAAACTTCGTCCATATCATCATCTACTGCTTAAGCGAGACTACCCATTACTTGACACAGATAGTCTGGTCAAGACCGAGCTACTCTATCCCGTTCTGCGCACGCTACTCGCCGATCAATATGCTGTCTGTAAACTCAACGACGATGACTTGCGCAACGTGATGAGTAAAATAGCAAACAGTCTTGCCATCGGCCTATTTTATTCATTACACTAATGCGGAGCGTGGGGGAGTGGTGTTATGACTATTGAT
This sequence comes from Ktedonobacterales bacterium, assembly GCA_027451525.1. Classification (GTDB taxonomy): domain Bacteria; phylum Chloroflexota; class Ktedonobacteria; order Ktedonobacterales; family Ktedonobacteraceae; genus DTNP01. Next base: position 50,779 of record DAIDJF010000003.1, read on the forward strand.
CACAATCAGCTACGTCTATTGCCTTCTGTTGACGAGCTACTACAACTACCTGCTACGCAAACCCTGGTTGCACAATTTTCACGTAAGCTAGTTTTACAAACTATTCGCGCAAGTCTGGCAGACGCACGTGCCGCTATTCGCGCTGGCGCGACCTGTCCAGCCCTTGAAGCTCTCCTTACGGATATAGAGGAACGCCTCACGCAGCAGCAACAGCCATCACTGCGCCCCCTTATCAACGCCACGGGGGTCATCATCAATACCAATCTCGGTCGTGCCCCACTCAGCCAAACGGCATTGCAGGCTGTGCAACAGGTCGCCAGTGGCTATGCTAATCTTGAGTATGAGTTGGAACAAGGGGAACGCGGCTCACGCCACACCCATGTCCGCCATCTGCTGCAAGAGTTGACAGGCGCGGAGGCCGCCCTTGTCACGAACAATAATGCAGCGGCTGTCTTGCTCAGTTTGAGTACCCTGGCACAGGGACGTGAGGTGATTATTTCGCGTGGACAACTGGTAGAAATTGGCGGCGGCTTTCGTGTTCCTGATGTCATGCGCCAGGGCGGTTGCCAGCTTATCGAGGTAGGCACAACCAATCGCACACGTATCCGCGACTATGAAGCGGCATTAAGTGCACGCACCGCCCTGTTATTGACCGTTCACCCCAGCAATTTTCTCATTACAGGTTTTACAGAGTCCACCCCCATCAGCGAACTCGCCCAATTAGCGCATAAGCACGGCCTGCTCGTTATGGACGATCTGGGTAGCGGATGCCTGTTGAATAGCGAACACTATGGTTTAGGACATGAACCAACGCCCCAGGAGAGCCTGCTCGCAGGTGCTGATGTCGTATGTTTCTCTGGTGATAAATTACTTGGTGGTCCTCAGGCAGGTCTGATTGTGGGTAAGGCGGAGGTAATTGCGCGTATCGCGAAACACCCACTGATGCGCGCCATGCGGATTGACAAAATGACGCTGGCTGCTTTAGAGGCTACGTTGCGACACTATCAGCGTGACGAGGCAACCACGCATATCCCCGTCTGGCGCATGATCTCGGCACGTCCAGAGCGGTTAGCCAGTCGCGCCCACGCCTGGGTGACGCGATTACAAGAGAATGGTGTTGTGGCACATACGCAGCGTGGCGAGTCAACCGTAGGCGGCGGCTCACTCCCAGGAGAAACGTTGCCCACGACATTACTCGCGCTTGACGCCTCTCGCCTCTCTCTGCCACTGACCGAACTGAGCAAACGCCTGCGTTCACGCTCCATCCCAATTATTACACGTATCTCCCGCGACTCCCTGCTGCTCGATCCGCGCACCGTGTTTGAGGAACAAGATGAAGAGGTGCTACGCGCCCTACGGGAGGTGTGCCTGTAACATGCTCGAATTGACTCTCCCTCAGACGAAAGCATCTGCGCAACACTTTGTTACGCTCTTGAGTTCCCAATCAATCCCACTTCTTGCCCTTTTCGCGATGCCAGCCAAAAAGTCTATGGTCTGGGCTACAACCTGCTTGTTTTTGTCTACGAAAAAATAGATCAACACGATCTGCGTGCTGCACAGCTCATATTCCATCATGCTATATTTTTGGCACGAGAGCAAACTGGTGATTTTCAAACCACTTTTGGTCTTCAGGAGATTTTGCGTCGTCAAGGCAATAAGGATGATATCATCGCATTCCTAGAAGAACGAAATCTTCCTCTAGATGAAATCGGACGAGAAATATTAGCAGCAAGAATTTTGCAAACCCCACCCACAATCGGCTATTTAACGGTTTCCAATGCTTTACAGTGGCGGCTTCAATACGGGAGAGCTATTAGTGTAGCAAGTAAGATTTCTGGGGTGGAGGAACTGCTATGAAAAACGAATTTGGCGATTTTCAAACACCACCTGCCCTTGTTCAGGAAATTCTTGCATATCTAGCAACGCTTAATAAGCAATGGACACGGGTCATAGAGCCTACATGCGGAATAGGTAACTTTATTGATGGCTTACTGCATAGCACGTTCACACCTCAGACTATACATGGTATTGAGCTACAACCGCATTATGCCGCCCAAGCAGAACAATACACAGGTGATACAGCAAATACACGTGTCATAATTAGATGTGCTAGCATTTTCGACATTCACTTAAAAAAAGATTTATGCTGGCAAGATCAGGGACCATTATTAGTCATCGGGAATCCTCCCTGGGTAACAAATGCTGAACAGGGATCAATTAACGGAAATAATCTCCCGAAAAAAGCCAATATCAAAGGGTTACGCGGACTAGAAGCCCTGACAGGAAGTGCTAATTTTGATATAGCAGAGTATATATGGCTCAAGATTATACAAGAACTGGCACACGAAAAACCAACTATCGCATTACTATGTAAAACCTCTGTAGCACGTAATATTCTTGAACACGCAGCAAAAGCTTCATTACCAATTACATCTGCAACCATCAGAAAATTTTCTGCAAAAAAGTGGTTTCATGCCTCAGTTGATGCGTGCCTTTTTCATATCGAAATTGGCCCAGGTAGCCCTTGTTATCAGGCTACCGTCTATGCAGATTTACACACAACCCAGCCAGACAGCATCATTGGTGTACTAAAAGGACAGCTAGTTGTCAACACTTCTCATTCCAGTGTTCTAGCGTTCTTCTCCATTGTAGATACGCACGTAGCTACGGTAACGCCCCTCGTCAATTGCGCCAGCGGCCACGGCATCGAGAATAGCACACTCGTCTTCGTCCAGATGGATACAATCCACATAGCCACACTGGCCCAAGAAAGGACGAAACTCGACAAAACAGCTTGCCAGTTCCTCTTGCGGAATGTTCCAGGCTGTTAATGCACGAATGCCTGCTGAGTCTGCCAGCCAGCCACCGCCAGAAAGCGGATAGAGACGTGAGCCAGTCGTCGTGTGACGCCCCTTGCCCGTTACATCGCTAATCAAGCCCGTCTTCACAGCCATATCAGGCTCAATCGCATTGACCAGTGAGGACTTTCCCACGCCAGATGGACCAGTGAAGAGCGTCGTATGCTCGTTGAGCAGATCACGTAACTGCTCAACGCCTTGCCCGTTCGCGGTACTCGTTTGCACAACAGTATAGCCGAGCCGCTGATAGAGCGCGATAGCCTCGTCGACAGCGGGATCATGGGGAAGGTCGGCCTTGTTCAAACAGATCAGAGGATGTAATTCGGCTGCCTCACAAATGGTGAGATAGCGATCGAGCAGGCCAAAATGCGGTTCCGGTTGCGCCATTGCAAAGACGAGAGCAACCTGATCAAGGTTTGCCAGCATGGTTTGCTGGATCGATTTCTTTTCTGTTGACCCCGTATCTTTGCGCGAAAGCTCGCTCTGACGCGGTAAAATCTCCTCAATCAGTCCAATACCATCGGAGAGACGACGCACTTTCACGTAATCACCAACGGAAAGGCGTGTAGGAAGTGGGGTTTCGCCAGTATCACGTTTGTCGATGCGCTCCATACGTTGCGCGTAGGATGAGTCGGTGAGCATCTTATCACGTCGGATGCGTACCTTGCCAATAGATTTCGCGGATTGCGCGTGCGCGAAAGCTTTTTTGAGTTTGCCGCGTAAGGTGCTACGTAGAATACCCGTGTCGGTATGCACATCATAAATACCGTGTGCGCCACCTAGCACCACTCCAGTAAGCGTGTCTGGATCATTTGCCAAAGTTTTGTCCCCTCCAGGAAGTAAAAACATGGTAGAAAGCGTCTTATTCCATCGCAGTTCATCGAATAACAATACATCTACCGCGTCGAGGGAACAGGGGCGAACACTGCTAGCGATTACCAGAGTCGCACAGCGCGAGAGGAATAGTGTGGACCTGGCTGGACAGTATTTGCATGTTACCCACGCATCGGGTAGACAAGGTGCATACAAGCACAAGTGGTAGTTTCACCTGCTTTTTCATCATACTGCACCTCCTTAACTGGCCTTGCCAGAATTTATGCTGCTCTTCTTAGTGAGCAATGCTATCGATAGGATACAAGAAGCGGCAGGGGTTTGTCAAGGGAAATATTTTCGCGCTCAAAGGTCTGCTCTTCACAAACAATCATACCTTATTCCCTCGATTTACCTGCCACCTTAGCTTTATCATCCATACCGTCAACTAACGGTTTTTCACATCTGTTTACGCCCCACGACGATCTGGCGCGTGCCTCGACCCAACGGCTTCCAATCGTAGCCCCCGTAGATCGCTTCAATTGCAAAGCCGGTCGAGAGAAAGAGCAATTGCAGTTCACGCGGGAAAAAGACATGCATATCTAGCTTGGTCAGATACCGCTCGTGTTCGCCACTGTCAAAAAATTTCTCGTGCGTCCAGGTGATATGCTGCACCTGCTCGATCTGATCATAGCGACGACTGGTGTAGAGCAGCATGGTAAAACCGTCCTCTGGTGACTCAATTTCGTCTTCTAGATAGACATTGGAGGGACGGTTAAGCGCATTACTGAGATAGTCAATGTCAGGTAGGAACGTATCTACAACAAAACGCCCACCAGGCGCAAGGTGTGCATATGTTGTTTGAAACGTCTCTAGTTGCTGCTCAATCTCATAGAGATGACAGACAGAATTAAAAGGTAACAGTACCAGATCAAAAGAGCCTTTATTCGCCAGTTGATAACTACTCATATCGCCCTCGTGAAGGATAACACGCTGCGCGAGAGCCTCTGGCTGCTGCTCTAATTTTCGTCGATACGCACCGAGCATCTCCGCTGAGATATCCAACCCTTCAAGCGTGAAATTGCCAGCGAGGTGCAAAAGTTCAAGACCGATGCGCCCGCTACCACACGCCAGTTCCAGCACGTGCTGGGGGGTATAGCGCGTGACTAGTTCGAGCCAGAAAGGGATATCCAGTTGTGACTGACTCTGATACTCCAGGTCATAATCGCTGGTTCGCTCATAATATTCGCCCATTGCATAAGGCATGATAGATAAGACCTCGTATTGCCAAGACTAGTAACTATACTACGCTAAAAGCTGAACAATGTTTCGCCACAAGAGTAACACAGTGGATGAGATCAGGCAAGAGAGCAGTTTCACATCATAAAAATACCTGCACATCATGAATGATATGCAGGTATTTTTGCGGCAAGCACATTTAGCCTTTGACGGCACCAGCCGTGAGACCAGACACGATACGGCGTTGCAAGATCAACACCACGATAACAAGCGGAACCATGACCACGACACCAGCGGCGGCAATCTCACCCCAGGGAATGGTATGCTCGCCATTGAAGTTGGCAATTGCGACAGTGACCGGTTGCGCGTTTGAGTCGCTCGTCAAGGTCAAGCCAAAGAGGAAGTCGTTCCACACGGCAATGAACGAGAGGATCGCGACCGTAAAGACGCCCGGGGCGGTCAGGGGAATAATAACCTCCCACAATGCGCGCAGACGCGAGGCACCGTCCACACGCGCCGCCTCTTCCAGGTCTGGCGGCAGATCACGGAAGAACGATGTCAGGAACCAGACGGTAAGCGGAAGCGTTAAGACAAGGTCAGGGATAATCAGCGCGAGATAGGTATTATAGATGTAGATTGGGCCAGTGAATGCCACGAAAAGCGGACCAACCATCGCGATAAAGGGAAACATCTGCACTGAGAGGATGATACCCAACACGACCGATTTGCCCGTGAACTTGATACGCGCGATGGCATATGCAGCCAGAGAGCCGAAGATCAGCGCGAGCACTGTTGTGCAGGCCGCGATAATCGTACTGTTAATCAGACCATGAATAAAGGTCGGCGTCTGGGTCAGGTCGGTGACGTAGTTTTGCAGCGTGATGCTATGCGGCACCAGCGTCGGTGGCGAGAAGTTGAGCTCCAGACCACTTTTCACCGAGGTTGCCAGCGTCCAATACAGTGGGCCAAGCGAAAGTATGACAATCACGGCTACAGCGATATAGCGACCCAACTGTCCCCAGCTAAAACCACCTTGTGGTCGCTCCGCCACGCCCACCTTTGTGCGCGGTAATGCGCGTTCCTGTACTGCCATAGTAATGAGGCTCCTTTTCTGAATAAATGACCGCTATCGCTGCGATATACGCATGAAGATCAGGTAGGCAATGCTAATAATGCCGCAGAAAACAAAGAGCACCACTGCAGCCGCGACTCCTGTCGGGAAATCTGAGGCGGTACCAGTGAACATGTAGAAGTAAGAATAGGATGAGATGGTTTCGACCTGTCTACCAGCCAGAATGTACATCAGGTCGAAGACGCGGATCGCATCGAGGGTTCGGAAGAGCAATGCGATAACCATCGGGCCTGAGAGCATGGGAAGCGTAATCGTCCAGAACTGTTGCCAGCGCGTGCTGCCATCAACACTTGCCGCCTCATAAAGTTCATTGGGGATAACTTGCAGACCTGCAAGAATGAGGAGGGCCATAAACGGGGTCGTCTTCCAGACATCCGTAATCACGGCAGCGATAACAATCCCCGAAGAGCTTTGCAAAAGAGAGGCACCTACGGGGAGAATGTGCAGCCCCTGCAAGGCATAAGTGATAATACCTGTTTGCGAATTGTACATCAGATCCCAGATCTGCGCCGAAACCAGCGTTGGGAACGCCCAGGGAACAAGAATAGAGGCACGCACCAGACCACGCCCGGGAAACGTACCATTAATCAAAAGCGCGATCCCAAAACCGAAAAGAAACTCCAGCACCACACTGGCGATGCTAAAAATGAAGGTTGTGCCGATAGAACCTGTGAACTCGCCACTGGCAAAGATTCTGGCATAGTTGCTCAAACCAACGAAGGTTGAGCCACCTGCCACAAGTGGGTTACTCAAGAAGCTCAAATAGACAGAGTCAATGAGAGGATAAACCGCGATAATCAAAATCAGTAGGAGTGTGGGCAAAACAAGGACGTAGGGGAGAAAGCCACTTTGCAGACCCAGGCGGTCTCCCAGACTAGTCGTTGTACCTTGTTTGCGTACATTCAGTGCCGGTGTCGCCATAACGCTTATCCCTTTACTATACAGAGCCATTACGCATACCTCATAGATACGCAAATGCATTGTATCACGACTCCACACATCTTTTGTAGACGAAATATCGCTACATAGAGACGCTGATGCGTAACAAACACATATACGCCCAGGATATGCGCAGGATGCAGTACCTCCTGTCGTAACAGGAAACAACAATGTTGAAGTGCGTGGTACTCAGGAATGGTCATTCCTGAGTACCACAAGGGTGCAAGCTATAGTGTACTACTTGGAGACAATTGCTTGCAAGTCTGACTGGAGTGCGCTCAAGGCGGCGGAAACCGTGGTTGATTTGGTTAGAGCATCGTGAATGCGCTGCTGAATGGCATTTGAGATGTCGGGATAGAATGGTGAAACAGGGCGTGGTAGAGCTTGTTTCACGATATCCGGCACCTTCGCGAAGAATGGCACTTTCGCCAGCACAGTTGGGTCAGTATAGATACTCTCTAACGTGGACAACGTAGAAGCACCAGTAGCCAAAGCTGTCTGGGCCGAGGAGCCAAGCATGTAGTGAACGAATGTCCATGCAGCATCCGGCACCTTCGAGTAGGCATTGATACCAAGCTGCCAGCCACCGATGTTGGAGTGACCAGTAGTATTGCTACCACCGTAGAGCATCGGGTGCACATCAAACTTGCCAACGATCTTCGAAGAGGACGGGTCCTGTCCCAACGAATAGGCATACGGCCAGTTACGCATGAAGGCTGAGTCGCCGTTCTGCCAGGAGGTACGCGCATCCTCTTCCTTGAAGGTGGTTACAGCGGCGGGAGAGATTGTGCCCACCCAACTCACCATCTCGGTCAAAGCTTGCTGCGCTTCCGCGCTGTTGACGGTCACGTTCTTCGGGTTGTTGGGATCCAGGACGTTGCCGCCGTAGCCATACAACACCTCGACGAAGTCACAGACGAGACCCTCGTACTGCGCTCCCTGCCACAAATAGCCATACTTGACCTTGGAAGGCGAAACCGACTTGGACATTGTGACCAGTTCATTCCAGCTGTTGGGCGGTGTCGGAACGAGATCAGTGCGATAATAGATCAACCCAACATCGGTACGTAACGGAGCAGCCCAGAGTTGTCCATTGTAGGTACAGCCCTGAATAGGACCAGGAAGGTAGTTGGCACGCTCACTGGTCGGCCACTGCGTTGTTGAGATAGGAGCAGTCCAACCGTTCGCGCCAAACTCAGGCGGCCAGATGATGTCCATCGACATTACATCATAGCTGTTACTGCGGGCGCGTAACATGGTGGTGAAAATAGTTAATAACTGACCCGTATCAGTTGGACCATTGGTGTAGGTAACGTGAACACCATTATTCTGCTTGTTGAACGCATCTACCAGTGATTGGTACGTCCCAGAAGCATCATGCTCACTCTGCCAAGTAACATTCGTTGTAGAGCCGTTGCCCCCTGTAGTGTTGCTTGTGCCACCACATGCCTCAAGAAGCGAGACAGCTGCGGTGCTACTCAAGCCAATTGCTACAGCACGTTCAAGGAAGGTTCGGCGCGTCATACGTCCAGAACGAATTTTGCCAATAATTTCGTCCATGACTTCGCGCTGTTCAGGAACCATGTGAAGTTCTCCTTTGGACCACTTGCTAGCGAATAGTAATCAAATGCACTATATACAAGCATCATTGCTTCTATGCCTATCGGGCATTCTTCTTCCTTGCCTCAAAAAATCCTCTCCCATCTGCTCCTTTCTGCATATTATAGCTGCATTCTCTTAGGAACCTTGTTTGTTCCTGACTATGATTACGTCGCAACTATCGTTTTTCTCTCAACGGTTTCCATTTCAACAAATTATAATGCACCTTTGTTTGCTTTGGAAACGTTTCCATACTTTGTTATAACAATACCATAAAGTCTCTACATTGTAAATAGTTTGCATAGCCAATTTCTGCTTCCTTCAAATTGAGAGCAGAAAAATATGTGGAAAGCGTTGCGCACAGGATAGCGTAATCTACATTGACACAAACTCAAGACGGGCATACAATTTAGGACACATGGGTATACAATAATTTCAGAAGTTTGCACAGGCACGATAGAGAGAGATATGTTCATGGATACACAGGGCAGAGGTAACGAGCAAGAACCAGAGGCACAAAAACCACTTACGCCTGCGGAGAGACGTGATCGCCAAATAGTAGAGATGACGAGCGTCCAGTTGCCAACACAAGCGAGTGGGGGTGAACGCCTTCTTCCCTATCTCTCTATCCTGATCGAAACATGTTGGATTGCCGTTCTGCTCACGGGCATCGCAATGTTGCAATTCTCGCCTAGCCATACGCCTTTGCTCCCACTCTGGTCACCATTTGTCATTATGGCAGGAGCATACTGGTTTACGACACAACTTGAACAACGCGATTTAAAGAGAGAAAGCAATTCACCGAAAATTGGTGCATCCTGGCTATATGCGCTGCTTGTCGTTGCCATTCTGATACTCATCTGGGCCAGTGTGTATGCATCGTCAGCCTTCGTGCTTGACCCGCGCTGGCTAGGAGCGATGTTTAACGATCTGCTGCTACTTAATGGCAATGCTATTTATGTAGCTTTCGTCTGTATGATGACCCTCTTTTTCTGCTGGCGGGGTATCCGTCTGGCACGGCGCGTGATTGAGCCAGCCCATATCTTTCGCTCACTCTCTATCGGCGCGGGTATTACGCTTGCGGTCATCTTCTTCTTGAGTGTTGGGCATGTAAATCCGGCGCAGGTCTCTGTTCTGCTCTTTATCATCCCACTCTTTGTTGCCACTGGTCTGATCGCCCATGCGCTTGCGCGGGCGGCCTTTCTACGCCGGGCGCATCCAGTAGGGCTACAAGGAAATGTGACGGCACAGGAACGCGCCTTGTTCAACATTACACTCATTATCGGCCTGGCGTTTATCGTCCTTACACTACTCTTGGGCACGTTTGCCAGTCCAGACACGCTCAGCGCATTACAAAAGGCGCTCGCGCCATTGGGATATGCGTATGACTGGTTAGTTGGCGTATTTGCGCAGGTTGTCACATTCCTGCTCACACCGCTTTTTTGGCTCTTTACGCAGTTACATTTGCAGACACGCCTTCCCCAAATTCCTCTGGCGAAAGGTGTTACCAAGCCAATACAAAGACCGCTCTCCAAAACTCCGCCTGCGGTCGTTGCCGCGATACCGCTTATCAAGGTTATCTTGCCTTTGCTAATAGGGGCAGTGATTATCGCGTTGATCGTTGTGGCGTTGCGCCGTCGCCGTGTGCGTTTGATCCATCGAGACGAGGACGTACACGAAAGTCTCTGGTCCTGGTCGCTCTTCTGGACCCAGATCAAGGCTCTTCTTCGGGGTCTCTGGCTACGTTTCTTCCCGCGCCGCGCAAACACTTCTGCTACCGCGCAGATGAGCGTGCTCACTGGTGAGCCAGGCACGCGCACGATTCGCGAGATCTATCGCGCCTTACTTAGCTGGGCATCCGCGCATGGTTATCCTCGCAAACGCAATGAAACGCCTTACGAATTTCAGAACCGCCTGGAAACACAAATGCCTTTCATTGAGGATGAATTAGATGCCGTAACAGCCGCTTATACCCGTGTACGCTATGGCGAAACCGTCCCCGATGAGAGCGAGATATACCAGATTCGTACAAGCTGGCAGGCATTGCAGCAAAAACAGCGCGACCTCAGCAAAAGTGACAGCAGATAATACGCGGGGATTGACACAAGGTCCCCTAGGGGACTATCATTATTCATACAAGTGAATAATCATTTGTTTGTCTTCGGGGTAGGGTGAAGCATAGCAGCGCGGAAATATCAAGCGTAATATGCTAATTCCCAATCGGCGGTACAGCCCGCGAGCCTCTTACGGGGCATGATCTGGGGAAGTTCCAGAGCCGACGGTATAGTCCGGATGGGAGAAGACAAGCATATCGGCTTCTCTAAGCAACGCTATGCATGGCTTAGAGTCTCTTTGCTCACGGCTACAAACTGCATGTGTTCATGCTAGTCTGCTTTGCATTGAGCAAAGGAACTCCGCGCCTTCTCTTCCCCTACACATTACCCCGTTTGTCAGTCTATCACCAGAGATGTCATCACACATCACACACGGGGTATTACGCAAGATGAATGATCGTGAAGCTATGCAGGTCGCTCTCACCTGTGCATTACGTGTTGAAGGACGCACCAGCCCACGCCCTCCTGTTGGGGCCGCATTGGTACGCGCAGGAGCATTGATCGCCACAGGAGCGACCGCTCCGCCTTATGGTCCCCACGCAGAGATACAAGCTCTTCAGACAGCCGGAAGAGCGGCAGAGGGTGCGACACTCTACGTGACCTTAGAACCTTGCTGCGTGCATATTCATACCCCTCCTTGCACCACCGCCATCATCAGTGCTGGAATACACCGTGTTGTTGTTGGCAGCCAAGACCCTAACCCTTGTGTCTGTGGTAAAGGCATTGCGCTATTGCGCGCTGCTGGCATTATAGTGGAACTCTTCGACGAACTTCCATTAATACGTGAACTCATTGCGCCTTTTGCGACATATATCACACGCAATCGGCCTTTTGTTACCGCAAAATGGGCGATGACGCTTGATGGCAAAATCGCAACCTGCACAGGCGACGCACGCTGGATCAGTGGTCCACCGTCCCAACAGTGGACCCATAACCTGCGCGACCGGGTTGATGCCATCCTGGTCGGAGCGGGTACAGCGCGCCGCGATAATCCACAATTGACAGTGCGCCTGACGCCCTCCATACCCCGTACAGTGCGTTTACGCGGACCAATGCGTGTCGTGCTGGCAACACAAGGCCAGTTACCAGCCAACCTCTCGCTCCTACAACCGGACGAATATACATCGACCTGTGTTATTGTTGGGGAGACATGTCCATCGTCGCAACAGGAATGGCTTAGTGCGCATGGTGTAGACGTGATTGCTGTTGGGCTTGATGACGCGGGACACGTCGATCTGAGCGAAGCATTGCAGGCCCTGGCCCAGCGTGGACTAATGCATGTACTACTTGAAGGCGGTATGCAACTTTTAGGCGAGGCGTTTGCGCACCACTTCATCGACCATGTTGCGGTCTTTATTGCCCCTAAGCTCATTGGCGGACACGCAGCCCCAACGCCTCTTGGCGGCCGTGGCATCGCACAGATGGCTAACGCACTCAGCCTGCAGACGGTACAGATACAACAGATTGGCAACGATCTGCTTATAGAAGGAGAGTTATAGTCATGCAAGGAACATCTATCAGCATTGCAGAAGCGGTACGCCATGTGCGCTCCGGGCAAATGATCGCGATAAGCGATGACGAGGGGCGCGAAAATGAAGCAGATCTCTGTATAGCGGCGCAGCATGTAACAGCAGCGACAGTCAATTATATGGTTCATCAGGCCTGCGGGCTGCTCTGCGTTGCTCTGGCGGGAACGCGCGTGGACGCCTTGCGCTTGCCTCTGATGGAGCGTAGCGGCGAACCATTGCAAGGAACCGCCTTCATTGCGTCTGTTGATGCCTGCCACGGCACAACCTCTGGCATCTCTGCCGCTGATCGCGCCACCACCATACACGCGCTCATTGATCCTACAACCCGCCCGCATGACCTTGTGCGACCCGGCCACATCTTCCCATTACGCGCACGCGCAGGTGGCACGTTAGAGCGGCGTGGTCATACTGAAGCAGCCGTAGATCTGATGTATCTCGCTGGATTAGAGCCAGGTGCGGTCATCTGTGAAATCCTCGACGAGCAGGGGAACGCGGCGCGTGGACCTGTTCTACATGAATTGCTGCAACGCTGGCAAATTCCGCTAGTCACTGTTGACGACATTGCGCGCTATCGCCAGGAACAGGCCGTGACGTTAATTGCGGAGACACGCTTACCAACAAAAAAGGCGACATTTCGCCTGCTGCATTATCGCGACCTCGCCCACTGGCAGGACTATATTGCCTTGCTTCTAGGTGATCTGCATGAGGGGGAACAGCCTCCACTCGTGCGCCTGCATTCGGCCTGTATGACAGGTGATATCTTTGGCTCACAACGTTGCGACTGTCAAGCCCAGATGCATGAGGCTCTCGCACGTATTGCAGATGAAGGACGGGGTATCCTGCTCTACCTACCACAAGAAGGGCGCGGCATCGGCCTTGCCGCCAAACTGCAAGCCTACATGCTACAGGAACATGGCCTCAACACTATCGAGGCCAATACGCATCTAGGCTATCCCGTTGATGCCCGTTCCTACGCCACCGCCCTCGCGGTTATGCACGCCCACAACCTTACCCACGTGCGCCTGCTCACCAACAATCCCGACAAGGTACGCGCCGTCACCGAGGGCGGCTTTCATGTGCAACGTATCCCGTTAGAGATACCGCCGACTCCTGACAATCTGCGCTATCTCAGCACAAAAGAACAGCAACTTGGTCATCTCCTACACACAGGCGCATTGGATATGGTCGTCTGATACAGACGTTATTAAAGGAGCCACTGTTATGTTTGAAGAAACTCTCCCTCTAGAGTTATCATCGCCCAATCTGGATGGCAACGGTTTACATATTGGTATTGTCGTTGCTCGCTACAACTGGCAGATTACAGGTACAATGCTACAACTCGCGCGCACAGAGTTTGCGCGTCTGGGTGTGGCGCGCGAAGCAATACAGGTTATCAGCGTGCCCGGAGCATATGAACTGGCAACGGGAGCAGCAACGCTCTTGAAAAGTGACACCTTTGATGCGACCCTCTGTATCGGTTGTGTCATGAAAGGTGCGACCCGCCATGATGTTGTCGTTTCGGATGCCGCAGCCCAAGGCATTCAGCGCGTTGCCCTTGACACTGGCATCCCTGTTATCTTTGGCGTCATTTGCGCCGAAAATCTACAGCAGGCCCAAGAGCGGGTCGAGCGGGGTATCGAATGCGCGCAGGCCACTGTCGAGATGGCCCAACTGCGACGAACATTGGGCCAGCAGCAGCCCTCTTACCGCTAAAAGGAGCAAAGCATGTTCACTGGTATTGTTGAAGAAGTTGGCACAATCCTGCACCTGGAGCCAACAGGGATCGTTATTCACGCCACTACGGTCTTACAAGATATTGCTATTAAAGACAGTGTCGCCGTTGATGGAACCTGCCTGACCGTGACAGAACTAGGGACAGACTGGTTTCGCGTAGATACGATGCCAGAGACACAGAGACGCACGCGCTTCGCCACGTTACATAGTGGCTCACCCGTCAATCTGGAACGATCACTTGCCGCCAACGCCCGCATTGGCGGACATTTCGTGCAGGGGCATATTGAGGCAAGCTCACCCGTATTAGAGGTTTATGAGGATGGCATCGCCCTCTATGTGCGCGTGGCACTACCCATCGAGCTACGTCCCTATCTTGTACCAAAGGGCTTTATCGCTGTCAACGGCGTGAGCCTGACGCTTATTGAGTGTGAGCAGGAGTGGTTCTCGTTTGCGCTCATTCCCTACACGCGCGACCATACCAATCTGGGAATGATAGAAGCAGGCACGCTCCTGAATTTAGAAACAGATATCCTGGGTAAATATGTCGTGCAACTGGCGCACCAGCAATCGGCAACATTGTAAAGAACCGCTACTGGAGATCAGCATAAAGTGTTGATCTCCAGTAGCGGTCCCTGCGTTGAATAATGGCACCTTGTTTGTCAGAGCAATGCTTTATTAGCCCTGAATTTCAAAAACGCGGTCACCCCAGTTTTCAAACTGGTCGCCATTATTGGGAATGTACTGCGTGGCAAACCAGATACCATGGCCGGATGGATCAAGCTGTCCAGCAGAGTAGTCACCCCAGCGACCTGCACCACCCACTGCGCCAAAGCCGTTATCGGGTGCTGCGCCTGCTGCGGCAATTCGCACACCGCCAAAGTGCGTTGCACCTGGCTGGCGTACACTATAGGCTGCGCTTAAGAACGTCTGCGGCCCACCAATCGAGAAAACGATAGCCATCGTGCCCGACATGCTAACTTGAATGTGCGGGTAGAGTAGATATTCGCCCAGGACGGAGATATAGCCCTGATTGGCGACATGTGAGCTACCGCTCACAACGCCGCCGGAAACGCCAGGAGCGACATCAAACCAGGCAATACCACTACGCGCAACCGTGTCGCCCGGAATATTGACAGCCGTATTCAATGCGCCATAAAGATGCCCATTGAGATACTCGACTTCCTGCATTGCGTCGAAATCGGTCTGCACTAATCCTGTCGTCGGCGAGCTAGTTCCGGCATTAAAACCTGCGGGCGTTTGCGCATTGGGCGGCATCGCATAGGCTTCGCTACCAATCACCGTTGCCGAGAGATTGGGCATAACCCCCTGCGCAATCTTGTTCCGGTTCGTCATTGCCCATAGACCGAGGCGGTTGTCAAACGTGTTGTTGGGGTCCAGCGAACTCAGGAAGTATTCAGCAGGTGAGCTACTCAACGTGGTTGCGGGCTGCACGTGATATGAAATGACACCAGCCAGACTCAAGTTACTGAAATGCACAACATTGGGCGACAGCACACCGCTTTCCAGTTGCGATTTCGCAATAGCATAAACCTGTGCGCCGTTGAACTGCGGCCCATTGATCGAGAATTCATTCGTGCTGATATAGATATTATATTGATCAATACCAAAGATGGGATAGTCTGGCAGACAAGGACAACCTGCGTTGAGCGAGTCTGTGGTATCAATCCGATAGATAGTCCATGTAGAAAGCGGGTTGCTGTTGGGATTAACCGCCAAGTCCAGATGTGACTCACCTGCGCCTGAGAAGCCAATCTCCAGCATAAGCGCATACCAGGTATGAGCAGAAGCATCATAATAGGCGCGCGTATCGCTTAAGAAAGCACTGGCAGGCTCAGCAAGGAAGGCATTGCCACTAAAAGGACCAGCCACGATCTGCCCATTTGTCTTGTAGAAAGCACCAGCCACGTTCACAAAATTGAAGACATAGCCACCACCGACGGCAACGGCTTCATCAGGTGGCTCCAGGTCAAAACCATTGACCTGCGCACTCTGTGTAGCACTGATGCCATCAAAATTATGGAGCAGTGCGCCAGCAGTGGACATGGTTGAACCATTCGCGGTTGGGCGGCTCAAAGCACTGGCATGAGCAGCACCGATACCTGTCGGACGAGCATGAAAAGGATAGATACGTGTTTTGCCGGGCACTGTCGTGCCGCTAAGCGTAGTCGGGTTGATTGTGCCCACAGCCTTCGCAGTTGTCATAGAACCAGCAAAAGAGCTGGCAGTCCCCGCTGCATGGGCAGAGGTTTTGTTACCAATCATCGAGTAGGTAAAAAAACCTCCCACAATAGCCAGCACGGCTGCGAGCGAGACCAGGATGCTCACCTTTGAGCGTGAAGAAAAACGCATAGACATAGCCTCACATTCACTATAGATACGAGAAAAGATGTTTAGCATAGCAGATATTTTCCCTATATGAGAAATAAGGAAGTATCAGCTAAAGTAAAAAAGAGAAATCATTATTTACAACGATAGATAAATATAAATTTAACAGAACAAATATAGTAATAAGAATAGTAGGGGTGGACCAATTAATTGAGCAACCGCCCAACTATGCAGTTGGGCAGTCGCCAAACCTAGAGATGGATATTAGGCTTTCACCTCAAAGACGCGGTTGCCCCAGTTGGCGATCTGATCGCCATTGTTGGGAATGTACTGTGTCGCAAACCAGATGCCACTGCCATCAGGGGCCAACTGACCAGCAGAATAGTCGCCCCAGCGACCGATACCACCAAAGGCAGCTGTATCAGTAAAGCCATTATCGGGTGCAGCACCCGCAGCAGCTTGCTGGATTGGACCAAAGCTCTTCGTACCTGCCTTCATCACCGTGTAACCAGCACTTAGATACGTGCCAAGACCACCATAAGTGAAGACCATAGCAGCATTGCCATCTGGCATCACATTGATATGCGGATACATGAGATAGAGACCAGACGAGGCAACGTAGCCCTGAGCAGCAACTCTCGTTGCACCGTCAATCACGCCGTTGCTCAGTGAAGGCCAGACTTTGAACCAGGCGATGCCCGCACGTGCTCCCGTGTCGCCAGCGATGTTAACCGAGGTGTTCAGCGCACCATACAGATAACCGTTAACATACTGCACTTCCTGCAGCGCATCGAAATCAGCAGTCACAACACCCGTCGTTGGCGAACCGGTGAAAGCGTTAAAGCCTGTCGGAGTCTGCGCATTGGGTGGCATCGCGTAGGCTTCACTGCTAATTACTGTCGCCGAAAGGTTCGGAATAACGCCCTGCGCGATCTTGGCGCGGTTGGTCATGGCCCAGACGCCGAGACGATTGTCAAAGGTGTTGTTGGGATCCAGCGAGTTCATAAAGTACTCGGCCGGAGCACCCATTGTCTCGATAGCAGGCTGAAGATGATAAGCAATAACGCCCGCAACGCTTAAGCCACCGAAGTGTGCCACATTGGGGGTCGGATTACCGCTAATGAGGTCAGACTTGGCAATGGCATAAATCTGTGAACCATTGAAGCCCGGTCCATAGTTTTGGAACTCGTTAGGCAACAGATATACGTTGTACTGGTCAACACCCAAAATGGTATAGTCGGGCAGACAGGGGCAACCAGCAGCAGTAGCATCATCAACCTGAATCTGATACTCAAGCCAGGTACCAGTCACAGGATCGCCACTGTTGACAGCCAGGTCTACAAAGGCGGGTCCAGGCTGACCATTCACGAAATCGTCCTCCCAGACCAGGGCAAACCAGGTGTGAGAAGCTTTGTCATAGTAGGCGCGGGGGTCACTGACAATATTATTCAGATCAGTATTGAAGAAGCCGCCACCACCAATAAGACCCAGCGGAAAAGGGCCTGCGGCAATCTGCCCATTTGCTTTGTAAATCGCACCTGTCAGGTTGACGAAATTCAAGACATACGCATTACCAACCGCGATGCTTTCGTCGGGTGGCTCCAGATCATACCCATTTGTCGCCTGACCATTTTGGATAGCACTAATACCATCAAAATTGTGCAACAAGGCTCCCGTAGAGACAGTCGTACTGCTCACATTGGGACGATGGGCCGCAATAGAAGTTGCCGTCACACCTTTAGCAGGTCGTCCACGCATCGTAATCACATGCGGTTTAACAGCTGATTGACCATTCGCAACTACACTTGCTTTTACTGTCGCAAGCGCGCTTACGTTGACCTTGCTCAACAACTTAGCTTTAGCTAGTGAGCCAGAAAAAGTTACTGAGGTGCCAGCCGCATGTGCAGAACTGGCGGATTTGCCGAAAGTCGCATAGACAGCAAAACCTGCCACAATTGCAACAACGGCAGCGAGCGATACGATAACACTCACCTTCGAGCGCGAAGAGATGCGCATAGAAATTTAGCCTCGCTTTCGTACACAAGAAAAATGGGATCAAATCCACTTTTTAAGCAAACTATTGGTGAAAAATTGATACCCAACAATATAGGACAAAAAAGAAGAGAGAAGTTTTAGAGAAAATTTAAAGAGTTTATCAAATATATAGATTTAGAACAGCATTCGCTGATAGGTACTGATGGAATTGGCAGAGTACTCATATGAGTACCCTACCAATCCACACGGGTTAAAACTTAGCCCTGGATTTCAAAGATGCGGTTACCCCAGTTGGCGAACTGATCGCCATTGTTGGGGATATACTGCGTGGCGAACCAGATACCACTACCGGATGGATCAAGCTGTCCAGCAGAGTAGTCGCCCCAGCGACCCGCGCCACCAACAGCAGTGAAGCCATTGTCAGGAGCGGCACCAGAAGCGGCGGTATGGACTGGTCCAAAGTTCTTGTTACCAGGCTGGCGCACGATATACGCGGCACTTGGGTAGGTTGATGCACCAGTATAAGAGAACGTAATCGCAAACGTGCCACTCATGCTCACTTCAACATGCGGGTAGAGCAAGTAGAGGCCTTGCTTGGCAATATAGCCCTGAGCGTAGACAGATGTGCTGCCGCTGATTGTGCCACCAGAGAGTTTCGGCGTCACATCAAACCAGGCAATTCCATCGCGTGCTACCGTGTCGCCAGGAATGTTGACAGAGGTGTTCAATGCGGTGTAGAGATGACCATTGATGTAGGTCAGCTCACTCAACGCATCGAAATCACCAGTGATGAAACCGCTGGTCTGAGCAGGGAAGCCCAGACTTGCCAGGCCAGAATTGAAACCAACAGGCGTCTGCGCGTTCTGTGGCATCGAATAGGCTTCGCTGTTGATGACTGTCGCGGTCAGATTAGGAATGACACCCTGTGAAACTTTGGCGCGGTTGGTCATGGCCCACACACCGAGGCGATTGTCAAAGGTGTTGTTGGGATCCAACGAGTTCATGAAGTACTCAGCTGGGGCAGAGCCATGCTCGTTAGCAGGCTGGAGGTGGTAGGCAATGACACCTGCGAGGCTCAAACCGCCAAAGTGTACGACATTTGGTGTTGGGTTGCCGTTAATGAGATCTGCTTTCGAGACAACGTAGATCTGTGAGCCATTGAAGCCACCAGCACCGGAAAGCTGGAACTCGTTAGGCAGCAGGTAGACGTTGTACTGGTCAACACCCAGAATGGTGAAGTCTGGCAGACATGGGCAACCTGCGGCGTTGGCGTCAGTCACGTCAATGCGATAGATATTCCATGAACCATAGACCGGATCGCCAGAGTTGACCGCTAGGTCGATATGCGATGTGCCACCGACATAGTCTGTGACCCAGACCAGCTCGAACCAGGTATGGCTGGCACTGTCATAGTAAGCGCGTGGGTCACTGATAACACCTGTGCCATTGAGGAAACCTTGAATGGCTGCTGCATCATTGAAAAAGAGTCCGATAGAGACTGGGCCAGCCACAAGCTGTCCGTTTTTCTTGTATGCAGCAATTGTCAGGTTCACATCGTTGATGACATAGGTGCTACCAACAGCAATTGACTCGTCGGGTGGCTCGACATCAAAGCCATTCTGCTGTGCATTCTGGATAGCATTGACACCGTCGAAATTGTGAAGCATTGAGCCAGCGGTTAAGGTAGAAGTTGTTACGCTGGGACGATGGGCTGCAACAGCAGCAGATGTAACGCCATTGGCAGATGGACGCCCATGATCGGAGAATTTCAGATATTTACCAGTGGCAGTCGCACCAGTAGTGGGCAATGAGCTGACGGCAACCGTGCCAGTCATCTTCGCTTTGGAGAGCGAACCAGTAAAAGAGGAAACACTACCAGCGGCATGAGCAGAACTGGCAGATTTACCAAAAGTCGCATAGACAGCAAAACCTGCCACAATTGCGACAACAGCGGCGAGTGATACGATAACACTCACCTTAGAGCGAGAAGAGAAGCGCATAAATTTTTGGCCTCGCTTTCAAACACATAAACATCTATAGATGTAATAGAAACATTCTCTCAATCGAGCATTTTGAGAGAAGACCGGATATCCTCCTGACATCAGGTCATGAAAGAGGTAAAATGCAGCCTAAAATAAATTTATAGAGCTACACATGAGAGTATAGCTGATAGGTAGTTACATTTGTAAGTACCAATATCTCAACCTATCACGTTAAGAAAACTCAACCTGACATACGATTGGGGAATATAATAAGCAGATAAAGAAATTAGTATATGGGTGGCCTCTTTCCCTAGAAAAGAATAGGTAGAATGGCATAGAAACCTTTTTTGCCTTGACATGAGATAGGGTGCTGATGTATTATCCTCAAGTGGGAACATTCTACCCTCTCTTTATGTTTTCTTAGCAGAGAGGGAGCTTTCAAAGCACGGGCGGTTGCTGAAATTGGTAGACAGGGCAGACTTAGGATCTGTTGGTGATGAACCGTGAGAGTTCGAGTCTCTCACCGCCCACTATCCAGCGTGATGATGTAGTAGCACATTGCGGGAGTGGCTCAGTGGTAGAGCATCTCCTTGCCAAGGAGAAAGTCGCGGGTTCGATCCCCGTCTCCCGCTCCATTGCTCTCCTGATAAGACGTGAGCAAGACTAGCCCCTTTGTCTTAACAGGAGCAACACAGGCGTAACTTTTGCCCTCAGACCACGTGTGAACAGGGATACGGCGCATCTGATCTGAGAGACGTACAACCATTTTACGAGATGCGTTTCTGTCTTGCAGGTGATTGGCGCCTTGGTTCTGTAGTATGTACAGATGATATTGTTGTGATTGTTGTAGGGCACGGTTTCAATCGATAAGCATACTATCCATCCCTACGCAAGAGCTTACATTATAAAGAACGATTTCTAGCATATTGCTACGAGCGGTTGGAGGAAACGTGAAGGTCTCAGTCGAAAAATTGCCAACAAGTGAGGCCGTCCTGGAAGTAGATGTGACTTGGGACGAGATGGAAAAAGCCTCAGAGAAGGCATATCGCAAACTGGTCAAGCAGGTTGACGTGCAGGGCTTCCGGCGCGGTAAGGCTCCGCGCTCTCTACTAGAGCGCAAACTCGGTAAAGAGTATATTTATCAGGAAGGTCTTGATGATCTGATTTCCGATGCTTACCGCGATGCCCTCAAAGAACATGATATTGTGCCAATCACACAGCCCAAATTGGATGCGCCCACCTTCGAAATGGGTCAACCCTATCACTTTCACATCACCGTTCCTATTATCACGCCTCCCGTATTAGGCGACTACCACGCTCTCCATATTGAGCGCGAAGAGGTTGATGTAACCTCGGAGGAAGTGGAAAAAGAGTTGGAGACGATGCTCAACCAGCGTGCCACCTGGAACATCGTCGAACGCCCCGCCGAATACAATGATCGCGTGACCGTTGATCTCAAGCTGACAGCCGAAGACAAAAGTATTTCCGACCTGAAGGACAATCCTTTTGAGCTAACGACTGAACGGCATGGTCTTTTCCATGGGATGGACGAACATGTGGTCGGCATGCAGGTTGGTGAGAGTAAGACATTCAGCACCACCATTCCTGAAGACTATAGCAATGAGAAACTGGCGGGCAAGCAGGCCGATTACGAGATAACGCTCCACAAGGTTGAGACCAAGCAGTTGCCTGAACTGAATGACGCCCTGGCTTCTGAAGTCAGCGAGGGCGCATTTGAAACACTGGAAGACCTGCGCAAAGCCATTAGCGACGAGATATTAGAGGGCAAGAAACGTAGCGCGCGCGATGGTTTGCGCGAAAAGGTCGTTAATGCCGTCATCGAGCAGGCACAGGTCACGCTCCATCCTCTCCTTGTTGAGGAAGAGGCCGAGGAAATGCTGCACCAGCTTTCCCATCTGCTCGAACAGCAGCGTCTCACTCTGGATCAATATCTGATGATGACGCGCCAGAGCCGCGAGGAATACCTGGAAACCCTGAAACCTGACGCTGAGAAGCGCGCAAAACGGCAACTGGTGCTTGATGAAGTCGCCAACCAGGAGTCTATCACGGTTGGTGCTGACGAAATTGAGGCTCTTTTCCGCGCCTATGAGCAAGCTGGTCAGCATCTGTCACGCAATGAAGGTCAGATTCGTGCGCTTGCTGTGAGCTATCGTCGCGAGAAAGCCATTACCCGTCTTGTAGAGCTGACAACTGATCCCGATCCCGATGCGCCAAATGAGGTCACAGAAACCGAAGAGGTGAGTGCCGAGAATGCGCAGGCTGCCGCTCTAGTTGCCGATTCGCTCAGTGAAGAGGTAGCGCAGGACAGCAACTCAAAGGGTTTGCAGGACGCAAACACGACCGATGATGCAACGGAAACAGAGACTTCAGCCTCTGCTCAGGAAGCATAACAATAGAAGTGACATACGCCCATTGCGATCAGCAGTAGCATGTAGCGGGAACAGGCGCATAAAGGCTACGCCTGTTCCCACAGAAAAAAGGTGACAAGACGTGGCAAACTCGAAAAATACACGCACGACCTACCGTTGCTCATTCTGCGGAAAGAGCCAAGAGCAGGTGCAGCGTTTAATTGCTGGCCCAGCCGGAGTATACATCTGCGATGAATGCATCGATCTGTGCCGGGAGATTATAGAGGAAGAGAAGGCTACCATTGCCAGGCCACGTCTTCAGGCTGGCAAGATACCCGCGCCAAAGAAAATCTACGAACAGCTCAGTAACTATGTCATCGGGCAAGAACGTGCGAAGAAGACACTCGCCGTTGCCGTCTATAACCACTACAAACGCATTGGAGTGGGGATGCAGATTGATGATGTCGAGTTAGGCAAGAGCAATATCTTGATGATTGGCCCAACAGGTAGCGGCAAAACACTGCTCGCCCAGACATTGGCAAAGGTTCTAGATGTTCCTTTCTGCATAGCGGATGCCACGGCACTGACTGAGGCGGGCTATGTAGGTGAGGATGTAGAAAATATCCTGCTACGCCTCATTCAAACTGCTGACTTTGACATAGCGCGCGCCGAGCGTGGTATCGTGTATGTAGATGAGATTGACAAGATTGCACGTAAATCAGACAATCCCTCAATCACACGCGATGTTTCCGGCGAAGGTGTGCAGCAGGCTCTGCTCAAGATCATTGAGGGAACCGTCGCCAACGTGCCCCCGCAGGGCGGTCGCAAACACCCACATCAAGATTTTATTCAGATCAACACATCTAATATCCTCTTCATCTGCGGTGGCGCATTTGAGGGTTTAGACAAAATCGTCGAGCAACGCCTCGGCAGCAATAAAACTATCGGCTTCCGTTCTGACCGTAAAAGCTCACAGCAAATAACGGAAGATGAGCATAAAGAATCTATTCTGACACAATTGATCCCTGATGATTTACTGAAGTATGGCCTGATCCCTGAGTTTATCGGACGTCTACCCGTTACCGTTTCACTCGATAGCCTGGATAAAGAGGCTCTGGTGCGCATCTTGACGGAGCCAAAAAATGCGGTCATCAAACAATACCAAAAATCTTTACAGCTTGATCGCGTAGATCTCGTTTTCACGACCGAGGCTCTTGAGGCAGTTGCCGAAGGTGCCCTCAAACAGAAAACGGGAGCACGCGGCCTGCGCAGCATTATCGAGGATGTGCTTTTAGATGTGATGTACGAAGTGCCATCACGGAACGACATCAAAAAGGTGATTATTAACGGCGACGTGATTACCGCCCACCAAAAGCCGCTTTTGGTAACACGCAGTGGAAGCGAGCGAGCGACTGCTTTTCCTGAAGATGAGTCTGCGTAAGCAGGCTCATCCCTGTTTTAAAGGACATTGTTTAGTTTATTCGTGTCATTGACCACTAAGGAGAGACAGGCGAGAACCCGATGAATGAGCAAGAACGCCAGGAGATACTCCCAGATATTCATGAAACGTATCCTTTAGTGGCGTTGAAGAGCGTCGTTGTTTTTCCGCATAACCGCCATGCACTGGCAGTTGCGCGCGAAAAGACGATGCGTGCTGTCGAAGAGGCCATGATGCGCCCCGACCGCACAATGGTTGCAGCCACGCAACGCAATCCCGACCTTGATGAGCCACAAAACAAAGACATTTTTTCAGTCGGTACCCTGGTCGAAGTTACTGCCATGCATCGGCAGCAGGATGGTAGCCTTCAAGTGTTAGTTCGTGGCATTCAACGCGTGCGGATTGAAGAATTTATTGAGACAGAACCATTCATGACTGTCCATGTCTCATCCATGCCTGAGACGCAGATGAAGGGACCCCAGGCAGACGCGCTGGTTCGCCACGCCACGAGTCTGTTTGAACGCTATGCCCAACTCAGCCGCCGCTTCTCCGCTGAAGATATCACTTCCATTGTCACACTCAAAAAACCTGCCCAATTGGCCGATACGCTGGCTGCCCATTTCGTCAACGATATGCAACAGCAACAAGACTTACTTGAGACCTTTGATGCGATGGACCGTCTCGAGAAAATCTGTGTTTTGATGGGTAACGAGATCGAGATTCTTGAACTGGAAACCACAATCCGTAGCCGCGTACGCTCTCAAGTAGATCGTTCACAGAAAGAATACTATTTGCGCGAGCAGTTGCGAGCCATTCAAGAAGAATTGGGCATGGAGACCTCGACAGAATCCGATGAGTTACGCGCGAAACTGGTCGAGAAGAAACTGCCCCCAGAGGTCACGCAGAAGGTTCGCAAGGAGATTGACCGTCTGGAACGCATGCCTGCACAATCGGCGGAAATCGGTGTGCTTCGCTCATACATCGATTGGGTACTGGCACTGCCCTGGACAGAGCGCAGCAGTGATGTTTTCGATCTCGAAATGACACGACGCATCCTGAATGAGGACCACTACGGTCTGGAAACCATTAAAGAGCGCATCATCGAGTTTCTCGCCGTGCGCCAGCTACGTCTGCGTGCAGCGAACAAGGCGGGACGAACAACGCAGGCCAGTCAAGGCCAGATATTGTGCTTTATTGGACCGCCAGGAGTCGGCAAAACCTCGCTCGGTCAGTCAATTGCACGCGCCCTCGGTCGTAAATTTGCGCGTATCTCCCTCGGCGGTGTGCATGACGAAGCAGAGATTCGCGGACACAGACGGACGTATGTCGGCGCATTACCTGGTCGCATTATTCAAAGCATGAAGACTGTTGGTGTGCGCAACCCCGTCTTCTTACTTGATGAGATCGATAAGCTCTCCTCAGAGTATCGCGGCGACCCCGCGTCGGCACTGTTGGAGGTACTAGATCCAGAGCAGAATCATACCTTTACCGATCACTATATGGAGCTTCCATTCGATCTTTCAGAGGTGTTCTTTATCTGCACCGGTAACGTCAAGTATCAGATTCCACGCCCTCTCGCTGATCGCATGGATATCATTGAATTACCAGGATATACGCTTGACGAGAAGATCAATATTGGGATGCGGCATCTCATGCCAAAGGTTTTAAAAGAGCATGGGCTTACACCAGAACAGATCAAGTTGCCTCAAACAACCATGCGCCATATTGTCACCGATTATACGCGTGAAGCGGGCGTGCGTACCCTTGAGCGTCAACTGGCAATGATCTGCCGTAAAGCAGCACTCCGTGTCTTAGAGAAGCCTGATACCCACATGCGTATTAACACCAGTACCTTGCCACAGTACCTGGGTATACCACGCTACAGTAGCATACCACCCGTTCTGCGCGAGAAAGTTGGCGTCGCAACGGGTCTTGCGGTGACTGAGAATGGCGGTATCTTGCTTCCCGTAGAAGTTGTTACAATGGTTGGCAAAGGCGATCTCATGGTCACTGGACAGCTTGGCGATGTGATGCGCGAGTCCGCAATGGCGGCACTCTCATACATTCGTACACGCGCCACCGAATTGCACATCGATCCAAATTTCCAGGACACGACCGATCTGCATATCCACCTGCCGGAGAATGCTATTCCTAAAGATGGCCCCTCGGCTGGCATCACGATCGCCACGGCGATCGTCTCCGCTCTCACGCGGCGACCAGTGCGCGGCGACGTTGCGATGACTGGCGAGGTCACACTACTTGGCAACGTGTTGGGTATCGGTGGTCTGAAGGAGAAAGTCCTGGCTGCTCAACAAGCCAGCATCTCGCATCTGATTGTGCCGATGGAGAACCAGAAAGATATGGCGGATATCCCGCTCAAAGTACGTCAGCAGTTGCGCTTTACCTTTGTCGAAAACATGGATAAGGTTATCGACGCGGCACTCCTTGATCTACCGATACAATCCGAAGCAGAGCAGCATTCACAATTTCAAACACTCTACGACGATGAGGCTGCATCTGGCCCACGTGTGCAACCGCTACGTCGTCCCGGTATCGCATCAGAGGCTGATGAGGACAATCAAGAGGATACGCAAGAACCGCGCTTTATCGTTCCGCCACCCGATCAGGGACATAGATCGCGTGATAATTATCCACACGCGCATGGTCAGCAAAACTGATGCTTGATAAATCACTCTCTTGTTCGTTATAGGTATAGGGAACCAGATACGCTTGTTTGTAGGTTTCCTATACCTACAACCCTACACGTGCTTGCTTCGTACACACTATGTGACTGTGACAGGCAATACGATTAGCAACAGGTAGATTTACCTGCTGCGAGTAGCATATATACAAAAGCAAGCATATCCTTTTGTTGAGCGGCGATGCTCATCACTATCAAGAGAGGAACGTTACCATGAGTTATCAAGGACAGGACCCCAATCAGCAGGGCCAATATCCCAATTCTGGGCAGTATGGCGGCAGTGGTGGCAATTACACTCCTCCTACCGACCCCTATAGTGGTCAATATGGGCAACAGCCAGGCTACAGTCAGCAGCCCCCCCAATACCAACAAGGCTATGAGCAGTCACAGTATGGGCAGCAACCCCAACAGCCATACGGACAGCAGCAGCAGTATGGACAACAACAACAGTATGGGCAACAGCCACCACAGTATGGACAGCAATCCTATAATGCCTATAATGCTGCTACATCTACAACGACCTCGACGGGTCTGCCACAGAATATTGCAATCGCGCTGTGTTACATCACCTGGCTTGGTGGACTTATCATGTTTTTGCTAGAGAAAAAAGATCGCACTGTGCGTTTTCACGCTATGCAATCGATGATTCTCTTCCTGTCATTAACCGTACTCAGCATTGTCTTCCCCTTTATACCATTTATCGGCGGCTTACTCGCAGGGCTTGTAGAGCTGGTGTGGGTCATCAGCATTATCGGCATGGCCGTTTTGGGCTTTATGGGTCGCAATATCAAACTTCCTACGATTGGCGACTACGCGGAACGCTACGCTAATCAGGGACCCATCTAAAAATGGTACGTTGCAAAGCATATAGGGTGTAATACGTACGCCCTATATGCTCCCTTCCTCAGCATGCTCCAGCTCCTTGACATCTCTGCTGTACTCTACTACAATCGCAGGGAGAATATCATCTCAGCGCATCCAGGGTCAGCGAGAAAGAGAGTATGTATGGTAGATCGTATTGGACAACGGATTGAAAACTACCGCCTGATGAAACTGCTTGGGCGCGGGCAGTTCGGTGAAGTTTACTTGGGTGAGCAGATATACGACAAGTCGCTGGTCGCAATCAAAACACTGGCCCACTTCTCGCCTGAAAATGCCAAAGGTTTTATCAACGAAGCCAGTACCAATTTTAAACTCAGACACCCCCATATTGTGCAGCTACTTAGCTTTGGCATTGATAACGATGATACTGCCTTTCTTGTGATGACCTATGCTCCACACGGCTCCTTGCGTACACGCCTTCCACAAGGCCACACATTATCACTGCCAGAAGTTGTGGGCTATGCGCAACAAATTGCCGACGCCCTTGACTACGCTCACAGTCTTAAAGTCATCCACTGCGATATCAAGCCGGAAAATATTCTGCTCAGAGCACCGCACGAGGTTTTATTAACCGACTTTGGCATCTCGACGGTCGCACATCGCACTGCTTCTTTCCAGGATGTCAGCACGATTGCGGGAACCGCGCTCTACATGGCGCCCGAACAATTTCGTGGCAAGCCTCGACCAGCCAGCGATCAATATGCACTCGGTATCATGGTCTACGAATGGCTCTGCGGCAAACCACCCTTCGAGGGGGGAAATTTTATTCAGCTCGGGTATCAGCACACCCATACCTCACCACCACCATTGCGCCCGCGTGTACCAATCCTCTCTCTCGCGGGAGAACAGGCCATTATGCGCGCTCTGGCAAAAGAGGAACACGAACGCTTTGCCACCGTACGCGATTTTATACAAGCTCTCGCACAGGCCAGCGGTATCGCACTTGCGCCCGCCCCCCAGGCAGGCCCATCACAATTTAGCGCACCGCCAGTCCAACCACAAACACCACCCGCTGCAACGGTTGCGGCTCCCCCTCCAGTGACCAATGTAGCCTATACTACAGAAGATGTAGGAGCTGCAAATTTCAAGCAGACCGCACCCATTGTGCCACCACCACCACCAGACCCTTACAGCGAGGCATATCATCTGCCAGTATCACCTCGCCCAGCGACGCCACCGCTTCCCCAACAAGGCTACCATTTAAATCCCTACGAATCTCCTTACCAGGGTGGTCATCAATTTTATGGGCAGGGACAACAATTTGTTGCACCAACAGAAAAAATCATGGGCCTTTCACCCAACGCCGCGGCTGGCCTCTCTTATCTTTTCGGCTGGATTAGCTCGGTAATTTTTCTCAACACGGGAAAAACCAATCGCCTGGTACGCTTCCACGCCATGCAATCTCTCTTGTTAAATAGTATTAACATTGTAATTTTCTTTGCAATTGGCATTTTAGCGAACTCGACAAGCTCAAGTGCTTCTAACGGTTCTAGCGTAACCAGCTGTTTGGCTTTTGTTTATGTTGTTCTGATCGTCTTGTGGATCATCGCGATGATCAGCGGCTTTCGAGGAAAATATTTCAAATTATGGGTGATTGGTAACATGGCTGAGTCGCACGCGAATAAAGCCAAATAAAGCCAATAAGAGCGGGAAATTATCTGACTTCCCGCTCTTATTGGCTTTAGATGCAAAAAAACCGTCTATGTGGGCGGGTGAGATGGCAACTTCCGATTTTCCCACAGGGCTGCCCCTGTAGTATCGTAGGGGATGAAGAGCTTAACTTCCGTGTTCGGGATGGGAACGGGTGTACCCTCTTCTCTATAGTCACCAGCTCACCTGCGCATACAGGCGGTTCTCTTGACAGGGTGTATAATAACACGTTCCCACGCGGCTGTCAATAGCTTTTGCACGAATTTTTCAAGATTTAAAAAGATGTTTTGGCAGAAGGTTTACAAAGCAGGCCATTCTGCGTTAGACTAGGGAAAAACACAGAGGTTTCTATGCGTTTTGCGCTTTTAAGCAAACAATTTCATTTTGAGGCCGCCCATCACTTGCCGGGTCACAGCGGCAAGTGTGCACGCCCACATGGTCACTCCTATCGTTTGGAAGTGACATTGCGCGGACCAATTAAAGAAGCACCCGCCGTATCTGATAGAGGGATGGTGATGGATTTCGCCGACCTATCACAGATTGTGCGCTCTGCTGTGCTGGAACGGCTCGACCATTACGATCTGAACGCGGTCACGGGCATCCGCACAACCGCCGAAAATCTGAGTCACTGGATATGGGACGCCCTGGTAGCAGCTGGTTTACCAGACGCACTCCTGTACCGTATTCGTCTCTGGGAGACAGAGAGCAGCTACGTGGAGATCACCCACGCGGAACGGGAAAATTAGCCAAATGAATGTCATGGAAATTTATCGCTCAGTGCAGGGCGAGGGCACACTACTCGGCGTCCCCACCACGTTTGTACGCTTCTTTGCCTGCAACCTGCGCTGTTCGTGGTGCGATACAAAATATTCGTGGAGTGTGCGCGAGGGCGGAACATGGGAAGCAATGACGCCTGATGAAGTCACTGCGCGCATTTCGGATTTACATGCGCGCCACGTGGTGCTAACAGGCGGCGAGCCAACGCTACAAAAAGAACTGCCCACGCTGGCAAGCCAACTCAAAGAGCGTGGACATCATCTCACGGTTGAAACGAACACCACAATCTATCCAGCGGCCTCGGTTCCATTGATTGACCTATGGAGCCTGTCGCCAAAGTTACATAGCGCGGGCGAAAACTACTTGCGCTATCCAATCATCGAGCGTTTTCTGGACACACTATCGCCAGAGCAGCAACAATGGAAATTTGTGGTGCGTGATGACGTGGATGAGGAAAATTTGCGCGCCCTTGTGCGCCGTTATCCTGCCTTCGCAGAACGCAAGTTACCCATTATCTTGCAACCGGAAGGCGATAATGCGACACCGAACTATCCCGCTGCGCTAGAAAGCCTTACCGAGCGCGTGCGCGACCGCTTCTGGGATGACTATTACGTGCGTGTCCTGCCACAAATGCATGTGATTATCTGGGGCCGCCGTCGCTGGGTCTAATACAGCGGTAGAAGCAAGAGCGCCGATAAAGCCCAACAAATGCATTTATAAATCTGTACCGGGTCGCGTAGGGGCGTGATTCCATCACGCCCTCGTCCCCCGTTTGCATGGCCTCCTAGGCGGATCGATCGGCGAGCAGGGCGTGATGAATCACGCCCCTACGCTCTTTTCCGGCATTTCAGGCAAAATGTCACCTTCTCTGCACCCCAGACAGATTACCATACCAACATGTGACGTGTTAATACAGGGTTTGCGCTTCTTCTACCAGATAGCCATCGGCGCGCAAGCGGCGTAGCAGTTCGTCACATTGTGCGCGGTTGCGCGTCTCTAAGGTGATCGTCTCTTCACGCTGCATAATTGGCAGACGGCTCGAAATACGCTGGTAACGCACATCAATCACGTTAATCCGCATCTCTGCAATAATACCCAGCATACGCATCAGTTCGCCAGGACGGTCGGTCAGGCGCGTGTGGATCACGAAGTAGCGACCAGCGGAGGCGAGACCATGCTCGATGAAACGGCTGACCAGGTTGATATCGATATTGCCGCCCGTCAGTGGCACAAGGACTTTCTTATCGGGCATTTTTACTACACCGCTAAGTAAGGCCGCGAGTGCCGCTGCACCAGCACCTTCAACCAGCATCTTGCTGCGTTCCATCAACAGAAGAACGGCGTTAATAATCGCCTCGTCGTCTACCAGCACGACATCGTCCACGAGCCGCTCAATAATCGAATAGGTGAGCGCACCGGGTCGCTTGACTGCAATGCCATCAGCAATCGTGCTGATCGCGGGCAACGTTTGAATGCCACCAGCATCCAGGGAAGTGCGGCAACTTGCCGCCCCTGCTGCCTGCACGCCGATGATTGTAATATCGGGTTTAAGCGCACGGGCCGCGATAGCAATGCCAGAGATCAATCCGCCACCGCCAATTGGCACGATAATTGCGTCAGCATCAGGCAGGTCGTTGAGCATCTCTAATCCCAGCGTTCCCTGACCCGCGATTACATCAGGGTCATCAAAGGCATGGATAAAGGTTGCGCCCGACTCTTGTTGCAACTCAAGACAACGTTGATAGGCATCATCATAAGTTGCGCCGTGCAGCACAACCTTTGCGCCGTAGCCTTGTGTCGCGGTCACCTTTGCCAGTGGCGCATTCTCTGGCATCACAATTGTACAAGGCATATGATGTTGTGCGGCAGCAATGGCAACGCCTTGCGCGTGGTTACCCGCCGAGGCGGCAATAACGCCCGCCGCATGCCCTTCTTCGGGTAAACGTGAAATTTTGTAGCCTGCACCACGTACCTTAAAAGAGCCGGATCGCTGCATATGCTCGGCTTTGAGGTAAATATCTGCACCTGTCATCTCGCGTAGCGTGCGCGAGGGCGTAAGGGGTGTATGATGAATGAGCGGCTTGAGGAACTTATATGCCTTCCAGATGTCAGCAATCGTGACAATCGGATGTCCCTCTGAAGCTTCTTGAGCAATAGTCTCGTTTTGTAATACACGCATGACGCGATACGACTCCTTTCAGTCCCGCCCTGGACGCGGCCACAGTCGTTGTGGCACGACAAGTCCCTGGCATCATTGACCGAGGTAGTATGCAAAGGATTATAACGCAGAGAGGTGTCTATGACAATAGGCTATGCTTGACGTAATAAATTCCAGACTTTTTCAAGGTTTTGCACGATACCTTGGACCTGCTCTTCGGCATTAGCCAGAGTGCGAAACACCTGGAGCGCACTTTCATAACAAGATGCCGCTACCTCTAAATGCACGCGCCGTTCCTCCAGTACATACTCGCTCAGTTCGTAATGAATGTTCCCGCTGTTATTCTGACACGCAGCCCATTCTAACGGATATTTTTCTGGCGTGTAGAAACGCAACGCCCCCTGATAACATGCGAGGGCGGTCTCAAGATCATCGCGGTGTTGCCCATCTCGTCCAGATGCAGCCGCCCTATCGCGTTCACTTTCTCCGAACTCAGTTTGCAGTTCGCGATAGGCATTGCCTAGATGAAACTGTAATGCTGCCCAATCTCGCGACTCGCCCTGATTGCTATAGACCAAAAGGGCGGCACGAAAAGCCGCAATCGCCTTCTTGATATGTGTATAACGCTCACCATCGTGTAACAGCAAATAGGAAACACCTAGACTATGTTGCACATTAGCCCAATCAGAAGAAAATGCCTTGCGGTTATAGACTTGCAAGGCCTCTTCATAGTGGTGAATCGCGAGTTGCAGATCGTTCTGTGCTTCACTAAAAACAATGCGATTGCGATACGCATTGCCCAGATGCATATGTAATAAGGCCCATCCTAATGCAAAATCCTCGCGTGTATAGACCTGTAACGTCTGCTCCAGACAGCGGATAGCCTCTTCCAGACAATGCCGTTGCTGCTCACCCTCTTTGTGGTTCTCGAACATCTCTAGATAGGTGAGACCCAACATATTATTGATTTTAGCCCATTCAGTGGGCGAGTTTGCCAGCGTATAGACACGAAGCGCGTTCCGAAAACAGGTAATTGCCGCCTGCTCATATTCCCGCTCCCGCTCACCATCAATCAGACTATAAGAAAAACCGAGATGTCCCTGAATCTCGGCCCACTGGAGAGGGAATTGCTCAAATGTATAAATGCGCAGGCTTTGCTCATAGCAATCAATTGCTCGACGGAGCGTCTCTTCGCCCTCACTGCGTGCCAGTTCGCGATAAGCATTGCCGGAATGATAGAGCGCATCAGCCCACTCGTGCGGATGCGCCTCATAGGTATGAACCTGAAGAGCCGCCTCATAGCAAGCCAGAGCTTGATAGAGATTCTCGACGCGATGACCTTCGGGCATCAATAGATAGACATTGCCCAAAAGATGCTCTAGCTTCGCCCAGCGTTGTGGATCGGCAGCATGGGTAAACACGCGCAATGCGGCATGATAACAGGCAGCAGCACGCGCCAGAATTACCTGACGATCATCGCCCGACAGAAGGCTGTAGAGATCACCTAACGCACATTGAGCCTTTGCCCAGTGAAGTGGTTTTTTTTCAAAGCGGTAGACTGTGAGCGCGGACTGAAGGGAGACTTTGGCTTTGCGCAAAACACTTGCCGCCTGTACATGTGTTGGCGTCAATTGCCCATACAAGGCCAACGCGCTCAGACCTTGCTGATAGTGAATATCCGCCCATAGCGCGGGAGCAGCATCATGCATCACTGCTTCTAGTGCGTTTTGTAAGTGAGCAAGAGAGGTTCTTAAGTGTTCAATAGCGTTTTGCGTGCGCAATTGATAGTATGCTACACCTAATAAATACTGCGTTGTTGCCCATTCAAGCGGAAACGTATCGGGGGTATAGCCGTTCAAAGCCGTCTGATAACCCATAATGCTTTTTTCCAGTGTGGCTACCTTCACACTGTCTGGCGCATCATTATGGGATAGACCGGGGGGATATTGGATATCAACATCCTCTCGTTTCTCTTGATTATTCATGCAGTTTATTTTCCACCAGACGCGAGAGGGTGGAAGCTCTCAAATGAGTTAAAAGCATCCCAATGCATTCTAACAGGTAGAACTCATAAGAGCAAGACTTTTTAGAACCTATCAAGAGAAGAACAGGTGCATGTGATAAATACATACACCTGTTCTAGATTTACACGCGGTTAATTGCTGAAATTCGCGAGAAAAGTTTAACCGTGTAAGATTGTAGCGATTTGATGCAGATCACTTGCAGCCTGATGGAGATCGCTATGTGCGGCACGATCAGCGGCAACAACGTTGGCAAGCGTGGTCGTATAAGAAGCGTGGTTGTAGTTGTAATTCGAGGGTGTAAGGGCTGGCAGGCCCGCCTGAGCCGTATCTACCTGCGTCGCGGCAGCCGAAACCTGATTGGCGAAGTCTGAATACAAGCTGTTCAATTGCTGTTGCTCACTGCTGGGAGCGTTTTTAATAATCTGCTGAAGCTTCGGCTCCATATTATTCATCCTGTTATCGACATTACTGGCAATATCAGCATGGATGGTTCGATAGTCACGCGGTAGCACGACAGCATAGATGCGAAACTGTGTGAAGATGTTCACAACATCCTGACGGGCTGTCTGCGCGTTCTGCTCAGCATCTAGCTTTGTCTTGAGACTATTCAGTCCCGCCTCGTTCGTGCTGACATCGGATTGTAACACACTAGACTGATCGCTATTGATCACCTTATTTTCCAAACGCTCGTTGATACGGTTGCTGAGAGTGGTAAGGGCCTGAAGACGTTCGGCAATCAGTTGGTTGCCAACATTGATGACACACTGTACATCATTTTTAGCGCATTTCGTGTTGCTCTGCGCGGAGGCGACGAACGTTGTTGCTGGTAGCAGCACGCCAAACGCGGCGATGCTGACAATCAAGGGTAGCGCATAGCGGCGGAAGAGTTTTATCATTGTCATATCTATGCTCCTAATATCCTAATATATGTGATAGATGCGAATGAACTGGCATCGCTTCTTGATGCTGAATAACTACTTCTCCTATGGGACCTGAGTATTATCCTGGGCGGCGGCATTTTCACTGGCATGCGTATCGTTCCGGGCCGAGTCAAGCGACTGTAACATTTGCTGTACTTGCTGGTCCATCTGTTGTACCTGACTGGCATTGCTGCTCTGACCAGTACTACCAGTGCTACCTTGACCGCTGTTTGAAGTAGTGGTCTGGTTCTGCTGTGTGCCAGAATAGAGGCTATTTGCCCCAGTTGCGGTTGGCGTTGTGCCACATGCCGATAAAATCAGAACAAGCACCAATCCCATAAACACGCACATCCAGATGATATGTCGGCCTGCCTGAGAAATTCGCTTCATCTATTGCACTCCCTTTTTTTCATTAGAAACCATACATTATGGTTCCTACACGTATCACCAGTAGGGATATGTTAGAACCGAAGTATGTGACGTTTCCCCTACAACAATGATTGTATAGGAGCGGGTTCAAGGAATTCTCAAGGAAACATCAATCTTTATTCAGCATTTCAGCAACCCCATTGTGTTCTAGCTCATATAAAAATGGTGCAGCAAGTAACGGATATCCCGCCACTTATCGGATATACTACAAACAGTGAGAGTCAAGGATGTAATCAACGCCAGTTAATCGAGGTACAGTGATGCCAACACTCCGTTGCCCTGCCTGTAAAAAGGCTATTGAGCCATCTGATCGGTTTTGTAGTGCTTGTGGCACAAAAATTCCCGCGCCCGCGGTTGGAGCCAAACCAGAGCAGAAACGCGAACCAGCAAAAGCAGTCCAACCCGTGGCATCTCCTCCCACGCGCTCATCTGTCCCTCCTGAGCAAGGAGCGCACGCTAGTCCAACGTGGCATACATATAAAAACACCTGGTATGGATTTCTTACTGAGAAACCCACCACCTGGCAAGTACGTATGCTCAACGACACTATTGTTGTTAGTCCCAACGCTGATGATATTGTCAGCGTCAGTATGCGCCTGCTCTCATTAAAAGAGGCCTATTCAGCCGAAAAAGTGGCGCGCACGCTTGTAGGCGCACTGGCAACCGTCATTTCGGCGTTGAAAGCATGGCGTGTTACAGCGGATGCAGGCCAACCAGAGGATAAAAACCTGCTGGTGATGAGTATTGAGGGCACCTACAAGAATGTTGCTATTAAGGGCGTTCTCACTGTCCAGGTCTATGAGCGGCTAGCACTGGTGAGTGGTTTCCAAGCTCCCGCACAACAGATCACACAATTAGCCCCTACAATGCAGCGCATTCTTGGCTCGCTCAAATTTATCGATCCCGTGCAACGCAAAAAATATGTTGATCAGAATGAGGGAGCATATTCCGGCTACGCGCCCGCCGATTGGAGCGTGAAAGCGCAACTGCGCCGCTCACAGACCAAAGAAGCGTTTCCGATGCCTGATTTCAAGGCCACCGATCCGAGCGGCACATGCTTCCTCAGTGTCCCACCCTCTCTTGAGTTGTATACAGAGATGCCGATGATGGGCAATATGTTCTCGCCTGTGCGCTTCGCCCCCTGGATGCCAGCAACAGAGTACCTCAAACGTGTCCTGTTACCACGTCTTGGGAAACAATATCCCAACATGCAGATCGAAAATATTCGCCCTCAACCAGGATTAGCCCAAATCGAGATGCAGAAGGTCGCACGGAGCGGTGGGCCTAATCTGGGCTTCTCATGCGAGGTCGCCTCAGCAGACTATACCTTCGAGCAGCAGGGAACGCGCTACCGCGAACGTGTCTTTGTACAGATTGATCGTATCCGAGCGATCGCAAGTTGGATGGCAAAGACCACATGCATATGCCATACACCCGTCGAGCGTTTTGAAGAGATGGAAGCCATTTTTCTGGGCATGGTGGAAGCCGTGCAGGTCAATCCGCAATGGGAACGTGGCGAGCAGCAACGCGCCAATCAGCAGTTGGGACAGGCCTATGGACGTTATCAGCAGGCAAACGCAGATTACGCAAAAGCTCTTAACAACATTCAGGCTGATCAGATACAGATTGCCAGAGATATGGCTGATGGTGTCAAACGGCGCGGAGAAGAGTTTCTGCGTGTGCAACAGGATTATGTTGCCCCCGTCATTCGCGGCAACCAGATCGTGGTGAATCCGGCGAATGGAGATCGCTATGAAGTACCATTAGGCTTTGGAGCTTATTGGGCTAGTCCAGCAGGACAGGTCTACGCTGGACGTGCAGGTGATAACGCGCCACGCATCGGCCTTGACCGCCTGGAACCAATCTAAACACATCTTCTCTCTGGTCAACTACACAAGCGGGACGCTCCACGTCTTGAGCCACATGCGCGCCTTGTGGTCACGCAGACGAATCAGAGCATGGTGCTCAAAAAGTTGAAACGAGAACGAGGGCATGACATCTGGTTCGTCGGCAACATAGGTCACGCTTCCATCCGCATTAACCCGTAAGCCCTTCTTCTTGCCAGTATACCAGGGTGACATCAGATTGACGAACGTCATAGGATGCTGCGACTCGCCGCACAACTCTGTCAGCACGAGGTGCGGTGCTTCCCAACCAGAATGCGTGTGTCCACTGATAAAAAGACATGCATGACGATGGCGAGCTAGAATAGCACGCACGGCCTGCGAGTTATTAGGAGCAAAATAGCCTTCTAGCGAATGATAGTCAAGCAGTCCTGCCTCATCGCGAGCCAGCACGGTATTAGAAAGCGGGCTATGCAAGAAGATGATCGCG
The DNA here is from genome assembly GCA_027451525.1 of Ktedonobacterales bacterium. Classification (GTDB taxonomy): domain Bacteria; phylum Chloroflexota; class Ktedonobacteria; order Ktedonobacterales; family Ktedonobacteraceae; genus DTNP01. The sequence goes on from DAIDJF010000003.1 coordinate 88,738, forward strand.
GGCATAGCCGGATGAGTAGCAAGGGTAGTCTCCAGATAGGTCAGCGTCTCCTGCGTCAGCGACCAATTGTGCGGGTCAGGCGCGTCAATGGATGAGGGATAATCGAGCATAATGAACGTGGCGTTTGGAGTAGTCCAGTGATAACGCAACGGTTTGTTCCAAGTTTTGTGATAAAGAGCAAGCAGATCAGAGAGCGGTGTCGTATTGCCGATACCAGCATAGAACTCATGATTGCCGGGACCAACATAGAAGGGAATGCCATTGAGATTGCGTGTCAGGGTTTCCTGCGCAAGCTGACAGTTTTTTTCACTGGCAAACTCTACAAGGTCGCCAGGAAAGACACAAAAGGCGGGAGCATCCCCCTCTTGCCATAACGCTTGTAAATCACTATACATCTCACGCAAACGGCGAGTATGAAACTCATTCCACGCGGGTAGCGCGTTATGATGAAGATCGCCGATAGCCCAGAATGCCAATACCTCTTGTGTCATACTATTTCCTACATAAAAACATAGTTATTGAGAATGAAATGTTTTTCCATCATTGAGAAAAACAAAATCCTGGCCCTGCACATGAATGATTAGCTCCGGTTTGCCATCATGATTGACATCACGCACACTGCCTGTGACAGGTGTTAGATCACTCGTATTACCATAAAGTGTTGGGCCAGTGAAAATGCGCGCCTTCGCGGCATCACCGCCAGGAATTTCAATTATATCAATATGTCCATGCAAGTTCAATAAGATAAAATGCGTAGGATGAATGGTGCTGTCGTTATGCCCAACAACAGCATCAAACTGATAAGTACGAGGGCGTCCATAATGCAGATCATCCTGATAGACGCTCCACCATGAACTAAAAGCAGACAGCATTAAGACCAGGGCAACGGCAAGCAACATCCCTAACAGGACATACAGCCAGGGAATACGGTGCTTTCCCACACGCAATTTTTTCAACGACGACAAAGGCGAGGTGACAGCGTCAGAGACGATGCCACTCGTGTGTGGTGGCTGTACTTTATGCACGATTTCCGCTGGTTGCGTGTTGCGTATGGAACGACGTTGTTGTATGGGCGTTCCTGGCAAAGGGGTATCATCCAGCGTCTCATGCAGTGGATGCTGCGTCGTGTGATAACGGCGCGTGCTGGTGGGCAGGCGCGTAGTATACAGGCGATCATCATCTTCAACAGCATCGCGCTCAATGGGCCGTGAACGTTTGCGAGTTTGCGTGGACTCCATCATAAAATCCTCCTGTCCAGAAGAAATTAGAACAAATATTCTTATACAGAGTATAACACAGGAATCGCCATAGTCAAGAGAAAATGGGACCAAATGTTCTAAATTCCTAGAACATAAGAGCAAACGGCTTATTTTTTGATTTTTTCTTATCCCAAGCCAAAAGTCCTACGATCCCCGAAAATCCCTGCATATGTCAGTATGTTTCAGTAACCTCATAGATAATACTGTGTCTATGGGTCACAACCGATGTTCTTGTTTCACATCTCTGACCCCTGATATATGTTAAAACAAGCAAACATACTATCGAGGTGTGCAACACATGAGGTACACGCTTTTCTTTAATGCGTGCGAAATGACAGAAAGGATCAATACATGCAGTCTTTGCGCAACCGACTGAGCCGTTCAAAGTGGCTGAGCACCCCCATGTTCCGCTATATCGTGCGCCACGCCCTTCCCTTATTTGTTATGGTACTGGTTGGGACTGGCGCGATTGGCGGTTCATTGCTCGGTATCCGCACATTCGCCCAGGGTCCTTGTCGCGCAGGCGACCAAACGTACTATGTCCGTTGGGGCGATACGCTGAGCGGCATTGCCTATCGTTATCGGAGCAGCATCACTACGCTGGCCCATTACAACCAGATCGCCAACCCTAATCTTATTTTTCCGGCTGAGCGCATCTGTATCCCTGGTTCAAGCGCGACAGGTTTTAGTGGTGGCGTCCCCGTGAACCTTCCGCCTCAAAACTACTATGTCACGCTGGCACGTCAGGACGCGACGAACGCGGGCATTTCACCTGATATCTTTGTACGCCAGATCAATGAGGAGAGCGGCTTTCAGCCCTACGTCGTCTCGTCAGCAGGCGCGATTGGCATTGCGCAATTTGAGCCTGCCACGGCCGCCTCGTTGGGCGTCAATCCCTACAATCCCGTGCAATCGCTCTGGGGCGCGTCACGCTTGATGGCCTCGTATGTGCGGCAGTATGGAAGCTATGCCGAGGCACTCGCGGCATACAACGCTGGTCCCGGCGCAGTTAATTATGCCATTAATGGTTGCGGTGGCTCGTGGATGCAATGTATTCCCAACGAGACCCGCAACTATATTGCGGTGATTCTCGGCGTATAATACAAATATCTCTTTTGTCATATCAGAAGGAGCCTGCCAGCAATCACTATGGCAGGCTCCTTCTGAAGGCCAAAGTTCCAGCCATTTATCCGTTTACGATCACGCGCACACTGCATTCAGATGACCAGTAGAAAAGAGGTCACACGATGACATTCCGAGAAGAGGCGTGCTGGCTTGCGCTAGCATTTGAAAGTAAGCTTCCTGCACATACTATTGCTGATATCCTGGTGATCTGGTGCAGACAACTATGAATACATCATCACCTCTCACAACTCTCGCCTTGCGCGGACGTGATCTAATTATCACTCCCCCGCCCTATATACAGGCCTTACCCTTGCCTGCCCAGCTAGACGCGCTCTTTGGTCCACATCTGCTCACAGAAGTGCGCTCCAGCATTGCGCAGGATAAGCGGCAACATTTTCTGCGTATACAGCCATTTCGCCTCAGCATGCTCAAACAGGCTTTACAACAACAGAACACCCCTTTTCACATCGCGTTCGAGGAGCGCCCAGCCTTGCCGTTCCAGACCACACTGGCGATGGAGGCACGTCCCTATCAGGATGAGGCTCTCACACATTGGCTCGCTGAGGGCAGTACGGGCGTTGTTGTCTTGCCAACAGGAGCCGGCAAAACATTTCTGGCCGCAATGGCGATCCACGAAACGGGTCTGTGGACACTGGCAGTCGTGCCAACTATCGACCTCTTACAACAGTGGCGCGCAGCCCTCGCCGCTGCTCTCTCGCTCAGTGGCGAGGAGATTGGCGTCTTTGGCGGTGGTACAAAAAACCTGAAACCGATCACGATTATTACCTACGACTCCGCTGTCCTCTATCCACGCGAATTGCAGCGTTTTGGTCTGCTTGTTTTCGACGAATGTCACCATCTGCCTGCCCCCACCTATCGCCAGATCGCGGAGAGCGCGTTTACTCCCTTGCGCCTGGGACTGAGCGCAACGCCCGAACGGGGTGATCTCGCCCACACCGACCTTGACGAACTGATTGGCCCAGAGGTCTACCGCCGCTCGCCTGCCGAGTTGACAGAGGGCCGCTTCCTCGCGCAGTATCGCGAGGAACGCATTGATATCGCCCTCTCACCTGCCGACAGCGAACGTTATAACGAGCTACGCCGCAGCTATCGCTCGTTTCTGCAACGCCGCCATATTATCATTCGCTCACCCGAAGAGTTTCAACAGAAGGTGATTTATATGAGTGCGCGCGACCCTGAAGCGCGTGCCGCCATGCTGGCATGGCGCGAGGCGCGCACACTCGCGCTTAACGCTCCCGCCAAATATGTGGAAATTGAGCGTCTTCTGCACCGCCACGCTGACGATCAAGTGTTGCTCTTCTCAGAATATAATCCCGTTGTGGATGAGATCAGTCGGCGTTTCTGCCTGCCCAGTATTACCTACAAGACCCCTGCGGAGGAGCGTCAGGCCATTTTAGAGCGTTTTCGTTCAGGTCAATACACGAAGTTAGTTACGGGGCGCGTGCTGAATGAGGGTGTTGATGTGCCCGATTGTCGCGTCGCTATTATTGTCAGCGGCAACAGCACGAAGCGCGAATATATTCAACGCCTGGGCCGCGTGTTGCGGCCCAAGCTTGGTGAGGCTCTGCTTTACGAACTGGTCTCCAGCGATACGACTGAAGAGGAGATGGCAAAACGGCGTAAAGCCTGATCTGCCTACGCAGTACAGACCGCATTGGTCGGGCATGCTTGCAGATTCCACGTTGCCAGTTGCTGAATCTCCTGTGAAATCTGACGTATTCCCGCGTGAATAACCTGCCCAGTTGTAGGATCAGTCTGCCCATTATAGGCATAATTGGCACCCAGAGCCATTTCATTGAGGAGTTTCAGCGTGCTGGTCTGGGCATACTGCTGCTCACTCAACGGAATCAGTGTTTTTGCGTCAGTACGGACTTGTTCTAACCAGACTTTGACGACACTCAGTTCATTGACGATCTGTGTTATCTGCTTTTGCGCGGCCAGTGTCACACCGGGAGACTGCGCAACGGTGGTCAAATGGAAAATCACATGATCGATGAAATCACCTGTCTGCCCCTGCCCATCGATCAGACCAATCTGGGCGATCTGCGTATCACGGGCATCTAGTTGAAAACCATCTTTTTGCAAGAGCGTTTTGCCATCAACCACGTCAAGGATGTGGATAATCTGCCCACGGATATATTCCGCCATCGCTGGTTGCGTATTCGTTCCTTGCCAGTAGCCCTGTGCATTGATTGCCCAGCCCCAGACTCTTGCCGTATTACCATAGAGCCAGGTATTAAGCCCTCCAAATATGCCCACCTTGTTAAGTTCAGGGTCATAAGCGGTCAAATGCTGTAAATGGTCGTAAATGCTCAGGCCATCAGAACCTTGCTTTGTAGAAAATGCCGCATGATACACACCATTGCTGAAGCTTGGTATAACAGGCATGCTATTAGGATTCTCCAGCGTTATGAGCAAACGGCTATAAATCGTCAACAAATCTGTATGTTGTTGATCGCCCTGATAGAAGTAACGTATCTGCCCATTCACTGGCGTGAATTTCCCCACCAGTAAAGCACCATTCATGTCGCTACTCGGCAATAACCAGAGGGCATACACTTTGCCCGCCGCCGGTTGCGGAATATTTTGTATAGTGATTGCCAATTCATCATCCACACCCGTCGCGTTCATCTGCACCAGACTGCCATTTCCACTACTAACCAGCGTCACCCGACCGCTAAATGTTCCTGTACTGGTTGGTGCCCCTTGATGAGTCAAAAACAATGCGGCACTCAGACCGCCAAGGAGAAGAATGACAATGAGGCCGATCAGCAAAATGGGTAATAAACGCCGTTTCGGGCGTATGGGAACCGATTGTACAGGGGTTATTGGCTCTGCTGGCGATATTGGCGGCAAAGAAGAAGGCAAAACCGTTGCCGCAGACAAGCTAACAGGCGGGATTGGCGTGACAGGCCCGCGCACACCAGCTTGCGACGATGAAATCAAATACGTGGGAGCCTCAGATGCCGCCGTTAGGCCAGAACTTGAGATGCGTTGAGTTGAGAAATCTATCCCACTCCCACTTTGCGCCATTGGCTCCTCTTTGTGATCGGGCGGAAAAGCGGGCAAGTGTAGTTCCGGTGGCACAGGCAGACCAAACGCCTCGGCAATTGCGGCCGTGAGTGACGATGCTGTTGGGAAACGCAAGGCTGGTTCTTTTGAGAGACAGCGCAAAATTACCACCGCTAGTGCCGGTGGTACCTGCGGATTGATTAAAACAGGCGAAGTCGGCTGCTCATGTAAATGCTGCATCAGAATCGACAGCTCATTCTCCCCTTTAAATGGCACCACGCCCGTACACATCTCGTAGAGCATAATGCCAAGCGAATAGATATCGCTCCGTTGATCGCCTGTGCGTCCCTGCGCCTGTTCTGGTGACATATAAAACGGCGTGCCAATTGATTTGCGAGTCAGTGCCCCTGTTGATGCTCCAACCAGTTTCGCAATGCCGAAATCGGTAATCATTGGCTCGCCCATCGTACAACGTTGCGTATTGCGCGCATCCAACAAAATATTGGAGGGCTTCAAATCCCGATGGATCATGCCTTTTTGATGGGCATAATCAATGGCTAAGCTGATTGAGGTAAACAGACGCACGATCTCCGCTGGCGAGGGAAATAATTGTCTGCGCGATGTACTTGCGATATAGGCAGCCAGCGTCTGCCCGTGAATATATTCCATCACCATATACGCAATCGGCCCCTCATCACCAGCAGCACGATTCGTCATCGTCTCAAAGTCAAATATCTTCACAATATTTGGATGATTGAGGGCTGCAACAATCTGAGCTTCTTGCTTGAAATGCTGCAAAAAATCCGGTTCAGCTTGTAGATCTGGTCGCATAATCTTAATCGCGACCTCACGTTGTAGTTGTGTGTCAAGTGCTTTCCATACCTCTGCCATACCACCGCGCCCCAGGCGTTGTTGCAGAGTATATTTACCAAGTTGTTGTCCCTCGTTCATGACGGCATCCTTCCCAAGCATTGCTGATAGGGAGCAGGACGCTTATAGTCGTCCTGCATAATGATTCTTGTCCCCTTTATACTCCCAGTCTGGCAGCATAAAACATAAAAATCAAGCTCATAAAAAATGAATTACCAAAAGAGTTATATATTATCCTTTGCCTCATTATCCAGAATCTCGCGTCTTTCTGTCAATGAAGTAGTTCACTCTATTAGAAAACCACGCTCGTGTAGAAGCGCAATCACCTGCTCCAGATGCTCCTGCTTAACACGCACAAAACGATGCGCTTGCTCAATTTCAGCACCCAGTAGCGGGCGCAACTCTGTATCTTGCTGAATATCTTGTAGTATCTGCGCAGGTAAGCTCAAAAGCGGTGTACGCTCGATTGTAATTGAGCGTTGCTCACCGTAACCGCCACCCCATAGCTTAAAACGAATGAGCAACGCAGGCGGAATCCCATCAAGGCTGTATTGTTGTAAAAAGCGCAAGATATAATCTAACGTCATACCTTGTGACAAGGCGGCCTGCAGCGTCTGTGCCGTTATCACACGCGCTCTTGCCTGCTCTACGTTCTGCTCTTGCTCCTGTGCGCTGGATATTGCGTCGCCAGTATAAACACGGCTGAAACGCTTCACTTCTGCGCTCACGTAAAGATCAAGCACAGGATAGAGAGGCAGCAGGCGACCCTCTGGCAAAAGCTGCCACTGTGGTTCACGGGTCACAAAGCGTCCATTGTCCAGCACCATATCCTGGGTAGGAGCAGTTGTCAGGGTAGGTAGATAATCTCGCTTCCAAAGCACGGCATGTAGTGTTGCCACATGCTGCGGAGCTACCTCTGCCTTGCAAGGTGAAAGGCGGCGGCGTAACAGGGAGCGCGTCTCGTCATGAGCCAATAGCTCATCTAGCAGGTCAGGCGAGTCAACCTCTAACAATACTGCGGTCTGCCACAACTCAATCCGTCGGGCCTGCCGCTCCCACTCCACTAACGAATAGCGCACGTTTTGTGGAATTTCACCACCTGCCGCCAGCTCTAACGCCGCGATGATTGTTTCTGCACGCATGCCCATCTGCACAGCATGTGTGATACTGACCTTCGTAATGCGATATTGCGCGATCAGTTCCAGGCTCACACGCTCGGCGAAACTATCCAGTTGCACCAACAATGCCTCCGAGACTGGAGCCAACGCGACAAGTTCAAAATTAGGTTGAACAATCAACCGTCCCGCAGGCGTACTCACGTCCACTAGTGTATCACTACTCATGAGCAAGCCGCTCAGTTGAGAAAATTGCACCAGCGTTCCGCGTTCATCTTCCATACACTCAACCAGCCCCAGCCAGCGCAGAGGTCCGGTCACAAGCGTACGCACAAAACCACCTTCCACCATATGCCAACCTTCGCGATGTGTCAGCCATCCGCGCCGCAGGCGAAAATCCCATCCGTAAGGATTACTACCACCAGAATAACGATCTGTGCGCGGCCCATGCTGACGCGGGAAAAGCAAATAGGGAATATACAATTTTGTCCGCGCAATCAGAGCATTGATCGAAAACCATGTATCGTGTTGCTCTTGCAAGAGACGCGCCACGACTGCTTGACGCGCGCGCACAACCTCTTCGTGCGCCGCTTCAATTGGCTGTGGGCCGGGACGTAGTACCACATCCGGCAAATAGTTCATCTCATTCCAAAAAGGGTCTTCTAACCAGAGACGATAACAGCGACGCACGCGCTCAAACAGCGGCAACTCAAAAAAATTCAAAGCGGGTGCCGCTTGTAGCGTGCCATTGCGTACGCGCAACAACCCTAACTTCATCAAAAGTAAGCGTAAAAAAAGCAAATAGGGAATATCATGTTCCGCCTTCGTCTGCTCATACATCGTGCCCGGCTCTATCTGCTCAACCACACGTCGCAGAGCAGCCCGCGTTAAAAGGCCACTGCTACTGAGCAGAGTCAGTCCATCGCGCATCGCAGCGACACACGCCCAGTAACGGTATAGCTGGCGTTGAAACATCAGCATCCGCTCACTCGCCATCAGTTCCTCAGCCGGAAGTGCGTGCTTCTCCTGCTCTTCACGCTGCTTTTGGATACTGGCAGCGACCACCACACGTACCATACGCGGAACAATCAATACCCCATCATGGATCCCACTCGCATACTCTCGACTTACAAAATTTGTCTGCTTCCCCCAAAATACCAGCCCCAACAACAGTAAACGCCTCAAAGCCTGCTCAAATACCCCGTGAGGATGGGCTGTAGGATAGTGTATCCCCGCTCCTTGCCCGTACTCTGTTCCTTCGGTCAGACCTGTCGTGTTTTTCCCGCCCAATCGTTCACTGAGTGCGAGATAGAGAGCCAGATCACGACTATTCGCCCGTCCCCCACACGCCACTAGCTCTTGTAGGATTAGAATATCTGTGGCCTCTAGCTGTTCCGCACGAAATACGCTTTCGCCATCATGCGGGTGCAACAATTGCTCAATCGCAGCCTGTGCAAACAGCAACTCTCCTACCTCGTGCAACGTCTCTGGCTCAGCAAGATACTGCTCCCCACTCTTACCAGTGGGCAATGGAATATGACGGGTACGTATCAGTACAAGCACATGTGAAAGCGGCACGCTTTTCAGCAGTTCCAGGTCACTCGGTTCCATACAGCTCCTCGTCGTGCAGCAGAGGTGACTGTCCTCTCCGTCTTAACTCGTCGACCATGCGCTCAACGCCAGCATGTTTGAGGATATGCAGCGTTGGATGCAATGTCTGCACGATGTGCCCATCCAGAGAGGTTGTAGCTGCCAGTTCGCGCATCGCTACCGCATCTGTCGTTTCTAGTAAGGCTACATTGGTGTAAAGACGGATGCGCCCAAAATTGGCAATCCAGCGTCTATATTGCGCTAGCGTTGTCTCCTCTATCCCATAGGTCTGCAAGGTAGTCAGCAGGTGCGTTGGCTGTAAACCGCGCCCAAGAGCATTACTCAATGAGGCGGGGGTTAGCTGATAGCGTAACATCCCTTGTTCTACGCCCGCAACCTCTGCAAAGTCCTCTAGCACGGTCAGTAAGGGTCTGGCATGCATAGAACTCTCCACCAGCAAAACCCCCGGTTCGCGCATATGAAGAAGGGTTTCAGGGGCTGGAACAGGCGTGTAGGGCTGTTCTTCTCCATCATGTTGGCCTGTAAAGAACCACTGCGCGAGCGGCGTGAGACGGAACGCGAGCAGACGCCCATCAGGACCTTCAGCGATATCACAGATGCCCCACCAGTGTAACGGGCCGCGAAGCAGGCGCGCAAGATAAAAATATTCAGCACGTAGCCAATCACTTAATTGTAGTGGTCGTAGCGGACGCCCCTCTTCGCGCTCTAACCACCAATGCGGTGTGGAAAAGAGCCGTTGTCGATTTTGTAAAAACAGTGGATTGAGACGATAGAGGAAACGGGCAAACGAGGAGAAGCTTAACCACTGCTGTAGAGGAGCCTGAGCCAGTAAGGCAATCGCCGTTTGCCGTGCCTCGCTGTTCTCCGTGTTCAACTCCCCTTGACGCAAAAGGGGATAGTTCATCGCCGTCGCGCGACAGCGCACACGTACCCCATCTTCTTGTAGCGCAATTAATTCATCATAAGGAGCTTGTGTCAGCCAAAGTTCAAATAAGTCACGCGCCACATCATGATAGCCTGCTCCAAGTAAGAGTGATGCCGCGTTACTGAGCACGTGAAGGTTGGGCGACCCACTATCATCCTTATAGAGCATATCAGTCAGGCGCAGCAGGCGCACAGCAAAACGCAGGAGCGGCAGGGGATAGGGCAGTTCCTGATGTAGCCAATCAAACGCAGCCTCAGATAACGTGTCGGCAGGCATACTCAGAGCCAGCGAACCATCAGCAGTAAATGAGGTCGAAGGACGCGCTGCCGCTCCACGCATAGCTGAGCCAGAGACGGACGCGCTTGCCGTATAGGGATCTCGTACCTCCTCGCGCCCCAAACGATAGCCATCAAGCTTACGCGCAACTAATAACAACAAGGCCAGCAGGTCAGAGAGTTCCGCGTGTTGAATGGTCGGAACGCTCCCTTGCTCATCGGGACGCTGCACATCAAAAGTAGTTGCTGGTACTGTGACCCGTAAGGCATTACGCACTTCAGGTGGCACAAGCCAACCGACATCAAGTGTGGCCCCACTCAAGCCGATACGTGGCGTTGAGGATGTATTAAAACTGGTGCGTAAAAGCAAACCTTTTCCTTGCAAGGCAACGAGGACACTTTGTAACTGACTCGGTTGCCCCAATGCAAAACGTTCAAACATGCCACGCAGGTCATCATCGAGCATCGCCCCACCCGCCAGAGCTAACGCCGCCAATAATTGACGTTGTGGTTTCTCCAATAACGCCGCCATCCGACGAACGACCTCTGGCTGCCGCAGCATTCCCAGAATCGCCTCAACCAACTGTGTTTTTGAAAGGCCATTCGTCGCAATCTCATATTCACGGGCGATTGCGCGTAACTCGCTCAAACCCAATTGTGCCAGGGTTTCATGTAGCGTGCCGAAAGGGACGGGACCTTTGGCTTGCAGCGTTGGTTTGTTATTGCTAGGTACACTCGCAGGCACGCTCGCTGGTGCAACTTGTACGGTTTCAGGTGAACGGGCCCCATCAAGTAACGGACGGGCATGATCACCTTCGATAGAAGAGGAATGGAAATCGTCGTTAGAGGAAGAGAGAAAAGTGAGAGGATGAGCCAACCATTGATAGAGGAGAGCGGCAGCATGTGAACAAAAGGTGTCGGGCAAGGCACTACATGTGCAAACACGTTTCCATTCAGTGCTACTTTCGACAGTTACCTCGACCGTGTAGAGGTGTTGTGTTGACTCTGCCGATTCTCCCGCCGAAAGGTATTTTGCATGATTTGTCGTTGATACCGCAGGTTCAACGGGTATATCGAGTGTCGAAGGTACATGCACAAAAGCAACGAGTCGGTTGGCGTGTCGTTGTGGTTGTTGTACCGCCCCTATACGACAATATTCTTGTCCCAGTGATGCTACTTTCAAGCCAGCCACACGGATAATGTCGGCAGCACGCAGGCGTTGCAGCACACCGGGTGTAACGTTTTCCATAGATACCCCGGCTGAGATCCTTTAGGTTGACTCCGTTGGGCTATCATAGCATGAAAACCGTATCCTGGTCAACCATACAATAAGCCGACGCACAGGAACGCTCAACTCTTTGTATGATAATCGCGTCCACGCCAATCCACCCCTTTACCCATCACGACACGCCAGGAGGATTGTCCCAAAATAGCGGTGAAGATACCGCCAGCCAATGGGTGCGTCAACGCATAATACCAGGGCACGTTAAGCATACGATTCAGCCAGAAGCGATAGGCCAGGAGCGGTGCCAGTTCCGTCGCACTGATTAAAACTGCCTCTTGTTCACTGATAAGCTTTTTTTTCAAAAATAGCATAAGCAGTGGCAAAAGAAATGGCCCAATGGAGATCATTGGCAATCCTAATAACTGGAGCGCAACAAACAGCAAGCCGCCGCGATTACCTAAATAGGCATTTTTACGCCAGCCACGCCAGATTTCATCCAGGTTCTTATACATATGGACATGCACCAGCCCACTTCCATCGACGAAGCGCAACCGAAAACCCGTCTCTTTAATCACACGCGCCAAATCTCGATCATCTAAGAGCGTTCCACGCAGATCAGGGCGCGCATATCCCCCCACAACCTCGTACACCGCACGCCGTATGAGGATATACTGTCCGTTAGCGACTGCCACTTTACTACGGGGATTGTTCACCTGACGCGGCGGATAGAGCATACTAATCCCTAAATATGCCATCGGCATCAGCGTTCTATCCCAAAATGCTGGCAATTCTTGCTCCGCGCTCAATGTAAACATATCCGCTTGCTCTTGCATCGCCTGTACCACAGCCGAGCGCAGGCAGTTGGGCGCATGCCATGTATCAGCATCGGTAAAAAGCAACCAATCGCCCTGAGCTTCCTGCACGCCTCTGTGGATTGCGTGCGGCTTACCCGCCCAGCCTGTCGGGAGATCACGCAGACGCAATACCCAGAGCCGCTGCCGATTGGGGTGCGTGTGCGCCAACTCGTCGAGGATACTGCTCGTCTTGTCAGTTGAACCATCATCCACCACAATTACCTCGTATCGCTCATAGTCTTGCTCTAGAAGCGAACTGACACAACGCACAATATTCTCTTCCTCGTTACGTGCGGGGACGATCACTGAAATCAGAGGAGTCTGCTCGTCTCTCCTGCGCTCTCCCTTGTCAGAAGGAAGCAATGGATGTAGACGATCCTGTTTATTTGGAGCCGTTCGTCGCCAGATAATGAGATAAAAGGCTCCCACACCGAGAGCATACAACCATATAAAGAAACGTATCCAGGCTACCCGCTGAAGCTGCTTTTTTGTGCTTACCGTCATTGCGCTTGTACTCTTCTCTATTATTGTTCCTACTACTGATTATAGCAACGGAACTTTATCAGAACCAATAACACACATACCAAAATGTATGCACTTTTAAGAGTGTATAGTTGAGTTTGTCTTTCATGAACCGATGTGCTACACTCATTAGGACACGATCTGGTATAACAATAATGAGTACACACTTCTTTAGCTGCCACAAGTAGGCTGACACTGTACTATCTTTAAGAACAGAGATCAGATGAAACACAGTATGAAAGCAACTATTTCTACACCTGACACAGCAAAACATCGCTATACACGTATGGAGCGCGTACAGCTGTCAAAAAGTGCCGCCCTGCGTAAAGATTATATGGAGCATCTTCCTGCGTGGAGGCGACCCACTGTCGGCTACATGCTCAGTTTACCACTGGTAGGTCTGTTCCTGCTATTATCCATGTTTATCGAACAAATATTGAGTTATGTCTACTTTCCAGGTTCTTTGCTCATTATCGCAGTACTGCTATCGGCTTTTATTTGGGGAGTTGGGCCTGCACTGTTCTCTCTTCTATTATGTCTCCTTGCCCTCGACTACTTTCTGCTTCCTCCCGTCTGGCATATAGATGTTGTTACGCTAAAAGGCGCACTGCAACTTGTTCCGTTTGCCATTTCAGGACTGGTCATTGCCATTATCACAGCTCAACGCGAACGCGCGCGTTTAGAAGCACTCGCCGCAGAATATGAGGCAAAAAATATTGCCGATGCGCTAGAAGAGAGTAACCAGAAACTAGAAGAGAGCAATACAAAACTTCAAGAAGCGAACCAACTCAAAGATCGCTTCCTCTCTATGGCCTCTCATGAACTCAAAACACCGATCACAACGATTCGTGGGCAAGCACAACTACTCTTGCGCCGTCTTGACAAACAACATACAGCCATACCAGAAGTAGAGAACACAAAAAAAACGTTGGCGAAAATTAACGAGCAGACAGGACGTTTGAATTCCCTAATTGATGAATTGATGGATGTGAGTCGCATCCGCGCTGGTAAGATGGTGTTACACACACGAAACAGTGATTTCGTCGCCCTCTGCCATGAGATTGTTGAGGACCAGCGGATTTTAAGTGGACGCACGATCACATTTACCTCTGAGCAGCCAGCGATTACCACCACCATCGATAATGATCGAATGGGACAGGTTGTCATCAACCTGATTAGCAACGCATTGAAATACTCGCCACCGGATAGCCCTGTCGAAGTGAAAGTCGATACCTGTGGACAGAACATTTTTTTGCATGTGACGGATCATGGCAAAGGCATTGCGCAGGAACAACAACAACACATTTTCGAGACATTTTACCGCACACCCGATGCCGAATCATCAGCCAAAGGGCTTGGTCTGGGTTTGGCGATTTGCAAAGAGATTGTTGAGCGTCACAATGGGCGCATCTGGTGCGAGTCTCAACCGGGAATGGGCAGTACCTTCTGTGTAGAGTTGCCTAAGTGATGGGCAGAGACAACAAAACACCCGAACATGTACTGTTCGGGTGTTTTTAAGCAGGGGCGACACGACTTGAACGCGCAACCGCTCGGTTTGGAGCCGAGTGCTCTGCCAATTGAGCTACGCCCCTATGAACGGAGAGGGAGAGATTCGAACTCTCGGAGGGGTTGCCCCCTCAGCGGTTTAGCAAACCGCCGCACTAGGCCACTATGCGACCTCTCCAGACGTACTCATTATAAGAAACAACAAAACAGCGTTTGCGCACTGCTTCTATGTCCTATGAGTTCGATTCACATGCACAGGATAACAGAAAATAACCATACTGTCAAGAGTTTTGGCAAAGTGGCACAGTGAATCATGTAGAATATCCACATATCAGACGGCTATCGGCAAACGTGCCATTTCCATGACTTCGCGATAGCCCCGCACAAGGCATTCCATCGCCTCGTACCAGGAGCGCGACTTTGCCGCCTCAAAAGCCTGTCGCCCCAACGTTACACGCTCATCGGGAGCCAGAACTAGACGCTCTAACGCCGCGCGATACTGCAAGCCCATCTCTTCATCGTCTAATCCTTGCATATCCAGCAACAGGCCCGTGCGTTCATGCGTCACTAAGTCACAGACGCCCTCGGCTTGCAATCCCACAACAGGCAGGGCGGAAGCCATTGCCTCTAACACGACCTGTCCAAAAGTCTCTGTAACGGACGGGAAGGCAAAGACATCCGCCGAAGCGTAGGCAGTCGCAAGCTCCTCACCCTTCAGGTAACCAGTAAACGTCACCGGGCACCCCGCGAGTTCTTGCTGCATTTCTACGCTGGCCGGTCCATCGCCCACAATCACCAGATGACAACGTGCATAATCCATGCCACGGTATGCCCGTACCAACAAGCGGAGATTCTTCTCCCAGGAGACACGCCCAACATAGAGAAGGATGGTTTTCGCGCCCGTGTTTGCGTTGTGTCCCTGCTCTAGCCACTGCTGGCGCAAGGCATCGCTTCTCTGCAAGGGGTTGAATTGCGCGGTATCTACACCACGCGGCCAGATGCGCAGGTGCTCAAACCCTTGTTGCTGCAACATCTTTGCCGTTGAGGGCGAGGGGCAGAAGGTTTGCGCGCACTGGCTATGAATGAAACGGTTATACAGCCACATTGGTTGCGTCAGGAGCGAGAAACCAAAATGCTCACAGTAAGCGGCGAGGTTGGTATGATAAGACGAAACGCACGGGATATTCAGCAGGCGCGCAGCTCCCAACCCCGTCGCACCCAGGATCACCGGGTCCACCAGATGCACGACATCAGGCTGAAACTCGCTTAAACGACGCATGAATAACGGTCGGAAGAAATTAAACTTGAGTTCAGGATAAAACGGCAGTGGCACACCCGCCGTTCCCACCACTTCCGCCCCCGCGTATTGCTCCATCCCGCTTTCAGGTCCAAGCAAAAGGGCCTGATGTCCATTGCTTTGCAAGTGTTCAAGTAGCCGCGCAAGCGTCCGCGTGACCCCATCCAGTTTAGGTAAAAAGTTTTCGGTAATAATGGCTACGCGCATAATCCCCTACCTGATGAGATGTAATCAGCACGTTACAGCACTATACAATTGTATCTGCAGCAGTTACCAGGATAGATGTAGTACATGCTTCTGAAAAAGGGTATAAATTGTATCCTGATCTTACAGTAACACGTTATAGTTACTGGACCTTTAAGACTATATTAGTTTTATGTAAAGCACGTACTAAGCCCAGGTTAAACAATCAAATATCCTATTGAATAAGACAAAGTACCTGTTCCGTGAAGTTTTACGAAGCAGTCCGTTATATTTGAATGAGAGCAAACATATACCGTCATATGTCTTTATGTCCGATGGTTATATAAAGGGATGAGAGAGTAGTAGAGGAGGGGGTTCGCAAATGCGTGGTGTTGAGGCTATGTGTCAGGGTATTTTTCGCAAGGTTGTCTATAAAAAAAGCCAGGAAGTAGGAATGATACGGTGAAGCGTCAATTTGTACAGATACAACCATCCAAAACATTGCCAGATGCACCACAGGAATCAGCTTCATACGGGGATGTACTGTTACCTGGAGATATACATGAACCAATGCAGGGAGACCTTGCACCTCTATCATTGAACGGGACAATCCCCCCACCATTTGACGAACACAAAAGAAAAGGGCTACTCACCAGCGGCAAATACGTGCCAAGTACGCACGCGGCAGGTAATGCGCTTCCAAACACTGGCCCTAACTCTATCGTCGACCAGGCAACAGTGCTACAGCCTGTCGTGAAGGCTCCCATTACTGGGCCACTGGTAGGCCACACGCCACCATCATCACAACTGCCGCCTCTCCCACAAGGGTTTCAGCAAGCACAGAGGCAACCTGATTATTATAATGCGCCTGCCTCCGCGTACCAGTCGAGTATGGCACCACTGAATGCTCCGAATGCTCCATATATGGGTATGCCTGGAACAGCACTACAACAGCCACCTATCTCACAGTCATTGCCGCCCATGAGTGTGCCTAATGGCTTTAATGGCGTGTCTGGCGCATGGCAGCCGATGCCGGGCAACTTTAATCGTGCCTTTACACAGCCACCTATCGCCATGCCGCCTGTGCAGGCTCCCGCGAGCGGCAAAAAGAGGAAAAAGAAACTGCCGCTGGTTGCTCGTGTCGCGATCGCCGCCTGCATTGTCTTGCTGCTCGCAGTTGGTGGTGGTCTAGGCTACTATCAAATCTATTTCGCTAACCATCTCAGTAACATTACGGGCCAGCAGGCCGCCAACATTACGATTACCAACAAGGACGGCTCTACCCAATCCAGTTCGACCGCCGGGAATGTCAGTATCGGTAGTCAGCGCATCAATATTCTGCTGCTGGGAAGTGACACTGATAGCAAATTCTCGTCTCCCATCGCGCAGACAGACATTATCGTAACGATTGATCCTACGACCAAATATGTTGGCATGCTCTCTATTCCCCGTGACCTCTGGCTCAACGTGCCGGGTTTCGGGATGCATAAACTGGACGAGGCGTTTGGCGAGGGTTGGTCGAATGTGCATCAGAGTTCACAGCCCTTCGCCAACGCGGTCGGTATGAGCATTCTGACCATCGAACAGGACTTCGGCATTCACATTGACCACTACGCCTGGGTCGGTCTGGATGGTTTTATCAAGGTCATCGATACCGCTGGCGGTGTAGATGTCGACGCAATTCACCCGATGGTAGACGATACCTACCCCAACGACATCAATAGCGCAAACCCCTATAGTTATAAACGGCTCTACGTTCCGCCCGGCCCACAACATATGAATGGCATCCAGGCACTAGAGTATGTGCGTACACGCCACTCTGACCTCGTAGGCGACTTTGGGCGTTCGGCGCGTCAGCAGCAAATATTGAGCCAACTCAAGACAAAACTGGTGACACCTGGGATTATCAATCAATTGCCACAACTGGCACAGGACTTAGATGGTTATGTCAAAACCGATATGGACCTGCCCACGCTGGTCAATCTCATGACCTACGCGCGCGGCCTGGACCCCAATAAAATCGACCATCTTGTGCTGAGTCCGCCCTATTCCAAATCTTTTACCACGCCGAGTGGGGCTGATGCCTTTGAGCCGATCTGTAGTCAGATTCAGCCTGCTATTGCAAAGATGTTCAATCTGGGCAGTAACGCGCTCTGTAACGTAACAGCCGATAGTGGAAATGGTATACATCTGGCGGCGAGCACGCCCTCGAGTGCGTCGAGTGCTGTCGCGCAGTCAATTAATACGGGCAACACGACGAACCCCTTTCAGGGCCTCAGCCAGATGACGCAGGTAGGAGCCATGAGTATCAACAACGGCAATACAGATATGTTTGGCGTGCATAGTATTCTTGATCTCATGTTCCTTGTCGTCTTCGAGTCATTCGATGCTACGAAAGTGTAGTATTTTGATGAAAAAACAGCAGCATTGGTTTGCTCTGCTTCTGCTCGCCTTGCTCTCGCTCAGTATGCAGAGTTGTCTGGGGTTGGGCAGTAGTAGCAGCAGCAGCAGCAACACAGGAAATTTTAAGACCACGAATACAGGTCCTAGCCAAAAAGGCCTGGGGGTCAACCAGAGTAGCCAGTTCAAGCTACAGGGCAAGCTCTACTTTACGCAAGGGCATCGCCTGTATGTATTAGATGATACACGCACCCCGCACGCGCTTACGCCGACGAGTTTGAGCGTCTATGATCCTGCCATCTCGCCCGATGGAAAGTGGATTGCCTTTATTGCACGCTATCCCGATTACTCTGATCTGGACTACATGCCAGTTGGTGGCGGACAGATCAATACTATTGTTACGGGTAAAGGCGATTACTATCCTAATCAGAGCGTGGGAGCCAATAACTACTACTGGTTCTCACAGCCAACATGGACCCCAGATGGCAAAAACATCACGTTTCTCAGTGATTTGCAAAAACAATACTACTGGAGCAGCTTGGGAGGAGTCTTTAAGAATGCCTACTTTGTAGACCTACAAATTTTTTCCTTACCGTTCGGACAAGCAACAATTACCGCAACCCAGGCCATTAACATCGCACAACCTGTCGCGTATGCCGATTTTGGCGATGGCGGAGACAGCTATCCCAACTATCGTCCGGGCACTACAGGCGAGATTGCCTACAGCCATTTTACCTATGATACCAACGGGACGGATGAGATTGTCCAGGTCTACCTGGAAAATTCTAATGCCATCGCGCAACATCCAGGACTCTATCATCCTGGTGTCGAGGGTAGCGGACTCGACCCCGCAGTCGCCCTCACACCCCACGATACGACACAACAATCAATGGAGCCAGCATTTTCACCTGATGGCAATACATTAGCTTACGTCAAGCGTATTGATGCAACCCACATGGCACTTTACACAATGCCTGTTCTTAATGGACTGACCGCCGACCCGAATAATCCCGCGATTATAAAACAAGCATTAGTGCCGTTCCAACAATCCTCGCTGATCGTCGAAGGACAGTATGTCAGTCTGCCGATCTGGTCACCTGATGGGAAACAGATTGCCTACCTCACGTATTCTAATAACGAACTTGATATCTGGCTTGCTGATGTGACACAAAATCCCAAAACGGGAACGTATACGATGAAGGGATCACCCGTTCAATTGACCGCGGGCGGCGTCGATGGCGATTCGCGGCTTTTCTGGACAGCTTGATTGCAGAAGTCATGCTTTTCTGGACTGTCTTTCAGAATGATGGTATACTACACGTTGACATTCTCTGTCATTGTGGTATATTCGCCCTGGCCGCTCGAGGTGGAACTTGAACCAGTTTGAAGGTACTCTGATCGCTGGACGGTATGAAATCCGTGAGCATATCGCTACGGGTGGCATGGCAAGCGTGTTCAAAACCTGGGACCATCGCACTGAACGCTTTGTGGCTATCAAGGTGTTGCGTTCCCTGGATAAGAGCGACTTGCGAGCCGTCGAGCGTTTCCGGCGCGAAGCGCGTGCTGCTGCAGCCCTCGCGCATCCTAATGCCGTGACCATCTATGATTTTGTTGAGGAGAAGGGCCAGTACTTCCTCGTCATGGAGTACATTCAAGGTCCAACATTAAAGCAGCTTATCGGGCAGCGTCGTCAGCTTCAGGCTCGTGAAACGCTGGAGATCACCTTGCAGGTCTGTTCTGTGCTACAAGTAGCGCATGCACGTGGTTTCATTCACCGTGACATTAAGCCGCAGAACATCATGCTGGCCTGGAATAGTGCTTTGGTCGCAGGCCCTCTTGCTGAAAATACGCCTCTCGTCAAATTGACCGATTTTGGCATCGTGCGCGTTGTCGAGGATGCCGGTCTGACGAATAGTGGCATCGTGCTTGGTACAGCCGATTATCTCTCACCAGAGCAGGCACGCGGGGAGACGCTGACACCTTCATCAGACCTCTATTCGCTCGGTGTGGTCATGTTCGAGATGCTGGCTGGTCGCCCGCCTTTTGTGGGGCCTACCGCTGTCTCGATTGCGATGCAGCATGCCACCGCCAGTCCGCCGCCTTTGCGCCAGTTTAATCCTACGGTTCCCGCTGTCGTTGAACAGCTTGTCTTGCGCATGTTGGAGAAAGAGCCAGAAGACCGCTTCCGTTCAGCAGCGGAAATGCAACAGGCTCTGCGGTATTGTATGTGGGAGATCACGCAGGGACAACGGCCTCCGACTCAGACAGGTCAGCCGGGCGTACCGCCTAGCCCGTTGCCGGGTTCACAGCAACGCTCGTCATTCTATACATCAGGCTCAGATGGACAGGGCAATACCCCGCCACTGCGACGACCTTTTTCGTCTTAATACTTTCGGCCTTATTCGTTATGTATTGTGGACCGGGTAGGGTATACCTACCCATATTCTTTATGGACAACAAGATTATGGAACGTACACGTATTCAAACAGAACAGGCTCCAGCTGCAATTGGCCCCTATAGCCAGGCGATTCGCACCGGGCAATTCGTCTTTGCTTCTGGTCAGGTGGCTCTTGACCCCGCCAGTGGCGAACTTATAGGCAGCGATGTGCAGACACAGACCCACCGTGCCTTGCAAAACTTGCAGGCCGTCTTAAAAAGCGCGGGAGCCTCACTCAATAGCGTTGTCAAAACAACCGTATTCCTCTCAACGATGAGCGATTTCCAGGCAATGAATGCCGTTTACGCAACCTATTTTCAGGGCACTGCCCCAGCACGCTCCACCATCGCCGTTGCCGAATTGCCACGCAAAGCATTGGTTGAAATCGAGTGTGTTGCTCTCGTTGAAGAATAGCTACACGGGGGATTTGCCAGTGAATACAGCAACCATCTGGCGTGCAGCTCTTGAGCGTCTTGAGCAGGGGCCAATTGATGCCGTGTGTAAAACGTGGCTGCGAGAAGCTCAGTTATCCTCCTCTGCATCATCAGCAGATGCACAGGAGCAGGAAGCTGCATTCATTCTCCAGGTTTCAAGTGACCAGGCTCGCGATATGCTGCACACGCGCTGGCGCACCCTACTTGAAGAAACACTTATCGACATTGTTGGCTTGCCGATCACGCTCATCATCACGCACCCGTCCATGGAAGACGTGAACGGCAGGGCGCGTTCGTTCGCGTCCGACTCCGCGCGTCCATCATCCGAGAGTACTACACGCTCTCAACGTACACAAGAGCCGCCTACATATTCTAGTTTCGCCTCCGATGCCTATGAGGTCGGGCCGCGCTCAACGCAAACACGCTCTGGCTCCGCCTCCTTCTCAACAGAGGGACGCTACACAGGTGGCTTCGGCTCTAGTGAAGCGGGGAATGAACTACTGGAAGAATGGGATAACGAGCAACGCGCAAATATCCTGGCGCACAATCGCCTGAATTCACGCTATACCTTCGACGCCTTTATTGTCGGCAATAGCAATCGCCTTGCCCATGCCGCATCACTCGCCGTCGCTGAGGCACCTGGTGAGTCTTATAATCCGCTATTTCTCTATGGAGGCGTCGGTCTGGGCAAAACGCATTTACTCCACGCTATCGGGCATCAAGGCGTCCTGACAGGCTTTGAGGTGCTGTATGTCTCCTCTGAACAATTTACCAATGAGATTGTCAATGCCATTCGCTATCGCACAACCGAGGAATTCCGTGCGAAGTATCGCTCGGTCGATATTCTTCTCGTTGACGATATTCAATTTATCGCCGGTAAAGAGTCCACAGAGGAAGAATTTTTCCATACCTTTAATAGTCTGTACGAGATGAGCAAGCAGATTGTGATTTGTAGTGATCGTCCGCCAAAGGCCATCGTAAGCCTGGAGGAACGCCTGCGCTCACGTTTCGAGTGGGGTCTGATTGCCGATATTCAGCCCCCTGACCTGGAGACTCGCATGGCTATTTTGCGCGTCAAGGCCGATCTGCTCCACTATCGCGTGCCCGACGATATCATCGCCTACATAGCCAGCCGCGTGCAAACGAACATTCGCGAACTGGAAGGTTGTCTCAATCGCTTAATGGCCTATCAACAACTCCATCGTACAGAGCTGACAATGGAAGTTGCACGGGCCGCGATGTCCTCGCTGGGCAATGACGTGCGCGAGTCACATCTTACCAGTCGCCAGATTGCGCAGGCCGTAGCTGAGTATTACCACGTTTCGCTTGAAGCTATGTGTGGCAAGCAACGCGATAAATATATCGTGATGCCGCGCCAGATTGCTATGTATCTGATTCGTCAAGAGACACAGGCATCGCTGCTAGAAATTGGACAGCTCTTCGGTGGACGTGACCATAGCACTGTCCTGCATGCGTACGAGAAAATTGATCGCAGCATCAACCTGGACCCTGCCTTGCGACGCGAGATCATCGCCATTCGTGAGCAGCTACTCCATGAATAAATAAGGATGAATCAGGCATTATGCTACCACCCTACACAACGTTTTTGATTGATCTGGATGGCGTTATCTATCGCGGGGAGGGACTGTTGCCAGGGGCGCAACAGTTTGTCTCCTGGCTCGACGCTACCCACAAGAAATATCTCTTTCTCACCAACAACTCGTTTGCCAGCGAGTCGCAGGTGATCGCCAAACTGGCACGTCTCGGCATTCAGACTGATGGCTCACATGTTCTGGGGGCTGGTCAGGCAGCAGTCCAGAATATGGCCCGCCGTTTCCCGAATGGTATTATCTATGTCATTGGCGAGCAACCCCTACGCGAGATGGTCGAGGCACACGGCCTGCACGTCGCAACGATTGATACGCCAACAGACTCAATCAATGTGGTCTTTGTCGGCCTTGATCGCACCTTTGATTATCAAAAAATGACGAAAGCCGTTGCCGCTGTACGCGCAGGAGCAACCTTCATAGCCATTAACCGCGATCCCCTGCTCCCCATCGAGGGTGCGCTGGTTCCTGGCTGTGGAGCAATGGTTGCATCTATAGAAGCAAGTAGCGGCGTCCATCCCGAAGTAGTTGGCAAGCCGCAACCAACTTTACTCTATGAGGCAATGAAATTTCTTGGGAGCACAGCGGAGGAGACAGTGATGATTGGCGATGGCCTTGATACCGATATTGCAGGAGGGCGTGCCGCAGGAACACACACGCTGTTCGTCCTCTCTGGCAAGGACTCACGCGCCGACCTCACGACCTCTCCGTTTCAGCCTGAGCTGGTCTATGAGAATCTCGCAGCGGTTGTGACTGACCTTCCCACGCATTAAAGATGGGCAATGCCGCATATTCGTCTGCGGGTGAGCTTGCATTCACAACATTTGCTTGCTATACTGATATTACGGTAAGCATAGAAAAAGAGACGCGAAGAGAGAGAAGTACACAATAACATCTCTCTCTTTTGATTAGAGAAAGACGGGCATGACAATCGCGCGTAAGTCGGTAAAACCTCCTATACCACTTTTACCACCACTTCAAACTGGCCCATTGCTCAGTGGAGAGCAAGAGATACTGCGTCACTGGCTGATGCACTACTGGCAGAAACTGGCTCTCCCAATACAGGAACTACCTCTCCTGGCAATCACGCAAGATCGCCAGGAATATATGCGCTGGACAGGGAAACGTCTCCATACCATGGTCCTTGGCTGCTACTGCTATATCCCGGCTTCGATTGCCGCCGGGCGCGGACGCGGCGCACAGGGACAGCATCGCCATCTGATTTTCATTGAACCAGATATGCAGCCACGCTCTATCGAGGTCACTATCGCGCATGAACTCATTCATCTCGCAGACCGCATTCATGGAACGCCGCGCCGCCATCGCCATCATGGCTACGACGCTATCGCCCTCGATGAAGCAGCGGTGACAGGTTACCCTTTGGAAGATTTACAAGCTCTCTTACACGAGGAGAGTACGCGCCGTGAGCAGATTCGGCGACAACGTCGCCCTATCCGTTACCTCTATCAGTGCCCCTCGTGCGGCAAAACCTATCCGCGCACACGCAAATATTCGCAAGCCGTCTCTTGCAGCAGTTGTGATAAACGCTACAATCCACAATTCCGCCTGCTCCTGTCGTCCCAAACGCCATAAGCAAGAGAAAAACGCATTGGCTTCTTGCGCCACGTCTCCCGTGGATACATTTCTACATGTTGTGGTGGCAACTATTGTCGCTTCTTACAGAGTGCTCAGATCGCGTTGCAGTTCATCCATCCAGGTGAGCAGGGAGCGCGTCTGGTGAATGCGGCTACTCAGTACCACGTGTTCGAGAAACGTCTCATCCTCATACGCGGTTCCACGTTGCGCGCGCTCCTCAAGATGGTGCAGAAATCGCTGACAGGCGTGAATCTGTTCCTCGACGAGACCCTGCATACGTTGTGGTTGCAGACGTTGCATAAAATACAATTTGATGAGGAAAAGAATACGGATATCGCGCGGTTTCTCGACAGGTTGCATAAGCCATACCTGAAAGGCTGCCTGCCCTTCATCGGTGAGATGAAAGATTTTGCGCGGTGGACGCATATTCTGTATCTCGATGTCAGGCACGATGTAGCCAAGGCGTTCCAATTTCTTGAGGAAGGCATACATCTGGCTCATCTCCAAATGAATAATCTCGCCAAGCATGCTACCCTCGATATGCTGAAAAAGCTCATAGCCATGCATAGGACGCTCTTTAAGCAGACCCAGAATGACATACTCTGCGGGTTCACTAATCTGCATCGCGCTCTATCCTCAGCTCCGACAAATTTGCTCAAGCCCTCATTTATCAGATGGGCGGTGTAATCCTATACGCTCCAGAAGTTCCTGCGCGACACTATAGGGATTGCGTTGCCGCGCCGTAACCTCCTCAATCAGCGCATTCCACTCCTCTTCGCTCACCTGCGCCTTGAGCGCGTTGCTCACGCCATGCAGGATGAGCGTCTGTATCTCACTGCGCACCTGTCGCTGGGCACGCTGAGCCAGCATACCACTCTCTCGCAGATAATTGCCGTGCTGCTGAATAGCATCGGCGAGCTGATTAAGCCCCTGCGCTTTGAGAGCCGAGGTTTTGATAATCGGAATGCGCCATTGGGCCTGACGACGATTCTGGTCCAGACTCAGCAACATCGCCAGTTCTGCCACCGTCTGGTCCGCGCCCGGTCTATCCATTTTGCTCACAACGAAAATATCAGCAATTTCCAGAATGCCAGCCTTGATCGCCTGCACCTCATCACCCATCCCAGGGGCACACACCACCAGCACAGTTTGCGCGGTCCGCATCACCTCTACCTCAGCTTGCCCTGTGCCGACGGTCTCGATGATGATGGGATCATAGCTCGCAGCATCCATCGCCCGCACAACGTCGCGCGTTGAAGCGGCAAGACCGCCCAGACTACCACGACTCGCCATACTACGAATAAACACGTTGGGATCACCCGCCAGTTCCATCATACGGATACGGTCGCCCAAAATAGCACCGCCAGTAAAAGGACTGGTTGGGTCTACGGCAATCACGCCCACTTTGTGCTCACGCTTGCGCAACTCACGGACTAACTGTGTGACAAGCGTGCTTTTTCCCGCTCCGGGCGAGCCTGTAACACCGATAATATGGGCTTTGCCGGCATGCTGATGCAGTTCCGCGAGATAATGCTGGACCTGTGGCGTTTCGCTTTCGATCAGCGTCACCATACGCGCGAGAGCACGGCGATCTCCATTGAGAAGACGTTCAACGATATTTTGCAAGGGCCACTACACCTCGACGGTCAGGCGGTCTGCCTGGATATTCTCACGCACAAATTTAATGATCTCATCAGTCGAGGTCCCAGGACCAAAACAGCCTTGAATTCCCATCGCTTTAATAGCGGGAATATCCTCATCAGGCAAAATGCCGCCAGCCGCAACAAGCACATCCGTAACGCCATTCTGCTTGAGTAGCTCCATAACACGCGGAAAAATTGCCATATGCGCACCAGAAAGAATGCTCATAAGTAGCGCGTCAACATCCTCCTGGATTGCTGTTTCTACAATCATCTCTGGTGTCTGCCGGATGCCCGTGTAGATCACCTCCATGCCTGCATCACGCAAAGCACGTGCGATAACCTTTGCACCACGATCATGCCCATCCAAACCAGGTTTCGCGACCAACACGCGAATTGGGCGAGTATCAGCCATAAAAAATGACTCCTTTGTCTATAGCCAAAAAAGCCGAACGGTAGAGGTTAGCAATAGCAAGCTCCTGTTCGGTCAGAAGTTTTTCGGTTCGTTGTTTCAATTCTACAACGGGTAAAGGTATGCTGCAAGCCTCGCACAGAAGTTTTGCACGCTCGATAATCGCAAGCCGCTCAGCCTCTGCCTCTGCGCGATAGAGCGGAACAGGGAGAGACGCCAATACATGCTGCTCAATTTGCGGTTGCACCCATTTATATGCCGTATAGAGTGTATAGACATATTCTCGTAATACGCGCGCGTTGAGCAGGGCCAGCAAGAAATACAGATCATCTAATTCCATCTCAGAGTGTGTGTGTGGCGTGAGCAGATAGAGTGTTTGTAAGGCAACCTGTCCATACAGATCAAGTGCCGCTTGCAGATAGGGCGTACTCTTCACCACCAACAACTTCGGGGCGAGATAGTGAGCAAGCGGTTTTGCGACATGCTCATGGGCAATCCAATAACGGCCCAGCGGAGCAGCATATGGACGAACATCACTCCCCCCTCGCAGCACAGGATAGTACACACCAGTTTCTGATGGCGTTACGCTATGCAGATAAACACTACTTTTACCAAGCTCTTCGCCGCGCTGGATATGGACGAAATCGCGCAGAGGCGCGAAAATTCGTTCCTCTTGCTGTTTTACAGTTGCCTTGCCATACATACAAGTATGTAGCGCAACCACTAACGATTGCTGATCATAGCGACCTAGCAGATAGCGCATTTGGGCCTGTGGCTGAGCCTGCAAAAGATACTGCGTGACCTGCTGTTGCGGCTCAGCCATTACCGTCTCCGGCTGCCAGCGTTCACGCTTCCAGAGGACCTGATGCGTACTCGATGGCGGGCATTTTTGCGCAATCACGACCACGGCCCCTACATGAGCAGCAAAGAGATGCGCGAAATGCCAGAGATGATGTATCGTTGTCTGTGTCAGCAAATGCTGCCGCTCTTTTGCAGCATTTGTGCGTGCAAGCAGCGCGTCAGGCAGAACCAGCGCAATCCACCCGCCTGGTCGCACAATCTGTAAAGCCAGTTCCAGAAACAGCAGGTAGCTATCTGTTTGTCCATGCTGCCAGATGGAGCGATAAGCATACAGATCAGTATTTTTTGTTGCCAGATAGGGCGGATTGGCGAGAAATAGATCAACGTTGGCACACTGTTGCCAGGGCAAGCTCAACCCATCAGCCTGATGAATATGCAGCGCAGGTACGGCGTTTGAGTAGAGCATATTCGTTACCGCGCGTAGCTCCATCTCCGCTAAAAAACATGCTACCGGGTCGGGATCAAAACCCCAAAGATTGCGCTGCATCTGCGCAAAAATCGCTTTTGGGGCCAGTTGACGCTGCATACCAGCCACAACGATGCGCTGCGCCGCACCCACGAGAAAATTGCCACTGCCACACGCGGGATCCAGTACGCGCAACCCGCTGAGGTCATGAGAGGGAGCATAACCACAAGCATCCAGAATGCGCTCAACGAGCAGCGGCGGCGTCGAGAAATGACCGCGCATCTTGCGCTCGTGGGGCGTCAAACTATTTTCATACCAGCTTTGCACATTTTTGCTGCTCATGCCTGACCCTGGTTGTTACTTTCAGCCTGCAACCGCTCCAAGGCCGCACGCGCCGCCAGACGCCCCGCATCTTTAATACTCGATGCTTCACCAGTTCCCAGTAACGTCTCATGCTCAAAGACACCGACGCGAAAAGAACGGTCATTGTTGCGCCCGCTCTGCTCTAATACGCGATAGCGTGGCAAAGCACCTGAGCGGTTAAGAATGATTTTTTGCAAACGCCCTTTCGGATTGGTATCGAGTACCTGTTGGCTCACCAATTCAACCATCGGGAGGATCGTACGCGCAACAAATGCGCGTGCAACCTCCGACCCCTGATCAATATGGATTGCCCCCACGACAGCTTCCAATACATCCGCACAGAGCGAGTCGCGAGAACGTTCATTAAAGGTGCGCAGGTTGGCGATATCAACGCAAATAAATGGAAAGAGGCCCAACTGCTGCCCAACACGCGCGAAGACACGCCGACTTACCACCTCCGATTTGAGCGCGGTCATCTCGCCTTCGGAGGCTGTAGGAAAAGAGCGGTAAATGTATTCTACGACATGCGCGCTGATAATCGCGTCACCAAGAAATTCTAGCGTATCATATGAGTCGCGCCGTGCCGTCTCTGGACAACAGGAATGATGGGTGAAAGCACGCTGCAATGTGGCGCGATCATGAAACCGCACCTGAAGCAGTGTTTCCAGGTCCGTAAGTTTGTCGTCTGCGTTCCATTCCTCCATATCCCGTATTATATCCTAACGATCAGCCTTGCGTCGAGATAGGATGTGAGTTATCTATACTCATAGCTTAGAAAGTATTGAGACACTGCAATAACTCGCTCATCTCGCATCCCAAGACTTGTGCCGTCCTCTGCAAATATGTCCGCGGCATAGGTCGATGACCGCCAAGATAGTCATAAAGCGTGCTACGAGGAATATTTATCTCCGTCGCAAATTCCTGGATAGTATAGCCCGACCGCCTGATATGCTGTTTTAAGCTATTCGGATAAGATCTGAGGTGTGTTTTCCGTCCTTGTCTATTCTTTGCCTGACTCATCAATTTTCTCCTCATAAGTTTTTCAGCGCATCATCAGAGAAATATATAGGCTGAGTATAGCAAATCACATAAGCAAAACTATCCGAATCTTGCTCTCATCTTCTATTTCGACAAAATTTGGACATTTTTTGGACACTTTTTGCTTTTTTCTGCCCCTCCCATATGTACACTTACAAACATATAGTTTTTCTAGCCAATATTTTATAGATGAAAGGATAAAGTGAATATATGCTTCTGCCAAAAGAGAAAGACGCGACCACAAAACATATGAGCGGCCCTGTCAGCCAGAAAGGAGCTTACTGATGGATTATCGGCTTCCTGAAAGCACCCGCTCCTTTGCGCACTTTACGCAACACCCATACATACGTTTTCTCATCGCATTACACAATTTTTTGCTCACAACGTTGCCGCTTCTGCCAGCACACCTCTCGGTGACAACGATCCGCCAGGTACTTGATGCCGTATGTGGTACAGGCACTTGGGTCAACGCACTTTTGCAGGTCTATCCTCACCTTGAGGTTATGGGTATTGAACGCGACCAACAGTTGGTAGAGTATGCGCGTGCATACGCCTCACGCGCACAAAGCGGACACAGCAATTTTCTCGCGGCAGACCTCCTTGATTTGCCAATCTCACCACAGTTTTTTGATCTCGTACACGCGCGTTTTCTCCCGCCTGTCGCGACACGTGCGCAAAGACGGCTCCAGGTCCACGCCCTTGCCCGTGTTTGCGCGCCCGAAGGCTACCTCGTCTGGACGGAATGGACATGGCCCGTCAGCAATGGCGAGGCATGTGGCAAACTCTACCGCATGCTCAAACACGCCCTCGTAGAATCTCTCGCCATGAGCGACGCACCACATGAGATGGAAACGCTACTTGCGTATGCACTTGCATTGCCCGTTTCCGCGTTGCAGGTACAGGAGATACTGCTTTCCTACCCCTCACAAAATGCCGCGCCACACAACACGGCATCTGTACAGGAGGTACTTATAACCCTGCTCAACTTTATGCGCTTCTTCCTGCTTACACACCATATTGCACGAGCTAGAGAGGTTGATACACTCCTCCAGCAGTGTCAGAGCGAGATTTACGCACCAAACTTCAATATGAGTTGGACACTCAAGACGGTTGTAGGACAAAAACCACTTCATTTCTAACAAAATGAAAGACTACAAAAAAGGTGGGAGATAATAATAACATACAGCAGTAGCATTTGAGACCCAAAGTTGGCAGCGTCGGGACGTGACGCATTCGCGGCCTCCAGGCAAGACCATGTAGAACGCGCGTGAATAGCCCATTATGAACGCAGTAAAGCTGGGATTACTTGACAAAAAAAGTTGCATCCATGATATACTCTAATCGGCAAAACATGTTCGCACCAGCGAACGTGCTATAATTAAGAGGAAGTGTCAATCTCTCTGACAGCGAAGCAGAAGAGGGATGTAATTATATGTTAATACCCGTTCATCTGCATGGGCAGGGACGCGCAACGCCACTATGCTGTGAGCAATTGCAATACCGTGTAGACAACTGATTACCATCCCAACGCCTCACACTGGTGTCAACCTCTTCCCTTGCATACTTTTTTTCAAAAAGGATTGAGTTATCATGATGCAACTAGATGGAGCAATCTCGCCTGACAACACGCTGTTTGTTCTACTATGCTTCGAGGGGCCTGATGTGTATTCTACCGCTGGTGGCCTGGGAACGCGCGTGACTGAATTAAGCGAGGCTCTAGCCGCCCAAGGCTATACGACGTATCTCATTTTTATCGGTGACCCCTACAAACCCTCTACTGAGGTGCGTGTTGATGGCCGCCTGATCCTCAAACGCTGGTCACAATGGGTCAGCAAATACTATCCCAACGGCGTATACGACGGAGAAGAAGCCAAGCTCTACGATTATAATGAAAGCGTTCCCTATCATATCTATAATGAGATTGTACGGCCCGCTATCGCACAGGGCAAAACGCCCGTTATCATGGGTGAAGACTGGCATACCGCAGAAGCCATCTGCCGCACCTCGGACTTGCTCCACTGGTTTGGTGTGCGTCAAAAAGCACTGCTGCTCTGGAATCTCAATAGTCTTATGTCGCTCCATCGTATTAATTGGAGCCGCCTCAACTTTGTCTCAACGCTCTGTACAGTCAGCAAATATATGAAACATAAAATGTGGGAATTGGGCGTCAACCCGCTCGTCATCCCCAACGGCATTCCCACACGCCATATGAATCCCGTCGATACTGCTGCCGTCGAGCGTTTGCGCACCATTGCCCATCGCGGTGATGCACAGCGCATGTTCCTCTTCAAAATCGGGCGTTTCGATCCCGACAAACGCTGGATGATGGCGATTGAGGCAGTTGCCCGCTTGAAAGAAAGCGGACATCCCGTGACACTCTTCGTGCGCGGCGGTATTGAGCCACACGGAGCCGAGGTGTTCCGTCATGCATACCATCGTGGTCTGGTTATTCAGGACGTTGTGGCACAAAAACCCAATCTGGACCAATGCCTTGATGCCGTTGCAAATGCTGGAAACCACGCAGACATCTACAACCTGCGTTTCTTCTTGCCTGAAGAGTTTGTGCGTACTACCTATGCCGCCGCTGACGCGACCCTGGCAAATAGTGGTCACGAACCATTCGGTCTGGTCGCATTGGAGGTTATGGGCGCAAAAGGTATCGCGGTCACAGGTAGCACAGGTGAAGATTACGCTATCTCGTTTGAAAATGCTATCGTCACTGAAACCGAAGACCCCGATGAGATCGTCGGCTACCTGCTTTACCTGCGCCGCCATCCTGAGGAACAGGAGCGCATTCGCAACGCGGGCCACCAGACAGCGCAACAATTCTTGTGGGACCATGTAATTGAAAATCTGGTCGGCAAACTGGAGTTTCTGGCACGCAAACAGGGCATCGTGTTCCCTGTCTCAGAAGTAGAACCTGTAGGGAAAGAAGCACTGCTCGAAGAATCGCGAAGCGCGCTATGAGAGGATTTCTGGCATGGTTGCAGAACTAGCCATCTACACGGTTGTCCATCAACCGCGCCGCTTGAAGTTGCCAGCGCAACCGATTCCGCGCGGCGCAACCGTTGAAGATATCGCGCATTGTCTCTTTGATGAGCGCATGAATGAGCACTACTTTCATAAAGTAGCGCGTTACAGCTATTATCCAGCAGCACG
Source organism: Ktedonobacterales bacterium (assembly GCA_027451525.1). Lineage (GTDB taxonomy): Bacteria > Chloroflexota > Ktedonobacteria > Ktedonobacterales > Ktedonobacteraceae > DTNP01. The sequence continues at coordinate 120,891 of DAIDJF010000003.1, forward strand.
CATGTTTCTCGACCTGGTGCGCAATAAAGGTCTTCATCTCTCAATCGGCTTCTCTCTCTCGTTCGTGCGTCAGGCTCTTGTCTGGGACCCCGCCCTGCTCGACCTGTTCCGTGAGCTGGTTGCAGAAGAGCGCGTTGAATTGATCGGCGTCGAACCATATCATAGTTTCTTGTTCTTGCTCGATCTCCCAACCTTCGTGCTCCGCATGAAGTGGATGAGCAATGAACTGGAACGCATCTTTGGCAAACGCCCCGTTGTGACCGACACAACCGAGATGTGCATGTCCTCCTGGCTCCACGCGGCCCTCGATACAGCGGGGTTTCGCGGAGCCGTCATGGACGGACGGCCCTGGGTACTGGATTGGCGTGAAAGCACGCATCTCTACCGCTACAGCGACGAGTTGCCACTGCCACGTCTCTTCGAGGAGAAGAAGACCGCGCGCAGTCGGCGCACCACTCCCAAGCTTGTCGTTGATAATGAGCGCGAAAGTGGTCCCTATCTGTTCACACGCCACGTCGAACTCAGTGATGATGTCGGCTATCGCTTCTCACAACGGAATTGGGCCAGCTATCCCCTGTTCGCCAATACCTACGCGGACTGGATCGCCAATACACAGGGCGATTTCCTCTTCCTGGGCTGGGATTTCGAGACATTTGGCGAACACCATAGCGCGGATACAGGCATCTTTGACTTTATGCACGCCCTGCCTGACGAACTGGCAAGACGCGGTATACAGACATATACGCCATCTATACTGCTTGAACGGCATAGCAAGCAGGCCAATCATCTGCCACTCCCAGCCTTTCCAACCACGTGGGCAGGCAGCGGCGGCATGGAATTTTTCCTCGGCAATAGTGCCCAGGACGCGCTCTTCCGCCTGATGGGCTATACCTACGGAACAGCCAAGCTGACTGAGAATCCCGACCTGATTGATCTGGCAATCTGGCTAGCGCAATCTGACAACCTGCACCTCATTCAGTGGTATGGACGAGGGGGAGCGGAGGCTGAAGTATCGGCTTACTTCACACCCAACGAGTGGTGGTCTTTAGGCTCTAACCACATCATTCAGGAGCAACAGCAGGTGTATCTCAACGCAATTCAAGCGATGGAGGCATTTCTGCCAGCACGCACGCTCCGTCAAGCACGACGTAAATCTAATGGGCGCACATCCCGCCGCCCACGCGAGCTAGAGCCAGAATTGAGCTTTTTAGCCCGCCACGCTTAAAGCCCACCATCACACATAGCAGACAGGTGAGAGCATACGGTATGCTCTCACCTGTCTGCTATAGCGAAACATGTTATGTTTTTCGCCCGATTGCGAACTGCCAATGATGTTTCCGATAGGGATTACTGCTCCAAAAAGTCCAACGCGGCGCGGGTCAGGACTTCGACCGCGATGGGCAGAGCATCTTCGCCGATATTGAAGCGCGGATGATGGTGCGGAAAGGCATTCCCTTTGCGCTCATCGTGCGCGCCAACAATGAAATAGCACCCTGGCGCACTGTTGAGGAAGAAGGCCATATCGTCGCTGCCCGTTGTCATCACTTCCGCGCCCCCATCAACATGGTCTGTACCAACGGTCGCAATGGCGGCATTACGCACCATTTCGGTCATTGTCGGGTCGTTCGTGCAGGGTGGACAGCTATCGAAGGTCTCCATCTCGCATGAACCCCCCATTGCCGTTGCAATGCCTGTCGCCATCTCGCGAATACGACGCATCAACTTATCGCGATGCTCAGCAGTGAAGGCGCGCATCGTGCCCTGCATCTCCGCCTTTTCAGGGATAATATTAAAGGCAGTTCCAGCGATAATTCTTCCAATCGTGATGATCGCGGGGGCAAAGGGAGATGTTTCACGTGTGATAAGCGTTTGCAGGGCGGTTGTGATATAGGCAGCAATCACGATAGGGTCAACAGCTTCATGTGGCGAGGCAGCATGTCCACCCTTGCCATGCACGTGTAGAACAAAGCGGTCCGCGCTCGCAAAGACCGTTCCCGCGCGCACGCCGACCCGTCCCAACGTGTAATTGCTAATCAGATGTAAACCAATCACGCCATCAACACCCTCCATCGCCCCTTCTTTGACCATCGGTTCCGCGCCCCCAATCTTCTCCTCGGCAGGCTGAAAAATAAACTTCACGTTACCAGAAAGTTCAGAACGGCGTTTACTTAAAATATCAGCGACCGTCAGCAAGATAGAGGTATGCCCATCGTGTCCACAGGCATGCATCTTACCATCTTCTTGTGAACGATACTCGATCTCGTTCAATTCATGAATTGGTAAGGCGTCCATGTCAGCACGAATAGCAATCGTCTTCGCTCCATCTTTGCGCGCTTCCCCACGTAGCAAACCGATAACCCCCGTTTTGGCAACGCCCGTCCGCACCTCCATCCCCAACGCACGCAAGCGATCAGCAACAATGCCAGCGGTACGATACTCTTCAAAGGCCAGCTCAGGATGCTCATGCAGATCACGGCGCATTGCGATCAGCCCCGGAACCAACTCATCAATCTCGGATTTCAAACGATCAGGATTGGATACGGACATCTCTCCTCCTTAAGAAAACCAGCAAAATGTACGCAGATTTGCCGCGCAAGAATCGGATAGACACATCGCACGGCTGTATCTTATTATAGTATCACACGTAGGAAACGGTAGCGGTGATAACAAATCTGGACGATTGAGGAGTAGCGAATGATGAATCTCAATGATTACGCTCAAGAATATTGGCAAGCGATAGTCACGCGCGATAAGCAGGCGGATGGTCTCTTTGTGTATGCGGTGCGCTCAACAGGGATTTATTGCAACCCCTCCTGTCCAGCGCGCAAGCCAAAACGCGAATATGTGCGCTTCTTTGAACGCGCAGAGGCCGCTGAACAAGCTGGTTTCCGTCCCTGTCGTCGCTGCCACCCAGAAAAAATGGCACCGGGGGCGCATGAGACACAGGAGCTACAGCTAGAACTGGTTCAGCAGCTTTGTCGCTATATTGAAACGCATTGTGAAGAGCCATTGACGCTCGGTGAACTCAGCGAACAGGTCCATCTCAGCCCTTCGCATATGCAGCGCGTCTTCAAGCGAATCGTGGGCGTCACGCCGCTCCAATATATTCACGCTTGCCGCCTAAAACAATTAAAAGGGCAGATCAAAGATGGAGCAAGCGTTACCAAAGCCTTGTACGAGGCTGGTTATAGCTCCAGCAGTCGCTTATATGAACAGGTAACGACGCGCCTGGGCATGACCCCAGGAACGTATCAAAAAGGAGGCACAGGCATGACTATTCACTATACGCTCGTTGATTGTGCCCTGGGACGTTTATTGGTCGCAGCAACCGATAAAGGCGTATGCGCGGTCTATCCGGGTGACGATGACGCCGCATTGAGCACACTTTTATTACAAGAATATCCTGCCGCCGAGATTACACGCGATGAAACCACGCAGATGGAACAATGGGTAAGCGCGTTACTGCGCCACCTGACAGGTCAGCAACCACATTTGGAATTGCCGCTCGATGTACAAGCAACAGCATTCCAACGCCTGGTCTGGGACGCTTTACGCGCCATTCCCTACGGTGAAACCCGCTCGTACAGCGAAATTGCCGCCATGCTCGGTAGCAAGAAAAAGGCTCGTGCCGTTGCCCTGGCCTGCGCCAGCAATCCAGTCGCGCTGGCAGTCCCCTGCCATCGTGTTGTGCGCGAGAGTGGCACCCTCGGCGGCTATCGTTGGGGCATTGCGCGCAAGCAATACCTGCTCGACCAGGAAAAGCTATACATGTTGCCTGTACCTGCAGGAATTGGAGGATACGAAACGCACTGCTAGGCAGAACCAGCCAATATCTCTTCCACTCCCAGCCATTGGTTGTAGGAATATACTTTATGGTTGGTTATGCTAACAGTACAAGTTACGTGTTTAGTCCTGTGACGAGACAGATAACGTCTCCCCTTTTCCTGGATGGATATTGATGAACAAACCATATCACAGCGAGCTTGCGGTAGAGCAGGCTTCAGCAGGCAGCAACGCAATCCCGACACGCTCCTCACTGGTGGATCGCTTGATTATCGTGCTGTCCTTTTTGGCTTTGTATCTTATTTGGGGTTCAACCTACCTCGCCATGCGGATCGCGTTGGGCAGTTTTCCGCCGTTCTTGATGGCAGGATTGCGCTACCTGATCGCGGGCATCCTGCTCTATACGATCTTGCGCCTGCGTGGTACGCCGCGCCCCAGTCGAGCACAGTGGGTCGGCGCTGCTATTGCAGGTGCGCTTTTACTGGCAGGTGGCAATGGAGGCGTGGCGTTCGCGGAGCAGTGGGTAGCCTCAGGACTCGCGGCTGTTGGTTTTGCGGCAATTCCGCTCTGGACAGCCCTCTTTCTTGGCCTGATGGGTCACTGGCCCAAACGCCTCGAATGGATCGGGCTGGCACTGGGTTTCGCGGGCGTGCTCCTGCTCAACCTGGAGAATAATATGTGGGCCAATCCGCTCGGCGCACTCGCTCTTCTGCTCGGTCCGATGTGTTGGGCACTGGGTACAGTCCTCAGCACACGACTGGCACTGCCCTCCGGCCTGATGTCGAGTGCAGCGGAGATGATTATCGGAGGCTCAGTTCTGCTCATTCTGGGTCTGCTACTGAATGAGCGCGTTCATACAGTCCCGACGATATCCGCGCTCTGGGCAATGGCCTTCCTGATCTTTTGCGGTTCATTGATCGCATTTTGCGCCTATGTCTACCTACTCCAGTGCCATATACGGCCCACAATCGTGACAAGCTATGCCTATGTCAATCCGATTGTTGCGGTCGGCTTGGGCATCGGCTTTGGCGGCGAACATATCACGCTTATTGGCATTCTGGCAATGCTCATCATTCTTACAGGTGTCGCTCTCGTCTCGCTCAAAAAGAAAATATAGCCAACGCACGAGCATCCCACTGCTTGTGAGAGCAGCCTATTTCTGCTATCATAAACTCAGTCAGCTCGATATCGCTTCCTAAGCGGCTATTTTAGCATAGTGAAAGAGATGGAAAAGCAGCATGACAACACAACAGGGGCCTATACAGCACACTCTTATAGAGCTTGAGCCGATACCACAGTCTACAATAATGCCAAAAGCAACGCCATTTGTAAAATGGGCAGGTGGGAAACGCAAGTTGCTTGAGCATATTTTAGCCTGCGCTCCTACCTCTTTTGAACGCTATCTAGAACCATTTGTGGGAGGCGGTTCCGTTGCGCTGGCCCTTGCCTGTCGGACTATGCTGCTCAACGATGCGAATAGCGAACTTATCAATACGTATCGGGCGGTACGTGATGATTTGACTGCATTGCTATGCTTGCTCGATGCACACCAACAGCAGCATAGCAAAACATATTACTACATGGTTAGAGAACAGGCTTCCGGTGATCTCTCGCCTGTCGAGCAGGCTGCACGTTTTATTTATTTGAACAAGACATGCTTTAATGGCCTGTATAGAGTCAACCGCGAAGGCAAATTTAACGTGCCTTTTGGACAGTATAACAATCCCATACTCTATGATCTGCCAGCAATACAGAACGCATCGCGCGTTTTACAGCAGGCACATCTTTTTGCAGAAGATTACCAAGTATTTCTCCTCCAACAGGCACGTCCAGGAGATTTTATTTATCTTGATCCTCCCTATGTTCCTGTTGGCAAATATTCGGATTTCAAACGCTACACCAAAGAGCAGTTCCGCGAAAAAGATCAAATCGCATTAGCGCAACTCTATAATCATCTTATTGATTTAGGAGCTTACCCTGTGCTAAGCAATTCTTATTCTGAAGTAACGCTTGAACTCTATGCACAGCACGATATTCAAATCATTTACGCTCATCGCTCTATTAATCATGATGGAACGGGTCGCGAACCTGTTCCAGAAATTCTTGTGAAACCGAGGCTCTAGTATGACGTTTGCTCGTAGTGTTGTTGTACGGCATGAGCAGATAAATACCCAATTAGCGCGTTTTCCTAGCTCACGCTATATGGGAAGTAAACATGCCATTCTGCCTTTTATTTATGAAATTGTAAAAGAGCAAGAATTTTCTACGGTGCTTGATGCGTGCAGTGGAAGCGGCGCGGTCAGCTATCTTTTCAAATCAATGGGTAAGGCCGTTACCAGCAATGACTTTTTGCGTTCCTGTTTCCATACGGCCCAGGCATGTATTGCCAATAGTTCCGAGCACCTGACGCAAGATGATATCGAATGTATTCTAGCACCACATCCTGCGGCAAATGATTTCATCGCCCAAACCTTTCGTGGATTATATTTTACAGACGAGGAAAACGTATTACTCGATAATGCAGCAACACATATCATGGGCATGACCTCGCCATTTAAGCAATCGCTGGCCCTTGCAGCACTTATTCGTGCCTGTTTGCGGCGGCGGCCACGTGGCATCTTTACCTATACGGGTATCCGCTACGACGATGGAAGACGCGACTTGCAAATTTCTTTAGAGCAACATTTTCGTGAAGCAGCGATCTTATTTAATCAAGCTGTATTTGATAATGGTCAAATCAATAAAGCCTGCAACAGCGATATATTTCAACTACCCGCCCAGCAATTTGATCTGGTTTATGTTGATCCCCCCTACGTTTCACCGCATAGCGATAATGATTATACTCGAAGATATCACTTTGTCGAAGGATTAGCGCGTTACTGGCAAGGGTTAGAGATACAGGAAAAGACGCAAACAAAGAAATTTCGTCGGCTTCCTAGTTCTTTCGACAATAAAAAATCGATTTATCAAGCATTTCACCGTTTATTCGCCCAATTTCAAGATTCGATCATCGTGGTATCGTATTCTTCTAACGGCATCCCATCAAAAGATGAAATGTTAGATATTCTTGCTCAATACAAACACAACGTTACCATTCACGAGTGCGATCACCGTTACTCCTTTGGGACACACGGACATAAATTAAGCAATGAGCAAAACATCGTGAAAGAGTTCCTCTTTGTGGGAAGGTAAATGCTGAGATGTTAACCTGGAACATTGGCAATACAACTGTACGTAACCCTCAGCGTTTAATGCCAGCTTTACAATTATTCGTCAATAAGATGAGCGGACGGCCTTTCACAAGGCGAGAGCAACAAGAATTCCTGGACGAACTGGTACAGGACGGGTTAGTAGACTCAAAACGCAGCGGTGAGAATGCGACAGCAGGCGATGACGGCGGGCGGAAATTTGCCAGTGCATTTAAGCAGCTCGGCTTTGTGACAGATTGGTCACGGGGTCAAACGTGGAACGTCACACCTGTTGGAAAACTACTTATTGAGCAACCTCAATTAGAAGAGACAATTTTTCTGCGACAATTGCTGAAGTATCAGCTACCTTCACCCCTGGAAAGTGGAAAGCAAGTTCAAGGTTTCTATATCCATCCATTTCGGCTCTTACTCCGCTTCCTTCTGCGGGCACGTGAAGAGCAACTAATTGGACTAACCAAGTTTGAGATTGCCCTTTTTGTCATCAATCAACTTGATGAACGGAATAATGAAGCATTTGAAACTGCAATTGCCGATATAAAGCAATTCCGCGATCAATATACTACACTAGTAGGAAAAGTAAAGAAGAGCACCTTCGCGCATCAAAAGCTAGTCGAGTCTGCTGCAACCCTCAATCTTGAAGCACAGTCGCTCCTTGATTATGCCGATAGCAACGCTCGCTATGCCTTAATGAGCGGACTGCTTACAATACATGGGAACAAGCTTGCGCTTTCTGAAGCACGTTTACCAATTACAGAATATATCCTGGTAAATGCTCCAGAGCATCTTCATCATACCGCTTATCTGGATGTTTTCTATAACCCAGATTTGCCAGTACTACCAACTGATAATGAGCAGTTTCTTCGCAATGAAATAGAACTACTCAAAAATCAGTTAGTTTTACTTGCCAACCAACTCGACGAAACTATTGTATTCCCTGCCTCACCGTTGGGTATCACAATCTCTGATCTACAAGGATATGAAAAACGGCTTAGAGAGCGACTGCAATATTTGCGAGAAATTCAGTTCTATCGCAATCAAAAATCTCCTGACGCATTAGAGGAGATAGAGGATTTATTAGAAGATATTAGCACAAACTCTAAAATGTTCTTCGGTGGATTGGCATACGCACCCGCTTTTTTTGAATGGGCAATCTGGCGGCTTTTCCTGGCAATCAATGAAATTCTCGACCCTGTGAATAAAACACGTGGTTTTCAAATCGATGAGGATATGAATCCAATTCATCACGCTAAAGGTGGGGCAGCAGATATCAACTTTACCTATAAAGATTTTCGGCTTGTCTGCGAGATGACACTGGCAACTGGAAGCAGGCAATTTGCAATGGAAGGTGAGCCAGTTACGCGCCATGTGTTTAAAATCATCTCTGATACCAAAAACGAAAAACCAGTCTACGGCCTGTTTATTGCGAAAAAATTAGACCCCAATACCGTAGATGCCTTTTATAAAGCACGTTACTGGCGAGACTGGACCATATCGGTTGCAACTCCCATTGTGGCCTTAGAAATTGAGCATGTCATCGCGTTAATACATTGTATGAAATCACATCATGTAACAATTGCAGATATACGCTCTTTATTTGACGCTCTCCTAAAATTGCAAGCGACATATGAAAACGGGCCAGATTGGTACAAAGCCTACATCAAAGTCTATCAGGATTGGCTTAAAACACGCCACACGTAACAGATAGTATTAGCGGCCTGGGCGCGAGGGGCGCGATATCCACGAGGGACGCGAAAAACTTGGCATGGCACGCTTCTGCTCGCGTGGCGGTTCCGGCACGTTGGCATGCGTTATACGCCATGTCGAGAGAAAAAACATTGTCCAGCCCCAAAGCAAGAGCGGCAGTCCTAATGTGGCAAGGCCCTGTCCCAGCAGGGAGGCCGACCACAGCAGGCAGTAAAGGCTGATACACGCTCCAAGCAGAAGCAGAAACGCCAACACTAACGTGCGTGTGTGAGCAGAGGCCAGAGCCAACGCCAACACGGGCAGCATATACCACGGCCAATAGACAGGTAGCGCAATACCACAAATCAGTATCCAACTAGAAAACAACAGCATGAGGGCCAGAGTATCGGCCAGCCAGAGACCAAGCAACAGTATCACACCAGTAATTGCCAGCACAACAACGGCCCAGTGGTGTGGCGCGAACAGCCAGAGCAGAAAAGATGGAGGCGTGACAGGCAAATGCAGCAGTGCGGCATCAAGCGAATTGAACGCTGTATCTGGTAAAAAGTTCTGTTTGAGTGCGCTCCAGATGCCTGCCAACGCTTCATACTGTAGATAGGGCGCATAGGCCAGCGCGATAATCAAGCCGGAGACACAGATCATACCGAACCACCAGATGAAACGCCGCCGTAGATATAGGATGCGTGACTCACGCATCAACAGGCGAAATATGATTGGCAGCAACAGGGCATAGAAGGGATTGAGCAGTGCAACAAGTAACGCGCACACCCAGCCCAACGTTGGTGACTCGCGTTGTAAGAAGAAAATCGCCAGCAGCAGGCCAAAGACGATCACCGTCTCCTGCTGCATCCAACTTATGCTAAAAAGCAGAACGAGCGGATTCCATGCGTAGAGCAATGTGCCAATGACGTGCATCTTTGGCTTGAAGCGTTTCAAAATCAGCCAGAGCAGAATGCTACTTGCTACATGTGTACATAGGCCAAGTAGACGGAAGCCCATGATAATAGTTGTACTGCCCTTGCCCGCTAGCAGCGTTACCAGGATACACAGGTCCAGCCAGACAGGGCCATAAGGAGCAGTTCCGGGATGCGTCACACCAGCAAGCGACAGCAACAGATCGTGGCTAAGCGCGGCAACACCACTTCCTACATAGGGATTGACATGATAGAGTACAATTGCGCGTCCATAAAACCCGTAGAGTGGCATGTTTTGTGTGAGCGGGTTTATCCCCAATGGCAGAACGAGCAGCGTTACACTAAAAAGCAGCGTAAACAGCACAAGTAGCCCGAACAGCAGCAGCTCGCCCCACAATGGCAGGCGTTCCATTGCCACTTTGCGGCAGGCAAGAGCCGCCGCCGCCATGCCCGCCATTGCCAGCAGGAGTCCACCAAGCAGCAAATTGAGATTTCCTGTTGAAGTTTGCGGATTGAGCCAGGCAATACCGCTGAACAAAGAGAGGAAAGAGGGCAAGCGATGTATCCAGGAGAGGTGCGGTAACCAGGGCAGAACAGCCGATAGGGTGGTAAAAAGCGGATCTGAAGGACGGGCCGCGTTTGCCATGACGAGAGCGAGAAACAACAGAACAGCCTCTATCCAAAGTCCAAACAGCAGACAGAGCAAAAACACGCGCCCGACACGCGCCATCTGCCTACTGCCCGTCACAGCCGTTTGCAGATAAAAAACGCCACGCGCGCGCTGAGCAGTAACGGGTTCGGTTGACATAGTAATGCCCGGAATAGCAGGCTGTGTTCGTCGGCTACGAGTTGAGTCGGGACTCTGCATAGAAACTCCATTGCATCTATCCTTAGCAATTGAGAGAACGTATGTGCTTATTGTTTAGTATGCAGGATAGTTCGCTAGCTGTCAATAAAGGATTGTGACCCAAAAGTATCATTCCTTAGAGAAAACGCATCAGGCTTTCCGCTTTGCCGTTTTTTCTCGGTATATAAAGAATAGGTACACAGAAGGCAGTACCATACCTCGGCTCTATTGTCAGACATAGCGAACAATGCTATAATAGCGTGGAATTTGACGCCTCGACTATGCTCTCTAGCAACGTATGGCATGGGAGAGGAAAACATCAGATGCCACTACATCGTGGAACAAAAAAGCTGAGGCCGCGCATATGAGGCGGTCATGTAAACACGCATCCCGACCTGATAGAATGTCGAAGATGCTCCACCTGCTCTAGCAGTGCCCAATGTCATACATTGATATAAGGGAAAACCACTGACTGGATGCATACCCAGAGGAAGGAGGTAGCTTCGTGAAGCGAGATTATGAACTTGGATTCATTCTCAATCCCGAAGTGAGTGAAGATGAGACACGCACAATTCTTGATCGTGTCTCACAGATTGTCGCCAACTATGGCGGTCAAGTTGTTCGAGTGAACCAGTGGGGGCGACGCCGTCTGGCATACCCCATCGAGCGTCACCGCGATGGCAACTACATTTTCGTTGATATGATCTTGACCCCTGAGACTGTAGCCGAACTCGAACGCACCCTGATGGTTTCGGAAATCGTCCTCCGTCATATGGTCAAGAAACGCGACCCGAAGGCCGTACAGAAAGAACGCGAAGAGCGTGAGGCCCGTGCAGCAGCTGCTGCTAACGCGCCCGCCGCGGAAGAGACAGAGATTTCTGCAGCGGAAGCTGAAGTGGACGAAACGCCCGTCGCCGAACTTTCAGAGGTGGATCTGGACGACGTACCACCCGCCATTGAAGAAGAGACTATCGAAGCCTAATCTAAGCTTGTGTTCGTTGTAAGGACTCATCGTCCACTCTCCCGTTGAGCCGGGGTCGATTTTACTATACCGAAAGGATGCTTGGAATCATGAACACAGTAATACTTATCGGAAATTTAGGCAGAGACCCCGACATGAGTTACACATCTAGCGGGATTGCTGTAACAAAGTTTACTCTTGCTGTGACGCGCAACGAAAAAGCGCAGGGCGGAGAGTGGCAGAAAGAAACAGACTGGTATAATATTGTGGCATGGCGTCAACTAGCCGAGACATGCAATAACTACCTGAAAAAAGGTAATAAGGTGTATATCGAAGGTAGCTTGGCGCAGCGCAAATACAAGGATCGCAATGGCGTTGATCGTGTATCAATTGATGTTACGGCATCACGCATGGAAATTTTGACGCCACGCGATTCGCAGTCATCTACTTCTGCTGGCTTTGTTGGCGGCCATACCGATAATAATGACTTGGGAGACCTGGACGAAGAACCCTTCTAGAGATCGAAGGAGTTTGACTCGTGCAGAAACGCACTGATGGAGCCCCACGTCGTGAGCGACGCGAGGGCGGACGTGGTGAGCGCGGTGCTCGCCGCAAGGTTTGTCAATTTTGCCACGACAACGTGCGCGAAATTGATTACAAAGATGCCGCACGCTTTATGAAACGCTACATCTCTGATCGTGGAAAGATCGAACCCCGCCGCAAGACGGGCACGTGCGCCAAACATCAGCGTAATTTGAGTGTCGCGCTCAAACAGGCGCGCTTTATGGCTCTGCTTCCTTACACCGCGGAGCATATTCGTGGTATGTAAGCCGTAGCACGCAGGATAGCAAGAGCAGGAGACCGCTATGCGCACAGCAAAGATGAATACGTGAACATTCTTCAATGAACAGCGTATTTATCTTTGCTGTGTTTGTTGTATCTACTTCAGAAGGGAATTTCTGCACGCCATGAACAGTCAGACAGCGCGTTCACCGCGTGGCCCTGAGACTCAGCGCACAACGCGCGCGGCCAAAACCAAGTCTCGGCGATATAATCGGCAGACCGCACACGTTGAGGCACGCCGCGATGGTACACCTCTTATCTTTGGTTGGGGAAGTCACCTCTCGCGAAGTGAAAAAACACAACTTCAGCGTCGCGCAGTCTGGGCCACTACCATCCTGACCGCACTTATCATCGTCGCCGTTGTCATTGGCTTCTGGGTCAATCTCAATATCATCACTCCCGGCCTGCCTATCACCAGCGTCAATGGACAACAGGTAACTCAATCCGATTATCGTAAACTCGTTGCCCTCAAAGCTCAGATCGAAGATAACAAAATCTATGGCTCACATGGCATCGTTGTTCAGCGCGACTCGTTACAAAAACAGGTCGCGGCACAACAGACCATTATTGATACCCAAACTAAACTTATTGATTCTTTGAATAAACAACTCCAGGCCCTTCCCGCCAATCAGACTGCCCAACGCACGAATCTGGAAGTCCAGCTTACCAGCGCGAAGAATACGCTCAGTACTGCGCAGACACAACATGATACGCTGAACGCCCAGTACCAGCAAATCCTGCAAACCACGCTCCCTAACGAGCAGCAGCTTTACAACCAGTCTCAGATTGGTAACGATAGTGTTGACTGGCTCCAGGACGATATCTTTATTCGCAACTGGCTTGCCACCCAGAGTAGTGCTGTGCAGGCACAGATTCAGCCGACGGCTACCGCCATTACGCAGGCACTCGCGACCTTCAAGGCCGATTTGCCAACGGCTACCACTTACAGTGCATTCTTGAGTAGCGATAATGTCAGCGATGCCGATGTTCATGCAATGATGACGCTGATCGTGCGCCGCCAGAACATGCAGAACTATCTCGCCGCACAGATCACCTCACCCACTTATCAAGTCCTGGCGCGGGGCATGACAATCGCTACGCAGAGCGCGGCGCAGAACATTCTCAAACAGCTTAAGAATGGTGGCGACTTCGCGGCCCTTGCCAAAAAGAATTCTGTCGATACCAGCACCGCTCCCAATGGCGGCTACCTCGGCTGGCTTGTGCGTGGGCAATACGCGCAGAACTATGGCGCGAATACCAGTGCCACCATTGACAACTGGATTTTTGATCCCAAGCGTGCAGTCAACGAGATCAGTCCTGTACTGAGCGAGAATGGGACATACCATATTATTCAAATTCTGAGCATTGACCCATCACGCGCGATTGATGCCACCACGCTCCAGTCGCTCAAGTCCAATGCACTTACCGCATGGCTACTAGAACAGAAAGCGATGCCCGGCGTCTCTATCGCACCGATAAACCAGACCATGCTGCTTGACCCATCCAATATGCCATCAAGCCTGCCTGCCTCATCACCCAGCCAGTCAGTCCCAGGGGCATCAAGCGGCCTACCCGGTAGCTCTACACTACCCTAAACGACGAGAGGGGCGTGCCAATGCGCGCCCCTTTCTACGCACAAAGGACACCTTACGCGACTCATGACATATACCGCACCTTTTACAACACTATCTCAACATAATGCTCATCCACTTCAAGGAATGCCGTCTACAGAGTCATTAGCCAGTCTGCTAGAAACGGCCTCCCTCTATCTGCATGTACCATTCTGCCATACCCGTTGTCACTACTGCGATTTCAATACGTATGCTGGCCTTCTGCCCTTGCGCGAACCATATGTGCGTGCCCTGTTCCATGAAATTGAGCTTGCAGGGCAAGCAGTACGCAATGCAGATGGCACACCGCGCCGCTCTCGCACCATCTTTTTCGGCGGCGGCACGCCCAGTCTGCTCAGCGTGTCGCAAATTTCACGCCTGCTTTCCGCCTGTTACCATGCTTTTACCGTTGATCCCGATGCCGAGATTACACTTGAGGCCAACCCAGGAACGCTCGATCAGCAGCAACTGCACGGCATACGCGCTGCTGGCATCAATCGCCTGAGCATGGGGGCACAGAGCTTCGATGCTCATCTACTCCAAACGCTGGGACGCATCCACACACCTGACGAAATTGAGCAGGCTGTTCATTTTGCCCGTGCAGCTGGTTTTACCTCGATCAATCTGGATTTCATGTTTGGCTTGCCTGAACAGACAATGCAACACTGGCAAGAGACACTGGCACGCGCTCTGGCTCTGCGTCCCGAACATCTCTCGCTCTATTCGCTCATCATCGAGGAAGGCACGCCTTTCTACTCCTGGACGGCTGAAGGTCGCATCACGCCCGCCGACGAAGACCTGTGCGCGGATATGTACGAATACGCCGATGCGTTGCTCCAGGCTGAGGGCTACATCAACTATGAGATTTCAAACTGGGCCTTGCCCGGTCACCAGAGCCGCCATAACCTGACTTACTGGCAGAATCTCCCCTATATCGGCATGGGAGCGGGAGCATATTCCAGCTTCCAGGGCAGACGCTACTCCAATGAGCGCAGCCCACAACAGTATATCCGCTTACTAAAGGCAAATCGTCTCCCAGAAATAGAGAGTGAGACAATTGAGCACGTACAGGCAATGTCAGAAACCGCCTTTCTCGCTTTGCGCACCGCGATGGGCCTGCATTTGCCCACATTTGAAGAACGCTTTGGACAACCGTTTAGCACGTTTGTCGGTGACCGCCTGCATCTGGTTGACGAGGCAGGTCTACTCGACCAGAGCGATGGCTGGCTCCGCTTGAGTAAACGTGGACGCCTGCTAGGAAACGAGGTCTTTCTACGCCTCTTACCAGATTAGTCACAGGCAGTACACATCGGTCGCGCTCAGGGCACGAAAGAAGGGAACACATATGGACACATCCATCCAGACCTGGGAAGTTTATCCGCAACTGTCAAAAGAGGCATTTCATGCAGCTAAGCAACTTGGCGTGAGCGAAATACAAGCTCAATTGCTCGCCAATCGCGGTCTTCATACCCCAGAACAGATGCGAACCTTCCTGGATGCGGAGTACAGCCGCTTGCGTGACCCACTGCAATTGATTGCTATGCCCCGCGCGGTAGAGCGAATTCGTCAGGCTCTCGCCAGTGGAGAGCATATTACTGTCTATGGCGATTTCGACGCCGATGGTGTCACCTCTTCGGCTCTACTCTATCGTGCCTTGCGTCTATTGAAACAACACGCTGCGCCGCTCGATTATCATATCCCCAATCGCCAGCGTGATGGCTGTGGTCTCAATACGACCGCACTCCATGCGCTACACGAGCGTGGAACGCGCCTCATCATAACAACTGATTGTGCCAGTTCCGATGTCGCCCAGGTTGAATTAGCGAATGAACTGGGGATTGATGTCATCATCACGGACCATCACCATCCGCCCACGCAATTACCTGCTGCCTACGCGATCGTTAATCCTTGGAGACCTGACTATGACGACGTAGAGCGCGTCTTATGTGGAGCCGGTATTGCCTTCAAACTGGTACAGGCCCTATATCGCTGCTATCAACGTTCAGAGGCAGAAGAGCGCGAGCTACTTGATCTTGTTGCCATCGGCACGGTTGCTGATATCGCCCCACTGATCGGCGAGAACCATACCCTGGCTCGCCTCGGACTACAACAACTCAACGCAACACGCAAGCCTGGACTACTTGCCCTCATTCGGAGTGCCAACCTGCAAATCGGACGCATTCGCGAGCGCGATATTGCCTATTCGCTCTCTCCGCGTATCAATGCCGCCGGACGCATGGAGGAGGCCAGCATCGCCTTTGAACTCCTCACGACCGATGATGAACAACGTGCCGCTGAGATTGTCAGTTATCTGGAAATGCTCAACTTGAAACGCCAGCAGCAGACAGAAGAGATGATGCAAAGCGTGCGCGAACAGGCTCGCACTCAGAGCGAGAAACGTGTCGTTCTCGTCATGGGCAACGACTGGAATGAGGGCATTATTGGTCTCGTCGCGGGCAAACTCTCCGAAGAGCTTGACAAGCCGGTCCTCGTGCTTAGCAATGATCGTACAAAGTTGCTCAGTCGCGGCTCAGCGCGTAGTCGCAAAGGCTTTAATTTGATTGCCGCCTTGCGCGCCTTTGCACATCAGCTTGAACGCTACGGCGGTCATATGCAAGCAGCAGGTTTTACTATTCAAAGCAACCGCATCGTGGACCTGCATCACCATTTATTGCTCTGGCAGGATGAGCAGGCCACGCTATCCTCTGTCGAGGTTGCCCTTCCGCCAGGAGCCGATAAGACAGTACAGGCACCCGCTGAGGGTGAACCGCGCGAATTAACGGCTCTTGTGAGCGAACAAGACACCGTATCGCCGTTGCTTGCTCTTACCCCCAAAATTGCGGACTTGCTTTTCACACGCTGGAGCAACATCAACTACGATCTATACAGACAAATCCGTCAACTCGCGCCTTTTGGTGCAGGCAATCCTGAACCAATTTTTATGCTCAATGGTCTGCGCCTCTACCATATCCGCTCCGGCGGACGTGATGGACAGAACCTGCAACTCTGGCTCGGTATGCCCGATGCCCCTCACGGCAATAGCATCCGCCGCCAGGGCACATTATTCAAAGCCGCCAATCGTCTGAAAGAGTTTGAGGGTGTCACCCAGGTCAACATTGTCTTTAAACTGGAATCGCCTGAGGATGAAAGCAAACAAGAGATGTGGTTCCGGCTACTCGCATTAGAAGCCGCTGGAGTATAAGCAACCGTCGAGGTGTAATGATCTACCCGAAGTACAAAAAAATGTAGGGACAGATTATCGTGCTGAAAAATTGAATCCGCATACGGCATATAATGCGGATATGGTGTAGGGGCGTGATCAATCACGCCCCTACACCATATCCGCATTATTTTTTCAACACGATTATCACGCCCTGCTCGCAGGCACAAAAAGGGGCGCGATGACATGTGACAGCGCACTACATGTGTACAGAAGATCAGGGATAGACGCCACGAATTTCGGTCGCTTCCGCTACTCTAGCAACCGCAAGCAGGTAGGCCCCCATACGCATATTCGTCTGCTGCTCT
The DNA here is from genome assembly GCA_027451525.1 of Ktedonobacterales bacterium. GTDB lineage: Bacteria > Chloroflexota > Ktedonobacteria > Ktedonobacterales > Ktedonobacteraceae > DTNP01. The sequence goes on from DAIDJF010000003.1 coordinate 138,290, forward strand.
TCCGCTTTCTGGCGTACAGAGCGATAGGAACGCGACATGATTGACTCTAAACGATGATTAATTTCGTCTTCTTCCCAGAAGAAGCGTTGCAGGTCCTGCACCCACTCGAAATAGCTGACGGTCACACCACCAGCATTCGCCAGAATATCGGGTACAATCGTCACGCCACGATCGTTGAGAATCGCGTCCGCATCAGGCGTCGTTGGTCCATTGGCCGCCTCGATGATGAGGCGAGCTTGAATACGCCCTGCATTACGCGCGGTAATCTGGTTCTCTAACGCTGCTGGCACCAGGACATCACAAGGCAATTCCAGCAGTTCAGCATTGGTAACATTCTCAGTATCAGGTAATCCACGCAAATTGCCGTGCTCACGCGAATAACGCAATGCGATCATCACATCAATGCCATTGGGATTGTAGACACCACCCGCGATATCGCTTAAACCCACGACTTTGCAGCCCAGGTCACTCAGCAGGCGGGCCGAGATGCTGCCCACATTGCCAAAGCCTTGTACCACGACCGCGCACCGCTCAGGCCGCATGTTCAAGTCTTTCAAGGCCTCGCGCGTCACCACCTGCACTCCGCGCGCCGTCGCCTCCAAACGTCCCTCGCTCCCACCGATTGCCAGCGGCTTGCCTGTGATGACGGCTGGCACTGAATACCCCATATGCATCGAGTAGGTATCCATCATCCAACTCATTACCTGCGGATTGGTATTCATGTCTGGCGCGGGAATATCACTATTGGGGCCAATGAGAATAGAGATCTCTGTCGCATAGCGTCGGCTCAGGCGTTCCAGTTCGTTACGCGACATTATATGAGGATCACAGATGACACCGCCTTTCGCTCCACCAAAGGGAATGCCCACCACCGCGCATTTCCATGTCATCCACATGGCAAGTGCGCGTACCTCGTCGAGCGAAACCTCTGGGCTAAAGCGAATGCCACCTTTCGCGGGTCCACGATTAATATTATGTTGCACACGATACCCTGTGAACATCTGCACTTCGCCATTATCCATGCGCACAGGGAAATTGACAATGAGTTCGCGTTTCGGTTTGCGCAAAATCGCTCGCATCGCCTGCGAGAGTCCCAGCCGTTCTGCCGCCTCATCAAATTGCGCAACCGCCATATCATAAGGATTCATGACATCGACTACCATAGACGTGTAACCTCCTCGGTACTGACCAACATTGGCCATGTACGCACCTTTGCTTGTGAAGCCTCATTGCTTCGCTTCACGGATATATGCCTCCTGATAAGGCATACGACACATAAATTCCTCATGTCACGGCAAAGCCCGCCGTTCAATGGCGGGCTTCCACCTGCATGTCTTTCTCAGTATATCACTATTTACAAACAGCATTCAAGCCATAAAAGCAGGCTCAATGTTGCAGGAGGTAGACATCCGACCAGTCCCCAAAGTACAGGCCGTCCCCATTCAGCGAGACGCCATGCACATAGGAAGGAATAATCGCCGCCATCGCCTGATGATCGAGCGGGAGCCAACCCACATCAGTAATCGCGATCTGCTCTGCTTTGTTATAGAGGGCAATACGCTCATTGCCAGTCATCGTCTCGGCTTGCGCAATCGTCTGATCAAAAGTGGCATTGCTCCACTGCCCATTATTATTCGACGCATTGCTCGTCAGGTTCAATGCCAGCCAGTCATATGGGTCAGGAAAGTCTGCGCCCCATTGCGTGAAACCAAATTGAATCTGATGGTTTGATGTCTCCTGGTTATACGCATTCAGTTCAACCGCCCGCAATTTAACCTGGATACCCAGTGCGTTCTGCCACATCTGCTGCAGGACCGCCGCCTCGTCAGGTGTCACCTGCGAACTAGGGAACGAGAATGAGATAGGCGGAACTTTTGTCGCATCAGGATAGACTGATTGGAAAAGGGCTTTTGCCTTCGTCGGATTATACGGTAGACCAGGATAGTTGGGCTGATAGCCGGGCATTCCTGGCGGGATAATCGTCGGCGCGGGAATAGCAGTATCCTTGAAAACAGCCTTTACCAGCGTATTACGGTCTGTCGCGTAGGCAAAAGCCTGTCGGACCGCAGGATTATTAAAAGGCGGTTTGGAGTTATCAAAGAACAATAGGTCGGTTTGCAGCAACGCTACGCGCGTGAAACCGGGTAGACTTTGCGCGAGTTGCTGATCAGTCGCGACAATGTTCCAGACAAAGTTATATTGGTTAGCGCGATACGATTTGTACGCCGTCGAGGGATCGCTGACGAAGTACATATCAACCTCGCTGAGTTTGGTCTTATTGCCGTAATAATTAGGATTGGGTACAAGAATCATTTTGACATTATGGTCCCACTCCTTGACGATAAAGGGACCTGTCCCAATCCCACTCCCCGCAATACTTTGTGACCAGGTTTTTCCGAACTGATTAATCACATTCTGATTGAGCGGATCAAAGAGTGATGTGGTCAGATCTTCCAGAAAATAAGGCGTTTGTTGGGTAAGTGTCACCTGCAAAGTATAGTTGTCAATGGCTTTGACGCCCGCTAGCGTTGTAGCCTTCCCATTGCTCAAAGCAGCAGCCCCCACAATCGGAGCCTCAAAAAAGGAGGCTATCGGCGAGGCAGTCGCGGGCAAGAGGGCGCGCGTCCATGTATAGACATAGGACTGCGCTGTCACAGGCGTACCATCCGAGAAGGTGATATTGTGCTTGAGATGGAAGGTATACACCTTGCCATCAGTAGACACATCCCAGGTAGCCTGATCGGGAATGACATTCAGATTTTTGTCTGAGCGGACCAAACCGCTGTAAATCATGCTCACCACTACGCCAGAATTGGCATCCGGTCCTTGCGCAGGGTCTACCTGATTGGGATCGGTCGTGCCAACGTTGGGAAAGGTTAGCACCTGTTTCGCAGCCAGTGTTGGTATGGAGCTACTCCCTTGTGTGGTGGTTCCTCCACACGCTGCCAGGAGCATCACCAGCGTGCCCAACAGGAGTAGCAACGTTGGTGATTTTCGCATAGAGTGTCTGTGTTGCTGCACGGACAGCCTCGCTTTCTGCTAAAAAAGACAGGAAATAGAGCACCGTTGTAGTGTAAGTAAAGAAGGGTAATCCCTTTATGCGAACAATAGCAGCAAGAATTTTATTTCTCGTTCTTACTCTATATTACGCAGATAGCAACGGGGATATCACAAATAGAACAGACATAACAAGAACAGGGCGACCACAGAAGTCGCCCTTATAACAAGAGGATACGATCAGGGTTTTAGTCGAGTACAAGCACCAGCTTGCCAAAATTCCGATTCTCGCCCATTTTTACATGCGCGTGCGCGATTTCATGCAAGGGGTAAGTCTGCTCGATAATTGGCTTGACCTTGCCATTCGCCAACAGAGGCAGCACATGCGTGGCAAAACGGCGCGTGACCGCTAGTTTCTCCTCTAGCGTGCGTGTACGCAGTGTGCAACCCCGCATCTGGATACGTTTGCCCATCAGCAAGCCAAGATTAACATCCGCCTGCGTTCCACCCAGCGTCGCAAGAAAGACCAGACGGCCCCATGTCGTCAATACCGTCAGATTTTGCTCCATATATGCCGCACCGATAAAATCTATCACGACATGTACACCCGCCCCTTGCGTCAGACGTTGCACATCGCTAGCAAAATTCTGATCTAAGAGGCCGTAATCCAAACCGAGCGGAGTGGCTTGCGTCAGCTTGCCAGAGGTGCGCGATGTTCCAAATGTGACTGCCCCCGCCGCGTGTGCAAGCTGGATCGCCGCCGTTCCCACACCACTGCCTGCTGCATGAATGAGCACGCGCTCCCCCATCTGTAAGCCAGCCTGCGTGAAAAGGGCATCATGGGCAGTAATAAATACCTCTGGAATAGCCGCCGCCTGCACAAAATCGAGATTTTCAGGAATTTCAACGAGTAGCCCCTCGTGCGCGAGAATGTACTCCGCCTGTCCACCGCCCCCTGCCAGACCCATCACCCGTTGACCCGGCTTCCACAGACGCACTTGAGGGCCAACAGCATCAACCTCACCCGCGAATTCCAGGCCGGGAATATCGGCGGGCGAGCCAGCAGGGGCGGCATAGCCACCCGCGCGCTGCAACAGGTCCGCGCGATTCAATCCAGCCGCACGCACGCGCACGCGCACCAGATCGCCTGTCGCCTCTGGCATCTCTATGTCGCGTATCTCTAACACATCAGGGCCACCGGGCCTTGTAATAATAACCGCTCTCATGATGACACTCCTTCACATCGTTGTCTCCTGGCACATTGCCACTCTCTATTGTATCTCTATTATGTTTTGTACGGTAGCCATAAAAGCAGTGTAATATGTCAGTTCCCGACCCTGGCCCTACCTCCTGATGTGCTATATAGTGTAATCTTCTGGTGGAACCTGACCTGTTGCCAGCTTGCCCGGATAGTCGTAAGCACCATTACCGCGCAAAATGCCACTTACCTCGGACTCGCGCCCATCTGGCCGCACAGAGACAACGGTATGACCAGAGCGAAACTCATTATCATAAAAGGTTGCGCGCTCCTGCGAGATACCCAGGCTCATCAGATCATTACGCAGGTTATCTGCCGCCGCCCCACTCTTGTGCGTCGCTACTCCTACCTGATCATAACCAAAACCCGACTCTTTGAGCGTGTCCAGTGCATGACGCGCCTGCTCTTCCTGCTCGAATATGCCTACTACTATTGGTGTCTGTGATGTTGACATATATGCGTTTTCTCCTTTCTTGTACTTTATCCAGCGATATCCATGTCCTTTTATAACATTTCAGGTATAAAATTACCCTTTCTGCTTCACATAAACGCCACCACACATGGTGAATTTCACCATGCACACCTCCCAGAAGCGCACCAGATTTTACCAGTTTTACACGGTAGTTGATGACAAAAAGTGTCAGATAAACCCTGCGAAAAGGGAGATGGCATGCTACAATACAAGAAGCAACAACGTTGAGTAATCATTGTTCCGCGCATGCGGACAATTCATAGATAAGGATCCAACACGATGACAAACCTCTATCTCATTCGTCATGGGCAGGCAACCACCCAAGTCTCGGACATTTTGCGCGACGAGGGTCTGACGCCGTTAGGCATTGCTCAGGCCGAGCGTTTACGAGACCGCATTGCCGCGACGGGCGAGATTGCCGCTGATGTTCTGATCGCAAGTACGTTGCCACGCGCACGCCAGACCGCTGAAATTATCGCGCCTGCGCTTGCACGCCCTATTCTCTTCGATGATGAGGTACAAGAATTGCGTATCGGCGATGCTGAAGGCATGCACGTAGACGAGTTTCGCGCTAAATTCGGTGGCTATAACGTCGAGGAATTTCCATTTAAACCAGTCGCGACGGGCGGCGAGAACTGGGGCATGTTCGCATTGCGCGTCGGTACGGCCTTAGATCGCATCATTCACGAGCACGAGGGCAAAACAATTGTTGTCGTCTGTCATGGCGGCGTTATTGACTGCTCTTTCCTCTACTTCTTCGGCATGAACACGCTTGTCCTGCCAGAAACACGCTTTTACACGCATAACACCTCAATCACGCACTGGCGTAAAAGCGCACCATTCGGGCGTACTCCCCACTGGCGGCTTGTACGTTACAATGATGACATGCATGTGCGCGATCTGGAGGCCGAGGTACGCATTCCCTGGGAACATCTGCCCGTCTCCCCAAAACGCGACCAGACGATGACACCCAATCAGCCAACAGTGCCAGCCAGCGAGAGCGACTAGCTGTCAAGGCTGTAGCGGGACGCGATGAATATAAACGACTTTCTCACTGGCAGCGGCGAGGGACGTACCATCAGGCGACCAGGCGATAGAGCGAATCCACGCAGGGTAGACCTGCAAGGTCAAGAGGGTCTCGCCGCTCTGCGCGTGCCACAAACGCACACTGGCATCATCGCTTCCCGATGCAATATAGCTACCATTGGGTGACCAGCAAGCACATTTGACGGCGAGGGTATGCTCGCGATAGGTCACAAGCGTCTGCCCGGTATGGGCATGCCAGACCTGTACCGTCGCATCCTCGCCACCAGAAAGCAGGTGTATGCTATCAGGAGACCACGCTGTCGCGTACACCGGGCCAATATGACGCCGATACGAAATTTGTGTCTCACCCGTGCATTCATTCCAGATCTGCACAACGCCATTAAAACTCGCCGATGCAATCAGACACGAGCGCGCCAACCAGGAAAGCGAGAAGATACGAAACTGACCCGTATGGATATGCTGGCACGCCCCCGTGTGGGCATCCCAAACTTGCACCGTACTATCACCAAAGTCGCCGCCCGACGCGATAGAGTGCGCATCATCCGACCAACTTAGACAGCGTGCGAAGCGTTGATGGCCGCGATAAACCAGCAGTGCCTCGCCTGTCACTACGTCCCAGATATGGATCGCTCCCTCGGTATCGCCCGATGCAATCAAACGTCCATCAGGCGACCATGCGACTGTGAGTACGCAACTGCCATGCCCACGATAGATGTGATAACGTTGCTGCTTGTCAGGACTCCAGATCTGTACCGTCTTATCACGCCCACCAGAGGCCAGTAACTCGTCAGTCGGCGACCATGCCACCGCGAAGATATTATCGCTATGACCTGTATAGGTGATGTACTGGTTAGACGACATAGCAGCATCCTCGCATATGATGATGGACAATCCGCTTGCAAGACCCGATCAATGCTCGCGTGGCCCCTCGACCAAGAGGTTGATGGCATGAGGCAAGACGGGCAAGATGTACTCCAGGCACTCTTTCACCGCTTTAGGACTGCCCGGCAGATTGATAATTAATGTGCGTCCACGCGTACCTGCGACGCCACGCGAGAGCATGGCAGTTTTCGTGTATTGCAGGCTAATCGCGCGCATCGCCTCAGCAATCCCAGGAGCCTCGCGCTCAAGCACGCTTTTCGTTGCCTCTGGGGTCACATCGCGGGGAGCCAGTCCGGTGCCGCCTGTCGTCAGAATCAGATTGAGCTGTTTTTCATCGCTCCACTCACGCAGAACCGCCGCAATTTGTACGGCTTCATCAGGGATAATTGTCCCTGCGCTGACTGTCGCATCAGGCAATTGTTTCACTAGCGTACGAATATTCTCGCCGCTCAGGTCTTGTCGCTCGCCACGTGATGCACCATCACTAATCGTAAGTACGCCTACTGTAATCATAGCTATCCTTTTGTTGTAAGGTCTCGCATCAACGCTCCGATCTGGCGGCGTGGGCCATAGAGCCAGACGGTATACTCATCGGGCAGGTCCTCTACCTCGACCACGCAGCCCATCTCAGATGCCAGTTTACGTGCCAGAATCAAAAATTGCCCACGCGCAGCCTCGCTACGACTTTGCGAACTGAGTGCCAACCGCCCCATGCGCTCTTCTGGCTCCAGCACGCTATTGATCAGCGTGCTTAACTGATCGAACCCAAAAACGATTTGCAGGTTGGGCAAATCATCTGCTTGCTCACTCTGAGCGGAAGGAGATGATACCTGATCGTTATCCCGCGTCTCTACCTCATCTTCGTCCTCGTTCTCAAGGTCTTCCTCATCAAACCCTAGCAGGTCTTCGATATCGCTCTCATCAATGTCCTCATTTTCGTCTTCCTGCTGTTGCGGCATATTTTGCCGCTCCACAATGGACTGATAGAGCGAGCGTATCTGTGCCAGAATAACTTCGCGTGCATCATCGGGTACATCAGAACGCGGGTAGACATAGGCAAGAAGATGATACTGTGGATCGGAGTAGACAAAGGGCATGGAGGTGGCAGCACGTCGCCCACAATTGGGGCAGGTGGAAACATTGAGTAGACCTGCCAGCACTACATAACGCAGATGTGGGTCTTGTTCAACATTGACATATTCATAAATTGGACTCTCAAACGTCTCCCCGCAGGGACAGGTGAAAGTCTGCTGTATCGCACGTGACATAAAGTTCTTGCTTATAACTTTCTCTAAATTTTCCAATTGCCGTTACCGTTGACACTCAGTATACCATATTGTGCCATAGCATTCGCAGAAGACAGGCACCCATACCACTTCGCAAGGAGTAAGCACCCAGTTTATCTTCTCCTGCCCTTACTCTGCGACTTGGTTGAGAACGTGAAGCTTCCACCTTGCCGCTCGATAAATTGTTGGAAATAGGCATAGAACTCGGCGCGGTCCTGCATTGTAATCACGGAGACAGCGTCCGCCGTCTCGATAGCATAGGGATAGCCATTACCTGCAATCACCTCGGCCCGCACGACATCCATCACAGGCTCTAACACCCCCTCATCAAGCATCCAGCGTGGAAACTCCAGACGGGCGGGTGGACGTTGCGCACTCGTTTGCAGATAGCAGAAGGCGATACGGTCACGGTAGGTTCCATAAGAAGCCAGAATATCGTTACGCGCACAGAGCATAGCGGGCGTGCGATCACCCCACTGCATGCGCCCATGCCAAAGCAGCGCATCATGGATCTTCTTCGTCTCCTGTAAGACAGGACGGGCATGCGTGCTATCAAGATGGCGCAACATCGTGATGATGTCGCGTGCATAACTGGTATCGATATAGCTAATCAGGGGAATGCGATACTGCTCTGAAGCTTTCAACAGTGCAATAGCCCCCTCTATATAATAGTTGCGATAGGGAGCAGGCATCGTCATAGCGTATGAGACGACAAGCGAGCCATCAAAGAACATGACAGGCGTATGCAACGGCGCATCAGCGGGACGGACACGCGCAAGTTGCTCCATTTGCTTACAGAGTGTCTCGACCTCTAGCAGGTGGCGACGCAACGTGACCTGCATATCTGAATAGGGATAGCTGTCAGGATCACGCCCTTCGCTTTTGACCTCCTCCATAAGCTCCTCTGGGGCCAACACCTCTATGCGTACATCCTTCGTATATGGTTGACCCGCCATGTGGGGATTAATAAAGAAGCCAACCTGGATTAAGGCCACTGGGATTGAGGCGTCACGCCAGGGCAATAACTGACTCCCGTCAACGGCAACCGTCGTCACGCCCTCAATGCACTCTGCCCACTGGCGTGCCTGCTCATGATTGGCAAACTCGCGTCCAAAAGAAAACAGCGGCCCATGATAGCCCTGATAGGCCGCGCTGACCAGCCAGTGGTCGAACTCGATGCTGGGGCGTGCGCCCGCTGTCACCCCTCCCTCGTCTGGTGGCAAGCTCTGCTCTAACGCCACGCTGGATGGATAATGTACGTAGAGCGTCTCCAACTCGTGCTGATACGCCTGCAACTGGTCGCTAAACGAACCATCATATAGGGTGAAATGACCACGCTTCTGATTGAGCGCGGCCTGAAGTTTTCCTTTGTGTAACATCGTTGCGTCACTCCCTCTGTCACTGCCGCGACTGGCCGTTGTTTATATGGCGGCCAGACTATCGCCCTCCGCAAAGCGAATCTCTTCCTCACTTAGCAGGCGCGTCTCGCCCTCAACCTTGTTGAGGCGCACGATGCTATCCAGCCCCTGCTCAAAGGTATCATCGTGGCTGATGACGATGAGTTGATCGAAGCCACGCACGCGCCGAATCTGCTCGGCGAGATTCATGCGGCGCATCTCGTCCATGTTTTGCGTCGGCTCATCGAAAAATGCGATATTCAGCGTGGAGAGCTTCTTCAAAAGGGCGAGACGGACTGCGAGGGCCGCGCTCATCTGTTCGCCACCGCTCAACTGCGCAAAGGTGCGATTGACCGCCTGTCGCCGTAGCGTGATCTCGTAATCGTTCTGCCAGGAGAGTTGCGCGCTACGATCTCCCATGATCTCGTTAAAGATACGATTGGCCTCAGCCGAGATGTCGTTGAGCATGGCCTTGAGGACATGCGGGGCGGCCTCTTTGATGATCGTGCGGAACTGCGTTGTCATCGTGTGCAGGTCTTCCAGCGTCTGATACTCGCGCTCTACCGTTGCCAACTCCTGCCGTAGTAGCTCTGCCTTCTCGATCTGCTGCTTCAGTTGTGAAATACTCTCTTGGTGATACCTGCTCTTCCCGTCCAACGCGACCAGATCAGCATCCAATTGCCGGATTGCGACAACAATATCCGCCAGTTCGTTAGCATCGAAGGCGGCATCCGCACTGCGATAAGCCTGCTCGCTGCTCTCAAGCTGCCAATAGGCTGCCTGCGTCTTCTCATTCTGCTCTTGATGCTCCTGTTCGCGTTGGGGTAACAGATGTGCCTCTTTTTCATTTTGCAGGTATCTGCGATAGTCCTCTTCACTCTGCTGCACAATAAGCTGTTGCATGGCAACATCGCTATCTAACGTAACATATGGTGCCAGCTGCTCCTGGAGTAGTAGCATCTGCCGCTGAATATCATCCAGGCGTCTCTGCTCTTCTTGCCATTTTTGCCTGAACTGTTCCTCCCCTGCCACAATGCTCTGCTGTGCAACAAGACGCGCACGCGGATTTTGCAGGCGTTGCAATTCGATCTCAACCTGCTTCTGCGAGGCTTCACAGCCTTTCAACCCCTCGGCCTCGCGCCGTAGCTCTTGCAGTGTTGCTTCCTCTTGTTGTATCTGCTCATGCTTCTCTTGCACCTGTTTATATAGGCCGCTTAATTCATGTACCTGCGCGTCAGCACGCTTGCTCTCTTCATAGGCAGCGGACGCACTTCTCACCTGTTGTGTGATATCACCTAATGCCGCAATTTCTTGTGTCAATGTCGCAAGCTCGCCATCCAGTACAGCGACCTCTTCATCCCGTTTGCGAAGTTGTTCGGCAAGCGTATCGCGCCGCTCAAGGTACTGATCGAGTTTGAGCAGGGCATCGGCATACTTTTTAATCTGTTCACGCCGCTCACTGATACGCTGCTGTTGCTGGCGAACCGTGACAAGCTGGACGCGCTCGGTCTGAAGCAGACCATCAAAATAGGATTCCAGGCTCACCACGCCGCGTTGTTTAATATTTAGACAGGCCTCGCGCAGCAGGGGGCACTGCCCTCCCGCTGATTGACGACGCGAGTCTTCGTAGGCTTCAATGTTGCCCTCTAGACGGCTACGCACTGCAACGGCCTGCTCATACTCACTTTGCAGGTGCGGCATCTCTTCGGCCTGTGAACGATGTTCCTCAATGACGCGCACATTCTGCTCGGCTTTGCGAAACCGCTCGTTTAGATCCCTGCGCTCATTCTGGCAGGTTGTCAAACGCTGCTGCTTCGCCTTCAACAGCTCTTCTTTATTGGCACGCTCAACCTCTCGCATGCGCAATTGCGTCAAATACTCGCCACGCTCAGAAAATTGGCGCGCAAGCTCCTGCAATGGCTCAATCTCGGCAATGCGCGTCTGCAATGCGTTCAGCTTTTCCTGCGTCTCAGCAAACTGTCGACTCAGACGTTTGCCTTGATCGACGACCGCTTTATAACGGGCCACCTGCTCTTTCAGGGTTTCGAGCTGCTGCTCTAGCTCTTCTTGCTGCTGTACCCGCGGCTCTAGCTCACGTATACGCTGCCTGGCTGCTGTAACCTCGCTCAGGCGGCTCTGCCAGTTTTTACTATTGGCCTGAGCTGTCGCCTGCTCACGTTGCTGCACGATAAGGAGTTGCTGAATTTTGGCACGCTGCTGCTCATCGGTACGCAATCGTTTAAGGGCCGCACTGGCTTGTTGATAGCGTTGATAGGCAGGCGTGGAAGCCATAAAGATGCTCTGCGCCATACGCGCGTGCTGCACACGCTGTTCACGCTCTTGGAGCAACATCTGATTATGCTGGTAGCTCTGTTGATTATGCTCGTACTGCTGGCGCAGGGTGCGCAGATCACTCTCTTGTGCGGTCAGTCGGGAATGACGTTCGCGATAAGTCAGTAGCCGCTCCTTGCCCTGCTCTAGCTGTTCATGATACGCTACAGCCAGCCGTTGAGCCTCCACAAGCTGACTTTGCCATGCCTCCAGGTCGCGCGTCTCATAGGAGAGGCGATTGATCTCGGTCTGCTGCGCCAGCATCTGCTCTTTATACTCTTTTTGCACTTCAAGTAAATAGTCGGCTGCGAGCTTGTAATCCTCAATTTGTAGCAGGGCATCAAAGGTCTGTTTGCGCTTGGCGGGTGACTCTAGAAAAATAGAGGTGAAGGTTCCCTGGGGAACGCCGAGAGCATCACGAAAGAGGGAGTCAAGCGGGCGTTCGCGGTCAATGCCGAACAGGTCGTGCAGTTTATCTAGCACATCGGCCCGTTGCTCGTGCTGCATCGCAGCCTCTTCATCATAAATAGACCAGCGCGACCCTGAGCCACAGCGTCGCTCGACCACGTAGGGGCGATCATCGCTACCGATAAGCCTGATAGAGACGCGCCCATATTTCGCGCCCTCACGTACAAACTGGTTCTGATTATATGAGAGATAGTCAAAAAGGGCATAGCCAATCGCCTCAACAATCGTCGTTTTGCCCGCGCCATTGGCTCCACTGATCGCGGTTGTGCCCTGCCGCAACTCTATCACGATATGGCGATAGCTTTTTATATTCTCTAATTCGATGCGCGTAATGAGCATATCTCATTGCCTTCCAGCAAACAGTATCATAAACGAATAGTACTCTCCCTACTTTCTCATTCTTGTTGCCTTTTGCCAAAACGGAAGCGTTGACATCAAAAGAGAAAAGTTCGGTCTGCCCATCGATTATAACATGCTGAACAGAGCAAAGAGAAGCAAAGTGGGACTGCTTTAATACGCCGTCAACAGCTCAACGACCGCCTTATGCACAACGGCGTCGGGAGTCCGTATGAGCACACTGATCTCCCAGTGGCCTGTCATTGCTAGCGTGCCTGTAGCAGTAAAATGTCCCGCGCCATCGGGTTGCAAGGGGAACGTACTAATCCCCATCGCCATATCACGCATCGTGAGCGCAAGCGACACGTGGACTGTTGTTACTGACTGGCCCGTCGCGCTACTTGTCACACTAATCATAAAGACATTCGGCCCAAAGTGGTTGGGCGTCACCGTCAATGAGACACTGAACTGCTTATCGACTGTGCTGACAGTGGCGTTAAAAGGTGAAGCACTGCCCTTTGGTAACAATTGTGACGAACTGAAGGAAGTAGATAAAGATGGAGCAGGACGCAACACACTCACGCTGAGCATAATGCCCAATCCCAGTACTGCTGTCATGCTCGTGACATTCCGCCCCCAGGCGAGATGACGCAATAGACGTTGCTTACGCTGCTGTAGTTGCGTATTCATTGTGTGCACTGTTGGGTGCATGACGCGCGCGCGCTGTATGCGTTGCCGCAGGTAGTGGTATTTGTGGTATTCGCGCCGCAGACGGACGCGCAACATACTCAGCCAGATACCACTACAGACGAGTATACCGATCAGTAGCAGCACGGCAACTAGCCATAGCCGTTCACTCATCAAGGTCAACACGAAGACATCCACGTTAGAGGGCATAATAGTATGGACCAGCACACCGAGTCCGATAACGATTAGACCCGCTAGCGTAACAGGAAGATAGTAGAGCAACCATAGCGGGAGAGCATGCAGTATCCCCTCCACACGCAGAAAACGCATGATCGGCGCATAGGCTATCGCCATGTAGATCATGCACGCAAACCAGATACAAATCGCAAAGACTACGCCTGCAAAGAGCACGTTTTCAAAAGAGAGCATCGAGTACTCCGCTCATAGTGGCTTCACCACGCATACAACAGAGATAAACATCTATGGAAGAGGCATAGATTCACGTAAAGAGAGGCTACGCTCTTCCACAATCTTTGTCTGTTGGCGAACTTTTTTGGCAGATGTCTGTTTTCGCGCACTCCGCTTCTTTTCCACAACCTGCGTAATTGAACAGGAGCCAGAATGGAAGGCCACTGAAAACTGCATGTTGGCGGTAAAGGCTCGGCCTATACCAGCCAGGATTACCTGCCGGGCTTGTTCACCTTGTTTGAGCGTAAGCCAGCCATCAATCAGACTTCCATTGCCAGCATGTTCAGCCGTCTGTTGAGAAGTTTTCCAAAGTTGTGTCCGTGTAGAGTGCGATACCAATAGAATAGCAATATCATACATATCAGCCAGGTGCTTTAAGCCCTGAATTGCCTCCTCATCAGAAGAAACCTGGGGCAGGGGTTTGATTTTGCGCCAGGAATCAATAATGATCAGCCGTGCCTGTTGATGCGTTTGTAGCCACTGCTCTAAAGCAGCTAACCCTTCTGTATGCAAATGCTCCCACCGTGTAGCACAGGTAATAGCAGAGGAGAGCGTCTCTCCTGGTGGCAACACGGACTCGATACGCTCACGCAGTTGTAGTTCGTTCTCTTCCAGGGCAAGATACAAAACATCACCAAGCGCAACGTCTTGCCTGTCGGTCGGGGCGGGTGCCTGACCAGAGATAGTGAGCGCAAGTGCCAGATTCAGCCAGGATAACCCTATCTGCTGTGTATCCGCGGTCAGTAACAAGCCCGTGGGTAAGATAGCAGGAATCAGCCAGCGTGGAGGAGTGGTCACATTGTCGCGGCTCTTCTCTACCGCAAGCACGGTCTCAGAAGATGCCGTTGGTACCTCTTGAAGCTCTTCACGCTGAGAGAGTTGTTCCTCTAGCTCTTCCATCTGAAGCGGTCGTGTCTTGCGCACAGCATGAGAAGCGATAACAGGCGGTACAGGCAACATTGGCTCCGTGCTTCGTACAATCTGGCGTTTAAGGGATTGCATCAGAGCTGGCAATTCTCCCATTGTAGATTTTGACGCCAGTGGTCGTGCGGCACTCTGCGAGAAATATTTGCGCCCATCAAACATGCCCATCAGCAAATCCTTCTCAAAGCCGCGTACAGAATGGCCCTCATCGATCAAACGTTTGATGGAAAAGGTGTCCGGTTTGGGATTGCCGACCGAGAGATAGCCAATCAAGCGATTATCAAAGAAGGCCAGCCGACGATAACTCTTCTTCGTATGGTCAGACAGGATTGTGACGCCCCGCGCAGTGCTGAGCGGTTCACCAACAGTCACCATATGTAGCGAACCCAACTGTGTTGCTTGCCAGGAAGAACCCGGCACCTGAATAGAATCGCTCTGTCCACTCATGACCGCCGCCGCAATCTGCCCCTGTGTTACCGCAACGTGCCAGAGCATCTTAGACTGGTAGAGTCCACTTACAGAGTCTTCAACCTCCGCGCAATCGCCAGCCGCAAAAACATGGCGTACATTCGTGCGTAAATATTCATCAGCACGAATGCCTTTTTTGCACCGTATCAGTACATCGCTACAACTGGCAAGGGCTGTCTGTGGAGATGAACCAGTGCAGGCAATAACAAGCTGGCAAGCAATCATGCGCTTATCATTGGTTACGACACCAGTCACTACACCGACTTTACCAACGATTTCCGCTACCTCACAATTGAGGAAAATTTTTGCTCCCGCGCGACGGCAATCCTCCAGAATCTCCGCCGAGGCCTCGGCATCCAGCACCTGTGACATGCACATCTCGCGGCGAAGCAGCCAATATACCTGAACACGCCGTTCCAGAAGCCCCATCACCGTTTCAATCGCGTGTGCCCCACTGCCAATAACAACCGCCTGCTTCACCTCTGACAGACGCCGCCGCAAGTCAATATAATCGTTGAGGCGATGAAGCGTCATCACACCATCAAGATCACGTCCAGGCAGCGACTGTGGTAGCCCGCGTGGAATGCTGCCCGTTGATAGCAACAGCGATTGATAGCCAATAGTGCGCCCATCACGCAAAAGGAGAAAGCGTTCGCGCGTATAAATCTGCTCGACATGGCCGCTTACAACATGCACACGATGCATATATTCACTACCAGCAGGCTGGGCAATTAACTGCTCACGCGCGATCTTACCGGTGGCAAATTGCTTGAGTGCAGGCGTATAAATCGTTGGATAGCTCTGCTCGGTAATGATTGTCACATGCGTCTCTGGCGAAAGACGGCACGCCTCTAACGCAGCCGATAATCCGGCAATACCGTTCCCCACGATAACTATTTCTGCCTGCTCACGGATAGGGACAGGCTCCACGGCAGAAACATACTGTTCATTCATAACTATATTGCTCGCTTCGCATAAATAGGGCGCCTGATCAGTTCCCCCAGATCAGTGATGCGCACGAGATCAATAATACAAAAGAGAAAAAATGAAAAAAGGCCACACTACTCAGGCGTTCGGTCGCAGCGCGAGTGTTGCCATTAACTGTCCTTGTAGATAAGCTGTCAATGCTCCTGCTTCGCCCACAACAGGGTCAATATGTCCATCCCCATTGGTATCAACGCCATGATAGATCGCATCGGTTAATTGCGCGATCTCGTTAATCTGCGTGAGGTCGGTTGGATTATTTTTCAAATTGAGAGCATCTTGGTCGAGCATCGTTGCCCAGGATTTAATATTAGAGAGTGCAATATCCATCAAGGCGGCATGTTGACGCATAGCCGACGTTGCGTCTGGTTGGCTAATTGCCAGCGTCGCATGTTCTGCCGTTCCCGCTAGAAAGCCATTGCCCAATAACCCAAAGCCATCACCCGCGAACGTTGCTTGCGCCGGGCAACTTGCCGTCAATGGTTGATAATGCGCGCCATGAGAGCCTTCAATGATATCAAGCAGGCTTTGCGCCGTACAACTTATTTGCGTGTAATCTTTACTTGCCGCAAGTTCTTGCAAGACATTGCCCTGAATAGCAAGTAGATGGGTTTGTTGCACCAATCCTACCAACATGCCCACCTGACCAGGAGTTCCAGGAAAGCTTACGAGCAGGTGCGTGATATGCGCAAACGATTGCGTAGGAAACGTGCCCGCGAAAACGACAGGGCCAACTGGTTGCTTTGGTGTACCACGCTCTAGCGTAATCTCTACAGTATCTCCTGGCGATAGCAGGTTTGGTCCCGCCGTTGCCGCACTCCCACCACTATACAGCAACGTGGCGTTTGAACCCGCTACCTTCAACGTACCTAATCCTGTCACTTGCTCATTGTCATTATTAATCAACCAGGCTTCATAATCATAACCAGCCTGCGGTGTGGTCAGCCCTTGCGTTGCAATAGAAAGAGAATCGGTTGTCCAGGGGATTTTATTCTGACTATCAAAGAACGTAACTTGCGCTGTAGAACTGACCGTTGAGGCACCGAGATGGAGAAAAACTGTCGCAATCCCCCCACCGACGAGCAACAAGAGCAATACACCCACAAGAATTGAGATCCGCATCGTACTCTTGCGGCGCATTTTACGTTGTAAGGCAACTCGACGGGCATCGCGCTCGTTCGTCATTACTTCTTGCGTACCCGCAGTTGACACTGTTATAGGCAAAGGAGTTCGCAGTGCCGGTTCTATTGAAGCAGGCTTGGCGACACCATTGTTACCTTCAACAATGTCTATTCCCTGCACATTGCCTGTTTTAGGAACTATTTCTTGTTGGATGGACGATGATGAATTGGCAATAAACGGCACACGGGTTCTATTATTTGGATCTACTACACGGTGATAAGCATTCGCAAAAGCTCCCGGATGATAGAAACGCTGCACAGGATTTTTCGCCAGCGCGCGTGTGAGAATCGCAGAGAGACCTGGCGGGAGATCGCTCCGCTTCTGGCTTAAAGGGGGCACGGTTGTATAGAGGTGTTGCTGCGCAATTTCTTCTACCGTGGTGCCTGGAAAGACTGGTGTAGCGGTGAACATGTGATAGAGTACCGCTCCCAGACCGTAGACATCCGTAAAAGAGCCGAGCGGCTTATCAAGGATTTGCTCAGGCGCACTCCCCTCACCGACAACCGCTTGCATATGCGACACTCCCGTCTCACGAGATGACTCAAGCAGACTGGTTAGCCCAAGATTAGCGACAATAATCTGTCCATCCAGGCGCAGATAAATACAATCAATGGAAAGATTGCCATGCACCACGCCCTGTTGATGCGCATACTCTAAAACGGTGCAGATTTGGTCGAGATAACGTCCTGCCGTTATACCATCCATTGGACCGTTTTTCTCAATACGCGTACGCAATGAACGCATGGAAATATGTGGTGAGACGAGAAAAGGGATACCACGGAAGACACCATAATCGACTATTGGCAACAAGTACGGATGCTGGAGATCTGCGATTTGACGCGCCTTGTACTGGAAGTTGGCAAAATATTCATCCCGGTTCCTTCCTTGAAGATGTGCAGCCAACAGGAAGACACGAATAAGATATTTTGCTGAGTCACCTTCACGTTGTGCTAGAAACATCGGGGCATAGGTATTTTTTTCAATATACTGTTCCAGCCGATAACGCCCAAATACCGAACCTAGAATTTTATCGAAAGGTTTTTGTTCAATCATACATACCTCTTATGCGCCCTCTATTGCGCACACACTACAGATACATAGGCTATATCCCCACTTTCTTCTTGCTATATTACCGCCCCGATACGCTATGATGTTCAAATTGATCAGCTATATCTTACAACGATAATTCTCATTATAAGTAACATGCATTCTATAGAGTTAATTGATTTTTACATAACCATATTAATGTTATTATTGTAATAAGATGACTCTAAAAAATTTTTTCATCTTCTGTGCCGTTCTGTCAGGTTTTTATCATCTATAACATGGCTCAATCACAGCTCATTTTTGTGGTACCATAGAACCAGTATCTTCTTAGTCACTAACAAAGGGTTTTCATGAACACACTCGTCACTCCCAAACAGCAACGCATGTCGCCATCCATTCTTCGCATGAGTATCACACTAGCGTTTCTCACCTTTATTTTGATTGGCGCGAATGATGGAGCCTTTGGCGTCCTTTTACCTAATCTCCAGCAACAGTATCATGTCGACAAAGCGGTAATCAGCCTCTTATTTCTCTGTGGTACACTTGGCTACTTCATTGCCTCGCTCAATAACGGTTTTCTGATGACCACATTAGGCAATCAACGTACCCTGATGCTCGGAACATTCCTCTTTATCTGTGGCGTGGGCATACTGATTCTTGTTCCCCCTTTCGCCCTCATTCTACTGGCGTTCTGCTTCATTGGCTGCGGAGCCGCAACGCTGGACGCTGGACTCAATTCGTATGTCGTGCAACTGCCCAATAGTACCGTTCAACTCAACTACCTGCACTTCTTCTATGGCATAGGTGCTCTACTCGGCCCCATTATCGCCTCTGCGATTCTAGCAATCCATTGGCATTGGAATATCACCTACATGCTTTGGAGCGCGTACAGTCTATTGATCTTGCTGGGCCTGGGCCTCTTTTTCCGCGAACGCACCAAAACAAGCACGATCAGTCAGCAAAATGAAGAAGCCACTGCGCAAGACCATCGGCTCTCCGTCACGCTTAAACGCCGCGTGGTCTGGATCGCGGCATTTTTTCTGCTCACGTATGTCGGAACAGAGGTCAGTATAGGCAACTGGAGCTACAGTTTTCTGACCGAGCAGCGGCAGAGCGTGCCCCTACTAGCTGGCTGGATAGTCAGTGGCTACTGGCTTGGCCTCTCGCTGGGACGCTTATTTATGGGGCACGTGGGAGCGCGCATCGGCAACCAACGCCTGATTCAGCTGTGTTTAGCTGGCGTAGTAGTCGGCCTGTTGCTGCTCTGGCTGGTCCCCGTGCAGATCGTGGGTGCCTTCGGTCTCTGCCTGACAGGCTTTAGTCTGGGGCCAATCTTCCCGACCACCATCGCCCTCATGCCCTCATTTGTCTCACGACGCATGGTTCCTACAGCTATTGGCTTTCTTGCCAGCCTGGGCAGCATGGGAGCGGCATTCTTTCCCTGGCTGGCTGGCAACCTGGCGCAATATCTCGGCCTCTGGTCACTGCTGCCCTACGTCATCGTCTTAACTATCGTCATGTCTGGCCTCTGGTTCCTCTTGCAGAGGCAACCAACCGCAGATCAAGGCAACATGGCTGGCGAGTAAAGCAGGCCTCGCGCTTGTCCACAAGGAACACATCGGCTATAATTATAATAGCTCGTCAGCGTATGCACCACACATTCTTCATCAGAGAAAGGTTGAAAGGTCACAGGAATGTTACTTGAGGCAAACATTCGGAAAATGCTGGTCAGCGGCGACCAATGGGCACGCTGGTCTGGCTACCACATTCCCGTTAGCGAAAAATACTTTGTGATCTGGACGCCAGCGGGCACATCCATGCATTGGAAACCGGGGACTTGGGTTTCACACAAACATCAGCTCTCCTTCTTCTGGCCCGACGCCTGGTATACCATTCATGTTGGCTATAACCTGAATGGTGGTTTTCA
Source organism: Ktedonobacterales bacterium (assembly GCA_027451525.1). Taxonomy (GTDB): domain Bacteria; phylum Chloroflexota; class Ktedonobacteria; order Ktedonobacterales; family Ktedonobacteraceae; genus DTNP01. The sequence goes on from DAIDJF010000003.1 coordinate 158,451, forward strand.
AAGCGGCTACTGTGATGTGGTACTGCCCAATTCTGACTACAGTAATCATGCAAGCGAACTGATCTACACCGACCTCTACGTCGATGTCGTGGTGCGCGAAGATTATAGCGTGTATACTAAAGATCACGAGGTTTTTGCGCGCGCGGCCCAACGCTATCCCGTCGTCGCCCAGGCTAGCAAGCAATCTTTTGAGGTGCTCGACTGGCTAGAAGAGCACGCAAAACAGTGGACAGGCCCCTTCACGGTCATTCCGCGCCAACTTCCACGTGTGGACTTTGAGCAGATGAGTCCCGAAGAGGCTAGCGCAAGCTTACAAGCACTCCACTAACAGATGTAACACTACGTGGATAGATGGGATAGCCAAAACGCCTATGTTACCGGAAACCGTTATTCATGACCTGCATCACGTTGGTATCAATGAACAGGGTGAGGTCGCGTTACGCGAGGCGTTAGAAGAGCGTGTAGAGACCTATACACTCATCCGTCTCGCTCCCTGGCCCGCGCGCCGTTGGAAATGCCGCTATCGCCTGATGATGGGAGCGGATTTCTACGACGCGCAAACTCCCGCAGAAGCCTATGCCCTGGCCCTGCTCGCCTTGCTAAAATCTGCACCAGGAGAATAAAACCCTACATTATAACAACCATGTTCCCATTTTGCGCGTTGCATCGTTTAGTATAGTGTACAGGGTAACAACCGCTTATTACCCTGCATAGCATGGTGAGTATACGGCTCATCTTGCACGTTTCCGTCAATCTGTTCAGGAAAGGAACCTTATATCTCATGCTGCGTACCATGTGCAAAGGAAAAATTCATCGTGCTACCGTCACCCAGGCAAATCTGAACTACATCGGCAGTATCACTATTGATCAGGACCTGCTGGATGCTGCCAACATCTATGCCTATGAGAAGGTACAGGTCGTCAATGTCACCAATGGCGCGCGCCTGGAAACCTATACCATCGCGGGCGAACGTGGCTCCGGCGTCATCTGTCTCAACGGTGCGGCTGCTCGTCTGACCTCCGAGGGCGATATCGTAATTATCATTAGTTACGCGCAATATACAGAAGAAGAAATCCGTTCTCTCGTCCCGCAAATTGTCTTTGTGGATGCCGAGAATCGTCTGGTTGAAAAGAAAGATGTGCCCTTAATCGAAATGCTACCTGTATCGACCGCTGAAGTTATGCCCGAAGTCGAAGTGATGTTCTCCTAAGCATACACGCTTCGCGTAGTTTTTTCATTCGACCAGCCTGGTTGAATGAAAGCTGCGTACCCCCAACCTACCAAACGTTTGTAAGTCTCTCCCTACTTCTTTCCATTCTTACCACCGACTGCGCAAATTTCCAGCTCTACCATATGCCAACATATGAACAGGCGTGATACCATGTTGATAAATACGCTTGAGGAGAAGTCTGCCTAATGGGAATTGCTCTAATTGTTCATGGTGGGGCGGGTGCTATCACACCAGACCGCTTTGAAGCGGCGCAAGAGGGTTGCCGCGAGGCGGCACGCATCGGCTGGCATAAGCTACAAGAAGGCCATCGCGCGCTTGACGCTGTTGAGGCGGCGGTGCGCATTCTTGAGGATAATCCAAATTTTAACGCGGGTACAGGCTCTTGTCTGACGGCTGAAGGCAACATCGAGATGGATGCGGGCATTATGGAAGGCCACACGTTGCGCGTCGGAGCGATTGCCAACGTGGAACGCATCAAAAATCCGATCACGCTAGCGCGGCGCGTCCTGGAGAGTCCTCATGTGTTACTCGTCGGACGCGGTGCGCAGATATTCGCGCGCGAACATAACATCCATCTCTGTCGTCGCCAGGACCTGCTCACCGAACGCCAACAGGCCAACTGGCAACGCGCTCATGCTGAACATACTGCCCGTATGCAAGAAAAACACGGCACGGAGCCAATCTACTATCGGACCCAACTTGGCTCAACCTCCCCTGCAACACCAACAGATCACATAGAGGATAGCGACGAAAAGCACGGCACAGTTGGCGCGGTGGCAATAGATACCTTTGGCACTCTGGCAGCGGCAACCTCGACAGGCGGCATCGTCTACAAATATCCCGGTCGTATCGGCGACTCGCCTCTAGTCGGTGCAGGCTTCTATGCCGATGAACAGTCCGCAATCTCCTGCACTGGCTACGGTGAGGATTTCACGCGCCTGCTGATCGCCAAACGCGCCGCCGATTTCGTGGCCCGTGGCATGAATGCACGCGCCGCCGCAGAAGCTGCCATTGCCGTGCTAGGAGCAAAAGCCACAGGCACAGGTGGTCTGATTGTTGTAGATCACATGGGTAACGTCGGCTTCTCCTGGAATAGCGAACATATGGCATATGCCTATATGATGCAAGATATGCCAGATGTGGTTACAGGTGTGTAAGAGAAAGCAAGACACATGAGAACGCTGAACGATGTGCAACGCGAAATTGACCAACTGATCCGTGAAGAGTGGCATAGCCATTACTGGTCGCCACTCGCCAGTCTCGCCCGCCTGACCGAAGAGGTGGGCGAACTGGCGCGCGAGATCAACCACAGCTACGGCGAGAAACCCAAGAAAGCGGGCGAAGGGGGCGATATTGCCTCCGAGATGGGCGATATCCTCTTCATCCTCGCCTCGCTCGCCAACTCAATTGGCGTTGATCTAGACACAGCCTTTGAGCAAGTAATGGCAAAATACCAGCAACGCGACGCCAAACGCTGGACACCAGACGAAGCTAAACAAGAAGAATAAATAGTCCTCAAAAATGCAGCGGGGCGGGCTGATCCCCATAATCAGTCCCGCCCGCACGCTGCTGGCACCCACCAAAGCGGCACAGCGCGCGCTAGTTGCGCAGCGGCTTGCCAGTCATTAATATCGCTTGCATGCGCTCCTGCGTCTTCTCCGTACCGCACAGGCTCAGGAAAGCCTCACGCTCCAGGTCGAGCACCTGCTGCTCCGTCATTGGCGTGACGTGCGAGGTCTCTCCACCTGTTAATACGTTGGCAAGGTGACGCCCGATGACCGCGTCGTGCTCGCTAATCTTGCCCAGGTCCAGCATGTTGTCAATCTGCTGCTCCAAGACCAGACGCGCACCCGCTCCTGGCAATAACAACATTTGCGGCTGCACAGGTTTCCATGTGCCAGCTTCCTTCGCCTCTGCCAATTTCAAGGCGTCGGCCTTCGCGTCACGCAAGAGCAGTTCGCGATTGACCGTCACGGCGTCGGTCTTGCGCAGGAAACGTAGCTCCTGGGCCTCTGTCGCGCTGGTCGAAACCGTGGCGAACGAGATCGTCTCAAAGGCTTTGCGTGACGGTGTGAATGGTCCGCCCGTCTTGCGCGCCATCTGTGACTCCACGCTCGCTCCCTGGCGCAGCAGCAGTTCTTTACAACCGCCACCCGCTGGTATCAGGCCAACGCCCACTTCGACCAGACCGATATACGACTCAGCCGCCGCGCGCGTATGGTTGCAGTGCATGATGATCTCACAACCACCGCCGAGAGCGCGTCCCGCCGGAGCCGCGACTATCGGTATTGGGCTATATTTGAGCATCTGGTGCGCCTGCTGTAGCCCATTGATCGCGTCCTCCAGCATTTTCCACTCGCCCTGACGCGCTCCCATCAGCACAAGGAACAGGTTTGCACCCGCAGAGAAGTCAGCCGCTTCGTTGCCGATAACCAGGGCGCGGAACTGCTTCTGGCCCTCCTCAACGGCGTAACGCATCATCTCGATAATGCCCTCGTCAATCGAGTTCATCTTGGTATGGAACTCGATACAGCCGATGCCATCACCCAAGTCGATCAGCGCGGCAGAACCGTTGTCACGCACAACTTTGTTGCCTGTTTTTAACGCCTCAAGAGCAATGACGCCCGGCGGCACGGGAACGGGTCTATAGTTGTTGCTTTTGAAATCGAAGTACTGGCGATTGCCCGTTGTCCCGATATAGAACGTGCCTTGGCCCTGCGTTTTGACGCGCTGCACCAGTTCTGGCAGTTCGCGGCCAGCGAAGACCTTTTCCAGCGTGGCGGGATGCTGCAAGAGCACGTCCCACACCTCGAAGCTGCCCAGGTCGAAATTGAAACCCCAACGCATTGCATTATCTATATCAACGATGCTCTCAGCTATCTCTTGCGCACGATTGGCGGAATAAATCAGCGAATCTGCCGTTGTTTCGCGCGCGAACTGGCTGGCTCGGTCATCACCATCTAACACGGCAAGCATACGCTGCACGGGGTCGCTGATGTTGCGCGCATTGCCGAGCGAGGGATAGCGCACTTTTTGCTGAGCTTCGTATTCAAGCGTCTTGAGGTTTAGCTCAAGAATAGTTGACTCGCCCTCTGCATTTTTGACGCGCTTGTAGAAGCCCTGACCCGTCTTCTCGCCCAACAGCTTACGTTCAAGCATCGTGCGTACCAGTTCAGGCAATTGGAATACAGCGCGCTGCTCGTCATTGGGGGCGTTCTCGTAAAGATTTGTCGAGACATGCGCGGTCGTGTCCAGACCGGAGAGGTCGCTGGTGCGGAAAAGGGCGGACTTGGGGCGTCCCATGTTCGGTCCCAGAATCGCGTCCGCCTCGCCAACAGTATAGCCCTCGTCCAATACACGTTTCAGAGCGGCCATGAAGCCGTAGACGCCGATGCGGTTGGCGATAAAGTTTGGCGTGTCTTTGCAGAGCACGACGCCTTTGCCCAGTACCTCGCTGGCGAATTCCTGCATAAAGGTCATTAATGCCGGGTCGGTATCAGCGCAAGGCACGATTTCCAACAGGCGCATATAACGCACGGGATTGAAGAAGTGCGTAATCAGGAAGTGCTTGCGGAATGTCTCACTGCGCCCCTCGACAAGCATGTGTGCAGGAAGACCAGAAGTATTTGAGGTAATAATCGCGTGTGGCGACAGGTACTGCTCGATACGCGTGTAGAGGTCGTGTTTGATATCGAGCCGTTCAATCACAGCCTCGATAACCCAATCCACATCGGCAAGCGATTTGAGATCATCTTCGACGTTGCCGATTGTGACCAGTGACGCGGCGCGCTTGCTATAAAACGAGGCAGGGCGCGACTTGAGCGTTTTTTCCAGGCCAGTGCGCGCGATCACGTTGCGGTCGGTCGCGCCCTGAGGCACGATATCCAGCAGGAGGCTGGGAATGCCGACGTTGGCGAGATGAGCCGCGATTGCTGCACCCATCACGCCTGCACCCAGCACGGCGGCTTTGCGAATCTTGTACGTCATGGCTATGCCAACCTCTCGATAATCGTTGCTAATCCCTGACCACCACCGATACACAATGTTGCCATACCAATCGTTTTATCGGCTGTTTGCAGGTCGTTCAGCAGGGTCACGACGATGCGCGAGCCGCTACAGCCCTGCGGATGACCGAGAGCAATCGCACCGCCATGCGGGTTGAGTCGATCCAGGTCCAGATTGAGTTCTTTAACGACGGCGAGCGACTGTGCGGCAAAGGCCTCGTTGAGTTCGATCATGTCGATATCGCTCAACTGCATATGCGCACGCTGCAAAGCTTTCTTGATCGCAGGCACGGGTCCAATGCCCATAACATCTGGGCGCACACCAGCGACACCCATCGTAATCACTCTGGCGAGCGGCTTGATGCCCAGTTCACGCGCTTTGTCAGCCGACATCAGCACGAGAGCGGCGGCACCGTCGTTCAAGGGGCTGGAGTTGCCAGCGGTGACGGTTCCACCCTTGATAAAGGCGGGTTCCAGGGTTGCCAGACGCTCAAGCGAGGTATCGCGGCGCGGTCCCTCGTCGGTCGTCATCTGCTTGCCGTTGGGCAGTGGCACGGGCACAATCTCACGCGCAAACGTGCCGTTATCAATCGCGGCAAGTGCGCGCTGATGGCTACGCAAGGCAAACTGGTCCTGCTCCTCACGGCTGATGCTATACTGACGGGCCAGATTTTCGGCGGTAATGCCCATTGGCATGTAGCTGGCATAGGCAAATTCCTGTTCAGCTGGCGGATAGGGTGACGAATATTTCTCGCCCTCGTGCTGCTTCATCAGGCGTGGATTGAAGGAGGGATTAAAGCCGCCCATCGGTACACGCGACATATTCTCGACACCACCCGCGACTACCGCGTCGGCAAGATCGAGCATAATATTCTGCGCCGCCATGTTGAAGGCTTGCAGGCTGGACGCGCAGAAGCGGTTGACAGTCACGCCGCCGACCGTTTCGGGCAGACCGGCCAGCGTGCTGATCAGACGCGCCACGTTCATGCCTTGCTCGCCCTCTGGGAAAGCGCAACCAAAAATCACATCTTCTATCAATGAACGGTCAAGCTGTGGCACGCGCTCCAGTGCCCCCCTGACCGCGAACGCTGCCAAATCATCGGCGCGCACATCTTTAAGTACGCCCTTGTTCGCGCGCCCAATCGGTGTGCGCACAGCACTGACAATAACTGCTTCTGCCATGATATATGTTACTCCTTTGTTCTCTTCGAGCTTAGCGGACACGATAACGCTCTTTGCATAAATTCACATGGTCCATGGTGTTGGGGCATGGTTCCCGCGTTCTTTTGTCCATCTCCATGATCGGTTCATACGTTATTGACGTGGTTCGCGGATAATCCCATGCGTGGTGCAAATCAGCACCTCTTTGCCATGCTGATTGCGACAGACGCAGGTTGACGACATTTTCATATACTCGCCAGCCTGCTCATACTCGGTAATCGTTACTTCGCAACGGATGGTATCGCCCGTAAACACAGGCCGCAGAAACTCAAAATTCAGGTTGCGCGCAATATAGTTCAGATCGCCGCCAATTTTCGTAGGTAGCGTTGCCGTTAGCAGACCTTGCGCCATCACGCGACCCCGCTCGTCTGGCTGCATATGATGAATGCCCTGATCGCCCGAAACCTGAGCGAACAGAGAGACATCCTCTAACGTAAAGGTGCGCTCAAATACGAATGTATCGCCAACCTGCATAATTTTTTCTTTCTCTCGCCACAATGGGACATTTTTTCCGCAATAATGGCAGGGCGACCGCAAGCGACAACACGTGCCATCATGGCAGGGCGACCGCAAGGAACAACACGTGCCATTATGGCAGGGCGACCGCAAGGAACAACACGTGCCATTATGGC